>CALROO020000009.1:0-102242 GCA_943369795.1 Rhizobium sp. Q54 | reverse complement strand
CCTGGACCGGGGCTTTCTTCACGATCTTGGGCCGCATGCCCATGACGGTCTTGGCCAAGGGCAGCATGTCGAAGGCGTCGCGCAGGCCGCGCGGGGGCGTCGGGTTACGCAGGAAGGCCAGCAGTTCGCCGACTTCGCGCAGGTCGGTGCCTGTGGTGCGGATCTTGTTATCCAGGGTGACGCCCATGGCCACCCGCTTGACGGTGCCGAATAGGTTGGCGAGGGCCGGGATCGGGCTGATCGACCCGTCGGGCATGATGGGTTTCTCGAACAGGACGGCGGGGCCGCCGTTACGCAGCAGACGGGTCTGGATCTCGGTCATCTCCAGCACGGTCGAGATGGGTTCGGACACGCGGACCAGTTCGCCGTCGGCCTCCAACTGGGCCATGAAGTCGCGCAGGGATCTGTAGGCCATCGAACGCTCCGTATCGAACGCGAGGCTTAGGGGGCCGATGCGATCCTGTCACGCCGGGCGTCGCGGCCCAGCGTGCGGTCGATCGCCACGACAACCAGCCCAAGGATCAGAAAGAAGGCCAGCAGACCGCCAAAATTGGTCATGGCCCGAGGCCACCCCAGTTCGCCGATGTCGATGAACCAGTAGGGATACCAGCCGATCATCGCGCCATGGATCACCGTCCAGACGCCGTACAGCAGCGGAAATGCCAGCCATTTCGCCGGATCGATCCACCGCAGACGACCTTTCGGCACGAACATCAGCCAGTCCAGCACCATGGCGATCGGCATGACGTAGTGCAGGCCGATATTGGCGACGAGCGCCAGACCCTGCGGGTTCCAGGTGGCGTGCAGGAACAGATGATAGATGACGCCGACCACGGCGGCATACATGGCGATCGCGGACCGGACGCCTTCGGTCGTAGTCCACCGTGCGAGACGACTCGCCGGAGCCACTGCGGGGGCGGTCATGGCCAGGGCGACCAGGACATTGGTCAGGATTGTGAAATAGCTGAAGAAGACGACCGTACTGCCGATCGACGACCGTGTGGCGGCGGTCATGGCCAGACCGTATTGCAGGCTGATCGCGCACCAGCCGACGACCGCAAAGACGATACGCCAGAGGCGGGCGCGGCTGGCCATGATGCGATCTCCAGCGTCGGCTGATGGCCCGGACCGACGAATGCCGATCCGGGCGTGGATCGCCTAGTCTTGATCCCAGGTGAAGTCCTTGTCGAGCCAGTCGCCCAGACGACCGTCGGACACGGCCAGGGCATGGATGCGCTGCATCTCCTCGGACGACAGCTCGAAATCGAAGATGTCGAAATTCTCGGCGGCCCGACTTTCCTTGGTGGTGCGCGGGATGGCGATCACGCCCTGCTGGATGATCCAGCGCAGGGTGACCTGGCCGGTCATCTTGCCGTGCGCTTCGGCGATGTCCTTGAGCGTCGCATCGTCGGCGATCTTGCCCTGTGCCAGGGGAGACCAGGCCGTGATCGAGGAGCCGAGATCCCTGGCCGTCGCGATCAGGGTCTGGTTGGACAGATAGGGATGGTACTCGACCTGGTTGGTGACCAGCCGGGCCTTGGACAGGCTCTGGGCCTCGCGGAACTGCGCGGAGGGGAAGTTCGACAGGCCAATGGATTTGGTGAACCCTTGGTCCAAGGCATCGTTCAGGGCGCTGAGGGTCTCGGCGAACGGCGGCGTCTTCTTGGGCCAGTGCAACAACAACAGGTCGGGCGTGAAGCCCAAGCTTTCAGCCGATTCCTTCGCCTGCTTCTGAAGGTCGCCGTTGTGGAAATGCTCGACCCAGATCTTGGTGGTCAGCCAGATGTCGTCGCGCGCCACCACGCCCTCCGCGATCGCGTCGCGGATTCCGTCGCCGACCGCAGCCTCGTTCTTGTAGATCCAGGCCGTGTCGATGTGGCGATAACCGATCCGCAGGGCCTCGGCGACCATCCGCCGAGCATCCGCAGGCTCCAGCTGCCAGGTGCCGAAGCCGAGCAGGGGGATGGTGTGGCCATCGACGGTGATGGTGGGCTGGTCGGTCATGAGGCGGCATTCCAGTTTGGTCGAGGAACCGCTTAACTGGCCCCGTCGGCTTGAGGTTCAACTGCGGGGCAAAGAAAAAGGCCGCGTCCCGGGGGGCGCGGCCTTGTTTCGGATCGATCGGCGGCAAGGCCTATTCGATATCTTCGTTCAGCAAGCCGACCTTGAAGAAGCCGTTCTCCTGCATCGCGTTCATGACTTCCATAAACTGGTTGTACTGCACTTCGGGCTGGGCGCGGACGAATACGCGCTCCTCGCGGCAGGCACCGCCGCCCAGGGCCGCGCAGACATCAGCCGGAAGGCTGGCCAGCGTGGCGGGCGCATCGGCGATGAACAGCTCGCCCGATTCCTGGATCGAGATGTAAACCGGCTCCTCGACCTCGACCGATGGGTCGGGCGGGGTCGCCGGAGGCAGGTCGAGGCGGATCGACACGGTGGCCAGGGGCGCGGCGACCATGAAGATGATCAGCAGCACCAGCATGATGTCCACGAACGGCGTGACGTTGATGTCGCTGTTCTGCTGGATGGTCTTGCCACCCTGGCCGCCGGGACCGGAAAGTTTAGCACCCATGTCGCGCGTCTCTCTGTGATCACGCCCGCGCTAGCGGGCTATCGAAAGGTTCGAACCGTCTCTTGGCGGGCAAGCCCACGCTTGTAAAGCATGAGTTGGCCGAAACGTTGCGATCAGCCCTTCGCCAGCTTGATGAACCGTTCCATCAGGGCAGGATCGGACTTGAACGCCCCAGTGAACCGCGTCGTGATGGTCGAAACGTGGCGATGATGCACGCCGCGCGTGGTCATGCATTGATGCTCGGCATCGATCAGGATGGCGACGCCCGCCGGGTTCAGATGATCCTCCAGCGCATTCGCGATCTGGTTGGTCAGGACTTCCTGGGTCTGCAGGCGTTTGGAGAAGATCTCGACCACGCGCGCGATCTTGGAGATGCCGACAACCTTCTCTGTCGGCAGGTAGGCGACATAGGCCTTGCCCAGGAACGGAGCCATGTGATGCTCGCAATGGCTCTCGACCTCGATGTCGCGCAGCAGCACCATGTCGTCATAGCCCTGGACGTCCTCGAACGTACGGCTCAGCTCCTTGGCGACGTCGGCCTCATAGCCCTCGAACCATTCGCCGTAGGCATCCACGACGCGTTTGGGCGTGTCCTTCAAGCCTTCGCGGTCGGGATTGTCGCCGGCCCAGGCCAGCAGGGTGCGCACGGCCTTGAGGGCCTCTTCGCGCGACGGGCGCAGGTTTTCGGCTACGATCGGCCGGGTCACGAAGGCATCCATGGAAATCGTCTGAAGCGACCAGTGGCGCCGGAACGAAGGTTCCGGAAATGACGCGCGTCGCTCTCCCTATGTGCGGTCGCTGACTATCGTCGGCGGGCACACGGCTATATGGGACACCGGCACCAACCTGCAAGAAAACTGACTGCTCCGCTTCACAATGACGCTTTCCCTCTACGACACCCTGAAACGCGAGAAGCGGGGGTTCACGCCGCGCGATCCGAACCGGGTGACGCTCTACGTCTGCGGCCCGACGACCTACGATTATGCGCACATCGGCAATGCGCGACCGCCCGTCGTGTTCGACGTGCTGGTTCGGCTGCTGCGGCGGCAGTACGGGGCGGACAGCGTGGTCTATGCCCGCAACGTCACCGACGTGGACGACAAGATCAATGCGAAGGCCGCAAAGGAAGGCGTGCCGATTGGCGAGATCACGGCCCGCTACGAGGCCGCCTATCTGGCCGACATGGCGGAGCTGAATGTCTCGCCCCCCGACATCGCGCCGCACGTCACCGACCATATGGACGCGATCGTCAGACAGATCGGTCAGATCATCGATCAGGGCTGCGCCTATGTGGCGGAGGGTCATGTCGTCTTCGACGTCTCGTCCTATCCGTCCTACGGCGCTCTGTCGGGACGCAATCTGGATGACATGATCGCCGGCGCGCGGGTCGAGGTCGCGCCCTACAAGAAGAACGCCCACGACTTCGTGCTGTGGAAACCGTCCAAGGAGGGCGAGCCGTCCTGGCCGTCGCCGTGGGGCCAGGGGCGCCCCGGCTGGCATATCGAATGCTCGGCCATGATCGAGGAGACGCTGGGTCTGCCGATCGATATCCATGGCGGCGGAATCGACCTCGTCTTTCCGCACCACGAGAACGAGATCGCGCAAGGGGTCTGCGCCCACGGCCATGTGCATGGTGATGCCGCGCATGACGAATACGCCCGCTACTGGATGCACAACGGCTTCCTGACCGTCGATGCGGAGAAGATGTCCAAGTCGGTGGGCAACGTCCTGCTGCTGCATGACTTGGTGAAACACATGCCGGGCGAGGTGGTGCGGTGGGCCCTGCTGAGCGCGCACTATCGGCAGCCGCTGGACTGGAACCAGAACCTGCTGGACCAGTCGCGCAAGAACCTGGACCGTCTGTACGGTGCCCTGCGCCGCGCATCCGACGTCGAAGCGTTGGGCGACATGCCATCGCCGGAGTTTCTGGAAGCCATCTCCGACGACCTGAACACGCCCGGTGCCATGTCCAAGCTGTTCGCCCTGTCCAGCGAGATCGAGCGGGCCATGACGGCGGGCGATCTCAAGGCCGTCGGCATGGCCAAGGCCGAGCTGCTGGCCTCGGGCGCGATCCTGGGCGTGTTGCAATCCCGTCCCGATGCCTGGTTCGAGGGTGGGGCCGACGATGCACTGAAGACCGAGGTCGAGGTCTTGCTGGCGGAACGCGTCACCGCCCGCACCGCCAAGAACTGGGCCGAGGCGGACCGGATCCGCGATCGTCTGACGGCGCTGAAGGTCGTGGTGATGGATGGTCCGACCGGAGCGACTTGGCGGTTGGCGGACTAGGCCTTCGTCAGGGCCAGGTGGATTACGTCCGTCCGCCGTGACCGGAACCCCGCCTCGCAATAGCCGAGATAGAACCGCCACAGCCGCCGGAACCGTTCGTCGAAGCCGCCCATCTGGCGGATGTCGTCCCAGGCCGCCTGGAACCGCTGGTCCCAGCGTTGCAGGGTGTCTGCGTAGTCGATGCCGAACCGTTCGACATGATCCCAGCTCAGCCCCGCCCTCTCGACCACCGGCTGTAGCCGGGCCTCGGACGGCAGCATCCCGCCGGGGAAGACGTATTTCTGAATGAAGTCGGTTCGGGCGTTGTATTCCTCGAACAGGTCGTCCTGGATCGTGATGATCTGCAGTCCGGCCCGACCGCCGGGGACCAGGACATTACGGATCGTGTCGAAATAGGCGGGCCAGTATTCCTTGCCCACCGCCTCGAACATCTCGATCGAGGCGACTCGGTCGAACTGACCGCGGGCGTCGCGGTAGTCCATCATCTGCACCCGCGCCCGGCTCGACAGACCGGCGTTGAACAGCCGCGCCGAGGCATAGTCGTGCTGTTCCTGGCTGATGGTGATGGCGGTGACGTCGGCCCCGACTTCGCGCGCCGCATACTCGGCGAACCCGCCCCAGCCACAGCCGATCTCCAGCACCTTCATGCCGGGCTTCAGGTCCATGGCCCGGGCCAGGGTGGCGTATTTGCGCGTCTGGGCGGCCTCCAGACTGTCGTGGCTGTCGGCGAACCGGGCCGACGAATAGGTCATCGTCCCGTCCAGCCAGGTCTCGTAAAAGCTGTTGCCCAGGTCGTAGTGGGCCTCGATGTTCTTTTTCGACCCCGAACGGCTGTTGCGGTTCAGCTTGTGGCTGATCCAGTTGACGGCCAGCATCACGCCATTGCCGTCGAACAGGCGCCGGATGTGGTCGTAGTTGGACGCCAGAACCTCCAGCAACACGGCCAGATGCGGGCTGTCCCACTCGCCCGCCATATAGCCCTCGGCATAGCCGATGTCGCCATTGGCCAGGACGCGGCGGGCGAACCGGTAGTCGATGATGTTCATGGTGGCGCTGGGGCCGGGCGTGTCGCCATCCAGCCGGTGGACCTCGCCGTTCGGCAAGCACAGCGTCAGCTGCCCATAGGTCCAGTTGGCCGACAACAGCCTGATAAGCATCGAAAAGACGCGCGGCGTGGCATCCAGGCGGGCGGTCTCCTGATCGGTCAGAACGGTCATGCCGACACTCCTGCTAGGCTTGGGTATCGGTGGTCAATCCTGTTCCGGATACTCGCGGCGATCCGACACGGTCTTGAGCGCCGCGAGCGCCCGGTTCCTGGCCTCGGTGTGGTCGACGATCGGACGCGGATAATCCGTGCCGAGCCTGACCCCGGCATCGCGCAGGACTTCGGGCGGGACGGTCCACGGCGCATGCAGCCAGCGGTCGGGAACCTTGCGCAGTTCCGGAACCCATTTGCGGACGTATTTTCCGTCGGCATCGAATTTCTCGCCCTGGGTGATCGGGTTGAAGATTCGAAAGTACGGTGACGCATCGGCTCCGGATCCCGCGACCCACTGCCAATTCTGAACGTTGGACGCCAGATCGGCATCGACCAGCGTGTCCCAGAACCAGGCCTCGCCTCGCCGCCAGTCGATCAGCAGGTGTTTGATCAGGAAGCTGGCCACGATCATCCGCACCCGATTGTGCATCCAGCCGGTGGCCCACAGCTGTCGCATCCCGGCATCGACGATCGGATAGCCGGTCTGGCCCTTCGTCCAGGCCTCGAACCCCTTGTCGTCGTCGCGCCACGGCATGGCATCGTATTCGGGCCGGAAGGCGTGGGTCGGCAGGGTGGGGAAATGATGCAGCAGATGGGCCGAAAATTCGCGCCAGCCGATCTCGGCGACGAACTTCTCCGCCTCGGCACCGGGCACCTTGCCGGCCTCGGCGGCCTGCCGCGCAGCGACGACGGCGCGCCAGGGGCTGATCTCGCCCCAGTGCAGATGCGGCGAAAGGCGGCTGGTCGCGGGCAAGGCGGGGATGTCGCGGCCCTTGCCATAGTGATGCAGGCCATGGCCGACGAACCTCGACAGTTCGGCGGAGGCCCCGGCCTCGCCCGGTGTCCAATCGAAACCGCCGGACCAGTCGGGCCGCGTGGGATGCAGGCCCCAGTCGTCGATCCGGTCGCTGGCCAGGTCCGGCCCGCCGGACAGGTCGCGCGGACCGGTCGTATGCGGCGGGGCCTCGGCCGTGACCAGCAGCGCCTTATGGAAGGGTGTGAACACCTTGTACGGCCCGCCCGACCCGTTCAAAACGGACCCGGGCCGGGTCAGCAGGGTCCCATTGTAGCCCTTCACCTCGATCCCGTCGGCCTTCAGGGCATGGGCGATGTCGGCGTCGCGGGACCAGGCGTCCGGCTCGAACAGCCGGTTCATGAAGACGGCCTCGGCCCCCGTCTCCTCGAACAGCCGTCGCAGTTCGGTTTCCGAATCACCCCGACGCAGGATCAGGCTCGCACCGCGCTCCGACAGGCTGTCGGCCAGGGCCCTCAGCGACTTGTCCAGCCACCACAACGAGGCGGCCCCGCGCGCCCGGCCTTCGCCCGCGTCGTCCAGGATATAGACGGGGATTACAGCTCGGCCGCTCTCCGCCGCATGGTTCAGCGCCGGATTGTCCTGCAGGCGCAGGTCGCGGCGGAACCACAGGATCACCGGCGTCCGGTCGGGAGTGGCCTTGGTGGTCACGCGGTTGGTCTCCGTGATAGGTTGCGGTGGACGGCGATCAGCGCCATCTGCTCGCCCCATACTTGCGGCAATGCGCCGCCGCCATAAGCCCCAACGTCACACGAAGGTTTCCCGTGAGCCAACCCAACGCCGTCATCACCCTGTCCGAAGGCCTCGCGAAACCGGTCGTCATCGGAGGCGGGGCGCGCATCGTCTTCATCGCGGGCCCTTGCCAGATGGAGAGCCGTCAGCATGCGCTGGAGATGGCCCATGCCCTGAAGGAGATCGGCGAGCGGCTCAACGTCGGCATCATCTACAAGACCAGTTTCGACAAGGCCAACCGGACCAGCGCGACCGCCGCGCGGGGGATCGGGCTGAAGGACGCCCTGCCGATCTTCGCCGAAATCCGCGAGGTGACCGGCCTGCCGACCTTGACCGACGTCCACTCCGAGGCCCAGTGCGCGGGCGTTGCCGAGGCCGTGGACGTGCTCCAGATCCCGGCCTTCCTGTGCCGCCAGACCGACCTGCTCTTGGCCGCTGCCGCGACGGGCAAGGCCATCAACGTCAAGAAAGGCCAGTTCCTGGCCCCCTGGGACATGAAGAACGTGATCGCCAAGATCACCGGCGCGGGCAATCCCAACGTCATGGCCTGCGAACGGGGGGCCAGCTTCGGATACAATACTCTGGTTTCCGACATGCGGTCGCTGCCGACGATGCGCGAGATCGGCTGTCCCGTGGTCTATGACGCTACCCATTCGGTCCAGCAGCCAGGCGGACAGGGGACATCCTCGGGCGGTCAGCGCGAGTTCGTGCCCGTTCTGGCCCGCGCCGCCGTGGCCGTCGGCGTCGATGCCGTCTTCATGGAAACGCATCAGGATCCCGACAACGCGCCGTCGGACGGGCCGAACATGGTGCCGCTGAACGAATTCGAGGCCCTGGCCGCCGAACTGATCGCCTACGATGACCTGTCCAAGGCGCGGATGGCGAAAGCGGCTTGAATCCGTTAGGTCCGACGCATGGCTGAACGCGCGCTGGACCTGGGCACTCTGCAATCGCTGCTGGACCGTGCGCGGGGCCAGACGGTGGCCTGCGTCGGCGACCTGATGCTGGACCGCTATGTCTATGGGGAAGTCAGCCGAATCTCGCCCGAGGCCCCGATCCCGGTGCTGAAGTCGCGGCGGACCGTGTCGATGCCGGGCGGGGTCGGCAATGTGGCGCGCAACGTCGCGGCCCTGGGCGGACTGGCGCGGCTGGGAGCCGTGGCGGGGGACGATGGCGCGGGCAGCGAACTGGCCGGACTGGTCGCCGCCGAGGATCGGATCGCGGACTTCATCGCCCGACCGGACGGGGGCTCGACTATCGTCAAGACGCGGTTCGTGTCCGGTGGCCAGCAGCTGCTGCGGTTGGACGAAGAAGAGGTCACGGTCGGCGCTTTCGATCGCGACGACGTGTTTTCAGGGGCTTCGGTCATTCTTCTGTCAGATTATGACAAGGGCGTGGTCACCGATCGCCTGATCCGCTCGGCCCTTTGGGCGGCGCAATCCAGCGGTGCCCCAATCATCGTCGATCCCAAGGGCCGCGACTTCGCCCGTTACTGGGCCGTGGACGTCATCAAGCCCAACGCTTCCGAACTGGCCGGGGCGACAGGCCTGCCGGTCGAGACCGATTCCGAAATCGAGGCGGCTCTGGTGGCGCTGGTTGCCGTCACGACGGCCAGGGCCATCGTCGTGACGCGGGCGGGCAAGGGGATGAGCCTGATCCGGCGCGCCGACGGACGGGTGAAGCATTTCCCCGGTCGGGCGCGCGAGGTGTTCGACGTCTCCGGCGCGGGGGATACCGGGTTGGCGGCGCTGGGTCTGGCCCTGGGGGCCGGGGCTTCGTTGGAACAGGCGGTGCAGCTGGCGATCCTGGCGTCCGGCGTCGTGGTCGGAAAGAGCGGCACAGCCGTCGTCACGCCTGGCGAACTGATCGAGGCCGAGATGAGCCAGCATGCCTCCCTGGCCCACGCCAAGGTCACGCCGCTGGACGACCTGGCCGCCGAGGTCGAGGCGTGGCGGGCGCTGGGGCTGAAGATCGGCTTCACCAACGGCTGTTTCGACATCCTGCACCGCGGTCATGTCGCCTATCTGGCCCAGGCGCGGTCGTGGTGCGATCGGCTGGTCGTCGCGCTGAACACCGACGCCTCGGTGACGCGACAGAAGGGTGAGGGCCGACCTGTCAACGACCTCGACAGCCGGGCGGTGGTCATCGGCGGCCTGGCCAGCGTCGATCGGGTGACGAGTTTCGACGACCCGACGCCGATTGCCCTGATCGCGCGGCTGCGCCCCGACGTCCTGATCAAGGGGGCGGACTATACGCGCGAGGGCGTGGTCGGGGGCGATCTGGTCGAGAGCTGGGGCGGCGAGGTCCGGCTGGCGACCTTCAGCGACGGCCATTCGACGACGCAGACGATCGCGAAGATGACGGGAGCCGCCACATGAGCCGCAGGATGATCGTGGTCACCGGCGGGGCGGGCTTCATCGGCTCCAACATCGTGGCGCGGCTGACGGGCGAGGACCGCTACGACGTCGTGGTCTGCGACCGGCTGGAGACCGCCGATCTGGAGAAGTGGAAGAACGTCGCCAAACATCCGATCGCCGACTTCTGGTCGCCGGAGGAGCTGTTCGAGCAGCTGGAACGCCATGCCGAGGCGATCGAGGCGGTCGTGCATATGGGGGCGATCTCGTCCACGACGGAGCCGGACGCCGACCTGATCCTGCGCACCAATTACACCCTGTCGCGCGACCTTTGGGACTGGTGCTCGATCCGCGACGCGCGGCTGATCTATGCCTCGTCGGCGGCGACCTACGGCGACGGCGACCAGGGGTTCGACGATGACGACAGTCCTGAGGGCCTGTCCACGCTTCGCCCACTAAATGCCTATGGATATTCGAAACTCTTGTTCGACCAGTATGCGGTCCGACAGTCCGATCGCGGCCAGTCGCCGAGCCAGTGGGCGGGGCTGAAATTCTTCAACGTCTATGGCCCGAACGAGGGCCACAAGGGGTCGATGAAGTCGGTCGTTGCCCAGATCTGGCCCAAGGTCGCGGCGGGCGAGACCGTCAGCCTGTTCCGATCGCATCACCCCGACTACGCCGATGGAGGCCAGCTTCGGGACTTCGTTTTCGTCGATGATGTGGTCGACGTCGTCGCCTGGCTGCTGGAGACGCCATCCGTTTCGGGCATCTTCAACGCCGGTTCTGGTCAGGCCCGCTCGTTCGACGACCTGGCCAAGGCGACATTCGCCGCGGCAGGCAAGGAACCGTCCATCGCCTATGTCGACATGCCCGAGGCGATCCGCGACCGGTACCAGTATTTCACCGAGGCGAAGATGGACCGCATCCGCGCCGCGGGCTGGCCCGGCCAGTCCACGCCGCTGGAAGAGGGCGTGCGCCGCTACGTCCAGGACTTCCTGATGACGCCGGACCCGTATCGCTGATGGCCAGCCGACTGACCTTTCGGCAATGGGTCGGGTGGACGCTACTGGCCTTTCTGCTCGTGATCGCGACGGCGGTGGCGGTATGGCGCGGCGATATCCTGAGGGCAGGACTGGACCCCCAGGTGCCGTTCCAGACCTATGACCCGCCGCCTTCGCCCGACTACGACCGAATGGGAGCCTGGGCCCTGTGGGACGCGCGCGGACCGCAGGCGGGCCAAGCCTCGGTCTTCTTCGTCCATTCGACCACCTTCGACGGCAGCTCCGGCTGGAACGGACCGATCGGCGATGCCGAGGCCGACGCCTATTTGAACCGGGTGGTCATCCCCAACTACGCCGGGCCGTTCGAGCGGGCGGGGCAGATCAGCGTGCCGCGTTATCGCCAGTCCAGCCTCTACACGCGACTGACCTTGCGGGACGACGCGCGGGATGCGCGGGTCTTTGCCTATGGCGACGTACTGGCGGCGTTCGACCACTGGATCGCCCGTCATCCCACGGGACCGATCGTCCTGGCCGGGGTGGAACAGGGGGCTGAGCTTCTGGACCGGCTGGTGCGCGAGCGCGTGGCGAACGATACGGCCCTGCGGCAGCGCCTTGTGGCCATCTATCTGGTCGATGCCATCGTGGCGGCAGACCGGCTCAGCCCCCGTGTC
The DNA here is from genome assembly GCA_943369795.1 of Rhizobium sp. Q54. Taxonomy (GTDB): domain Bacteria; phylum Pseudomonadota; class Alphaproteobacteria; order Caulobacterales; family Caulobacteraceae; genus Brevundimonas. The sequence goes on along the minus strand of CALROO020000009.1, from coordinate 90,554 downwards.
CCGGCCTGCACGGCGCGCGAACAGGTCGGCTGCGTCGTCGGCTGGTCCCAGGTCGGCGAGGGAAACGACGGTGCGGCGGCACGGCGGCTCCGGCGGGCGCTGGTTTGGGACGATCGGGGCGGACTGGTCGATCTGGGCGGGCGGGCGGCGCTGTGCGTGAACCCGGTCACCGGGGCCGCGAGCGAGGCGGCGGTGGAGGCGCGTCGCCATCTGGGAGCGACCAACGCCACGGGCCTGGAATGGGGGGTTCGTCCGGCCCTCATGGACCGGCTGATCGCGACGCAGTGCCGGGGCGGTCTGCTGCGCCACACCGAGCCCAAGACGGAGTCCTTCCGCGAGGTCGGGAACTGGTCAGATCGAAGAAAAGCGAGGCCCTACAATCTTTTCTATGCGGATATTGAAGCCGATGTGCAGGCGCGGATGACCACTTGGCAGGCTCGCCAGCCGACCTAGTCCGCCGCCGGTCGATCCGCCTTCCAGTCGAACAGCGCCTCCAGCACCTTGATCGCCTCGCCACGCGGCGTCGTCAGATCGGGATCGCGAGCAAGGATCATCCGGGCGTCGTCCGCAGCAGCCAGCATCAGGGACCGGTGCCGGATCGGGTCGGCGAAGCGGTAGGCGGGAAAGCCGCTCTGCCGCAGGCCCAGGGGATCGCCGCCCCCACGCAGCCGGAAATCCTCCTCGGCGATCTCGAACCCGTCCTCGGTGCGGCGCAGGGTTTCGAGGCGTTCGCGGGCGGTGTCGCCCAAACCACCATCGCCGTTACCGTACAGCAGGATACAGGCGCTGGCCTTTGCCCCGCGCCCGACACGGCCCCGCAGCTGATGCAGTTGGGCCAGCCCAAACCGGTCGGCGTGTTCGATGACCATGATCGAGGCGTTGGGCACATCGACCCCGACTTCCACCACCGTGGTGGCGACCAGCAGGGGCAGGCGGCCGGCGGCGAAATCGGCCATGACGGCCTCGCGCTGGGCCCCAGGCATCTGGCCGTGGGCCAGGCCGACGTCGATGTTGAGGATGCGGCCCAGGTCGACAGCGCGGTCCTCGGCGGCGGCCAGGTCGATGGCTTCGGATTCGGCGACCAGTGGACAGATCCAGTAGGCCTGGGTTCCCGTCTCGATCGCGGCCTTCAGGCGCTGGGCCACGTCGCCGATCCGGGCAAGCGGCAGGACGGCGGTGGCGACCGGGGTGCGACCGGGCGGTTTCTCCATCAACCGGCTGACCTCCAGCTCGCCATATTGGGTCAGTTCCAGAGTGCGGGGGATGGGCGTCGCCGACATGGTCAGCAGATGGACGCCGCCGAGGCGGGGGTCGCCCTTGGCCTGAAGCCGCTGGCGTTCGTTGACCCCGAAGCGGTGCTGTTCATCGATGACGACCAGGGCCAGCCGGTCGAAGCGCACCGCGTCCTGGAACAGGGCGTGGGTGCCGATGGCGACGGACGCCGTACCGTCGGCGAGGGCGGCAAGGCGGTCGCGGCGTTCGGCAGTGGTGTCGCGACCGGTCAGAAGAATTGCGGTTATGCCGGCATCGGCGAACATCGGCGCAAGACGTTGATAGTGCTGGCGCGCGAGGATTTCGGTCGGGGCCATCAGGGCCGCCTGAAAACCCAGGGAGGCCGCATCGGCCATGGCCAGGGCAGCGACGGCGGTCTTGCCAGAGCCGACGTCGCCCTGCAGCAGCCGTCCCATCTGTTCGCCCGAGGCCAGGTCGCGGCGGATTTCGGCGATGGCCTGGGTCTGGGCCCCGGTCAGGTCGAAGGGCAGGGCGGCCAGTAGCAGGGTCGAGGCGTCGCCCGGCGCGATCCGGGGTGCGGGCGTGATCTGGCGTGCGCGGCGACGGCGTGCCAGGGCCAGCTGGTGGGCCAGCAGTTCGTCGAAGGCCAAGCGCTGCCGGGCGGGCGCGTCAGGCTCCAGGTCCGGCAGCGTCATCGGGGAATGGACGGCCTGCACCGCGCTCTGCCAGTCCGGCCAGCGCCGGGCGGCGATCCAGGCGGCATCCTGCCATTCTGGAACCTCCGGCGCAGCGGGCAGGGCCTGGAGTACCAGCTTGCGGATCTGACGTGAGGTGATCCCGGCGGTGGCGGGATAGACGGGCTCGACGGCGGGGATGTCCTCGCCCTTGTCCAGCGGCACGATCCAGTCCGGATGGACGATCTGGACCTCGTTGTTGAACCGCTCGACCTTGCCGGAAACCAGCCGACGTTCGCCGCGCGGGAGCTGGCGGTCGATATGCTGCGGACTGCCTCCGAACCAGATCAAATGGATGAAGCCGGTGTCGTCCGAGGCGCGGACCTTCAGCGGGGCACCGATCTTGCCGGGCACCATCATGCGGTCGATCACCACGTCGAACACCCCGATCTCGCCCTCGATGGCCTCGGCGGCTGTCGTGCGACGACGGGTGATCAGGCCGTTGGGCGTCAGGAACAGCAGGTCGCGCACCAGCGGCCCGGCCAATTTCTGAACCAGTGGCGCGACCTTGGCACCCACCCCCTTCAGGCTGGTAACCTCCGCGAACAGGGGAAAGAGAATCTGCGGCCTCATGACGTCCAGCATAGCTGGCGAAGACGGCGTTGGAACGCTATCTGCAGCGTGAACAGAACTGACAGACCGGGCAAGGAACCTTGTGGCCGATACGCATGCACGTCCCGACGGGACTTCGAACGAAAAACTGGGCCGGATTACCTTCCGGGCGTGGCGGCGCGGGTTTCGCGAGGCCGATCTGGTGCTGGGGCCGTTCATCGAACAGGTGGGGCCGAGCCTGAGCGATGCCGAGCTCGATACGTTCGAGGCCCTGCTGAACGAGGACGATTATGATATCTATGCCTGGATCATCGGCGACAAGCCGGTGCCGGAAGCCCACGCCGGTCCGGTGATGGCCAGGGTCCAGGCCTTCATGCGCGACCATGTCGCCATGGCCGTGCAACAGGGTGCGGGCTGATGGACGGCGCAGTTCTGGAACGGCGGACGGATGCGGCCCTGGGCGGCGCGCCGGAGGGTCTCGATGCCTTGGCCATTGCCCAGCGCCTGAAGGCCCGGGGTGGTCTGGGCATGTTCATCGCGCGGGATTACGCCCGGGCTGGAGAGTTCGTTCAAGCATTCCGGTTTTTTGCCAAAGGCACTGATGTTCTGGAGTTTCCAGCCTGGGACTGTCTGCCGTACGATCGGCTGAGTCCGAGTTCGTCGGTGTCGGCCGAACGGATGGCGGCGCTCACGCATCTTGCCAGACGAGATTCGGAGGACCGGACACCGCTTCTGCTGATCGCGACCGTGGCAGGGGCCATGCAACGCACCCCTCCGCGCGAAGTGACCACGGCAGCGGGATTTGACGCGGTCGTGGGTCGCGACCTCGATACGACGGCGCTGGAGCGGTATTTCACGGTCAACGGCTATATGCGGGCTTCGACCGTCAACGAGCGCGGAGAGTATGCGGTGCGCGGCGGGGTGATCGACGTCTACCCGCCAGGGTTCGAGGAGCCCGCGCGGCTGGACATGTTCGGGTCCGAACTGGAGTCGATCCGGACCTTCGATCCGGAGACGCAGCGATCGACCGGCCAGTTGAAAAGGGTGTCGCTGTCGCCGGTGTCCGAGGCCCTGCTGGACGAGGAGACCATCTCGCGGTTCCGCACCGGCTACCTGGCGCGGTTCGGAGCGGGGGGCGAGGACCCGCTCTACGTGGCCGTCAGCGAGGGCGCGCGGCGTCAGGGGATGGAGCATTTCCTACCGCTGTTGTACCCCCGGCTGGAGACGCTTTTCGACTATCTGCCGCACAGTGCGGCGATCTTTCTGGACAATCAGGTCGAGGCGGCGCGGGGCGAACGCTGGACCCTGGCAGCGGACGCCTACGAGGCACGACGCGAGGCGTCGCTCGCGAAAGGGGGGGCGTCGAACCGGGCCCTTCCGCCCGATCAACTGTATCTGCCCCAGGACGACTGGAACAGCGCCCTGGCCGGACGGTCCGTGCGGCGTTTGTCGCCCTTCCACACGGGTGGCGAGGATGCGGGTGGGCGTCTGGGGCGGTCGTTCGCGGCGGAGCGGGGTCAGGACAGCGTCAATCTGTTCGAGGCTGTGGCCAAACATGCCGAGGCCCTGAAGGCGGCGGGTCGGCGGGTGCTGTTCGCGTCGTGGTCGGAAGGGTCGTCGGAGCGTCTGGCGGCCATGTTGTCGGATCATGGCCTGGATCATGTGGTCGCCGTTCGCGACTGGGCCGACGTTCAGGCGGCTCCGGCGGGGCTGATGCTGCGGGGCGTCCTGCCGGTCGAGCATGGGTTCGAGACCGACGACCTGGCCGTGATTTCCGAGACCGACATGCTGGGCGACCGGCTGGCGCGGCCGAAGCGCAAACGCCGGGCATCCAACTTCCTTGCCGAGGCCTCGGCCCTGACGACGGGTGACCTAGTGGTGCACCTGGATCACGGGATCGGGCGGTACGAGGGTCTGAAGACGCTGGAGATCCAGGAGGCTCCGCACGACTGTCTGGAGCTGCTGTATGCCGGTGACAGCAAATTGTATCTGCCGGTTGAAAACATTGATCTTCTGACGCGATACGGCACCGACGCCGACGGGGTCCAGCTGGATCGGCTGGGCGGGGCGGCGTGGCAGGGGCGCAAGGCCAAGGCCAAGATGCGGCTGCGCGAGATGGCCGAGGGGCTGATCGCGCTCGCTGCCAAGCGGGCGCTGCGGACGTCCGACGCCATTACCCCGCCGCAGGGGCTGTTCGACGAGTTCTGCGCCCGCTTCCCCTATGAAGAGACGGACGACCAGCTGAACGCCATCGGCGACGTGCTGGAGGACCTGGGCAAGGGTACGCCGATGGATCGTCTGATCTGCGGCGACGTCGGCTTCGGCAAGACCGAGGTGGCGCTTCGGGCGGCCTTCGTCGTGGCGATGACGGGGCAGCAGGTGGCGATCGTCTGTCCGACGACCCTGTTGGCCCGCCAACATTTCAAGACCTTCAGCGAGCGGTTCGCGGGCTGGCCGATCAAGGTGCGGCACCTGTCGCGGATGGTCACGACCAAGGACGCCAACGAGACCCGCGCGGGGCTCAAGGATGGCTCGTTCGAGATCGTGGTGGGTACCCATGCCGTTCTGAGTGATCAGGTCGGGTTCCGCAATCTGGGCCTTGTTATCGTTGATGAAGAGCAGCATTTCGGGGTCAAGCACAAGGAGAAGCTGAAGTCCCTGCGGGCCGATGTCCACCTGCTGACCATGACCGCGACGCCGATCCCGCGCACGCTGCAGATGGCGCTTTCGGGCATTCGCGAGATGTCGATCATCGCCACCCCGCCGGTCGATCGCCTGGCGGTGCGGACCTATGTTACGCCTTGGGATCCGGTCCTCGTGCGCGAGGCTCTGCTGCGCGAGAAATATCGCGGGGGACAGGCCTTCTACATCGCGCCGCGTCTGAACGAACTGCCGGACATCGAGAAATTCCTGCGCGAACAGGTGCCGGAGATCAAATTCGTCGTGGGTCACGGCCAGATGAGCCCGACCCAGCTCGAAGACGTGATGAGCGCCTTCTACGACGGCTCTTACGATGTGCTGGTCTCGACCACGATCGTCGAAAGCGGCATCGACATTCCGACCGCCAACACCTTGATCGTGCACAGGGCCGACATGTTCGGACTGGCCCAGCTGCACCAGATTCGGGGCCGGATCGGGCGGTCCAAGGCGCGGGCCTTCGCCTATCTGACGACCGATCCCAAGAAGCCGTTGAGCCTGTCTGCGGAGCGACGTTTGCAGGTGTTGCAGTCGCTGGACAATCTGGGTGCCGGGTTCCAGCTGGCCAGCCACGACCTGGATCAGCGGGGCGGGGGGAACCTGCTGGGCGACGAACAGTCGGGCCATATCCGCGAGGTCGGTGTCGAGCTGTACCAGCAGATGCTGGAGGACGCGGTGGCTTCCCTGCGTGAGGCCGGCGAGGGCGGTGCCGTGGTCGATCGGGGCTGGTCTCCGGCGATCAATGTCGGAGCGGCGGTGCTGATTCCGGAAGAGTATGTGCCGGACCTCAACGTCCGTCTCAGCCTGTATCGCCGTCTGTCGGACGCCGAGAACACCGAGACGCGGGAGGCCATGGCCGCCGAGCTGATCGATCGGTTCGGGCCGCTGCCGGACGAGGCCAAACAGCTTCTACGGATCGTCGGGATCAAGGCCAGTTGCAAGACGGCCTGTATCGAGCGGATCGACATCGGGCCCAAGGGCTGTGTTCTGACGCTGCGGGATAATTCCTTCCCGAACCCGATGGGACTGGTCGGGCTGATCCAGAAGAATCATGTGTCTTGGAAAATCCGGCCGGATCAGAAGATCGTGGTCAAGGGCGACTGGCCTACGGCGGAGGACCGACTGAAGGTCGCCGAGCGGATCACGACCGATCTGGCGAGGGTGGCGAAGGCCTGATTTCCGGGGTTCGATCGCTGCAGAATACGCATCAGATTCCGCAGAATTCGGCACCACTCACAGCAGATCTCGGACCGCAAACCGGCCAGAGACTGCACTCACCGCAGATCGCGCCTTCAGGCGTTGACCTTGCGCCGGTCGGCCAGATTCTGGGATGCGCGTTCCAGGACGGTGGCGACGCTTTCGCCGGGGTTGACCTCGGCCGAACCGATATCGAACTCGGCGACGAAGGGCGAGCGGTCGGGGCCGGCGTCGAAGGCGGTGCAGCCGATGACGGCGGCGATCCGTTCCGCGGCCAGGCGGGCAGCGGGACCGGGCGTCGCGGGCAGGGCCAGGGCGAAGACCTCGGGTGCCAGGCGGGCAGCGGTGTCCTCGACCCGGACGAGCCGCGAGACCATGGCCCCGATCTGGGGCATGGCGCGATCCAGCCAGCCGCCGAGCCGGGCATGGGCCAGGGTCTCGGTCTCTGACACCCGCAGCACGCAGACGGACAGGGGTCGGCGACGTTTGCGCGCCGATTCGGCGATCCGCCCCAGATGCTGGGCGAACAGGTCGCGGGTGAACAGGCCGGTGGACGGGTCCATCAGGCCCGACCCGCGCGCGGCCTCCAGCGCCCTGCGGATCGCCAGATGACGACGGTGGGTGGTGGCCAGGGCCAGGACGCGCTCGGCGGTCTCGGGCTCGGGCGTATGGGATGCGGCCACGTCGGCGAACCCCCGATGATACAGCTCGGCCAGGTCGATCTCGCCGGGCGTGCGCAGATAGAGGACCAGGGGGATGTGATACAGGCGCGTGTTCCGCTTCATGCCCGAGGCGATGGACAGGGCCGGCGCATGGTCCGGGGCCCCCCACAGGACCGCCGCGTCGAATGCGCTTTCGTGCAGGTAGTCGAAGGCGGTGTAGGGAGTTGGAGCGGCCACCACCTCGGCCCCGGCGGTCGTCAGGGCGTTGGACAGGGCGATGAAGCGGTGATCGGCGGCCCCGGCGACCAGAATTCGCATCGGGCCGGACGCGGCTTCATCGGCGATCAAAGGCGTGTCGTGCTGGGCGAAGGTGGCCTGACGCAGGCCGAACTCTTCCTCGGTGATGGCAGCGCGGACCAGCTGTTCGACGCGGAGCGCCGCCTGGGCCGGATGAGGCGGCTCGCTGAGCGCCATATCGACGCCGGGGATGTCGGCGCGGGCCGTGGGGCCGATGGCGACGATCGGCAGGCGACGCGGCTGGGCGGCTTGGCTTAGCGCCTGGGCCATGCGGGCGTGATCGGGATGGGCGGCGTCCAGGATGGCCGCTTCCAGCACCAGGTCCGAAAGGGCGGCGAGGGCGGCATCCAGGCCGCGCGCGGTGATCGTGGGCCAGCCCAGCGCGTCCAGGCCTTGGGACAGAGGGCCGACCCAGTCATCTGTCTCGGCGACGATCAGAATGCGTGGCGCGAAACCCAAGGCCGGTGATCTCCCCAACTGCGACGCACCGGCCCCGCGTGTCCCTTCGGACGTGGCCGGACCATAGCGAGCGGGGGTGGCGGGGCGCAACGGTTGGCAAGGCGCTTTGAGAGAAATGCAGTCGCCTGATCAATGCGGATACATGACTCGATGACGGCCCGGCGTCATCCCACGTGCTTGCTCTGTGTCGTCTTCGCTGGCAAAGCGGGCCGATCACCCTGGACCCGGCCCTGTTCGCAGGCGACGGGTGGCTATCCTGACCGCCGATCCGTCAGGAAATCGAGACGCCGAAGGCGACTCCGCCCAACGAAATCCCAATGTCCATCATCGCTTCCGCGCGCCAGCAATGGCTCGCCAACCCCCGCCGCGACCTGTTGGCCGGCACCGTCGTGGCCCTGGCCCTCATCCCCGAGGCCATAGCCTTTTCGATCATCGCGGGGGTCGATCCGGCGGTGGGATTGTACGCCAGTTTCGTCATCGCCGTGACGATCGCCTTCGTCGGCGGTCGTCCGGCCATGATTTCGGCGGCGACAGGGGCGATGGCGCTGCTGATGGTCGGGCTCGTGCGCGATCACGGGCTGGAATATCTGTTCGCCGCGTCGCTTCTGACCGGCGTGTTCCAGATCATCGTCGGCCTGTTCAAACTGGGCCGCTACATTAAATTCGTGTCGCGCAGCGTCATGACCGGTTTCGTCAACTCGCTGGCCATCCTGATCTTCCTGGCCCAGATGCCCGAGTTGATCGGGGCCAACTGGCAGACCTTCGCCCTGGTGGCGGCCGCGCTGGTCATCATCTACGGCTTTCCACGGATAACCCGCGCCGTGCCCTCGCCCCTGGTGGCGATCGTGGCGATCAGCGTCCTCGTCATCCTAACCGGGCTGGACGTGCGAACCGTCGGCGACATGGGCAAGATGCCATCCACCCTGCCGATGTTCCATCTGCCGAACGTGCCGCTGACATGGGAGACTGTGACCATCATCGGACCGGTCGCGGCGACGCTGGCCTTCGTCGGCCTGCTGGAAAGTCTGCTGACCGCCAACCTGCTGGACGACATCACCGACACCCCGTCCGACAAGGATCGCGAGACCCGCGGCCAGGGCATCGCCAACATCGCGTCGTCCCTGTTCGGCGGCATGGCGGGCTGCGCCATGATCGGCCAGTCGATCATCAATGTGACCAGCGGCGCGCGCGGGCGCCTGTCGACCCTTTGGGCCGGGCTGTTCCTGCTGTTCCTGATCCTGGTACTTCAGGACTGGGTGGCGCAGATTCCGATGGCAGCCTTGGTGGCCGTCATGATCATGGTGTCGGTCGGGACGTTTGACTGGGGCTCGGTGTTGACGCTGCGCTCGACCCCGTTCCAGTCGTCCGTGGTGATGATCGCCACGACGGTGACGGTGGTGGCGACGCACGACCTGTCGAAGGGTGTGATGCTGGGCGTGATCCTGTCCGCCATCTTCTTCATGCGAAAGGTCGGCAAGACCGTTGGCGTCGAGGAGATCGAGACGCCCGAGGAAGGCGTGCTTCGCTACCGGGTCACCGGCAATCTGTTCTTCGCATCAGCCGACTTTTTCGCGGCCGCCTTCGAGCATCACGGCAACCCCAAACGGGTCGAGATCGACATGACGGGGGCGCATCTATGGGATTTGACCGGCGTCGCCGCCGTGGACAAGGTCGTGTTCCGATATCGCCGCCAAGGCGCGGAGGTCGAGGTGATCGGCATGAATGAGGCGGGACGAACGCTGATCGACAGGGTCGGACGGCACGACAAGCATCACCTGCCGGTCGGCGTTGCGCACTGACTGCATGCCGTGCCTTTTCCCCGCCGCCCGTTTTGCGCTACGATCAAGGTTTGGGCTTCGGTGGGCACCGGATTGAGCGAACAGATCACATCCACGTCACGCAAGGGCATCGGCGGGCTTTCGCCGATGTGGCTGAGCCCCGGTGTCTGGGGGCGGTTGGCGGTGAAGGCCTTCACGCGCAGCTGGGGCCGGGACGTGATGCTGTATACCGGCGGGGTGTCGTTCTTCGCCCTGCTGGCGGTGTTTCCGGCGATCGCCATCCTGATCGGGTTCTACAAGGCGGTTCTGACCATTGGACAGGTCGGTGAGCAGGCGGCGGCCTTGGCCGACGTCATGCCCCAGGCGGCGCGGGCTATCTTCACTGGCGAGATCGAACGGCTGGCCGGCGCGTCGGTGCGAACCGTCTCGGCCCAGAGCGCCTTTGCCCTGGTGGTCGGCGCCTATGCCGCGCATCGCGGGTTCAAAGCCTTGCTGGCCGGACTGAACCTTATTCATGATGAGACGGAGCCGCACGGGTTTCTGAAATTCAACATGCTGGCCATGTTCGTGGCCGTTTTCGCCTTTGCGCTGTTTACTGTCGTGTCCGGGGCCGTGGTGACGGGACGGTTGATGGGCCATGCCGACGGGACGGGGCTGGGGATATCGATCGGCTATCTTGACGGGTTGTTGCCGCCCATCGGGTTGGGGGTCGGGCTGGCGCTGCTGTACCGCTATGCGATGTCGCACCGGGACCGGGTGGCCTGGGGACCGTCGGTGGCGGGCGGGGCGGTGGCGACGGTGATGTCGCTGGTCTCATCGTGGCTGTGCGCCATCTATGTGGAGCAGATCGCCCAGGTGGGGGCGACCTACGGCTCGGTCGGGGCGGTGGTGATCCTGCTGATCTGGCTGTCGTGGAACGTCAATGCGGTCTTCTATGGCGGCGCATTCGCGACCGAGATGGAGATCCTGAGCCGGTCGCGGGGAGCCCCGGTGCTGGACACGGACCAGCCGACGTCTTCGGCCTCGGTGGTCAGTCTGGCGGAGCGGCGGGCGTCGCGACGGTGATGCGGAGCGCCCCGTGGATATCCTCGACGGAGACGACGGTGCCGCCCAGATCGGTCATCAGAAACGGCACGTCGATCCGGGCCATCGGGTCGGTGGCCAGAAGCGTCAAGGTCGTGCCCGGCGGCTGATCCCGCATCGCCTTCTGCAGTCTCAGGCTGGGCACCGGGCAGCGATGGCCGCGTGCATCGACGATGATCGTCATGCGGGGTTGAGCCGGTCGGTCAGCATCGTCAGAGCCACGCGGACCGAGGCCAGCCGGATGTCGTCGCGACCGATGTCGCCGAACCGGTGCTCGGCATGGATCAGTCCGCGGGGGCCGAGGGCCGCGAAATGGACGAGGCCGACGGGTTTCTCGGGTGAGCCGCCGCCCGGACCGGCGATGCCGGTGATGGAGACGGAGACGCCAGCCTGGGACCGGGCCACCGCGCCTTGAGCCATCGCGCGGGCGACAGGCTCGGACACCGCGCCGTGGGCGGCGATCAGGTCGGCGGAGACGTCGATCATCTGGGTCTTGGCGGCGTTGGAATAGGTCACGAAACCCCGGTCCAGCACGGCGGACGAACCCGCCACCGCGGTGATGGCGGCGGCGACGAGACCGCCGGTGCAGCTCTCGGCGGTGGCCAGCATCACCCCGCGCGCCGTGGCCAGGACGACCAGATGTTCGGCCTGCTGGCGGATGTCGTCGGGAAACACGGGCACGGTCCTTTGGGTCTTTCCGAGGCGGGGGGGACTCGGGCTAGAGTGGGGGTTCGATGCGGGTCTGTCGACCGGCCAGCCTTTCCGACCGGGACGACCATGACCGAAACTGCCTTCGATACCGGTGCGACCGCGCGGCCTGCGCCCGATGCCGTCACCCCGATCCTGTTCTCCGTGGCCATCTTTACCTCGGCGGCCCTGGTGTTCGTGGTCCAGCCGATGGTGACCAAGCTGGTCCTGCCGATGCTGGGGGGCAGTCCTTCGGTTTGGAACACGGCGATGGTCTTTTTCCAGACCGCCCTGCTGGCCGGATACACCTATGCCCATGCGTTGCAGCGGATCGGGTCGATCCGGGTCCAGGTGGCGGTGCATCTGGCGCTGCTGCTGGCGGCGGCGCTGTTCCTGCCCCTGACGATCAGCGGCGTGCTGGGCGACCCGAACCCGTCGGCCCCGATCGGATGGTTGCTGGCGACCCTGGCGTTGTCGGTCGGGGCTCCCTTCGCCGTCCTGTCGGCGACGGCACCGCTGTTGCAGGCCTGGTACGCGCGGGTGCGGGCCGGGCATGCGGACGGGCAGAACCCCTATGTCCTGTATGCGGCGTCGAATCTCGGCAGCTTCCTGGCACTGCTGGCCTATCCGGTCGTGATCGAGCCGCTGATGTCGCTATCGGGACAGAGGATCGGCTGGAGCGGCGGCTATGGCGTGTTCGTGGCCCTGGTGGGTGTGCTGGCGGTCGTGGTCTGGCGGCGTCGGGTCGAGACGACGGCCGAACCGGCGGCGCTGGTCGTCAGCGCGCCGATCCCGTGGATGCGCAAGGGTCTGCTGGTCCTGCTGGCCGCCGCACCGTCCAGCCTGATGCTGGGGGTGACGGCTCACCTGTCGACGGATGTGGCCTCGGCACCGTTTCTGTGGGTGCTGCCGCTGGCCCTTTATCTGCTGACCTTCGTGATCGCCTTCCAGACGAGGCCGGCGATCCCGCTGTCGGTTACCCTGCCGGTGCAGGCGGCGCTGATCGCGGCGACCATCACCATGGTGGCCTTCCGGACCGGGGATTGGACCCTGCTGTTCGGGTTGAATCTGCTGAGCTTCTTCTTCTCGGCCCTGATGTGTCATCAGTTGCTGGCGCGGCTGCGGCCTGCGCCGGACCGACTGACGGAATTCTATCTGCTGATGTCGCTGGGCGGCGTGGTCGGGGGGGCGTTCACGGCCCTGGTCGCTCCGGTGGTGTTCGACGCCGTGTGGGAATATCCGCTGGTGCTGGTCCTGACCTGTCTGCTGCGGCCCCGGCTGGGCAGCGAGATCAAGCGGTGGGAGGTGCTGACCTTCGTCGCCGCCTTGATCCTGTGCGTCACGCCGCCCGTGATGTCGGCGATGTTCCAGGCGGACTGGGATCTGGCCTGGGCGTTCAACCGGGTGTTCCCGCTGCGGATGGAGCAGCTGGCGATGATGATCCTGGGGACGGCGGCGATCCTGGGCTATCTGGTGCGCGACCGGCGCTGGATGTTCGCTGCGGTGATCGGAGCCGCGGCGCTGTCCGGCCACTATATCGCGCGCGGCTATGAGGCGGCGTGGTCGGATCGCAGCTTCTTCGGTGTGATGCGGGTGGGCGTGACCAGCGATCCCCTGCTGGGCGGGCCGGTACATGTGCTGATGCATGGCACGACCCTGCACGGAGCCCAGCCGACGAGCCCGGAGTATGCTTGTCGGCCGACGCTCTATTATGCGCCATCGACGCCGATCGGTCAGGCTGCCGAGGCGGTGCGCGCGCGCTCGCCGGGCGGGGCGACCATCGGCGTGGTGGGGCTGGGGTCCGGGGCGATGGCGGCCTACAAACGGTCGGTCGATACGATGACCTTCTTCGAGATCGATCCGCTGGTCGATCGGCTGGCCCGCGACCCGCAGTGGTTCAGCTTCATCAACGGCTGTGCCCAGGGGCCGATCCGGACCGTGCTGGGCGACGCGCGCCTGACCATGGAGGCCGAGGCACCGGGGTCATACGATCTGCTGGTCATCGATGCGTTTTCGTCCGACGCCGTGCCGACGCATCTGCTGACCGTCGAGGCGATCGAAGGGTATCTGAAGCTGCTGAAGCCGGACGGGGTGGTGGTGCTGCACCTGTCGAACCGGAACCTGGACATCACCCGCCCGGCGGTCGCGGCGGCCCGAGCACTGGGCAAGCCGGACCTGCACCAGATCTACATGGAGAGCGACACGGCGGCGGACATGGCCGAGGCCTCGACCGAGGCCCTGATCCTGTCGAACACCGAGGCGGGGCTGGCCCCTTTCCGCAACGATCCGCGCTGGCGGCAGGTCGATCCGGAGGGGGTGCGGCCGTGGACCGACGACTATGTGAATCTGTTCGGCTCCCTGTGGCGGCACATCACCCGCTGAGGATCAGCCCGGCAGGTCGAGGGTCGCGATGGCCTGGGCGGCGAGGCCTTCGCCACGACCGGTGAATCCCATGGCCTCGGTCGTGGTCGCCTTGACGCTGACGGCATCGAGAGGAAGCGACAGGATCGTGGCCAGCCGCTCGCGCATGGCCTGACGGTGCGGTTTCACGCGTGGCTTCTCGCAGATCAGGGTCACGTCAACATTGACGATGCGACCGCCGCGCGCCGCGACGCGCTCGGCGGCATGGATCAGGAACAGGTCCGACGCCGCCCCCTTCCATTTCGGGTCGGTCGGCGGGAAATGGTCGCCGATGTCGCCGTCGCCGAGCGCGCCCAGAATGGCGTCGGTCAGGGCGTGCAGACCGGCGTCGGCATCCGAATGGCCGATCAGGGTCTGGTCGTGGGGAATCTCCACGCCGCACAGCCAGACCGCCCCGCCGGGGCCCCAACGGTGGGCGTCGAAGCCGGACCCGACGCGGGTCTGGCGCGGGAGACTGGCCTCGGCCATGGCGAAATCCTCGGGATAGGTGAGCTTCATCAGGCGGGGATCGCCCTCGACCAGGACGACATTGCCGCCATCGGCCTCGACCACGGCGGCGTCGTCGGTGGGGGTCCGGTCGACGGGCCAGGCGGCATAGGCGGCGATCAGGCGATCCGCGCGGAAGGCCTGGGGCGTCTGGGCGCGGAACAGGGCGCTGCGGTCGATCGTGGCGGTGATCGTCTGGCCGTCGGCGCGCTTCAGGGTGTCGGAAACGGGCAGGGCAGGGACGGCTCCGTCGGCCGTCTCCAGCGCCGCCAGCAGGCGGTCGATGACGGCGCGGCTCAGAAAAGGCCGGGCCGCATCGTGGATAAGGACGGCGGGATCGGCGGCTCCGGTCAGGGCGTCCAGACCGGCGCGGACCGAATCGGCGCGTTCGACGCCGCCGGTGACGGTGCGCCAGCCGGTCAGGCCGGCCAGGGCCTCGGCGGCCTCGGATTCGGCACCGGCGGGGATGACGACGACGATTTCCTGAGCACCCGCATTGCACAGGGCCTCGACGGACCAGCGCAGCACGGGCTTGCCGCCCAGCCGCCGCCACTGTTTGCCGCCCCCGGCACGGGAGCCGGTTCCGGCGGCGACGACGATGCTTGCGAAGACCATGCCGCCTTCTAAGCGCCCTGTTCTGGCTTGACGAGAGGGCATGAACGACGGCGGTACAACCGTATGAGCATGGGACTACAGATCGGCGACGTGTGGATTGCGGGACGGGTGCTGATGGCCCCGATGACCGGGATCACCGACCTGCCGTTCCGTCAGGTCGCCTCGCGGCTGGGCGCGGCCTATGTGGCGACCGAGATGGTGGCGGCAAAGGAGCTGGCGCGGGCGCGGCCCGACGTGGTGCGGCGCGCGGCGGTGGGCGAGGGGCTGCCGCTGACGGTGATCCAGCTGGTCGGGCGCGATCCGGCGGCGATGGCGCTCGGCGCTAAGATGGCAGAGGCGGCGGGGGCGGACATCGTCGACCTGAATTTCGGCTGTCCGGCCAAGGAAGTCACCGGGTCGGCGGCGGGGTCGGCCCTGATGCGGACGCCGGACCTGGCCTGTCGTCTGATGGAGGCGGCGGTGGCGGCGACGTCTCGGCCCGTCACGGTCAAGATGCGGCTGGGGTGGGATGACGGCAGTCGAAACGCCGCAGCCCTGGCGCGACAGGCCGAGGCCTTGGGCGTCAAGGCGGTGACGGTGCACGGACGGACGCGGCAGCAGTTCTATACCGGGGTCGCCGACTGGCATGCGGTGGGGGAGGTCAAGGCGGCGGTCGGTATCCCGGTTGTGGTCAATGGGGACATCCTGACCGTTCAGGACGCACGGTTGGCTCTGGCACAGTCGGGTGCGGATGCCCTGATGCTGGGGCGTGGCGTCTATGGACGGCCGTGGCTGGCGGCGCATCTGGAACGGGCCTTGCGGGACGGCACGACGCTGGCCGAGCCGGGGCCGGTCGAGCGGCTGGGCATCGTCATCGATCACATGCGGGCGTCGGTAGTCTTCTACGGCATGCCGGTGGGGTTGAAGATGTTTCGAAAACACCTGGGCTGGTACGTCGAACAGGCGCCTTGGCCGTCGGACCCGGATCAGCGCCGGATCGACAAGGCGCGGCTGTGCCGGATCGAAGATCCTGACGCTGTTGAGGCGGCGCTGACAGACCTCTGGCTGGGGTCGGTGACGCATTCGGGTGACTCCGGTGTTGAAATCGCGCCACAGTTGGCCGAAGCTGCTGCGACATGACGGACACAGTCGGCTCATCAGCGGAGACGGCCTCGACCGGGACGTCCCTGTGGGACCGACTGGCGGGCGGGCGTCTGCGTGCCCTGTTCGGGACGGCCTATGTGGTGGCCTTCCTGGTCACCGGGGCGGCGATCTGGCTGGTGGCCGTGGCCCCCCAGGCCGAGAGCGGCGGGTCCGCACAGGCGGTGGCCGGGCAGGCGGTGCTGTATGTGCTGCTGGCCAATCTGGTGCTGATCGGGACGCTGGCGACGATCATCGGCCTGCGGGTGATGCGGCTGGCCAGGGACCGGGGTGAGGATGTCGGGGCGCGGTTGCACCTGCGGTTCGTGACCCTGTTCTCGGCGGTGGCGGTGGTACCGGCCATCCTGATCGCCCTGGTGTTCGGGGTCCTCGTCAATCGCGGCGTCGATCAGTGGTTCAGCGACAACGTCAAGTCCGCCGTCAACAACGGGGCCGCCATCGGCCAGGCTTATGTGGCGGACGTCGGTGGCTCCATGCAGGCGGACATGGAGACCATCGTCGTCGAGCTGGGCGGGATCCGGAACCTGTTCGACAACCGGATCCAATTCTCCGACGCCCTGGCCCAGATTGCCGACTATTTCGGCTACCCGGCGGTCTATATCCTGAACGGCCAGGGCGAGGTGCTGGCGCGTGGCGAGATGGCGAACGCGCCGCCCTATCTGGCCCCGCCTCGCACCGCGCTGGAGGAGGCGGCGGAGGGAGAATCCGCCCCCCTTCAGGTCACCGAGAACCCGGACGTGCTGCGGGTCATCTTCCCCTTGCCAGAGTACGGTGACGCCTATCTGTATGTCGTGCGGCCCCTGGCTCCGGGGCTGGTCGCGCAGATGCGGACCAGCGCCGATTCGATCGAAGCCTACCGCGAGGCCGAGGAGAGCCGGGCTCGCATCCAGGCGGCGTTCGCCCTCAGCTATCTGGAGACGGCGCTGCTGGTGCTGGTCGGCGCGGTCTGGCTGGGCATGTCGGCGGCCAGCGCGATTTCGGGGCCGATCGGGCGTCTGGTCAAGGCGGCGGATCAGGTGGCCTCGGGCGATCTGACGGCGCGGGTGGATGCGTCGCGCGATCCGGGCGAGATCGCGGTCCTGTCAAATGCCTTCAACCGTATGACGGGCGATCTTCAGGCCCAGCAAGCAGCGCTGAAGACCGCCAGCGACGAGGCCCAAGGCCGCAGCCGCTTCATCGAAACCGTGCTGTCGGGCGTCAGTGCGGGCGTCATCGGGCTGGACCGGCGTGGGCGAATTTCGGCCATCAACGACAGCGCCCTTCAACTGCTGTCGATCGCGGAGACCGAGGTTCTGGGCCGGGGTCTGGCCGAGGTGGCACCGGAACTGAGCGAACTGGTCGGGCGGGTCGAGGCCCATATCGAGGAGGACATCGACGTCAGCCGCGAGGGCGAGACCCGGCGTCTGCGCGTCCGGATCGAGGGCGGTCAGGGCGGCGAGATGGTGCTGACCTTCGACGACATCACCCGGCTGGTCACGGCGCAGAGGAACGCCGCCTGGCGGGACGTCGCGCGGCGGATCGCCCACGAGATCAAGAACCCCCTGACCCCGATCCAGCTGTCGGCCGAGCGGCTGAAACGGAAATACCGGGCGCGGATCGGCGAGGACGTCGAGGTGTTCGACCGCTGCACCGACACCATCATCCGCCAGGTCGGCGACATCGGCCGGATGGTGGACGAGTTCTCGTCCTTCGCCCGGATGCCCGCGCCCCGGTTCGCGCTCGAGAACCCGGCCGAACTTCTGCGCGAGGCGGTGTTCGCCCAGCGGGTGGCCATGCCCGAGCTGCTGGTCGATCTGATCGAGCCCTTGCCGGTCGCGACGATGAAATGCGACGGACGGATGGTGGGTCAGGCCCTGGCCAATATCCTGAAGAACGCCGGCGAGGCGGTGGCGGCAAGGCGGCTGGGAACGCCAGCAGAGCCCGAGGATGTGGCCATCATCGCGCGGCTGGGGATCGACAACGGCGTCGCCACCTTCGTGATCGAGGACGACGGCAAGGGTCTGCCGACGCGCGATCGCGACCGGCTGACCGAACCCTATGTGACGACGCGCGAAAAGGGCACTGGCCTGGGTCTCGCGATCGTCAAACGCATCTGCGAGGACCACGCAGGTGAACTCAAACTGGCCGATGCCGAGACGCTGAATGGCGCGCGGGTCTGTCTGATCTTTCCCCTCAACCCTGTCGCCAGGACTATTTCGGACGTTCGCGCGCCCGGCGTGGTTCCGGCGGAATAGCGAGGCGTCATGCGTTCAACCGGTGCCGACATCCTGATCGTCGACGACGAGGCCGACATCCGCGAGCTGGTCTCCGGCCTGCTGGAAGACGAGGGCCACGCCGTCCGCGTCGCCGCCAGTGCCGAGGAAGCCCTTGCCGCCATCCGGGCGCGCAAGCCGACCCTTCTGGTGCTCGATATCTGGATGCAGGGCGGGGGTATGGACGGGCTGGAGCTGCTGGACATGGTCAAGGCGCTGGACGCCGACCTGCCGGTGGTGATGATTTCGGGCCACGGCAATATCGAGACGGCGGTCAGCGCGTTGAAGCGCGGGGCCTATGACTTCATCGAAAAGCCGTTCAAGTCGGACCGGCTGGTGGTCGTGATCGAAAGGGCCTTGGAGGCGGCGTCGCTGAAGCGCGAGAACCGGCGGCTGCGGGCCAGCGCCAATGTACCGACCGGTCTGATCGGGCGGTCGGCGGCGGCGGCGGCACTGCGATCGACGATTTCGAAGGTGGCACCGGCCAACAGCCGGGTACTGATCTCCGGCCCTTCGGGATCGGGCAAGGAGCTGGTCGCGCGCCAGATCCATGAGGCCAGTCCGCGCGCCCGGGCCGAGTTCGTGGCCATTTCGGCGGCGGGGATGACGCCGGAGCGTCTGGACGTCGAATTGTTCGGCGAGGAGGGGGCGGACGGGCGACCGCGCAAGATCGGGGTGTTCGAACGAGCGCACAACGGCACGCTCTTCCTCGATGACGTCGGCGACATGCCGCGCGAGAGCCAGAGCCGGATCCTGCGGGTGCTGGTCGAACAGCGGTTCCGTCGGGTCGGGGGCGAACAGGACGTGCAGGTCGATGTGCGGGTGGTGACGTCCACCTCGCGCGATCTGAAATCGGAGATCACCGAGGGCCGGTTCCGCGAGGACCTGTTCCACCGGCTGAATGTCGTCCCGATCCGCGTGCCGCCGCTGTCGGAACGGCGCGAGGACATCGCCGAACTGGTCGACTATTTCATCGACACCCTGAGTTCGTCTCAAGGGTTGCCCCGGCGCAGGCTGGGTGACGATGCGATCGCGGTGTTGCAGGTCCATCCCTGGCCCGGCAACGTGCGTCAGTTGCGGAATAATGTGGAGCGGCTGCTGATCCTGGCGACCGGCGACATCAACGACCCGATCAGCGCCGAGATGCTGCCCCAGGAAGTGGCGTCGACCGGCAATGGCGGCGGCATGGGGTCGGAACGGACCATCGCCCTGCCTCTGCGTGAGGCCCGCGAGGTGTTCGAGCGCGAATATCTGGCGGCGCAGATCATGCGGTTCGGCGGCAATATCTCGCGTACCGCCGCCTTCATCGGTATGGAACGCTCGGCCCTACACAGGAAGCTCAAGTCGCTGGGCGTGTCGCCCTCGCGCGGCGGGGATGACGAAGAAGGAAGTCTGGACTGATGTCGCGCGTTGCCTATGTCAACGGAACCTATCAGCCGCACGGCCAGGCCACGATCCATGTCGAGGATCGCGGATTCCAGTTCGCCGACGGGGTCTATGAGGTCTGGTCCGTGTTCGACGGGCGGATGGCCGATTTCGAGGGCCATATGACCCGGCTGCACCGCAGCCTGAACGAACTGCGCATCGACATCCCGATGAGCGTCGAATCCCTGACCCGGGTGCTGAAGGAGACGATCCGCCGGAACCGCGTCCGCAACGGCATCGTCTATCTGCAGGTGACGCGCGGCACCGCCCGGCGCGACCACCCGTTCCCGTCACCAGACACCCCGCCCAGCGTCGTCGTCACCTCCCGCTCGGTCAGCGCAACGAAATCCGAGGCCCAGGCGGCGAAGGGCGTCGCCGTGGTAACCCAGCCGGATATCCGCTGGGGTCGGTGCGACATCAAGACGGTAGGTCTGCTGGCCAATGTCCTGGCCAAACAGGCGGCGCGCGAACGCGGGGCCTATGAGGCCTGGATGGTCGACGAGATGGGTCTGGTCACCGAGGGCTCGTCCACCAACGCCTGGATCGTGGACAAGCACGGCAAGCTGCGCACGCGCGATACCCAGGCCAATATCCTGAAGGGCATCACCCGCACGGCCATCATGGACCTGATCGCGTCAGAGGACATCGAACTGGACGAACGCCCGTTCAGCGTCGACGACGCCAAGGAGGCCAGGGAGGCCTTCTTCACGGCGGCGGGAGCCTTCGTCATGCCCGCGATCTCGATCGACGGCGTCAAGATCGGCGACGGCAAGCCCGGGCCGATCACGACGAAATTGCGGACCCTTTATCTGGATCGCGCCAAGCGGGACGCCATTTAGGCGTTCCTGCCCGTTGCGGCATCGCGAAGGCGGCGTCTAAGGTGACGGGCCGGGCATTCGATCCGGACCCGCGCTCCTCCCCGACGCGGCGGAACAAGCAAGAACAGGACAAACCTGCCATGTCGCAAGACAAGCGTCAGAACCTTCAGGACACCTTCCTCAACTCGGTCCGCAAGACCAAGACGCCGCTGACGATCTTCCTGGTCAATGGGGTCAAGCTGCAGGGCATTGTGACCTGGTTCGACAACTTCTGTGTGCTGCTGCGCCGCGATGGCCAGTCGCAACTGGTCTACAAGCACGCCATTTCGACTATCATGCCGTCGGCTCCCGTGCAGCTGTACGAGCCTGACGCCGACGAGGACTGAATGTTTTCAGGCCGTCACCCTCGGGCTTGACCCGAGGGCCGGACGTGGTGCGTCTGTGCGTCAGGGATGGCCCAATGGCCGATCACTTCCTATCTGTCGATCAGCAGCACAACATCCGATCCTCGGGTCAAGCCCGAGGATGACGGCACAGAGAAAGCCCCACACCTGACCACCAAACACATCGACCACGCCGTTCCACTGATCCGGGCGATCGTCATTCATCCCGACGGGCGCTCCGAAAGCAGCCGCGCGGCGGAGGAACGGCTTGAGGAAGCGGTGGGGCTGGCGCGCGCGCTGGACCTCGATGTGCGTGCCGAAGAGATCGTGCGGATTCGCCAGATCACGCCCGCGACCCTGTTCGGGACCGGCAAGGTCGAGGAACTGGCCGCACTGGTCACGGCGGCCGAGGCCGAGGCCGTGGTGATCGACGACGATCTGACGCCCGTTCAGCAGCGCAATCTGGAAAAGGCCTGGGACTGCAAGGTCATCGACCGGACCGGATTGATCCTGGAAATCTTCGGTCGTCGCGCGCGGACCAAGGAAGGGCGATTGCAGGTCGAGCTGGCCCGGCTGGACTACGAGAAATCCCGCCTTGTGCGGACCTGGACCCACCTGGAGCGGCAGCGCGGCGGCACCGGCTCGACCGGCGGTCCGGGCGAGACCCAGATCGAGCTGGACAGACGCCTGATCGCCGACCGGATCGTCAAGTTGAAGGTCGAACTGGACGACGTGCGGCGGACGCGCGGCCTGCACCGGAAACAGCGCCAGAAGGTGCCCTTCCCGACCATCGCCCTGGTGGGCTATACCAACGCCGGAAAATCGACCCTGTTCAACCGGCTGACGGGGTCGGAGGTGCTGGCCAAGGATCTGTTGTTCGCGACCCTGGACACGACCCAGCGCACCATCCGCCTGCCGCAGGGGCGACCGGCGATCGTGGCGGACACCGTGGGCTTCATCTCCGACCTGCCGCACGAACTGGTCGAGAGTTTTCGCGCGACGCTGGAGGAGGTGGGCGAGGCCGACCTGATCCTGCACGTCCGCGACATCGCCTCGGCGGATTCGGATGCACAGGCCAAGGACGTCGAGGCCGTGCTGAAACAGATCGACATCCCCGAAGGCAAAACGCGACGCATCCTGGAGGTCTGGAACAAGACCGACCTGCTGGCCGAGGACGTCCGCGAGGCGGTTCTGGGCCAGGCCGAACGGCTGGCGGTCGAGGGCACGGCAGTGGCGGTGTCGGCCTGGACCGGGGAGGGGATCGAGGCCCTGCGCCATGCCATCACCGGCCTGATCGACGACGATCCGGAGATGACCCTGACGCTGGACCCGTCGCAGGGGGAGGCGCTGGCCTGGCTGTACGAGCATGGCCGGGTCACGTCGCGCGACACTGACGATCAGGGGCGCACGCATCTGGCGGTGCGACTGGCCCCGCAGGCGCTAGGTCGTTTCGAGCGACAATTCGGCGCGGTCTAGGGGCGGTATCGATAGGTCAGGGACAGTTCGCTGACCGGGACATCGCCCGTCTTGGTGTGCTTGAGGTCGCCGATGATCCAGGCATTGCTGCGATAAAAGAACGCGCGGTTCACCACGACATAGCCGTTCCCTTCCGTACTCTCGAACCCCCGCCACTGGCTGGAGTTCTTGTTCGGAATCGCCGTCCAGGCCCATTGTCGCCAGCCCGGAATGTCGACGTATCCTGGAATTCGTCCGACGTGCCGGTCGGTACCGGGGGTTCCAAACAGCCGGGTCATGCCCCGACGCAGATCGTCGGTATCATGTCGTCCGATGACGGTGAGAACGCAACGGTTGCGTTGAAGGTCTTGAACGTCGCCATCCGAGGGGCCTTCCTCGATCTTTAGGATCAGCGACAGATCGGACCGTTCCCAATGGAAGGCCTTGGCGCTCGCCGCCACGCCGAGCCGGCCGCGTTCCTCCTGCGCGAGCGGAAACCAGTTTGCGTCATCGTCTTCCGGGGTTCGGGCTGTGCGATATCGGCGATTGCCGTCGAAACAGATGGCTTCGAACGGCGCGAAGACATCGAAGATGGGTGCCACCAGCGAGCCGTCGACCACGATTTCATCGAGCGTCGTCTCGGTGGGTGGATCCTGAGGAACCGCCCAAATGAGTCCCAGGATCAGGAGCCATTTCGCAAGCATCCGACCTCCGTTTCGCGGCAGGATGGTGGGTCGATCGGTCCTTGTCAAAGATTGTCCGCCGGACGCGACGGAAACTGTCGAGTAGGCACGATTTAGCAAGGTTGGGCGGGTAATCTGACGCCGTCGAACGACCGTAGCTGACGCGGTGGCAGACCTCTTGCTGTGACCGGGTCGAAAACGCGTCGTGAACGAAAAGCCGCTCGAAATGAAACAACTCCAGGTCGATATCGTCAGAATGCCCGACCTGTCGGCGGGCGATGTCGCGCGCTGGCACGCCATCCAGGCGTCGCATCCGGCCTTCGAGAGCCCGCTTCTGAGCCCGGATTTCGCCTTGGCCGTGGCGCGCGAGCGCGACGACGTCCGCATCGCCGTCTATCGCCGGGCCGGACGGGCGGTGGGGTTTCTGGCCCATCACCGCAGACCGGGCGGGTTCGGACGGCCGATCGGGTCGCCGTTCGCGGACTATCATGCCCTGGTTTCGGAGGCCGATCTGGGAATCAGCGGGGCCGAGGCGATCCGGCTGGCGGGCCTGAGGGCCTTCCGGCACAACGGTCTGGTCGATCCGCATGGCCTGTTCGCCGGAACGGGCGAGGTCCAGCACACCTATGGCATCGAACTGGCCGATACGCCGGAGGCGTTTCTGGAGACGGTGCGCGCCGCCAGCCCCAAGAAGTTCAAAAACTATCGCCGGTTGCAGAACCGGCTGGCCGAAACCGGGACACTGTCCATCGGCGCCGACCGGTCTCAAGCCGCTTATGATCAGGTCATGGGCTGGAAGTCGGCCCAGTTCACCCGGACCGGCGTCCAAGACGTGCTGAAGCCCGACTGGGTTCGGCGAATGATGCAATCCCTGTTCGAGACGACCCAAGGACGGATGACCGGTCTGTTGCTGACGCTGTATGCGGGCGACGTGCTGGTCGGCGGGCATTTCGGAGTGATGGCGGCGGGGGTGTTCCATCCCTGGATCGCCTCGACCAATCCCGAACTGGCGGCCCTGTCGCCGGGACAGGCGTTCCTGGATCAGGCGATCCGCTCGATGCCAGCCCTGGGCATCCGCGTCTATGACCTCGGCCCCGGACACGATCACTACAAGAAGCCGTTCGCCTCGACCGAGCGCGAGGTCGGCGTTGGGCTGACCGTCGTGACCGGCTCCACCGGAGTCCTGCCGCGCGCGAGGGAAGGCGTGTGGTCGGTCGGTGGACTGGACAAGGTCGGGGCCGTGGGCCGTATCCGGCGCAGGCTGGACCATATCGCGGCGGTCGATCCGTCGGCGGGCGGTCGCGCCCGGGGGCTTCTGGAGGCGGCGCGGTCGATGCGCAAACGACTGGCACATTCAGAGGCGCAGGCCTGACCCATGGCTGCCCGCATCTCGATCATCATACCGACCCAGCGACGGCCCGAGCCCCTGGCCCTGGCCGCGCGCTCGGCCCTGGCCCAGGTCGGCGTCGACCGGTCCGAGATCGAGCTGGTCGTGGTCGACAACGATGCGGTGCCGTCGGCCCTGCCGGTCGTGGAGCGGCTGAAAGCTCAGACCGATGTGAAGATCGTCTATGTGCATGAGGAACGGCCCGGGGTGGCCCATGCCCGCAATGCCGGGATGGCGGCGTCGAGCGGGGCCTTGATCGCGTTTCTGGACGACGACGAGGAGGCACCGACCGGCTGGCTGGCGGCCCTGCTGGCAACCCAGGCGCGGTACGATGCCGATGTGGTGTTCGGACCCGTGCGGGCGCGGGTGCCGGAGACGGTGCGGCACCGGGCCTATCTCGCGCGGTTCTTCTCGCGGTTCGGACCGGAGGCCGAGGGGCCGATGCCGGGCTATTTCGGATGCGGCAACAGTCTGGTGCGGCGGAGCAGCCTGCCTGAACCGGTCGCGCCCTTTGCGCTGGAGCGTAATCACATCGGGGGCGAGGACGACCTGTTGTTCGGCCATATGCAGGCGGCGGGCGCGCGGTTCGCCTGGGCCCCCGAGGCCTGGGTGCACGAAGACCCGGCCCCGTCGCGGCTGACGCTGAAGTACACCCTGCTGCGGGCTTTTGCTTACGGCCAGGGACCGACCGAACATTGCGCTTCCTCGGTGCCGCCCGATCGGGTCGGCGTCGTCAAATGGATGGCGATCGGGGTGGGACAGGCGGTCGTCTATGGCGCGGTGGCGGCGGTGGCATGGATCGTGCGCGCACCGGACCGGGCTCAGCGGCTGGACCGGGCTGCGCGGGGCCTGGGCAAGACCCTGTGGTTCGGGCCGTTCAAACTCTCCTTCTACGGACAGACGATATGAGCGTGATCACTGATTGGACCGCCGAAAAGGCGCGCGATTTCACCCGGGCCAATCTGGCGTTCGAGCACGGGCTGCACGAACGGCCGATGTTCGACGACGCGGGTCTGGAATCGCTGCTGGACCGCTATCCGCGCGACAAGCTGGGCGTCTTCACCATGGGGTCGGATCCGGTGGACTGGCAGAGCTGGCGGCGGGGGTTGGCGGGCGACCTGTCGGGCAAACAGTTGCTGGATGCGGCCAAGACGGGGCGCATCTGGCTGAACCTGCGCCACGCCAACGACTATCTGGAGGACTATGCCGCGCTGGAGACCGAGATCTTCGCCGAGAAGACGGCCCAGACCGGCGTGCGGACGTTCAAGCGCGATCTGGGGGTTCTGATCTCGTCGGCCAATGCCCAGGTCTTCTACCATCTGGACGTGCCGCTGGTGTCGCTGTGGCAGATTCGGGGCCAGAAGCGGGTCTGGGTCTATCCGGTCGCCGCGCCCCACGTCGGCGAGGAACAGCTGGAAAAGATCGTCCTGCGCGAGACCGCCGAACAGATGGCCTTCCAGCCCGGCTTCGACGGCGTGTCCGAGGTGTTCGACCTGACCCCCGGCAAGATGGTCACCTGGGCCCAGAACGCGCCGCACCGGATCGAGAACGGGCCGATGCTGAACGTCTCTCTGAGCATCGAATTCATGACCCCCGCCGCCCTGATGCGGGCCAATGTGCTGTACGCCAACGGTGTGTTGAGGAAGGCGGGCGCGAGGCCTTCGGTCCAGGCCGTGCCGCATCCGGGGGCCCTGGCCAAGATCGCCCTGGCGCGGGCGGTGAAGGCCTCGGGGATGTCGAAGACGTTCGACAAGTCGCTGCCGACGACGTTCACGCTGGACCCGGCGAGGCCGGGGGTGCCAGTGGATGTGGTGGCCTGACTATGCCAGGAATGGGTGGGACGTTCAGATAGTGGCGTGGCTACCCATCTCTGCTTCCGATCCGTTGCGGACGTAGGGCCTAAATCTCCTCAAGCGTGGCAGACTCGCAGAACAACCAAGTCTCAGCTGTAAGCCGCACAAGATAGCTGCTCTCACGGTGCCCGCCTCCCGGTTCGAATTGATGCCGCAAGGTCTGTCGCCTGAGTTCGTTTTCGAGGAGTGGCCGTAGGCTCTCCGGACCTTGGGGAAGCATGAAGAAGTTCGTGTTCGAATATGTGAGGAAGGTGGAAAGTCGCCTCGACCCGTGAAGAAAATCGTGCACGGCTTTGACCCCGCCTGACCGCTCGACCCAACGCTCCACAACATCGTAGAGCGCGAGAGGCTCCGGTAGCGGCTGGCTGCAATAGATCGAGAACGTCACTGGCTGCACCCAGTCTAGATCATCCGACCGAGTGACCTCGAAGTTTCCAAGTGCTTCATCGTCTTCCGGATCGAGCAACGCTGGAATGTCTAGCGCGGCGCTGGAGATGCCCGTGAAGGAAAGGATGGCGTTTCCATTCGTCCAACTGGGCTCGTCCTTCCACCAGCCATATCCCCGAACTGTCAGCCTCAGGGTGTCATCGGCAAGCTGCGCGTTAGCTACCGTGCTCGGATGGGAGAAGGTCTTAGCATCGAGCAGATCGAACAGGCTGTAGATCATCAGGCAACTCCGACCGCGACTATGAACTATCATGGCAAGTTCAGCTCACCACCCCTGGCAGCCCTTCAGCGAGACCGCTTTTAGGCCCGCTCCGCCGCCTTCGCTTCGTTCTACAACCCATCCATCTCGGCCAGATCGCTGTGCTTCGGCGTCACGATCTCGCCGCCCGCACTTCCAGCGTGATCCCCGATCGTCGTTGCAGCGCACCGACAATGGCAAGCAGATTGCTGGCCGTCGGATTTCCGCGCGGACCCAGCATCCGCATCAGGCTCTTTGCAGGGACACCGGTCTCTTCAGCCAGGTCGTGAAAGCCGATTGTGCCGTTGACGAAGTCGCGCAGCACGTCCTTGCCGGTCTCCAGATCGCCTTCCAGAAGCGCCGTCGCGGCCTCGGCCAGCAGGGCCTCCTTGAACGCCGGGTCGGAGGCCGCGCGAGCCTGAACCGTTTCCTTGAATGCGCGTGTCAGAGCCATCAGCCTTCGTCCTTCTTGCGAGCCTTGTAGATCGCCCACCGTGCCTTGGCGGTTTCGATATCCCTGTCCTGCCGACGCTTGGTACCACCCGCGACCAGAATGACGAGCCGGTCGCCATCCCGGCCGAAATAGACCCGGTAACCCGGTCCCCAGCCGATCCGAAACTCCAGCACGCCGTCGCCGACGCGCTTCACATTCGACACCGCCCCGCACGAGATGCGCGTGACGGCGACAGTCACCTTGGCCGCAGCAATGGCGTCCAGGCTGTCGAACCATTCGCCGAACGGGCTGAACCCGTCGGCATCGATATACTCCTCGATCTTGATGTCATGTGGCAACATGAACGGTACCATCCTTCAAGTCTGGTCGGTTGTCTCCGCCGCCTTCGCCGCGTCCCACAACCCATCCATCTCGGCCAGATCGCTCTGGTCCGGCGTTCGCCCGTCCTTGGCCAGTTCCGCCTCGATGAACCCGAACCGCCGGACGAATTTCGTGTTCGTCCCTCGCAGCGCATCCTCCGGCTCCACCCCCAGTTTTCGTGCCAGGTTGGCGACGACGAAGAGCAGGTCGCCCATTTCCTCGCGGGCCTTGTCGAGGTCGCCCGAGGCGATCTCGGCGCGGAGTTCGGCGACTTCCTCGTCCAGCTTGTCAAACACCTGGTCGGTGGAGGGCCAGTCGAAGCCGACGCGGGCGGCGCGTCTGGTCAGTTTGGCGGCGCGGGCCAGGGCGGGCAGGCCGACCGGGACGTCGTCGAGGACGCCGTGCTGGGATTTGGCAGCACGTTCGGCGGCCTTGATGTCCTCCCAGCGCAGCTTCTGGGCCACGGCGTCGGGCTTGGCGGTTTCGTCCGCGAACACATGGGGGTGGCGGCGGATCAGCTTGTCGGACATGGCGGCCGCCACGTCGTCGAAGGCGAAGAGGCCCGCCTCCTCGGCCATGCGGGCGTGGAAGACGACCTGGAACAGCAGGTCGCCCAGCTCGGACTTCAGCTCGTCGAAATCGCCGCGTTCGATGGCGTCGGCGACCTCATAGGCCTCCTCGATCGTATAGGGGGCGATGGTGACGAAGGTCTGCTCGATGTCCCACGGACAGCCGTCGTCCGGGTCGCGCAGGGTCGCCATGATGCCCAGAAGGTGGTCGATGGGGGTCATGCCGTTGCGGCCTCGCGCGCGTCGAGCTGGCGGCGGATGTCCTCGTGCCGTGCGGGGGTCAGGGGATAGCCCTTCAGCACCCAGGCGGCGGCGGCGATCAGCAGGGCCGGGACGGCGACGAACAGCACCTGAAGCACAAGCAGCGAGGTCGCGCTATTGCCGCCCGCAGGCGCGATGGCCTCGAAGCCCACGACCTGGAGGATCAGATAGGGGATCAGGGCGACGACGTGGCCGATCTTGGTGGTGGCCGACAGGATGGAGAACATCAGGCCGGTCCGGTCCACGCCCGTCTCCAACCGGACCTCGTCGCCCGCGTCGGCCATCATTGCCCGCAGCAGGAACAGACCCGCCGCGTATGGAAGCCCCGCGATGAACATGGCCACGGCGGTCAGGGCGAAATTGCCGCCGGGCAGCAGGGTCGCGCCGAAATACAGGGCCGCAAAGATCAGGCTGGCGATGGCCAGGGCCTTGTCCTTGCCCACCTTGTTGGCCAGCCATGCCCAGATCGGGGCGCCGAACAGACCGGCGATGAAATACAGCAGCATGAAGATGGAGGCTTCGGTGCGGTCGTAACCCTTCACCTGGCCGAAGAAGAAGAACAGCAGGGCCCCGGTGATGCCCGGCGCGATGCCCAGCAGCAGGTCGGCGCTGAGCAGCTTCACCACGGTCGGGCGTTTCAGCAGGTCGAGATAGGCACGCGCTCCCCCGTGCGGCGCGGCCCCGGCATTGACCGGCTCCGGCACCGCCAGCAGGGCCAGGCCGATGGTCAGGGGCAGGGCGGCGATGATGGCCCAGCCCATGATGTGGACCCCGGCGATATAGTCGCCGATGCCCAGCTGGATCACAGCGGTGGGCAGGATCAGGATGGCGATCACGCCGATGATGTTGAAGGCCTGCCACCAGGCATAGACCCGGCTGCGCTGGTCATATTGCGGGGCCAGGACCGAGGCCCAGCCGAGCTGTGCCAGCGTCCCGATCGAGAAGCCGACATACAGAACCAGCAGCCACAGGAACAGATATCCCGGCCCGGCCCCCGGCTTGACCATGACGAAGATCATCAGGGCGGCCAGCATCAGGATCGGCGTCGAGGCCGCCATCCAGGGGCGGTAGCGACCGAATTTGGTCTTCGTCTGATCCATGCCCCAGCCGACCAGCGGATCGAACAGGATGTCGATCAGCCGCACCGCCATGAACACCGCCCCGACCATGCCGATCGAGAGGCCGACATGGGTGGCATAGTATTCCGGCAGTGTGACCGGCAGGGCCACACCGAATGCCGCCAGTGGCAGACAGGGGCCGGAGAAGGCGGCGAGGACACCGTTACTGCGGCGGGCGGGCGGGGCGGCACTGACGGACATGAGCGATCCAGCGTTGAGTCGGATGCCTCACCATCGCAGCTTTGAACCGGAAGGCGGAGACCCGAAATCGCCGGATGGCGTCGTCAGTCGATCGCGCGACAGTCTGTCGGCTCGCGACCATCGGCGGACCAGCGGGCCTGGATGCCCTCGCCGCGAAGCTCATAGCCGCTGGACCGGTACCAGAGGCCTTCGGGCACATCTTCCTGGAACAGATCGACGGCCTCGCCCGAGGAGTTCCGGATGGTGGCCATGGAGCGGGCGTTGTCGAAATCGACCGACAGCCGCTCGCCGTTGTTGCACAGATAGACGCTTCGTATGATGCGGTCCTGGGTGCGTTGCTGGCGCTCGGCCCCGGTCAGTTTGCGGGCGGTCTGGGCCTCGACCGCGCGCTGGCGGACGGATTCGCCGCTGGTCGGGGCCTTTGACGGCTGGGGTTCGCCACAGGCCGCGAGAACAAGGCTGAGGGCGGGGATGATCAGGACAGGTGCGCGCATGGTGACGCTTAACGCGGCGCGCCGACCGGCGTTCCGGCACGGCGGGCACGGAAGAAGGCGCGCAGGGATTCGGCAGCCTCGTCCGCCAGCGGGCCCGGTTCCGCGAATGGTCGGTGATGGCACGTCGGCTGGTCAAAGACGCGGGGGCCGTGGATCACGGCACCGCCCTTGGGATCGTCGGCGGCCCAGACCACGCGACCGATCCGGGCGTGGCTGATCGCGCCTGCGCACATGGCGCACGGCTCAAGCGTCACATACAGAGTCAGGCCGGTCAGACGGTAGTTCACCAAGGCTCGACCGGCATCGCGGATGGCGACGATCTCGGCATGGGCCGTCGGATCGTGGGCCGCGACGGGGCCGTTTCGACCCTGTCCGATCACTTTGCCGGTCGTTTCATCGACGATCACGGCCCCCACGGGCACCTCGCCCGCGTCCGCCGCCGCTTGCGCCAAGGCCATCGCCATGCGCATGAACCGCTCATCATGGACCGCCATAACGACGACAACGACAAGAAGCCTCGCTCCCGTCAAGCCGAGCGCCCGCGAAAACCCGGTGACCGCCCCGGTGGCGGGGGTGCGCGGGGCAACAGCGGGGGCGGGCGCGCCTATGCCGCCGACAAGGGCGCGCGTCCGCCGGCAAAGCCCGCACGGGACTTCAAGGCCAAGGACGGCGCGAAATCGAAGGACGGCAAGGGGGGCGCCAAGCCCGGCATGCGCGGCAAGGACGCCGCCGCCGACGCCGCGCCGCTGCGCAGCGAACGGATCGCCAAGGCCATGGCACGGGCCGGCATCGCCTCGCGTCGCGAGGTCGAGCGGTTGATCGGTCTGGGCAAGGTGGCGGTCAACGGCCGCATCCTCGAGACGCCCGCGACGCTCGTGACCCGCGACGACAAGATCACCGTGGACGGCAAGCCGATCGGATCGGCCCAGTCGACCCGGCTGTGGCGCTACAACAAGCCGGTCGGGCTGCTGACCTCCAACAACGATCCGGGTGGGCGGCCGACGATCTTCGACGCCCTGCCGACGGGGTTGCCGCGCACGATCTCGGTCGGGCGGCTGGATATCAACACCGAGGGCCTGCTTCTGCTGACCAACGACGGCGAGCTTAGCCGCGCGCTGGAACTGCCGGACACGGCCCTGGTGCGGCAGTACCGGGCGCGGGCGCGGGGACGGATCACCCAGGCGCAGCTGGATACCCTGAAGGACGGCGTGACGGTGGACGGCGTCCGCTATGGCCCGGTCGAGGCCACGATCGACAAGGCCAAGGTCGACGAGGACGGGGTCCAGTCGGCCAATCTGTGGATCAGCGTCTCGATCACCGAGGGCAAGAACCGCGAGGTCAGGAAGGTGCTGGAATCGGTCGGCCTGACCGTCAATCGGCTGATCCGGCTGGCCTATGGACCGTTCCAGCTGGGGACACTGCCGCTGGGGTCGGTCGAGGAGGTCGGACCGCGCGTGATCCGCGAACTGCTGGCCCAGCATATCCGGCCCGAGAACCTGCCGACCGGCAACACTGTCGAGACACCCGCGCCCATCCCCGGTCGCCGGACCAGCGCCCCGATCCTGAAGGGATCGTCCGGCTCGGCCCTGTCCGACCCGTCGCGCAAGCCCAGCCGCGTCCGCGCCGCCGAGACCGCCTCGGCCGAAGCCGCCGACCGCAACGGACGCCCGGCCAAGAAGCCGACCGGCTGGGCCAAGGCCGCGCCGCGATCGGAACACCCCAAACGCACCTTCAAGCCTCGCGCCCGGCCCGAGGCGGCGGGCGGCGACGCGCGTCCGGATCGGAAGCCCCGCGACTATGCCGACAAGGTGATCGGGCCGAAGTCCGAAAGCTGGGCAAAGGACAGTCCCCGAGGCGGCGACAAGGCCAAACGCGACTTCAAACCCCGCGCGGGTGGGTCGGCCCGGCCAGGCGGCCCATCCGGCCCACGCAGCCCGGCGGGCAAGCCGCGTGGGCCGCGCTGAGGCCATTACACTGGAGCACGAAACGATGACGACCCTGAGCGGCGGATGTCACTGTGGCGCGGTGCGGTTCACCGCCATTCCCAACGGCGGCATGCACGCCTGCCATTGCCCGACCTGCCGCCGGATCTCAGGCGGCATCCTGTTCAGCGTGGATTGCGGGACCAGTGTCGTCGTCGAGGGCGAGGTCGCGACCTATGCCTCGTCCGAATGGGCGGTGCGTCAGTTCTGTCCGGCCTGCGGGGGCGGGCTGTTCTGGCGCGCGAACGAGGGCGGCCTGACCATGGTCTCGGCCCAGGCCTTCGACGACCCGACGGTCTTCGCTCTGGAGGACGAGGTGTGCATCGAAAGCAAGCCGGAGACCTATGCCCTGGCGGGTGATCGGCCTCGGCTGACGACCGAAGAACTGTGGGCGTCATTCGCGCCACAGGAAGGCTGAGCCTTGCGCATCGTCGCGGGGAGGCTGAAGGGCCGGGCCATCGTCGCGCCGGAGGGGCAGGGGACGCGGCCGACCTCGGACCGGGCGCGGCAGGCGATCTTCAACGTCCTGGAACACGCGGCCTGGGCTCCGGGTATTGAGGGCGTGCGGGTCATGGACCTTTTCGCCGGCTCGGGGGCCTTGGGGTTCGAGGCGATGAGCCGGGGGGCGATCTTCGCCCTGTTTGTCGAGACGGACGACGCGGCGCGCGGGGCGATCCGCGAGAATGCGGATGCCTATGGCCTGATGGGGGCGACGCGGGTGCATCGGCGCAGCGCCGTCGATCTGGGCGAGCGGTCGAGCGCGCATGGCGAGGCGTTCGACCTGGTCTTCGCCGATCCGCCCTATGGCAAGGGGCTGGGGGAACTCGCCCTGGCCGGGATGGCGGCGGGCGGCTGGCTGAAACCCGGTGCGATCGTGGTGCTGGAGCGAGGCTCCGACGAGCCGGAAATCGAGACGCCTGGGTACGAGCGGTTGGACGCGCGGGATTATGGGGTGGCGCGGGTATTGTTCCTGAGAGCCGTCAACGTAGCGTGACATGGCGGCGGGACTGATCGAACGTCGGTCGATAAAGGTTCGACATACCTGCGATATCTGTTAGCGATCCCACTGGAGCCGATCATCGGCGCAGGGGGAAGACCATGACGATCACGACGAACAGGCGTGCGCTGATGCTTGCATGCGGGGCAGCCGCGCTGGCGGGACCGGTTGCGGCCCAGGTCACCAACGCGCGACGTTTCCGGGCCGGGCGTCAGATGGTGGTGGCGGATCCAGGCCAGCTGGAGGGGCTGACCGACCTGTTGCAAGGCAGTTTGAATACCCCGCGCGCCAGCACCATGACGGTGCACGTCCCGGCGTTCCGGGTCGAGGTGGCCAAACAGATGCGCAAGAACGCCCGCACGCGCGGCTTCGGCGCGAGCCAGACCACTACCTTCATGTTCGAGAACGTCGACGACGCGGCCATGCAGGCCATGACCCAGCGGCTGTACGACCAGTTCATGGCCGGGCTGGTGGTGCAGGGCTATCGCGTGGCGTCGATGGAGGAGACCCGCGCCGACCCGAACCTGTCACGGCTGTTCAACGATCGGCCCAGCCCGCTGGACGGGGACGTCGATGGCGGCAAGTCGACATTCTATGCGCCGCAGGGGATGTCGGTGAACGTGGTCACAGGCGACACGCGGGTGCCCGGCGGCCTCGCCACCTTCGGCGTGGCCAGCGACATGGGCGCAACCGGCATGGCCGTGGTCCGCTCGGCCATGGCTGGGTCGATGGTCGTCATGCCCCGCTATGCCGTCGGCTTCGCCGAGGTCGAGGCCAGTTCGGACAGATTCCTGGGCGATCTGGGCAATACGGCGTCGGTGTCGGGGCGCGGTGGCGTGCGGCTGTTGCCCGAGGCGACGCGGGTCGAGGTCTTCGTGCCCAAGGGAGCCAACAGCCAGTTCAACCAGGACTGGATGGCCCTGTCGTCGTCGCTGCTGCTGGCCGGTGCCGATGCCGGGCCCATCCACGATGCGACGACCGCCGCCCAGAAGCGCGACGCCGTCGCCGGTCAGGTGATCGGCGTGCTTGGGGCCCTGGCGGGTCTGGGGACGGGAGCCGTGTCGCAATACAACACCAGCGCCGTGACGGCTGGACCTCGCCTGACCGAGACGACCGAGCCTTATCTGGCCGCCGTCCAGGCGCATTTCCTGACGGCTTTGCGACCGACGGCCTGATGCGAACCGCATACGGTGAGCGGGTGTTGTTCCTGAGGCACGCTGCCGGTTAGGGTTGGGCCATGACCCAGCTTGATCGTCGCCAGTTCCTCGTCACCGCCGCAGCATCGGCGATGCCGCTTCCCGCCTTCGCGCGGCAGGCGGAGGGTTGGTCGGCCCTGGCCCCGATGCCCTGGGTCGCTCAGGAGATCTATTGCGCGGTGTCCGGTGGGCGCATCGTCGTGGTCGGCGGGCTGATCGGCGTGCCGGGCCAGCGTGAACGCCGGATCGAGGACCGGGTCGGCCTGTACGACCCGCAGACCGACGTCTGGTCCGAGGGGCCGCGTCTGCCGGTGGCCCGACACCATCCGATGGTGGTGGCGACCGATGCGGGACGGGTGTTCGCGATCGGCGGCTATGGTCAGGGCCCGGTCGGGCAGTGGACCAACAGTCTGGAGGTCTGGTCGCTGGACGACGGCGTCTGGGTGCCGGGGCCGGGCCTGCCGGAGCCCCAGGCCGAGACCGTGGGGCTGGCGCTTGGCGATCGCATCCATCTGGTGACAGGACGCTCGCCCAAGGGCGCGGCCAATGCGGAATGGAACGATCAGGGCGACGTGGCCACCCATCGGGTGCTGGCGGACGGACGCTGGGAGACGCTGCGGCCCGCACCGATGGCCCGGAACAGCGCGGCGGGGGCGGTGCTGGACGGCACGCTGTGGATCGCGGGCGGGCGGACGGTCAGTGGCGGCGGGACCGGGCGGCTGGATCGCTACGACCCGGTCGAGGATCGGTGGGACACGCTGGCTCCGATCCTGCGGTCCCATGCTTCGAACAACCAGGTCGGGGGTGGGCTGGCGATGGTGGCGGTGAACGGTCGGCTGGTGGCCTTCGGGGGCGAATGGTTCGCAGCCGGAGGCGGGGGCGGGGTGTTCGCCGAGACCTGGATCTACGACCCAGGGGCGGATCGCTGGGACGCCGGACCCGCCATGAAGACCCCGCGCCACGGCCTGGCGGCGGCGGCGATCGATGGTGTGGCCTATGCCATCGGCGGCAGTTCGCTCGTCTCCAGCGGTGCGACGACCGGGGCGGTGGAGGCGCTGAGGGTCGAGAGATGAGGTTCCAGGTTCTAGGTTCTAGGTTCTAGGTGCGAGGGGCGCAGCCGAGCGATCCATGTTCCCTGGAACCTGATCCCTGGAACCTAGAACCTCTCCGCCAGCCCGCGCGCCGCCGCGGTGACCTCGGCCCAGGTAACGTCGAAGCCCTCGGCCTCGCCGAACCAGGGGTCGGCGACCGCCTGGCCCTCGCGGCCGGGGACGTGGTCCAGCAGCAGGCTGAGCTCGGCGGTGGCGTCGGGGGGCGCGAGGCGGCGCAGGTTTTTCAGATTGTCGTGGTCCAGGGCGACGATGTGGTCGAAGCGGGTGAAGTCGGCCCGCGTCACCTGACGGGCGCGCAAGGCGGTGATATCGACCCCGTGCCGCGCCGCCACGGCGACGGCCCGCTCATCCGGCGGCTCGCCCGCATGCCAATCCCCGGTGCCGGCAGAATCGACGATCAGGTCCAGGCCCCGGCGATGCGCCTCCGCCCGCAACGCCCCCTCGGCGAGCGGTGAGCGACAGATGTTGCCAAGGCAGACGAAGAGGATGGAGGGCATGGTCGGGATACCAAAGAAAACGCTAGACTCGACAGACGGTGTTCGCCCAAGGGTTGCGTGTACGAAGCGCGCGGAATAGCTTCACTAGAAAATTAGGGAAGGCATTGGGTGTTAAAGTGCGGACAGCTCCGGAGAATAAGGTGCCTTCATTAGATTTCGACGTAGAGAAACGCTCTTTCCAAGAATACTATAACGGCAACATAAAAGACCTTCTGGGTGCACAAGAGTCATTTGTTACACTCGTAAGATCCATTGTAGCCGAAACGGAATATTCCGGTTGTATAGTTTCTGGTCGAGTTAAGGATTTAGCCGGTGCAATCGAAAAGTTCGGGATCAAATATCGCGCTAAACTTGAGCAATCTCAAACGCCGTATGAAATAAAGGATCATATCACCGACCTAATCGGGCTACGCCTGGTTTGTCTCTACGAAGATCAGATCGAGCCGCTGGGGGATATATTTCGGCAAGAGCTAAAGGTGCTCGACGTCACAGATAAATTAGCAAAGATAGAAGGAACCGAAAATGAGTTTGGCTATAAGGGATTGCATCTTGATCTGTGCCTCGACGACGGTCGGGGCGCGATGCGAGGCTTCCGTGCCTTCGCGCCATATCGATTCGAACTTCAGATTCGGACCATCGTCCAAGAATCGTGGAGCACGCTAGATCACAAAATAAAATATAAGAAATCGATCCCGGTTAGCTTGAAGAGACGTATCAACACCCTCGCAGCACTTTTTGAACTTGCTGACCGCGAGTTTCGATATATTCGCGACGCAACACAGCAAGAGATCGAGCGAGCGCAGAATGAGGACAACACGGGCGACGCTGCGCTTGACTTAGTTGGCGATGCCATTGCGCCGCAAGGCGGCGAAATCGAGCCGGGTCAGTATGCTCCGTTAGATGCATTTCGCCTCCTCCGAATCGTTAGTCATTTCTATCCACAGTATAACTTTGACCCACAGCGCATTGATGGCTTTACGTCAGAGGTAATTTTGCGTGAACCGGAGATAAGCAGAGGGAAGTTCAATTTTTATCTTCGCGAGTATGTCTCTCTCGCTCGCCATTACAAAGAGTATTTTATTTCTTCTGGCCTAGGCGATAAATTCAATCCGTTCACCGAAATGCGACACTGCCTTTATGCAGCAAAGCCTGATGTATTCTCGGGAATTCTAACAACAGAAGCACGAGGAAATTTTGACGCATGGTTGGAGGGGGCTGGCCGAGAGCTAGTGACTGAGGTGCGGGCGCGGAAGCCTCACCGTCGTCGGGCGTTATAAGCAGGCTGTTTTGTAATCACCGCCGCCCAAACAACCGTTCCAGATCCGCCAACTTCAGCTCCACATAGGTCGGGCGTCCGTGGTTGCACTGGCCGGAGTGCGGGGTGGCTTCCATCTGGCGGAGGAGGGCGTTCATTTCGGGGGCGCTGAGGACACGCCCGGCGCGGACGCTGCCGTGGCAGGCCATGGTGCCGCAGATGGCGCCCAGGCGTTCCTTGAGCGACAGGGCCGCGCCGTGTTCCGAGAGGTCGTCGGCGATGTCGCGGATCAGGCCCTGGACGTCGGTGTCGCCCAGCATGGCCGGCGTCTCGCGCACCAGGACGGCGCCGCCGCCGAACGGCTCGACGATCAGGCCCAGCTCGGCCAGCTGATCGGATGCGGCGGAGACGCGGTCGGCTTCGGCGGGGTCCAGCTCGACCACCTCTGGCGTCAGCAGGGCCTGGCGGGTGACGGAGCCCTCGGCCATCTGGGCCTTCATCCGCTCATAGACCAGGCGCTCGTGGGCGGCGTGCTGATCGACTACGACCAGGCCGTCGCGGGTCTGGGCCACGATATAGGTGCCGTGCAACTGGGCGCGGGCGGCGCCCAAGGGGCGATCCTGCGGATCGGGTTCTGGGGAATAGGGACTAGGGGCTAGGGAAGGCGCGGGTTCGATGCGCGCGCTGCGTTCGTTCAGGCCGGGAATGATCTGGGCCGTGGTGTTGGCGGGGGCGGCCCAGCCCTGCCAGCCGCTGTAGCCGGTCGCGGCGCGAGGCGACCCTAGCCCCCAGTCCCTAGTCCCTGGTCCCTGCGGTGTCGCTCCGCTGTGGGCCGTGAATCCGGCGATGACATTGTCGGCGACGGTGGTGGAGGCGCGGTGGCCGGAGCCCGCCAGTGCGTGACGCAAGGCTCCGACGATCAGGCCGCGCACCAGCGCCGGGTCGCGGAACCGGACCTCGGCCTTGGCCGGGTGGACGTTGACGTCGACGTAGAGGGGATCGACCTCCAGGAACAGGACGGCGGCGGGGTGGCGGTCCCTGGCCAGGAAGTCGGCATAGGCCCCGCGCAGGGCTCCTTGCAGCAGCCGGTCTCGGACGGGGCGGCCGTTGACGAACAGATACTGATGCGCGGCGTTGCCTCGGGAATAGGTCGGCAGGCCGGCGTAGCCGGACAGGCGGATGCCGTCGCGCGACTGGTCGATCAGCAGGGCATTGGCCTCGAAATCGCGGCCCAGCAGGGCGGCGAGGCGTTTCAGGCGGCCATGGTCTCCGGGGTGTTCGGCGGGCAGGCGAAGGGTGGTGCGGCCATCGAGGTCGAGGGTGAAGGCAACGGCTTCATGGGCCATGGCCTGGCGCTTGATCTCCTCGGAGATGGCCATGGCCTCAGCGCGCTCGGACTTCATGAATTTCAGGCGGGCGGGGGTGGCGTAGAACAGGTCGCGGACCTCGACCCGGGCGCCGTGCGGGCCGGGGAAGGCGGCGGGGGCGACCGGGCGGGTGTCGCCGCCCTCGACCATAATCTGGTGTGCGTCGGAGGCTTCGCGGGCGCGGCTGGTGATGGTCAGGCGGGCGACCGAGCCGATGGAGGGCAGGGCCTCGCCGCGAAAGCCCAGGGTGTGGATGCGCAGCAGGTCGACGTCGCCCGCGTCGTCGGGCTCCAGCTTTGACGTCGCGTGGCGCTCGATGGCCAGGGCCAGCTGGTCCGGGGCCATGCCATGGCCGTCGTCGGCGATCAGGATGCGCGACAGGCCGCCGCCGTCGGCCTGGATCTCGATGCGGCGGGCACCGGCGTCCAGGGCGTTCTCGACCAGTTCCTTGATGGCGCTGGCCGGGCGTTCGACCACCTCACCGGCGGCGATGCGGTTGACGGTCTCGGGCGGGAGGCGGCGGATGGGCATGTGAGTCGCGAAGATAGGCGCTCGGCCCGGACGATGCGAGCGACCTACCAGATCAGGTCCAGCGCGGCGTACCGGGCCCAGGTGGTTTCGGCCTTCAGCAGGTCTTCGGCGCGGGCGGGATCGAGCGTCCCGTCGGCACCGCGGGCCGCGTCGCCGTGGATGCCCTGGGCGATGAACAGACAGTCCAGCGCCTGGTTGTTGGCCCCCATCACGTCGGTGATGACGCCGTCGCCGATGCACAGGACCCGGGAACGATCGACCGGCCGACCCAGCAGCCGTTCGGCCTCGGCCATCGCCAGGGCATAGATCGGTCCGAACGGCTTGCCCGCCATGGTCACCCGCCCGCCGAGGGAGGCATACAGGTCCGCGATGGCTCCCCCGCAATAGATGATCCGGTCGCCGCGCTGGACGATGCGGTCTGGGTTGGCGCAGATCATCTCCAGATCGCGGGCGGCGGCGGGGATCAGGCGTTCGCGGTAGTCCTCGGGCGTCTCGGTCTCGTCGTCGTGGGGGCCGGTGACGGAGATGAAGGCAGCGTCCTCGGCACCCTCGGCGCGGGTCAGGTCGAGGCCGTCATAAAGCGGCCAGTCCCGGTCAGGGCCGATGATCCAGACCGATCCGGCGGCGCGGTGGCTCAACTCGGCGCGGGTGGCGTCGCCGGAGGTGACGAAGGCCCGCCAGCAGTCGCGCGGCACGCCAAGCCGATCCAGCTGCTCTACCACGTCCGAGGCCGGGCGGGGCGAGTTGGAGATCAGGACGACATGGCCGTTGTCGCGGTTGAACCGGGTCAGCGCCTCGCAGGCGGCGGGCCAGCTCTCGCGTCCGTTGTGGATCACCCCCCAGACGTCGCACAACAGGATGTCGTAGTCGGCGGCGACGGCGGACAGGTGGGGCAGGGCGTGGGGGAGGGTCATGGCGGGGGACATAGCCGGTCGAGGGCGGAGGGAGAAGTTCGCGCCCCGCTTTATATGAGCGCGGGGTTTTCATGCGGGACCGGCTCCCCTAGGGTCCGCGCCTTCCCATCAAGACCACGAGGCCCGCGATGAACGACACCGACATGAAGCGTATCGAGACGCATCTGAAACGGACCTTCAACACCGGCGGCATCGTCGTGAAGCCCCGCGCCAAGGTCACCGACTCGGCCGAGGTCTATGTCGGCGACGAGTTTATCGGCGTCGTGTTCGACGACGAGGACGAGGACGGCAGCTTCATGTTCGAGATGGCCATCCTGGCCGAGGATCTCGCCCCCGCCTGATCGGCGGTAGTTGCGGATACGAAAAAACGCCGGACGGGTCGCCCCGTCCGGCGTTTTTCATGCCCGATCCTTGATGCCTCAGAGACCGAACAGTCGGGCGAAGAAGCCCTTCTTGGCCGGAGGTGCTGCCGGGGCAGCGGCGGCGGGCTTGGGGGCTTCGACGGGTTTCGGTGCCTCGACGGGTTTGGACTCCGTAGCAGGGGCGGCGGCTGCGGGCTTTGGAGCGGGGGCCGGG
This sequence comes from Rhizobium sp. Q54, assembly GCA_943369795.1. Taxonomy (GTDB): domain Bacteria; phylum Pseudomonadota; class Alphaproteobacteria; order Caulobacterales; family Caulobacteraceae; genus Brevundimonas. The sequence goes on along the minus strand of CALROO020000009.1, from coordinate 49,688 downwards.
GCCTCTGCAACGGCAGGCTTGGCAACGGTCGGCTTGGCCTTGGCAGCCGGGGCGGGTTTCGCGGCGGCCTTCGGCTTGGGCGCAGCCTTGGCGGCAGGGGCGGCTTTTACAGCGGGTTTGGCCGTCGGGGCCTTGGCAACGGCCTTCACGGCCGGCTTGGCGGGTTTGGCCGGAGTGGCCGCCTTGGCCGCGGGTGCAGGCTTTGCGGTCGCGGATTTTGCAGCGGCCACCTTGCTCGCCGGAGCCTTGGCCACCGGAGCCTTGGCCGCAGGCTTGGGTGCCGCCGCTTTGGGCGCGGCTTTCGCGGTCACGGGCTTGGCGATCGCTGTCTTGGCGGCCGGTTTCGCGGCCTTGGGCGCTGCGGCTTTCGCGGCGGCGGGCTTCGCGGCGCTCGACTTTACCGCCGGTTTCGGCTTGGAAGCGGCAGCGGAGGCGGGTTTCGCCGACGCTTTGGTTTCAGACGGTGACTTGGCCATGTATTCCCCGACCCCTCGGTTTCGACGGGCGAGGATATCCGCGCCCAGGACTGTTTCGATTCGGCATGATAACGGTCTTTGAGAAATGTCACATACCGCACTTCAGATCATCGCACGCGGGCCTCGCGCCGCCGCGGAGGCCGCCGCCGAGGCGATCGACAGCGACGTCATGCTGGAGGGCGCGACCTACTCGATCCTCGAAGAGGACGAGGACAAGGGTCTGTGGCGCATCGACGCCTTCCCGACCTCGGACGAAGAGGCCGAAGGCCTGCAGGCGCGGCTGGCCGAACATCCCGGCGTGTCGGTCAAGGTCGAGGTTCTGGCCGACGCCGACTGGCTGGCCATGTCGCTGTCGGGACTGCCACCGGTCCGGGCCGGGCGGTTCTTCGTTTACGGCGCGCACGACCAGGGGCGGGTGCCGTCCAATGCGGTGAACCTGAAGATCGACGCGGGCGCGGCCTTCGGCACCGGGCACCACGGGACGACGGTCGGGTGTCTGGTGGCATTCGATGAACTGCTGAAGCGCGAGCGGTTCGAGCGTGTGCTGGACGTCGGGTGCGGTACAGGCGTCCTGGCCATCGCGGCGGCGCGGACTGGGTCGCGGGTGGCCGTGGGCACCGACATCGACAAGCCGTCCGTGCGGATCGCCAACGAGAATGCGAAACTGAACCGGGCGGACGCGACCTTCGTCCACGCCTCGGGTCTGAACGACCGGCGCATCCGGGCCGAGGGGCCGTATGACCTGGTGTTCGCCAACATCCTGGCGCCGCCGCTGGTGGCCCTGTCGCAGGACATCAAGGAGGCGTTGCGGCTGGGTGGCATCGCCATCCTGTCGGGACTGCTGCGGACGCAGGAGCGGCGGGTGACGGCGGCCTATCTGTCGCGCGGCTTTCATCTGGAGCGGCGGATTCATCGCGATGCCTGGTCGGCCCTGGTGCTGCGCCGGATGGGGTGAGGCGGAACCGCCGCCAAGCGGAGCCGTTCGGGGTGTTCAATGGAGGGACACCCGATGAGCCAGTACGACCCCAATCTCGATCCGAACCTCGAGATCAACCGCATTCCGCCGAACCAGCCGGTTTACACCGAAACCATTGAGACTGTCGTCGTGCGGCCAGAATCCAACACCGGATGGTGGGTGGCGGGCATCCTGTCTGCTGTGGTGCTGATCGCCGTCTTCTGGATGTTGGCTTCGGGCGGCAATGACGACACCGAGGCTGAACTGGCTCTGGCACAGGCCGAGGCGGCCCAGGCCAATGCCAACGCTGACCAGGCCGTGATCCAGGGCCAGATCGCTGGCGCCCAGCAGAGCGTCGAGTTCGCCCGCGCCGACGCCGCCCGGGCCCAAGCCGAGGCGGCCCGCGCCATCAGCGAAGCCCGCACCGCCCAGGCCCAGGCCGCCCGCCCCGTCATCATAGAGGCCCCGGCACCCGCCGCCCCTGCACCGACCGGCACCGCGACCGTGACGACCACGTCGCCGCAGCCGTAAGCACGCACCGCATTCTCCCTCCCCAAGCCGGGGAGGGAGATGCTAGAGGCCGCCGATGCCTCTCCACATGATCAAGCTGTGCGTCGGCGTCGCCAAGGTGGAGACCCTGGAACGGCGCGCGGCCAAGGGGGACTGGCTGACCGTTCACACTCGCATGACCCCCAAACGCGCGACCGAGATCGAGGATGGCGGGTCGATTTTCTGGGTCATGAAGGGATCGGTGACCTGCCGGATGCCGATCCTGGACATCACGACGCGCGGCGAGGGCAAGGCCTCCATGTGCCATATCAAGCTGTCGCCCGAGGTCGTACGCACGGCTTCGCAGGCCCGGCGACCCTTCCAGGGCTGGCGCTATCTGGAGCCCAAGGACGCGCCGCCGGATTTGTCATCGCTGGACGCGGGCGAACTGCCGGAGGATTTCGCCAAGGCCCTTCGCGACGCGGGGGCGTGGTAGTCGGGGCGTTTGATCGCGTTCTGGCCTAGCTTTCGCCCTTGATGACCCGCTAAAGCCTAGCCTGTTCCTTGACCGAGAGTCCGCCCATGCGCCTGTCGCGCTATTTCCTGCCCACGCTGAAAGAAGCCCCCTCCGACGCCCAGATCGTGTCGCACCAGCTGATGCTGCGCGCCGGGCTGATCAAACAGGAGGCCGCCGGCATCTATGCCTGGTTGCCGCTGGGGCTGCGAGTGCTGAACAGGATCGAGCAGATCGTGCGCGAGGAACAGGAGCGGGCCGGAGCGGTCGAGCTGCTGATGCCCACGCTGCAACTGGCCGACCTGTGGCGCGAAAGCGGGCGCTATGACGCCTATGGCCCAGAGATGCTGCGGATCACCGATCGGCATGAGCGCGAGCTGCTGTACGGCCCCACGAACGAGGAGATGATCACCGACATCTTCCGCAGTTTCGTCAAGAGCTACAAGGCCTTGCCGCTGAACCTGTTTCACATCCAGTGGAAATTCCGCGACGAGCGTCGGCCCCGGTTCGGTGTCATGCGCGGGCGAGAGTTCCTGATGAAGGACGCCTATTCCTTCGATATCGACGAGGCCAGCGCACGCAAGGCGTACAACCGGATGTTCGTGGCCTATCTGAACACCTTCGCCCGGCTGGGGCTGAAGGCCGTGCCGATGCGGGCGGATACCGGACCGATCGGCGGCGACCTGAGCCACGAGTTCATCGTCCTGGCCGAGACGGGCGAGAGCCAGGTGTTCTGCGACAAGGCGCTGGTCGAAATGCCTGCGCCGGGTGCGGATGTGGACTGGAACGATCTGCAATCAATCGTTGACGGGCGGACGTCGCTCTATGCCGCGACCGAGGAAATGCACGACGCTGCCCAGTTCGAGACCCAGACGGCAGAGGCCGATCGCCTGACGGCGCGCGGGATCGAGGTCGGACACATCTTCTATTTCGGCACCAAATACTCTGCCCCGATGAAGGCCCATGTCGCGGGTCCAGACGGCAAGGACGTGCCGGTGCATATGGGCAGCTATGGCGTCGGGGTGTCGCGTCTGCTGGGCGCGATCATCGAGGCCAGCCACGATGAGGCGGGGATTATCTGGCCGGACGCGGTGGCTCCGTTCGACGTCTCGGTGATCAATCTGCGGGTCAATGACGTAGCGGTCTGCACCGCCTGCGAAGACGCCGTGGGACGGCTGGAGGCAGCAGGCAAGTCGGTGCTGTACGACGACACCGACGAGCGGCCGGGCGGAAAGTTCGCCACCGCCGACCTGATCGGCATCCCGTGGCAGTTGACCATCGGTCCCAAGGGCGTGGCCGAAGGCGTGGTGGAACTCAAGCGCCGCGCCACGGGCGAGAAACAGACCCTGCCGCTGGATCAGGCGATGGAGCTTCTGGCTTGACGATCGCATCCGGGAAGCCCGCCGGGGCCTTTTCAAGCTGGGAGATCGGCCTGGCGCTCCGCTATCTGCGGGCCAAGCGCAAGGAGGGCGGCGTCGCCCTGATCGCCATCATCAGCTTCGTCGGCATCATGCTGGCCGTCGCCGTGCTTATCAGCGTCATGAGCATCATGGCCGGGTTCCGGTCCGAGTTGCTCGGCCGGATGCTGAGCTTCAACGGCCATATGTATGTCCAGGGACCCGTGCTGGTCGCGCCGGACCGGGACGCGATGCTGGAGCGTCTGCGGACCGTGCCGGGTGTGGCCAGCGTCAGTCCGTTGACCGAGAACCAGGCGATCTTCCGTGCAAACGGCATCACGACCGGGGGGATGGTTCGGGGTCTGCGCCCCGACGATCTCGACACGATGCAGTATGTCTATTCCAGCCTGCTTGAGGTCGCGAAAGAGACCTTCGGGCAAGGGGCCTATGGCGGCGACAATGTCCTGATCGGACAATCGCTGGCGGACCAGTTGGGGCTGCGGGTCGGCGATCCCATCACGTTGTACTCGCCCAGTGGAGCCGACAGCGCGTTCGGCAATCTGGGCGGGCTGGAGAAGGTCTATCGCGTCGGCGGCACCTATTCGTCGGGCACGGCGGATTTCGACCGAGTCTATATCTTCATGCCGTTGGAACAGGCGCAGCTGTTCTTCGGCAAGGAAGGCCTGTGGGATGTCGTCGAGATGAAGCTCGACGATCCCGATGCCGTCGGGGAATATACCGACGCCGTGCGTCAGGCCGCCGGGCGAGGTGCGATCGTCACCGACTGGCGCGAGCAGCTGGCCGCCTTCTATGGCGCGCTGAAGGTCGAGCGCGTGGCCATGAGCATCATCCTGGGCCTGGTCGTCGCCATCGCGGCCATGAACATCATCTCCGGCATCGTCATGCTGGTGAAGAACAAGGGCCGCGACATCGCCATCCTGAGGACCATCGGGGCCAGTCCGTCGTCGATCCTGCGCATCTTCTTCATGGCCGGGGCGACGATCGGCGTTGCGGGCACGCTGGCCGGGCTGACGCTGGGTCTGTTGTTCTGCCTGAACATCGGCGCGATCCAGGGCTTCGTCGAGGCGGTGACGGGCGTCCAGGTGTTCGATGCCCAGGTCTATATGCTGGACGCCATTCCGGCCCTCGTCGATCCTATCGACGTGTTCTGGGTCGCGGTGTGGTCGCTGGTCATGAGCTGCGTGGCCAGTCTGCCGCCATCGTGGTCGGCGTCGCGGATCGATCCGGTCGAGGCCCTGCGTTATGAGTAGTCCGGTTCTTTCCGTTCGCGGTGTGACCCGCACCTACACGACTGGTCGGGGCGACCTGACGGTGCTGAGAGGTGTCGATCTGGACATCCATCCGGGCGAGCTGGTCGGGCTGATCGGGCCGTCGGGGTCGGGCAAGTCGTCTCTGCTCCACGCCGCCGGTCTGCTGGAACGGCCTACGGCGGGCCAGATCCTGATCGACGGCGAGGATGTGGGCAGTCTGGACGAGCGGGCCCGGACCCGCATCCGCCTGTCGCGCATCGGCTTTGTCTATCAGTTCCACCACCTGCTGCCGGAGTTCGATGCCCGCGACAACGTCGCCCTGCCAGTCCGGATCGCGGGCAAGTCCCAGGCCGAGGCCCGCCGCATGGCCGAGGCGGCGCTGGGAGCCCTGGGTCTGGCCGAGCGGGTGCTGCACCAGCCGGCGCAGATGTCGGGCGGCGAACAGCAGCGGGTGGCGCTGGCCCGGGCCCTGGCCAACCAGCCGCGGCTGCTGCTGGCCGATGAACCGACCGGCAACCTGGACCCCGGCACCAGCCAGACGGTGTTCGAGGCGCTGCAGAAACTGGTCAAGGAGACGGGCGTTGCCGCGCTCATTGCCACGCACAATATGGAACTGGCCGGCCATATGGACCGGGTCTTCGCCCTGAAGGACGGCCATCTGGAAGACCGCCCGGCCGAGAGCCACGCCTACTGAGGCTTTCGCGCACGCGGCAGGAGCTGTCATGACCCATACAATCTTCATCGACGGCGAGGCCGGCACGACGGGTCTGGAAATCCGTCAGCGGCTGGAAGGCCGGACTGATCTGGAGTTCATCTCGCTGGCCGGCGACCGGCGCAAGGATGTCGGTGCGCGGCGGGAGGCACTGAATGCGGCGGATGCGGTGATCCTGTGCCTGCCCGACGATGCGGCGATCGAGGCCGTGGGGATGATCGACAATCCGGCGACGCGGGTCATCGACGCCTCGACGGCGTTTCGGGTTGTCGATGGCTGGACCTATGGGTTCGCCGAGATGGAGGCGGATCAGGCGGCGGCAATCGGCGCATCGACGCGCGTCAGCAACCCTGGCTGCTATCCGACGGGGTTCATCGGTCTGATCCGGCCGCTGGTCAGGGCAGGGCTGATGCGGCCCGATCATCATGTGACGGTGAATGCCGTCTCGGGCTACTCCGGCGGCGGCAAGGCGATGATCGCCGATTTCGAGGCCGCCGGGGCAAGGACGGCGTATCGCGCCTATGGGCTGAGCCTGGCGCACAAACATGTGCCGGAAATGACGCGCCATACGGGACTGGTGCGCGATGTCCTGTTCTGTCCGGCGGTCGGGAACTATCGCCAGGGGATGCTGGTCGAGGTGCCGCTGCATCTGGTGTCGCTGGCCGGATGGCCATCGGTCGAGGCCGTGCATGCCGTTCTGGCCGAGGCCTATGACGGTTACCGGTTTGTCGAGGTCGCGTCGCTGGAGGAGACCGAGGCGATGACGGGGATTGAGCCAGAGAGCCTGAACGGGACCAACCGGATGCGGCTTCACGTGTTTGGGGATCGCAGGGGTGGTCAGATGCGGCTGGTGGCTCTGCTGGACAATCTGGGCAAGGGAGCGTCCGGGGCGGCGGTGCAGAACCTGAACGTCATGCTGGGTCTCGACGAGTCGACGGGGCTGACATGAAACCTATCGAGGATGTCCAGCGTAGTTTGAGCATGACCCAAGCCATGAATTTCGATCGCCGTTCCCTGCTGATCGGTGCGAGTGCCGTTGCCATCACCGGATGCTCGTCCGGCCCCGCTGATGCATCGGAGGCCCAGTACGCGTCCTCGCCGTTCCGGCGCATGACAGAGGCACAGTGGCGCGAGCGTCTGCCGGCCGCCAGTTTCAACGTGCTGAGGCAGGAGGGAACGGAGCGGCCCTATACCAGCCCGTTGAACGACGAGAAGCGGGCGGGTGTCTTCCATTGCCGGGGGTGCGACCTGCCGCTGTTCCGGTCGGCGACCAAATATGACAGCCGCACGGGCTGGCCCAGCTTCTATGACGTCATCGCGGGCAGCGTCGGGACCAAGACGGATTACGCGATCGGCATCCCGCGCACCGAATACCATTGCGCCCGTTGCCTGGGTCATCAGGGGCACATCTTCGACGACGGGCCGCGTCCGACGGGCAAGCGGTATTGCAACAACGGAGTGGCGCTGACCTTCAAGGCCGCTTGAGAGATTTCATGGCGGAATCGACGGTGAAGCCGAACATGATCGAGGCGATCACGACGAGCAGGCCGTAGTCGAAGCCGCGAATCAGGAACGGCACCGCCGCCATGACCATGACGATGCCGGGAAAAATACTGGCCCAGAGCACCGACATCGGCACCTCCCTGCTGATCATCGGCGGACGATCGGTGCGCATCTTCATCAGGCGAGACAAGGGCTTGTTCAGGCCAACGTACATGATGGTGTAGAGCCCGGCCAGGAACGGATAGCGCCATTCTGGCCCAGCCTCGCCATAGACGGTCGCGGTCAGGGTCAGCAGGAGCAGCGGCAGGCCGGTGGCGATGGCCAGCAGCAGGTTCGGTTCGATACGGATCAAGACTTCACTTTCACATAGCTGCCGGGGGCCGGTTCTATGGGAGAAAGGGGGCCGGATTTGGGATCGCGGGATGCGACCCATTCGCCGGACTTGTCATGCAGCCAGGCCGCCCAATGGGTCCACCAGCTGCCGGGGTGTTCGGTGGCGGCGGCCTGCCATTCACTGAGCGTGGCGGGCAGGGCGTCGTTGATCCAGTGCTGGTATTTGTTGGCACTGGGCGGATTGACGACACCGGCGATATGGCCGGAGCCCGCCAGCGTCAGGGTGACGGCGGCATTGGTGAAGGCACGGGCCGAGCGGTAGACCGAGTTCATCGGCGCGATATGATCCTCGCGGCTGGCCTGGAAATACAGCGGGATCTTGACCTTGGTCAGGTCGACCTTGACGCCACCGATCTCGAATTCGCCTTTGGACAGAAGGTTCTGGCCGTACATGCTGCGCAGATAGTTCATGTGCAGGGCCTTGGGCATCCGGGTCTGATCAGCGTTCCAGAACAAGAGGTCGAAGGCGGCGGGCGACTTGCCCATCAGGTAGTTGCTGACGAAGAACGACCAGATCAGGTCGTTGGCGCGCAGCGCGTTGAAGGTCTCGGCCATGGCCGCGCCGGGCAGGACGCCGCCCGCCGCGTCCATCTGTTCCTCGACCTGGGCCAGCCAATGTTCGTCGGTGAACAGCAGCAGGTCGCCCGCTTCCGCGAAATCATGCTGGGCGGCGAAGAAGGTGGTGGCGTTGACGCGCTTGTCGCCGGTCTCGGCCATGTGGGCGAGGGCGGCCCCCATCAGCGTGCCGCCGATACAGTAGCCGACGGTGTTCAGCCGGTCCGTCCCCGCCTGTTCCATGGCCTTTTCGGTGGCGCGGTAGATGCCCTTTTCCAGATAGTCGTCGAAGCCGAAACCGGCCTTGTCCTTGTCCGGATTGACCCAGGAACAGACGAAGACGGTGAAGCCCTGGGCCGAGAGCCAGCGGATCATCGAGTTCTCTGGCTGCAGATCCAGGATGTAGAATTTGTTGATCCAGGGCGGGAAGATCAGCAGGGGAATTTTCCGCTGCTGGTCGGTGGCGGGGTCAAACTGAATCAGTTCAAATAGTTCGTCGCGCCAGACGACCTGTCCCGGGGCGGTGGCGACGTTCTCGCCAACGACGAACTTGCCGTAGTCGGCCTGGCTGATCTTCAGCTTGCCCATGCCGCGTTCGAGGTCGGCGGCGAAATTCTGCATCCCCTTGACCAGAGACTCGCCGTTTGTGTCGGCCATGGCCTTCAGGGCGACGGGGTTGGAGGCCAGGAAGTTGGAGGGGGAGAAGGCGTCGGTCAGCAGTTTGGTGAAGAACTCGGCGCGGCGTTTGACGATCGGGTCCACGTCCTCGACCGAGGAGACCAGGCCATTCATCCAGTCGGAGGTTACCAGATAGGATTGGCGCATGACGTCGAACATCGGGTTTTCTGACCAGGCAGGATCCTTGAAGCGCTTGTCCCTGGAGGGCTGCAGCGGTTCCTCGCCCGCGACGCGGCGGGTCGTGGAGGCCCAAAGGTCCATGTAGCGGTTGAACAGATCGGCCTGGGCGGCGAACAGCTTGTCCGGGCGCGAGGCCAGGCTGGTCATGACCGAGTTCATGGCCGGCCCGACGTTGAATGGATCGGGCGACAGGGCGGCAGGGCGGTCGGCCTGAGACAGGGCGGCCTCGGCAATCGCGGACTGGGCCGTCATGGCTGCGCGGGCGAGGTTGAGCGACAGGGTCTCCAGCATCTGACGCTGGTCCTCGCCGGGGAAGGCGAAGGGGTTGGCCGGTTCGGATGGCGGAGTCGGCGCGGGTTCGGGGGCGGGTTTCGGCGGCGGGGCGACCGTGGCCTCGACCTGCGTGGCGATGACTTCGGGTGCCGCCGTCTTGGCGCGAGGACGGGGCGGCTTTGGCGAGGTCGGGCGACCGGATTTGCGCGGCGGGCGCGAGGCCTCGACCTCTGCGGGCGGGGCCTTCGTCGGGCGTTTGGCCATGGGGCGTCCTCTCGCGCATTTCGCAGGTGGCGGGTCGTTGGGAGCGGATCGCAGCGATGCGACCCTTCCGCCTGAACCGATCATGGCATATGACGGCCCTCGAAATGAACGCGTCCTGCTCGAAAAAGATGTTTCTTTGCGCCGTCGCGGCGGCGGGTCTGTCGGGATGCGTCGGGGCCTTCGATCCACAGACCGATCCGACCTCGCCCCTGGCCCCGCGTGTGCAGGCGCTGGTGGATGCGAACCGGGCCTATCCGGAATGGAAGGACTTTCCCCCCGCGCCCGTGGGCCTGCCCACCCCAGTCGAGGTGGCGCAGTCGGTGAATACCTTGCGGGTGACCGGCGGGGCGCTGAACGGCGAGGTCGGGCGGCTGGAGTGGTCGTTGCAGGATTCGGCGGCGTTCGAGCGCGACATCGCCGCGCGGGTGGCGGCGTCCCAGCCAGCCCCCGCCACGCTCCAGACCCAGGCGGAGATCGAGGCCTTCGCCCAGCGACTGCGGGATCGGGCCAAAGCGCCTGCGCGGATCACGCCGCGATAGGCGGCCCCACAACACTCGTCACACAGATCAGGCATCGCCCGGACGACAGAATCCGGGGATCATGCCCGCAGGAGACAACGCCCATGGCCGATCCGGCCCCTTACGCCTCGACACTGGCGGCCGACGCCGCGCGCGTGACCGAACTGGCCGCCATCGCCTCCTGGGACCAGATCGGGCGGGGCGACGAACAGGCGGCGGACCAGCTGGCGGTCGACGCCATGCGCACGGCCCTGAACCGGCTGGATATCGACGGGCGGATCGTCATCGGCGAGGGCGAGCGGGACGAAGCCCCGATGCTGTATATCGGCGAGAAGGTCGGCACCGGACGAGGCCCGGCGATCGACATCGCCCTGGACCCGCTGGAAGGGACCACCCTGACGGCCAAGGCCATGGCCAATGCCCTGACGGTGCTGGCCATGTCGCCGGGGGGCGGGCTGCTGCATGCGCCGGACACCTATATGGACAAGATCGCGATCGGGCCGGGCTATGCGCCGGGGCTTGTCGATCTGGACATGAGCCCGCAGGACAATGTCCAGGCCCTGGCCGGTGCCAAGGGGGTGAAGCCCGGCGAGATCACCGTCTGTATCATGGACCGCCCGCGACATGCCGAGCTGGTCGCGGCGCTGAGGGATGTCGGGGCGCGGATCATGATGATCACCGATGGCGACGTCGCGGGGGTGATCCATACGGCCGAGGCTGAGACCGGTATCGATCTGTATCTGGGGTCCGGCGGAGCGCCGGAGGGGGTGCTGGCGGCGGCGGCGCTGAAATGCGTCGGCGGGCATTTCCAGGGGCGACTGCTGTTCCGCAACGACGACGAGCGACGTCGGGCCGAGCGGACCGGCGTGACCGACTTCGACCGAAAATACGACCTGCACGAACTGGTGTCCAAGGACGCGGTGTTCGCGGCGACGGGCGTGACCAAGGGGGCCTTGCTGGACGGGGTGCGGTTCGCAAACGGGTTCGTGACGACCCACACGCTGGTGATGGATTCCAGCGACCGGTCGGTGCGGCGTATCCGCACGACACGGCCTGTCTGAGATGGCGGACGGCGGGACAGCGCCTGCGTTCCTGGGCATCTCTCGATCCTTGTCAGGACGAGCCTGGCGGCAGAGACCGGCGGAGGCGGCGGTCATCCGGGCCCATATGCAGGGACTGGGGCTGAACGAGCCACTGGCGCGGGCGCTGGCAGCGCGGGGCGTGACGGCGGCGCAGGGGGCGGATTTCCTGAGGCCCACGCTGAAGGCGCTGTTTCCCGATCCGTCCAACTTCATGGACATGGACGCGGCGGCGACCGCGATCGTCGATGCGATCCAGGCGGGGGAACGGATCCATGTGTTCGCCGACTACGACGTGGATGGAGCGTCCAGCGCGGCCCTGCTGGTGCGCTGGTTCCGGGCAGTGGGGGCGGACCTGCCGATCTATGTCCCGGACCGGCTGACCGAGGGGTATGGCCCGAGCGCGAGGGCCTTCGAGACGCTGAAGGGCCTCGGGGCCGATCTGGTCGTCACGGTGGACTGTGGCGCGGCGGCGAACGAGGCTATCGCCTACGGCTGTGCCATCGGGCTGAAGATCGTGGTCATCGATCACCACATGATGCGCGAACAGCCGCCGCAGTGTCTGGCTGTGGTCAATCCGAACCGGCCCGGTGACACGTCGGGACAGGGCAATCTGGCGGCGGCGGGGGTGGTGTTCGTGTTGCTGGCGGCGCTGAACCGCGAGGCGCGGGGGCGGGGTATGTACGCCGACCGGCCCGAGCCGGATATCCGCCAGTGGCTGGATCTGGTGGCCATGGGGGCGATTTGCGACGTCACGGGGCTGACGGGGTTCAACCGGGCGCTCACGGGGCTGGGGCTGAAGGTCATGACGGACTGGGGCAATCCGGGTCTGAGGGCGCTGCTGGCGGCGGCGGGAGCCGAGCCGGGACCGGCCAAGTCCAACCATGCGGGCTTCATCCTGGGGCCGCGGATCAATGCGGGCGGGCGGATCGGCAAGTCGGACCTGGGTGCGCGGCTGCTGTCGACCGACGATCCGGCGGAGGCCGAGGCCATCGCCCTTGAACTGGACGCCCTCAACATCGCCCGGCGCGATGTCGAGCGCGAGGTGACCGAACAGGCGACCCGGCGGGTCGAGGCGACGGGCGCTCACGCCGATGGTTCGGCGGTCGTGGTGGTGGCGGGCGAGGACTGGCATCCCGGGGTGGTCGGGATCGTGGCCGGGCGGCTGCGCGAGCGGTGGCGGAAGCCGGTCGTGGTGATCGGCGTCGATGCGATCAACGGCGTGGGCAAGGGTTCGGGGCGGTCTCAGCCCGGCATGAACCTGGGCCGGGCGGTGCAGGCGGCCTGGGAGAGCGGCGTGCTGATGGCGGGCGGCGGTCACGCTATGGCGGCGGGGCTGACGGTGCGGGCCGACGAGATCGATGGCTTGCGGGATTTCCTGAATGACCGGATGGCGGGCGAACAGGCGGACGCGGCTGCCTTGGACTGGGTCGAGGTCGATGCGTTGATCGAGCCGGGTGGGGCCACGCGGGCGTTGTTCGAGGATTTCGAGCGGCTCGCTCCGTTCGGACCGGCCAATCCGGAGCCGTTGTTCGCCCTGCATGGAGTGCAGGCCCGCGAGCCGGTCCAGATGAACGGTGGTCATGTGCGATGCCGGCTGGTCGGAGCGGACGGGGCCTCGGTGAAGTCCATCATGTGGCGATGCGCCGACCTGCCGATAGGCAAGGCCTTGCTCATGGGGCAGGGGGGGTTGAGTGTCGTCGGTCGTCTGAAGGCGGACGACTGGAATGGGCGCAAGGGCGTGCAGTTCGAGATCGACGACGTGGCCGATCCGCGCATGGCGGATTGATCGAAAACGACGCTTGCGCCCCCCGGAATCGCCCGCTATATCGCCCGCTCTCGCGCAGCGGTCCCTTCGTCTATCGGTTAGGACGTCAGGTTTTCAACCTGAAGAGAGGGGTTCGACTCCCCTAGGGACTGCCACGCGGAGAGCCTGGAAGTGTACGCTGGCGACCTTTGCGGCGTGAACCTTTTTCCTCTAACTGCGCTAGCTTTGCCGGATCAGCGTGATCCGCTGACGGAGCGCGTCGCTTGACGGACACGACCAATATCGTTCACCCGAAACGACCCTTTCACCCGCGCGTGAGTGCGGAAGGGTTCTCGGGCCAGGACGACATCTTCTTCGCGGCCGTCGAAATGACGCGCATGCCGATGGCCGTCACCGATCCTAATCTGCCGGACAATCCGCTGGTTTTCGTCAATGTCGCATTTCAGGAACTGACCGGCTACGATGCCGAGGAAATCGTCGGGCGTAACTGCCGATTCCTTCAGGGACCGGGCAGCGATCCGGAAACGGTCGCATCCGTTAGGGCCGCCATCCAGGCCAAGACCGATATTTCGGTCGAACTGCTGAACTATCGCAAGGACGGCTCGGCCTTCTGGAATGCGCTGTTTATCAGCCCAGTATTCGGGACCGATGGCAAGCTACTGTATTATTTCGCCTCCCAGCTGGACGTGTCCCGGCGACGCGATGCCGAAGATGCCTTGCGACAGGCCCAGAAGATGGAGGCCGTCGGCCAGCTGACGGGCGGGATCGCCCACGATTTCAATAATATGCTGACTGTGATCATGGGCAACGTCGAGTCGGCTCTGGAGCGCGTCGACGACGAGGCGGTTCGTAAGCGGCTGGACCGCGCGCTGGAGGGTGCCAAGCGGGCCGAAACCTTGACGAGCCAACTCTTGGCGTTTGCGAGAAAGCAGCGCCTGGATGGCCGGGCCACCAATTTGAATCTGCTGATCGAGGGTCTGAACGACATGGTCGGGCGGACGCTGGGATCGCAGATCAGGATCGAGACGCGGTTGGCACGCGATCTGAAGCTGGCGCGGGTCGATTCGGTACAGACAGAAGTCGCGTTGCTGAACGTCCTGGTCAATGCGCGCGATGCCATGGTCGATGGCGGTGTGGTGGAAATCTGCACCGAAAATCGCCGGGTTGTAGCGGGCGAAAGCGACGCCAAGCCCGGAGACTACGTGGTGCTGTCGATCAAGGACACGGGAGCCGGCATGTCGCCCGAGGTCCTGTCCCGGGTCACCGAACCCTTCTTCACGACCAAGGACGTCGGCAAGGGCACGGGGATGGGATTGGCCATGGTCTACGGCTTCATGCGTCAGTCGCAGGGCCATCTGACGATCGAATCGGTCGAGGGCGAGGGCACGACAGTGCATCTGATGTTCCCGGCTCTTGTTGGCGAGACGGTGGATGTCGCCGCACGCCCGTTGCGCGAAGCAAAGGGCGGTGACGAGACGATCCTGATGGTCGAGGACAATCCGGACGTGATGGAGATGGGGTCCAGTCTGCTGGGAGAGATGGGTTATCGCATCTTGAGGGCGACGACGGCGGGGGAGGCCCTGACGATATTGAAGCAGAATCCGGACATCGACATGCTGTTCACCGACATCGTCATGCCGGGCGGTATGAATGGGGTGACCTTGGCTAATGAAGTACGTCGACAGAAGCCGACCCTTCCGATCCTGCTGACGACCGGCTGGGCCGATCGGGCGCTGGATCACGAGGACGATCGGGGCGGGTTCGAGCTGATCGGCAAGCCATACCGGCGGGGCGATCTGGCCAGAAAGATCCGCGTCCTTCTGGACGGACCGAACGGGGTGTCATGAGCGAGCCCGTCTTCTAGCGGTGCATTTGAACGGACAGGTCGCAGCGGTCCGTCGCGACATTCTGTCAATCCGGTTGGAAATATGCGTTTTTCTCTTTTCTGGCGTTCACAGAACCGTGTTAAACCTACGCCGTTCGCATGAGTGTGAACGGGGGAAGTGCCAGTGTCTGATTTCGAGGGGCCGGAGGGGTCCGCGCCTATCCGTCTCGCCGGCAAGGTGAAGTGGTTCGATCCCGGCAAGGGGTATGGGTTCGTCGTGCCAGACGACGCCGCCCTGACGGATCAGAAGGATGTGCTGCTGCACATCTCCAGCTTGCGCGAGAGCGGGCACGAGACGGCGGGCGAGGGGGCGGCGATCGTCTTCGACTGCGTGCGGCGTCTCAAGGGCTGGCAGGTCGCGGAAATCCACGAACTGGGCGAAGGTCTGCCGTCATCGGTGCCATCGGTTGATCGCTCGGCCTATGAGAGCCTTCGCAACGATCCTCGATCGATTGGGGCCACGCGACCGACCGAGGCGGCCAGTGGCGAGCCGCTGGAGCCCGCCATCGTCAAATGGTTCAACCGGACAAAGGGATACGGTTTCGTGGTGCGCGCGACCGATCCGGGCGATATCTTCGTGCACATCGAGACGCTGCGGCGCTATGGTCTGGACGATCTGCTGCCAGGCGATGCGGTGCAGGTGCGCTTCGCCCAGGGGCCCAAGGGTCTGGTCGTGGCGGAAATCAAACCGGGCGGCTGATCGGTTCGCCCTTAGCGTGGGTGGTCTATGTCGCGGTTTTTGTCTCCGTCCCTGCTTTCCGGATTAGCAGTTGTCGTCCTCCTGTCCGGGTGTGCGTCCAACGAGCCTCCCATCGGGCCCGATGGCGAGCCGATGCAGCCGTTGACCATCGTCACCACATCCGGCGAGCATGATTTTTGGGTCGAGATCGCCGACGACGACGAAGAGCGTCAGCGCGGCCTGATGTTCCGCCCGCCCCTGGCCGACGACCGTGGCATGTTGTTCCAGTTTCCCACCGCAGGCGAACAGGGATTCTGGATGAAGAACACGCCCAGCTCCCTGGACATCATCTACATCGCGCCGGACGGAAAGATCGTCTCGATCGCCAAATACACCACGCCCCAGTCGGAACAGACCTATCCGTCGCGCGGCGCGGCCAACGGGGTGCTGGAGCTGAATGCCGGGCGGGCCGACGCGATCGGAGCCAAGCCGGGCGACGTGGTCAGACACAGTTTCTTCGTGCCCTGAAGCGATTAGGCCATTGCGGTGCCGGTGCGCCCATGGCAAGTCCCGCCGCCGGAGTGTAGCGCAGCCTGGTAGCGCATCTGGTTTGGGACCAGAGGGTCGGAGGTTCGAATCCTCTCACTCCGACCATTTTTTGGTGGGGCTATCGCGCTTCGCGCTACTTGAGCCCCGGTTGGCGGGCCATCGGGCGTCATGCCGACTGCACCCGGTGTTTCAGGGACCGATCTCCATGCTGGCTCGCATCTATCGCCCCGCCAAGACCGCCATGCAGTCGGGCAAGGGCAAGTCCAAGGACTGGCGGCTTGATTTCGAACCGGCTTCGGCGCGGTCGATCGATCCGCTGATGGGCTGGACCAGTTCCAGCGACATGAACGGCCAGGTCCGTTTGACCTTCGAGAGCAAGGAAGACGCCGTCGCCTATGCCGAGCGGCACGGGATCGCCTTTCGCCTGCACGAACCGCAGGAGCCGCCGGTCATTATCAAGGCCTATGCCGACAATTTCGCGACCAGCCGCAGACAGCCCTGGACGCATTAAGCGTTGCGGCTATCGCGCTTCGCGCTACGTGAGCCGAAATTTCTTGCGGCTACCGCGCTTTGCGCTACTTGAGCCGCAGAAATTTCGACCCCAGAGCACCCATAGCTCAACCGGATAGAGCACCCGCCTTCTAAGCGGGATGTTGCAGGTTCGAGTCCTGCTGGGTGCGCCAGGCGGCGAGACCGACTGCCAGATCGGCGATCAGGTCGGCGGGGTCTTCCAGCCCGACGTGCAGACGGATCAACTCGCCTTCCAGGGCGGCCGGTTGCGTACGCCAGTCCATCTGGCCCGTCTCATGGGTGATCAGGCTCTCGAACCCACCCCAGGAATAGCCGAGGCCGAACAGACTGAGCGCGTCGAGGAAGGCTTGGGCGCTGGGCGTATCGCCGCCCTGCATGACGACACCCATTAGGGCCGATGCACCGGTGAAGTCGCGGCTCCACAGGTCATGGCTGACCGAGCCGGTCAGGGGCGGGTAGAGGACGCGGGAGACCTCGGGACGTTTTTGGAGCCATTCGGCGACGGTCAGGGCCGAGCGGGCCTGTTCGATCATCCGCAGCGGCAGGGTGCGAAGGCCGCGCAGGGCCAGCCAGGCATCGTCGGGCGAGACATGCCAGCCCATATCCTCGATCGTGTCGGCGATGGCACGACGGATCGCGGGCGCGTCGGCGGCGATGGAGCCCATCAGCAGGTCTGAATGGCCGGCGACATATTTTGTCACGGCCTGGACGCTTACGTCGACGCCATGGGTTAGTGGTCGGAAGGCGAGACCCGCGCCCCAGGTGTTGTCCATGACCGTAAGAATGCCGCGGCCACGGGCGGCGGCAGTCAGAACCGCGACGTCGATCATTTCAAAGGTCAGGGAGGCGGGCGACTCAATCAGGAGCAGTTTGGTTCGCCCGTCGATCATGGCGACGATCTGGTCGGCAGCGGCCTCAGCGGGATGGAAGCGGGTAGTGACGCCGCGTGCGGCCATGTGGCGGGTCAGGAAGCGGCGGCTGGGGCCATACAGGGCGTCGGTCGTGATGACCTCGTCGCCGGGACGGGTCAGGGCCAGGATCGGTACGGTGACGGAGGCCAGACCGGACGGGACGATGAAGGCCTCGGAAGCGCGTTCCAGATCGGCCAGGGCCAGACGCAGCTCGCGCGCCGCGCTGGTGCCGTCCAGGCCATAGACGGGGCCATCCGTGGAGTCGCGCATGGCCTCCACTGCGTCGCTGAGCATGGTCGAGGCCCGCTCGATCGGGGGATTGACCGGACGACGCCCCCGACCCCTGCGCGTGGCGGAGGCGATCAGGCGGGTGCGGTCCGAAAGGGGCTTCATCGACGTCTCTCGCGGGTTGCGGATCACGCCCTAAAGGCCTCTAAAGCGAAGGGGGCGCAAGCACGGCGTGGACGAGGGTATGGCTGCGAGAGCGATCATCGGTGCGAGTCTAGGCGCGGTCCTAATGCTGAGTGGCTGCGACCGTAACGGCGATACCGATACCGAGCCCGGGGCCGAGGCACCGATCGTGGCCACGAAACGGGCCGACGGTGAGCCGATCCCTAGCCCGACCCTGGATGCCGTCAAGGCGCGCGGTCGGCTGAACTGCGGTGTACATGAGGGACTGGTCGGGTTCGCCTATACGGACAATCGGGGGGAATGGCGCGGGTTCGACGCGGACTTCTGTCGCGGGCTGGCGGCGGCGATCTTCGGTAATCCGGAGGCGGTGCGATTCGTGCCCCTGACCGCCGACAACCGGTTCGATGCTCTGGCCGCCGGGCGGGTCGATGTCGTCTGGCGCAACACCTCTTGGACCATGGAGCGCGACACGGCGGGCGACCTGGCGTTCGCGGGCGTGAATTACTACGACGGCCAGGGCTTCATGGTTCGGCGCTCGCTGACCCTGAACAGCGCGACGGAACTGAACGGAGCGCGGGTCTGCGTGCAGCGGGGTTCGACCAGCGCGCTGAACGTGGCGGACTTCTTCCGCTCGCGGGGCATCGAATACCAGCCGGTCATGGCCGCCGACGAGGCCGCCGCGCGGCAGGCCTATGCCAATGAGGACTGTGACGCCTTCACCGCCGACATATCCGCGCTCGCGGCGGCGCGGACGACCCTGGCCAATCCGGCGCAGCATGCGATTCTGCCGGACGTCGTCTCAAAGGAGCCCTTGGGGCCGGTGGTGCGCAGAGGCGACGAACAGTGGGTATCGGTGGTCCGCTGGACCCTGAACGCCCTGATCCTGGCCGAGGAACTGGGCGTGACCCAGGCCAATGTGGATCAGCAGGCCGAGGACGCCACCGATCCGCGCGTGCGCCGCCTGCTGGGCGTGGAAGGCGAATTCGGGCCGCGTCTGGGCCTGTCCGAGACCTGGGCCCGGGACGCGGTGGACGGGGTCGGCAACTACGGCGAAATCTTTGAGCGGAATCTGGGCACGCAATCGGCGCTCGACCTGGCGCGTGGCTTGAATGCACAATGGAACGCGAGACCGGGCGGGCTGATCTATGCCCTGCCCATCCGCTAAACCGGACTGATAGATACGCTGACCCGGCGCCGATGCGCCTTTCGGGGGATGAATGACGGAAACGAAAAAGGGCGGTTTGCCGCTGCACTGGCTGATGCTGATTGGCTTTGTCGTCGGACTGGCCGGGGGGTTGGCCGTCAACATGATCGTGGGGCCCGAGACGCCCTGGGTGGTCTGGCTGACCACGAACATCACGGGACCGGCGGGTCAGATCTTCCTGCGGCTGCTGTTCATGCTGGTGATCCCGCTGCTGTTTTCGGCCCTGGTCGTGGGCGTTGCGGAGATGGGCGACCTCAAATCCTTGGGGCGTGCGGGGTGGAAGACGCTGGCGTTGACCGTCGTAGTGTCGGGGATCGCGGTGGTGATCGGCCTGGTCATGGTCAATGTCTTCCGGCCCGGTGACGGCGTTCCGGCAGCCCTGGCCCAGCAGCTGATGGCTCAAGGAGCCGAGGGGGCTGGGACGATCGTCGAGAATGCACCCGAGAGCGTGCAGCTGGGTCAGTTCTTCCTGGATCTGATCCCGTCCAACGTCTTCACGGCGGCGGCAGAGAACCAGATCCTGCCCGTGATGGTGTTCGCCCTGCTGTTCGGCATCGGGCTGGTCATGGCCAAGTCGCGGGCGACCGACCGGCTTCAGGAGACCATCGAGGGTATCCTCGAGGTCACGATGAAGCTCATAAACATGGTCATCAAGCTGGCCCCGTATGCGATCGCCGCCCTGATGTTCAACCTGGCGGCCTTGTTCGGGTGGGATCTGCTGGTGCGTCTAGCGGCCTATGTCGGGGTCGCGGTGGGGGCGATGGCGATCCACATGTTCATCGTCTATCCGCTGGTGGTCTGGTTCGGAGCCGGGATGTCGCCGGTCAAGTTTTTCCGGGGCGTACGCGAGCCGATGGTCGTGGCGTTCTCGACCGCGTCGTCCAATGCGTCGCTGCCGGTGTCGCTGAAGGCAGCTGAGGAACAGCTGAAATTGCCGAGGAAGATCGCGCGCTTCGTCCTGACGGTCGGGGCGACGGCGAACCAGAACGGCACGGCCCTGTTCGAAGGGGTGACGGTGCTGTTCTTGGCCCAGTTCTTCGGCATTGAACTGTCGATCACACAGCAGCTGGTGGTCATGCTTGTCTGTATCCTGGGCGGCGTCGGGACGGCGGGGGTGCCTGCGGGGTCGCTTCCGGTCGTGGCGATGATCCTGGTCATGGTCGGGGTACCGGCCGAGGGGATCGGGTTGATCCTGGGCGTCGACCGGTTACTGGATATGTGCCGGACGACGCTGAACGTCACCGGCGATCTGGTGTTGGCGACGGTCGTGTCACGGGGAGAGACGGACGATGCCGCGACGCCGGTCGAGCCCGCGCCGACCGTGGCGGCTGTCGGCTGATGGTCAGGGGCGGGAACATCTTTTCGACCGCGACGCTGTATCCGTGTCCTTCGGAGAGATCGTCATGCGTCGTCCCGCCCTGCTGCTGATCGCGGCCTCCGCCCTGGCCCTGTCGGCCTGTGCCAGCCCGGCCCCCTATGGTCCGGCGACCTCGCCGTCGTCACAGGGCTATGTCGAGCAGCGGATTGAGAGCGACCGGTTCCGCATCACCTATCGCGGGGTCGGCGCACCGGGGCCGGTTGCCGATCTGGCCCTGCTGCGGGCGGCGGAATTGACGACCGAGACCGGCAACGACTGGTTCGAGGTGGTACAGCGCTACATCGACGGTCGGCCAGACAGCGCGGGCGGGTTGCGGCCCTCGGTCGGGATCGGGGCAGGGAGCAGTCGCTACGATGGGCGTTACGGCGGCTTCTCGTCGTCGGGCGTGGGTGTTGGTGTCGGACTGAATTTCAGCGCTCCTTCGCCGACCTCGACGGTGCTTGAGGTGAGACTGGGGCGCGGGCAGCAGCCGGATCGACCCGAGGTCTATGATGCCCGCGAGGTGCAGTCGTCGCTGAGATATCGACCAAACTGATCAACGACTGATGCCAACTCGATCAATCTGACCAACGGTCGACCTAGCCCGTATAGCGCGCCATGGCGGCGGCGAAGGCGACCAGTGGAAACAGTAACAGCACTTCGATCCGGACCAGACCTGCGACCCGCTTGACGTCGTTGGGCGCGGGCTGAAAGGCGGAATCTGCCTTCAACGCCCGAGACCAGCGGATGAAGGCGATCGTCGGGGCGATCGACAGCAGACCGATCGCCACGAACGTCGCCAGCTTGGCCCAAAAGAAGGGGTTGGTCTGATAGAAGACCCAGCCCTTATCGCCCCAGACCACCCGCGCCATCCCGACCAGCAGCACCAAGACGGCGATCGCGCCATAGCCGCCGTCCAGCCCCGCCAGCCGCTTCACCGGCACGGTTTCGCCGCGCAGATAGGCCAGCTCCATCGCCAGCATGACGGCCAGTCCGAACACCAGCAGGTGATGGAGAATGGCGAGCCCCGCGTAATGCATCCGACGGCGTCCTTCGCTTTCAGGCGGTTCGGGTTATAAGCCGCCATCATGACACGATTTCTGCTGGTTGGCCTGGGCGGAGCGTTGGGCTCCATGGCGCGCTATGGCGTAGGTGTCGCCGCGACCCGGCTGTTGCCCGGCGCGGCCATGCCGTGGGGGACGCTGACGGTGAATGTCGTCGGGGGCTTGCTGATGGGGTTGCTGACCGGCTGGCTGGCGATGCGCGGCGGGCTGGCGCAGGAAAGCGTACGGGTGTTTGCGGCCGTCGGGGTGCTGGGCGGGTTCACGACGTTCTCAGCTTTTTCGCTGGAGTCGGCGCTGATGCTGGAGCGGAAGCAGTTCGGTCTGGCCGCGGCCTATGTCGTACTGTCGGTCGTGTTCGCCATCGCGGCCCTGTTCGCCGGCCTGATGATCGCCCGCCGCATCTTTGGAGCGGGCCTGTGACCGACACCCCCGACATCGGCACGCGCGAGGCCCAGATCGTCTATGTCGCCGAGGCGGAGGACGGCATCCGGCTGGACCGCTGGTTCCGGCGCCGCTGGCCGCATCTGTCCAACATCCAGGTGCAGAAGATGGCGCGGGGCGGCCAGATCCGCGTCGACGGGGCCCGCATCAAGCCCGAAGGTCGCCTGACCGCCGGGGCCGCCGTCCGGGTGCCGCCGATCCCCGAGCCGATCGTCCGCGCGCCGGGCGAGCACATGGCTTTGACGCCCGCCGAGATCGCCTTTGCCAAATCGATGGTGATCTATGAGGACGATCTCGTGATCGCCCTGAACAAGCCACACGGACTGGCGGTCCAGGGGGGCACAAAGACCACCCGCCACGTGGATCGGCTGCTGTCGGCCTGGGGCGAGGGGATGGATCGACCGCGTCTGGTGCACCGGCTGGATCGGGATACGTCCGGCGTCCTGCTGCTGGGCAAGGGGCCTGAGGCGGCGAAACGGCTGGCCGGGGCCTTCGCGCGGCGTCAGGCCAAGAAGACCTACTGGGCCATCGTCGTCGGCCTGCCCAAGCCGAGCGCCGGTCAGATCGATATGCATCTGAAGAAGTCCGGCATCAACGACTACGAGATCATGCGTCCGGCTGATCCCAAGGAAAACGGGGCTGAGCCGGCCGAGACCGCCTTCGCCGTCATCAGCCACGCAGCCCAACGCGCCGCCTGGATGGCGCTGCGGCCCTTTACGGGACGCACACATCAGCTCAGAGCCCACATGAAAGCGATCGGCCATCCCATTCTGGGCGATCCGAAATATGGGGACGAGAAGTCCAACGCGCTGAGCGGGCCGCTGAAGCTGCAGCTTCATGCACGGCGTATCGAACTGGATCACCCGGCAGGCGGCAAACTGATCGTGGAGGCCCCGATCAGCCCCGAGATGCGCGCCGGGTTCGAGCATTTCGGATTCGACGAGAACGAAGCGACCCACGACCCGTTCGAGGGCGTGAAGCGTCAGCGATGAGCCGACCGCTGGCCGTGTTCGACATCGACGGGACGCTGGTCGACAGCCGCGCCTCGATCCTGCTGGCGGCGACGGAGGCCGCCCGCGCCCTGGGCCTGCCCGATCCGGCGTACGACCGGGTGCGCCAGATCGTCGGCCTGTCGCTGCCCCATGCCCTCGCCGTTCTGGAGCCGGAGCTGGACGCGGAAGCGCTGGAGCGCTTCACCGCCGAGTTCCGCGCCAGTTTCGGACGGATGTTCGATGCCGGGCATGAAGAACCCCTGTATCCCGGTGCCATGGATACGCTGCGTCGGCTGCATCGCGATGGCTGGCGGCTTGCCCTGGCGACGGGACAGAACCGGCGTGGCGTCGCCCGCAATTTGGCACGACAGGGCTGGGCCGAGCTGTTCGTCTCCAGCCACTGTGCCGAGGACGGACCCGGCAAGCCCGATCCATCAATGTTGGTCGCGGCGATGACCGCCAGTGGGAGCGCACCCGCGAACACGGTCATGATCGGGGACACATCCCATGACGTCGTCATGGCCCTGAACGCCGGTGTGCGGCCGATCGGCGTGACATGGGGATTTCACACCGAGGCCGAGCTGCGCGCCGCCGGGTCACACTGGGTCGCCAGCGCTTTCGATGAGGTCTTGATCCACGCGAACGCGGCCCAGAACGCCTGATCCATCGGCCCGAATGCGCTTGGAAAGGCTGTCGCAGGGTGCGATAGGCGAAGGGTCCGATCCCGCAATGACAAGGTGAAACCATGCCCCGGTACAACGTCACCCTGGTCACCGAGGCTTACAACCTGGCCGAAGGCATGAGCGAGGAGGCCTACAGGGTCACCCTGGGCCATATGCTCGAGATCGGACGCCGACGCGGCGATGTCGAGTTGATGGTGGTCGATCCGTCGGACGAGGGATTGGGTCTGGAAAGCGCGACCGCGTTTGGGCCGGAGATACGCTATCTCGCAATCCCGGGCGCGAAATACGAACAGCAGAAGACGCGTGCCGTGGAAGCGGCCCAGGGCGAAATCGTGGCCTATCTCGACGGCGATTGCCGACCGGACAATGACTACTGGTTTGAGAACCTGATGCAGCCCTTCGATCACCCACAGGTCCAGGGTGTCGGAGGCCTGACCCTGTACGACGATCTGTCCCTGACCGGAAAAGCCATGTCGGTGCTGGATCTGGGCTTTCTGTTCCTCAGACCCGGCGAGATCATGGGGTGCTATGCGTCCAACAACATGGCGTTTCGCCGATCGACGTGGATGGCCTGCCCGCCGCCGGATGGCCACGTCCGCAGCACCGTCTACGCCCACGCCCAGCAACTGATCCGCGAACAGCGTCCGCTGGTGTTTCAGCCGGCGGCCCTGGCCTGGCACGAGCTGCCGGACGTCCGGGCGACCCGCTATCGCCGGGGCTATGAACATGTTGGGGCATGCTGGGTCGATCCGCTCCTGGCCGAGACGGCGTGGCTGGCGGAGGGCGAGGCGGCCTGGAGCCGCTTCCTGAACGCAAACAAACAGCTCCATAGCGACCGCCTGATGAAGGCACCCGCCCGGCTGGAGATCAGCGAGGCGGAGCGCCCCGCCATTCTTCAGGAAATGGACCGCCTGCGCGAAGCCGACGCGGAGGGCATTCGCGACGCCCTGGCCGAGGGCGAGCGGAGGGGGTTCAATGCGAAGGCCCTGGCGGATCGTCGGGCCGTTACGGAGGCCGACGCGGCTCGGCTGGCCCAAAACGCCGACCCCGTCGTGAACGCCGCGACGCCGGTCCGTGTCGGGGTTCCGGCTGGATAGGTTGGTTGCAGACAGCCCGTCATTCTGCTCTGTCAGGCCGAAGAAACCCGTAACCAGCGACAGATCGTTTCCAGGAGCGAATGTGTCATTGCACCGAACCACACTGGTGACCGAAGCCTACAATCTCGCCGAGGGCCAAAGCGAAGCGGCCTATCGCGCGGCGCTCCGAGCGTTGCTGGACATCAGGAGCCGGGGCGAGGTCGATCTCTTGGTCGTCGATCCATCGTCCGATGGGCTGGGTCGGCAAGCCGTGACCGAGCTGGATAGCGATATCCGTTATCTCTCCCTACCGGGGCTGACCTATGATCAGCAAAAGAACAGGGCGGCCGAAGCGTCATCGACCGAGTTTATCGCCTACCTTGACGGCGATTGCCGACCCGATAGCCGGGACTGGCTTGACCGGATCCTGATCCCGTTCTCAAACCCCTATGTCGAGGCGGTCGGGGGGCAGACCCTGTATGACGACCTGTCGCCAACCGGACAGGCCATGACGATCCTGGACTTCGGCTATCTGTTCGAGCCCGCAGGCGTGATCCTGGGATGCTATGCCTCCAACAACGTCGCCTTCCGGCGGAGTTCACTGCTGGCCTGTCCCGCGCCCGAGGACGAAACCTTGCGCTGCAACTGTTATGCGCATGCCCAGAAGCTATGGCAGGAGCGCCGTCCACTCGTCATGGAGCCGAGCGCTCTGGTGTGGCACGAGCTTCCCGACGTTGACGCCGAGCGATACCGACGGGGATATGATCTGGTCGGGGCCTGTTGGGTCAACCCCCGGCTCGGTCAGACTGTCTGGCTTTCGCATGACGATGCCGAGTCCCGGTTCCTCGATGACACACTGGGATGGGCCGAAAAACGCTTGCAGAAGGCTCCCGCCGCCCTGTGCGTGGATGGTAAAGCCGTCGGGGTCGTTCGCGCCGAAATCGCACGCCTGATAGAGATCGACCGGAGGGGTGTTCGCGACGCCCTCGCGGAGGGTGAACGTCAAGGGTTAAATGCCGAGGCCTTGAATCGTCACACGACCCTCGCCATCGCATGATCGATCAACACGGCGATCTCGATCGGTGAATTCCGGCCGCCTGCCTCGTCATCCGGCGGTGTCGCCCTATATGTCGAGCATGAGCCACATCCCGCCGCTTGATCCCAACGTCGCCGCGCGCAAGGGCTTCCGCGAATCCGAGGAGCGGCTGAAGCGGTTCTGGACTGCGGTCGCCGTCGAACCGCGCGATGGTGGTCACGTGGTTCTGCTGGACGGGCGGGCACCCAAAACCCCCGCCCACGCCCCGATGATCCTGCCGACCCACTCGTCCGCCCAGCTGGTCGCCGACGAATGGGGGGCGCAGGGTGAGTTCATCGAGCTCGGCACCATGCCAGCGACCCGTCTGGCCGCCACGGCGATCGACCGGGTCAGCCAGGCGAGGGAGGCGGTTGCCGACGAAATCGCGGCCTACGCCGGGTCCGACCTGGTTTGCTACCTGGCCGAACATCCGGCTTCGCTGGTGGCCGAACAGGCGCAGGCCTGGGCACCTTGGCGAGACTGGGCGGCAGGGCTGGGGATCGTGCTGGAACCGACCCAAGGCATCGTGCACAGGCCGCAGTCGCCTGAGGCCGTGGCGCGCGTGAAGGCCTTGGCCCTTGATCTGGATGAATTCGCCCTCACGGGTCTTGCGACGGCCGTTCCCTTGCTGGGGTCGGCCGTGCTGGGATTGGCGGTGCAGCAGGGTGAACTGTCAGGGGCAGAGGCGTTCGCGCTCAGTCGTCTGGACGAGGCGTTCCAGGAGCGGCAATGGGGCGTGGATGCGGAAGCCGAACAGCGCACGGCAGCGCGGCGGGGCGAGGCCGTGCTGCTGGACCGCTGGTTCCGCGCGCTGGCCGAGGCCTGATCTAGGCCCCAAGCGCCTCGCGGCTCATCCGTTGCAGCAGGTCGCCGCCCTGGCCGATCGCGGCGAGGCGACTGGAGACGTGACCCAGAATGTTGGCGGCATAGACTTCGTACAGCGCGATCTTGCCGTTCAGCCAGGCTGGATCGCCTTCGCCTGAGTCCAGCATGGCCTTGGCGGCAAGGGCCCCCTTGGCCAGCATCCAGCCGCCTATGACGTCGCCCATGAGCTTGAGATAGGCGTCCGCCGCCGCGAGAACGTCGGCTCCCCGCGCCTGGTCGGCCTTGGCGTCCAGGAGCCAGAGGGTCGCGTCCTCGACGGCGTCGATGGCGGTGGCGAACCGTTCGACCGGCTTGCCGGAATATAGCCGTCCGATCTCCGCCAGGGTCGTCTTCATCTCGGCGATCACGGCCTTGGCGGAGGCCCCGCCGTCCTGCGACAGCTTGCGGCCGACCAGGTCCATGGCCTGGATACCGTTGGTGCCTTCATAGATCGGAGCGATGCGGGCGTCGCGGTAGTATTGCGCCGCGCCGGTCTCCTCGACGAAACCCATGCCGCCATGGATCTGGACGCCTTGCGAGGCCACGTCGACGCCGATGTCGGTCGACCAGGCCTTGGCGATGGGGGTGAACAGGTCTTCGCGGCCTTTCCAGTAGCGGCGGTCCTCGTCCGATCCGGCGTGGCGGGCCATGTCGGCGGCGACGCCGGTGGACAGGCAGATCGCGCGCGCCGCCTCGATCCGGGCCTTCATGACCGCCAGGGTCCGGCGGACGTCCGGGTGGTCGAAGATCGGCGCATTGGCCTCGCTGGTCCAGATCGAACGGCCCTGACGCCGGTCCAGCGCATAGGCGAGGGCGTGCTGGTAGGCCATCTCGGCGATGCCGACGCCCTCGACGCCCACCCCAACCCGCGCCGCGTTCATCATCGTGAACATATGGGCCAGGCCCTCGTTCGGACGACCGACCAGTTCGGCGACGGCCCCTTCATACGACATCACGCAGGTGGGCGAGGCGTGGATGCCCAGTTTGTGCTCGATGCCGACGGGGCGGAAACCGTTGCGGTCGCCCAAGGAGCCGTCGCCGTTCACCAGGAATTTGTTGGCCAGGAACAGGCTGATGCCCTTGGGTCCGGCGGGGGCGTCGGGCAGGCGGGCCAGGACCATGTGGACGATGTTGTCGGTGGCGTCGTGGTCGCCCCAGGTGATGTAGATCTTCTGGCCCGTCAGGCTGTACGTCCCGTCGCCGTTGGGCGTCGCGGTGCTGGTCAAGGCCCCCAGGTCCGACCCGGCCTGGGGCTCGGTCAGGCACATGGCCCCGGTCCATTCGCCACTGACCATGCGGGGCAGATAGGCGGTCTTCTGGTGATCGGTGCCGTGTTCCTCGATCGCCTCGATGGCGGCGAGCGACAGCATGGGGCACAGCCCGAACGCCATGTTCGCCGAGTGCACCGTCTCGAACGCGGCCAGCTCCAGCGCCTTGGGCAGACCCTGTCCGCCGGCGTGCACCGGTGCGGCCAGGCCGGTCCAGCCGCCCGCAGCGAACTGGCGATAGGCGTCGGCGAAGCCGGGCGCGGCCGTCACGGCACCATTGGCATACTTTGCCCCGGCCAGATCTCCGGGGCGGTTCAGGGGGGCCAGGACGCCTTCGGAAAATTGGCCCGCCGCCTCCAGCACGGCGTTCAGGACGTCGGTGTCATAGTCGGGAAAGCCACCCGTAGCGGCGACCCGGTCGATCCCGGCGACGGCGGTGAGCGAGAAGGCAAGGTCCCGGACGGGGGCGCGATAGGGCATGGCGGGCGTTTCCGTGAACTGATCCGACGTCGAGCGTGGTTGAGACTTCATGCCGCCTTGCCGCCACGGCACGCAAGTCGATGTTGGTGCACGGGCGCGGATGGGTCAGACTGTCGCGACAACACCCTGGGGAGGATGAAACGATGGCCATGGCCAAGGACAGATATTCGACCGGATCGATGATCCTGCACTGGGGCATCGCCGTGCTGGTGCTGGCGCAGGTCCTGCTGGTCACGGCGGCGGAGGCCAATGAGGGCCCTGCGGCGGGGCAGTATATCGGTCTGCACAAGGCGGTCGGGCTGTCGATCCTGATGCTGACGCTGGTTCGAATCGGCTGGAGGGTGACGCATCCGGTGACTCCGCTGCCTGCGACGACCCCGGCCTGGCAAAGGTGGGCGGCGCGGGGGACACATGTGCTGTTCTATGTCGTACTGATCGGCATGCCGCTTGGAGGATGGGCCGCGTCGTCGGCGGGGGGGCGAGACATAAGCTGGTTCGGCCTGTTCAACTGGCCGCTGTTGCCCTTGCCGTTGGATCGTGAACTGGCAGGGACGTTCATGGATATGCACGAGCTGGCGGCCAAGCTGTTGTATGTGCTGATCGGGCTGCACGTTCTCGGGGCGCTGAAACATGCCTTCACCGATGGCGACAACACCTTGCGGCGGATGCTGCCCTTCCTGCCGCCCAAGCCGGTAGAGTGAGATGATCCGGATCGGGCGTCTTCTGGGTCTAGCGGCGCTGATTTCGCTGTACGGCGGATCGGCGATGGCCGAGGCGGTGCGGTGGACGGTCGATCCGGCCCGGTCGGCGATCCGGCTGGAGGTGCAGGCGCTGGGGACGACCCAGGCCGGGCGGTTCGAGGACTGGACCGGGGACATCGTTTTCGATCCGGCCCAGCCGCAGTACGCACGAGTCAATCTGGCCATCCGGTCGGCGTCGCTGAGGATGGGGGACGCCTTCGTCACCGACGAGGCCAAGGGGGCCGGCTTTCTGGATGCCCAGGGTCATCCGAGGATCGATGTCCGGCTGACGGGGCTTGAGCGGCTGTCGGACGGTCGGTACCGGGCCCGCGCCGACGTCACCTGCAAGGGCCGGACGCGACCGGTCAGCTTTCCTGTTTCGGTGAACATCGCGGGCCGTGAGGCCCGGATCGAGGGTGTCGTCAGCCTGGACCGCGAGGATTTCGGCATCGGTACCGACGGGCTGTTCGGCCTGGCCATCGGGCGGATGGTCAAGGTGGACGTCGGCATCACCGCCCGGACGCAGCCGTGAACGACACGGTCGAGGCGGTAGTGCAGGCCTTGCGAGGGGGCCATCTGGCCATCCTGCCGACCGAGACCGTCTATGGCCTGGCCGCCGATGCCGCGCGGCCCGAGGCTGTGGCGGCGATCTTCGAGGCCAAGGGCAGACCGCGCTTCAACCCCCTGATCGCCCATGTCTCGGACGCCGCCCAGGCCGAGACGATCGCGGTGTTCGACGATGCGGCGCGGCGGCTGGCCGAGGCCTTCTGGCCCGGTCCATTGACGATCGTGGCCCCGGTTCGGGCCGGGGACGGGGTGTGCGATCTGGCCCGGGCGGGGTTGGACAGTGTGGCGGTGCGGGTGCCGGGTCATGCCAGGGCGCGGGCGGTGATCGCGGCCTTCGGCAGGCCGGTCGTGGCCCCGTCGGCCAACCGCTCGGGCCGGCCCAGCCCGACGACCTTCGCCGATGCCGTAGAGGAGACGGGGGCGTTCGCTGCCGCTGCCCTGGACGGAGGGCCGTGTGCGGTGGGGGTCGAGAGCACGGTCGTCTCGATCGTCGACGGCGGGGTCAGCCTGCTGCGCCCCGGTGCCGTCACCCGGGCCGAGATCGAGGCCCTGGTCGGGCCGCTGGTCGAACGGGGGCAGGGGCACCGCTCGCCCGGCCGCCTGACCACCCATTATGCGCCGGATGCACCGGTGCGGATCGAGGCGGAGGCGGCGGGGGAAGGCGAAATCCTGCTGGGTTTCGGCCCCGGCGTGGGCGACCCCCGCTGGAGCCTGAGCCCCACCGGCGACCTGCGCGAGGCGGCCGCCCGGCTGTTCCGCCTGTTCCGAGAGGCGGACCGGGAGGGGCCGACGGGGATCGCGGTGTCGCCGGTGCCGCGCGAGGGATTGGGGGAAGCGATCAACGACCGGCTAAGGCGGGCGGCGGGCTTCGTGGGGTAGAGGCTAGTGCCTCCTGTGGACGGGGAGAGGTCCTTGCAGGCGGCGGGGATCGAGGTCACCATCAACAGATGGAGCAAGAGCCTTCCAACATCCGACAGCTCCGATATGCGGAAGGCTTGGGGTGCATGGTAGTTGCGATCTGCGCCATCATGATCGTGTTGGCACCGTTAGTGGTCCTCAGTTCTTGCTCAGGACTCAAGTGCGACGATGGACAATGGCCGTTTCTAGCGAAGCATCTCGCAGCCAGTGTCGGCGGCTTGGTCATTTTTGAAATGGTAAGAAGGAAG
Organism: Rhizobium sp. Q54; assembly: GCA_943369795.1. Classification (GTDB taxonomy): domain Bacteria; phylum Pseudomonadota; class Alphaproteobacteria; order Caulobacterales; family Caulobacteraceae; genus Brevundimonas. The sequence goes on along the minus strand of CALROO020000009.1, from coordinate 18,720 downwards.
GCTTCGGCCTCTCTCAAGAAGCACGGGAAATGACCGCAACGGGTCGAAGGCGGTTTTCTGCGGAGACTTCTTGTGTCACCCAAATCGCTCCTGCAGATCCACGCTCGACCGCACCCCGACCGTCTCAAAACAGCTCCCCAGCCATTCCTCCGCCGCCGCTCTTCCCCGCGACTTGAGGTCGTTGAGGAAGGTCCATTCGGTATTGAATTTCGACCCCAGCGACAGGTCGCCCAGCCAGCCGTCTGCCTCGATGCCATGGATGCGCATGCGGCGGTATTTGTGGCGGGCGTCGGGGGTCAGGCGGCCCTGGTCGATCAGCTCCTGGACGAAGGCGATGGCCCGCAGCTCGGCGACCAACGGGGCGTTGAAGACGACCTCGTTCAGCCGGTCCATGATCTCGCCCGCCCCCTTGGGCGTGTCGGCGCGCTCGAAGGCGTTCAGGGTGATCAGCAGGACGTCGTCGGGCGTATCCGCATAGACGAGCGGCCACAGCGGCGGATTGGCCAGATAGCCGCCGTCCCAATAGGGCTCGCCCTCGATCTCCACCGCCTGGAACAGATGCGGCAGGCAGGATGACGCCAGCAGCACCTGGTCGGTGATCTCCGGCGTGGTGAAAACGCGCGACTTGGCGTGGCGGACGGCGGTGGCGGCGACGAACATCTGGACGTCCGAGGCCCGCACGGCCTCGAAATCGATCGCCGCCTTCAGAACCCGGTCCAGAGGATTGTGGTTGAAAGGATTGAATTCATAGGGACTCATCGACATGGCCAGCGTCTCCGACGCCCGCCACATCGGCGAATCCTTCAGCCAGTTCGGCGTCAGGGCCGAGCTCCAGATCGAGCTATCGCCGAATGGATTCTTGCCGCCCGACTGGTTGGTCTCGCGCCACAGCTTGTCCAGACATTTGCGCGCGCCTGCCGCTCCGTCGGCCGCCAGCCCCGAAACCAGCGCCGCAGCGTTCATCGCGCCCGCCGAAGCCGACGTCACCGCGCGGATGTCGAGACAGTCTTCCTCCAGCAGCCGGTCCAGCACCCCCCACTGAAACGCGCCATGGGCACCACCGCCCTGCAAGGCCAGACAGATCTTGCGGCGCCCGTCCGGTGTTGGGGGAGCCTCGACGGGTGCGGGGTCGTCGGCGGGTTCGGCGGCCTTGCGTTTGAACAGCGCCATCCGTCAGACCCCCGAAGTGACTATTGCGCGGTCCAGCCGCCGTCGATGGAGAAGCTGGCCCCGTTGGCCGAGGCCCCCAGATCAGACACCAGATAAAGGAACATCCCCGCCAGCTGGTCCGTGGTGACGAACTGTTTGGTCGGCTGGGCCTCAAGGATCACGTCGGTGACGACCTTTTCCTTCGAGATGCCGCGGGTGCGGGCCTGGTCGGCGATCTGCTGCTGAACCAGGGGGGTCTCGACGAAGCCGGGGCAGATGGCGTTACAGGTGATGCCATCGCGCGCGACCTCCAGGGCCACCGTCTTGGTGAAGCCGATCACGCCGTGCTTTGCGGCGACATAGGCGGACTTGAACGGGCTGGCGACCAGACCGTGGGCCGAGGCGATGTTGACGATCCGCCCGCGCCCTTGCGCCTTCATGATCGGGATGGCGGCACGGGTGGCGTAGAAGGTCGAGGACAGGTTGATGGCGATGATCTGTTCCCATTTGTCGGAGGGGAATTTCTCCACCGCCTCGACATGCTGGATGCCAGCGTTGTTGACCAGGATGTCCAGCCGACCCAGCTGGTGCTTGGCATAGGCGACCATGTCGGCCACCTCGTCACCCTTCAGCATGTTGGCGGCGTGATAGCGGACACGGACCCCGCAGGAGGCCTCCAGCTCGGCCCGGGTGCGCTCGATCTCGGACGGATCGCCCAGGCCGTTCAGCACGACGTCGCCGCCGCGCGAGGCCACGGCGCGGGCCAGGGCGAGCCCGATTCCCGAGGTCGAGCCCGAGATCACCGCCACCTGACCCTTCAGGTCGTTGGGGTCGCGATAGACGGGGCGTTCGGTCGCTTCTGCGTCTTTCTTGGGCCACTGGAACATGGGCTACTCTCACGTCTGTCGAAGTCGGAAACAGCCTATCGCTTCGCGCCTGCGAAGGCGACAGGCAGGATGGAGGATTTCATTTTCGGATGAATATCCAGTCGGTCTCGGTCGAGGCGGCCTTGTCGAATTTGTAGCCGTCGCGATCGAAGGCCTTCAGATCGGCGGGCGTCTCGATCCGTTCGTCGATGGCGAACCGGGTCATGGCCCCGCGCGCCTTTTTGGCGAAGAAGGAGATGATCCGGGTCTCGCCGTCCTTTTCCTCCCGGAAATGCGGCGTGACGACGGGCAGTTTCAGGGCCTTGGCATCGACCGCGCCAAAATACTCCTGGCTGGCCAGGTTGATGACGGTCGGATCGGTGTGACCCTCGGCGTCGGCATTCAGGCATTTGGAAATGCGGTCGCCCCAGAAGTCGTACAGACTGCCGCCGCGCCGGGTCTTCAAGCGCGTGCCCATCTCCAGCCGATAGGGCTGGATCCGGTCCAGAGGTCGAAGCAGACCGTAAAAGCCGGACAGGATGCGGACGTGATCCTGGGCGAAGGCGAGGCTCCCGGCGTCCAGTTCTCGCGCCTTCAGCCCCTCGTAGACGTCGCCGGCGAAGGCGAAGGCCGCCTGGATGCCGTCGTGCGATTCGGGGTCGAAAGCCTTGAACCGCGCCTGGTTGAGCTCGGCCAGGCTGTCGGAGATCGACATCAGGCGACGCAGGTCAGCCCGGGTCTGGCGTTTGGTGGTCTTGGCCAGGGAGGCCGTGTCCTCGACGAAGCGCCGCTCGGACGCGGGCAGGGCAGGGTCGGCTTCGGTGAAATCCAGCCGCTTGGCCGGGGACAGCACGATCAGCAAGGGCGGCTCCTCATCATCGAGGTGCCTGATAGGCCGCTTCGATGACGAATTGAACCGGGTGGTTGGTCGCGGCGCATCTCAGGGCCGAACGACCTCATAGGCGGAGACATGGTTGAGGGCGATGACCCAGCGTCCGTCGATCTTGCGGAACAGGCGGGTGTTGATGCCCTCCATCGGGCGCTCGGGTCGGTCCAGCCGGTAGTGACCGATCAGCTGGGCCGCGTCGAGAGCCAGGAACTCCACCGTCATGTCGTAGAAGGTCAGCGTGCCGCGCGTCTCCGGCACGGGACCATAGTTGCGGATATAGTCGTCCAGCGCCCCCTGCCAGCCATCCTTGATGCGCCCGCCGGAGACGAAGACGACATCCGGATTGCGAAATCCGGCCATATAGCCGGGGTAGTCGCCCCGGTTCCACGCGGCCTGCATGTCCGCGATAACGGACAGGATGGCGGCGCGCTCCACGGTCTCGTCGAACGCCGGGGCCTGTGTCTGGGTCTGCGTCTGGGCCGGCATCCGGACTTCTCCCGCTGCGGGCAAGGCCAGTACGAGCATTGCCGCGGCTGCCAAGGCGATCATCGAAACGCGCATCAGAACAAGACCGAAGGGTTCATGATCCGCTGCGGGTCGATCGCGTGCCGGATCGCGCGCATGGTCTCGATCTCCAGCGGCGACTTGTACCGCTTGGCCTCCTCGGTCTTCAGCCGCCCCAGACCGTGTTCGGCGCTGATCGAGCCGTCGTAGCGGGCGACGATGTCGTGGACCACGCGCGACCCCGCCTCCCACCGCCCCAGGAAGGACTTCACGTCCGCGCCCGGCGGGCACAGGATGTCGTAGTGCATGTTGCCGTCGCCGACGTGGCCGAAGGCGGAGACGCGGGCACCGGGCTCAAAGGCCTGAACGGCAGCGGTGGCCTCGTCGAGGAAGTCGGCGATCTGGGACACAGGCACGGAGACGTCGTGTTTCCAGCCGCCGCCTTCGGGACGTTGGGCGGCGGACTGTTCCTCGCGGACCTTCCAGAAGTCCGCGGCCTGGGTCTGGTTCTGGGCGATCGCGGCGTCGGTGATCAGGCCTTCCTCGAAGGCGGCGGACAGGATGCGCTCCATCCCCGCCTCGGCCGCACCGGGCTCTCCCGATGTCAGCTCGATCAGCACATACCAGGGCGGGGTGGTCTCCATAGGCTCGCGGGTGTCGGGGATGTGTTTCAGGGCGAATTCGACGCCGATCCGCTTCATCAGCTCGAACGCCTCGACCCCGCCGCCGGTCTCTGCCTTGGCCTTGGCCAGCAGGGTAATGGCGGCATGCGGCGTCTCCAGACCGACGACGGCGGTGGCGCGCGATCGCATGATCGGGAACAGTTTCAGCGTCGCGGCGGTGACCACCCCCAGAGTGCCCTCGGCCCCGATCAGCAGCTGTTTCAGGTCATAACCGGTGTTGTCTTTCCTGAGCCGCTTCAGGCCGTGGAAGACCTGACCGTCCGGCATGATGGCCTCGATCCCCATGACCAGGTCGCGCATCATTCCATAACGCAGCACCGCCGTGCCGCCCGCATTGGTCGAGATGACGCCGCCGATGGTCGCGGACCCTTCGGCGGCCAGGCTGAGCGGAAAGAACCGGCCTGCCGCGGTCGCCGCCTGCTGGGCCTCCAGCAGGGTGACCCCGGCCTCGACCGTCATGGCGTCGTCCAGCGGGGTGACGTCGCGCACGGTCCGCATCTTGCGCAACGACAGCAGCACCTCGCCATAGGGCACCTGACCGCCGACCAGGCCGGTGTTGCCACCCTGGGGCAGGATGGCGACGCCGTGGCGGGCGCAGATGGTGACCGCCTGGGCGACCTCCTCGGTCGAGCGGGGGGTCAGCATGATCGGCGTTTCGCCGGTCCAGCGATTGCGCCATTCGGTCAGCCAGGGCGCGATCTCGGTCGGATCCTGGGTCCAGGAACCGGGGGGGAGGGCGCGAAGGGCGTCAAGGGCTGCGGGCGTTACCATACGACTCTGGCTCCATAGATCGGCAGAGCCGGGTCGATTGAAGCGATCGTCAGATCGTCGGCCAGAGCTTGGGCAACGATGATACGATCCCAGGGATCGCCGTGATTTCGCGGCAGGCGGCCCGCGCTGATGGCATGATGTTGTGCGATCGGAAGCCAGTTGAAGATCAGCCGTTCTCGCAGGTTTTCCAGATCGTGGGGCAGCCGGGCGAGCTCCGTATCCCGCGTGCGTTTGAACTCGATCTCATAGGCGGAGGCAACACTGACCCATCGATCGTTATCGGGATCAGCAATCAGCTCGCGGGCATGCGACGACAGGCGGGCGCTCTCGAAGGCCGACCAGACAAGGGTGTGCGTATCGAGCAGAAGCCTCACCGCTTGGCCGGATCGATCGGCGCGTCCATCAAGGCCTCAAGCTCGATATCGCGGTCGAAGAACACCGAGTCGGGCACCCGAATATTCAGATGATCCCATGCCCCCAGGACGGGCTTGGGCCGCGAAGCCGCCTCGACAGGTTGCAGGCGCACGCTGGGCTTGCCATTGCGCGCGATCACGACCTCCTCGCCGGCCTCGGCGCGGGCGACGAGTTCGGAGAGCTTGGATTTGGCCTCGGCGATGTTCATCGTGGTCATGCGATTGATTTAGCAGAGATCGACGACTGGACCAACGACATTGGTCCAACCCGGAGCCGCCCATGACCCCCATCCCCGCCGTCGGCGTCGTGTGTCTGCGTGGTGACGAGGTGCTGTTGATCCGGCGGGGCACGCCCCCGCGTCTGGGGGAATGGAGCCTGCCCGGCGGGCGGATCGAGCCGGGCGAAAAGGCCATCGACGCGGCCCTTCGCGAACTGCGCGAGGAGACGGGCGTGGTGGCGCGGATCGTCGGCCTGATCGACGTGGTGGACGGTGTATTTCCGGAGATCGACCGGCACTATGTGCTGATCGACTATGCGGCGGTCTGGGTCGGCGGTGAGCCGTTCGCGGGCGATGACGCGGCGGAGGCGGTATTCGTGCCACTCGACGCTGTCGATGCGATGGTCGGCTGGAGCGAGACCCGGCGGATCATTCATGCCGCGCGCGCCATGCTGACCGGCTGACTTCATTACGGCGATGTCATCGACCGGCGTCCGGTTTCGGTGGAACCAGGGCCGACCCCGGTCTAACCTGCGGCTTCAAACGGGGCAGGGGTAAGCCATGGGTTATTTCGCTATCGCGCTGGTCGTCCTGGCCATCGTCGTGGTCTTCAGCATCGTCAAGATCGTGCCGCAGGGCCGCGAGTTCACGGTCGAGCGGTTCGGCAAATACACCCGCACCTTGTCGCCCGGCATCAGCCTGCTGACGCCGTTCGTCGAGCGGATCGGCCGCCGCATGAACATGATGGAACAGGTGCTGGATGTGCCCCAGCAGGAGGTCATCACCAAGGACAACGCCATGGTGAAGGTCGATGCCATCGTCTTCATCCAGGTCATGAACGCCGGTGCCGCCGCCTACCGCGTCGAGAACCTGCCCTATGCGATCACCCAACTGTGCTCGACCAATCTGCGCACCGTGGTCGGGTCGATGGATCTGGATGAGGTGCTGTTCCAGCGTGACAACATCAACTCCCGCCTGCTGACCGTGATCGATGCCGCGACCGAGCCCTGGGGAGTCAAGGTCAACCGGATCGAGATCAAGGATCTGACGCCGCCGGTCGATATCACCAACGCCATGGCCCGCCAGATGAAGGCCGAGCGTGAGCGCCGCGCCGTCATCACCGAAGCCGAGGGCGAAAAACAGGCCGCCATCGCCCGCGCCGAAGGGGCCAAACAGGCCGCTATCCTGCAAGCCGAGGGCCGCAAGGAAGCCGCCTTCCGCGACGCCGAGGCGCGCGAGCGTGAGGCCGAGGCCGAGGCCAAGGCGACCGCCATGGTGTCCGAGGCCATCGCGCGCGGCGACGTCAACGCCATCAACTATTTCGTGGCCCAGAAATACGTCGAGGCCTTCGCCGAACTGGCCCGCAACCCGACCGCCAAGACGGTGATCGTGCCCGCCGAGATGAGCGGTCTGGTCGGCACCATCGCCGGTCTGGGCGAACTGGTCGGACTGGCGCGCGATCAGCAGGGCGAGCGCCGCGACGCCCGCCCGCCTGTCGTGACCCGCTCGCCCGAACCGCCGCGTCCGCCGCGTCCGCCGCGCAACGCCGTGCCCCCGACGGAGTAGGCCGATGCAGATGCTGACCGAACTCTATGCCGCCCAGCCGTTCTGGATGTGGCTGGCTTTTGCTGTCGTCCTGCTGGCGATCGAGGCAGCGTTGTCGACCGAATGGCTGTTGTGGCCTGCGGTCTCGGCGGGCGTCGTGGCTATTCTTTCGGCCGTAGGGCTGAGGCTGGGTCTGCCGGTCGAGATCGCGATCTTCGCGGTCCTGACCATCGTGTCCAGCATCGCTTCGCGGCGGCTGGTCCGGCGGGTGAACCCGTCGGAGCCGGACATCAACGATCGCGACAGCCGCCTGATCGGTCAGGAGGCGCGGGTGGTCGAGGCCTTCGTCAACGGCAGGGGTCGGGTGTTCATCTCCGGTTCCGAATGGCCTGCCGAGGCCAATGGGGCCATGCCTGCGGTCGGGGAGTGGGTCGTGGTTCAGGCGACAACGGGGTCCGGGCTGATCGTCCAGCCCCGCTAGACCCGCGCCGCCCGCATCTTTTCGATGCCCCGGTTGGCCAGGACGTCGGCACGCTCGTTCAGTTCGTGACCGGCGTGGCCCTTGACCCAGTGCCATTTTACCTCATGGCGGGCGCGGGCGATGTCGAGGCGTTTCCACAGGTCGTCGTTCTTGACCGGCTTTTTGTCGGCGGTCCTCCAGCCGCGCGCCTTCCAGCCTTGGATCCAGCTCGTGATGCCGTCCATGACGTATTTGCTGTCCGTATGCAGGTCGATCTTGCACGGCCGTGTCAGGGCCTCCAGCGCCATGATGGCGGCGGTCAGCTCCATGCGGTTGTTGGTGGTCAACGCCTCACCCCCACAAAGTTCCTTGGTCTTGCCCCCCGCTTGCAGGATCGCGCCCCAGCCGCCGGGGCCGGGATTGCCCTTGCAGGCACCGTCGGTGTGGATGATCACGTGACTCATTCGTCGGTGCCTACAGGTTCTCTTGGCGTCTCGCCATCCGGTGCCCTATATGGCGCGTATGTTCGATGCGGGCCTGTCGGTCCGACACAGGAGAGTGTGCCGTGGGCGCTATCAGTATCTGGCATTGGGTGATCGTCGGCGTGATCGTGCTTCTGCTGTTCGGCGGGCGCGGCAAGCTGTCGGGCCTGATGGGTGACGCGGCCAAGGGCATCAAGGCTTTCAAGGAAGGCCTGAAGGACGAAGACAAGAAGGACGGCCCGCACGAGGGCATCAGCTCCCTCCCGCGCACCGAGGCGGAGAAGGAAGAGCTGAAACGCTAGGCCCGGTTCGCGGGAAGGCTTGAAGCATGGGCGGCCTCGGCCCCGGGATCGGGGGCCTCGAATATCTGTTGATCGCGGCCGTCGCCCTCATCGTCGTGGGACCAGAACGGCTGCCCGGACTGCTGCGTCAGCTGGGCAAGATGATCGGCAAGGCACGACGCATGGCCGACGAGTTCCGCTCCAGCTTCGACGAGATGGCGCGTCAATCCGAACTGGACGACCTGCGGAAGGAGGTCGAGGCCCTGCGGACCAATCAAGGCGTGGTCCGGCTGGGTGCCGAGGCGGACGAGGCCTTCAAGGACATCCGAACAGAACTTCACAAGCCGGTGGATCATGACGCGCGTGCGGTGATGGCGCCTGAGCCCGTGGCGGAGCCGCTCGTCGCTCCCGTCGATGAATGGCCAGATACCGCACCGGTGATGACTCCCATCGTTCCGCCCGCCGCCCCCGAGCCTGTCGCCAAGCCTAAACCCAAGCCGGCCGCCAAATCCCGGGCCGCCGCGACGGCGAGTAAGACCACGCCGGTCAAGGCCAAGTCCCCTAAACCGCGTACACCCCGCAAGACGAGCCCGTCCGCATGATCGATCGCGACGAGGCCGAGATCGAGGCGTCGCGTGCGCCGTTGATGGATCATCTGATCGAGCTGCGCAGCCGCCTGATCGTCTGCGTCGTGGCCTTCATCCTTTGCTTCTTCGTCTGCTTCTTCTTCGCGGCCCAGATCCAGATCTTTCTGATCAAGCCGTTCCAGGCTGCCGCCGCGCTTCATGCCGTTGCCCAGGCCGAGGGCGGACATAGCGGCGGCAACCCGTTCGACCTGATTGCCATCACCTCGGGTCTGCGCCCGTTTCCGGAAGGCAGCCAGTCCGCCGTGGCCCTGATCGCCACCGCGCCGCTGGAACAACTCTTCACCAAGATGAAAATCGCCGGGTTCGGGGCCATCGTCCTGGCTTTCCCGGTGCTGGCCTGGCAGCTGTACCGGTTCGTCGCGCCGGGGCTGTACCGGAACGAGAAGGGGGCCTTTCTGCCCTTTCTGTTTGCCGCACCGTTGCTGTTCCTGCTGGGCGGGGCGCTGGTCTATTTCGTCATGCTGCCGTTCGTGATGTGGTTCTCGCTCAGCCAGCAGATCTCCGCCGACGGCATCTCGGTCGAGCTGATGACCAAAATCTCCGAATACCTCAGCCTGGTGACGTCGCTGATGCTGGCCTTCGGTCTGTGTTTCCAGCTGCCCATCGTGACGACCCTTCTGGGCATCGCGGGGCTGATATCTTCGAAGATGATGTCCGAGGGTCGCCGCTACGCCATCGTCGCCATCGTCGTCGTCGCCGCCGTCGTGACCCCGCCCGATCCGCTGAGCCAGATCATGCTCGCGGTGCCGCTGGTGCTGCTCTACGAGGTGTCGATCTGGTGCGTCAGATTGATCGAACTGCGCAAGAAGAAGGCGGACGACGCCGAGGGGCTAGCGGCGGCGTAAGCAAGGCCCAAAGGTCGTTTATTGACCCTAGGCGAACATCACGAAACGCCGAACCCTTCGGCTCAAGTTAGTGCCTTTGTGTCCATGATAGCCTGCGCGATATTTCGGGCGTCAGAGCTCATGATGTCGGCCCTGATGACTAATCTGGGGCCCGCTTCGCCAAACACGATCACTCGGCGGGTTTTGCCACGCCCAGTTACTTTTACAGAGCAGATTTCCGATACCTGCATTTCACCAAAGCCGACCGTAAACGCCCTAAGCTTTCCGCTCTCTACCTCTACTGCGGTGCCGGATCGTAGATCATCAATCAAGCCTCGACCGAAAACGCAGATCGCCGCCACTCCAAAAAGCACTAGCATCAGTGGTGCGGCGATCTGTGATCGGGGCGTTATCCAGTCGGACGTGAGGATGTTAAGTGCGGCGACCATTGCTATCGTCGCAAGACATAGGCCGACAGCTAGCGACAAAGCTTGCTGAGCAACCGCTTTCACCGGAGAGAACCGCGCGATCTCCAGTTTTTGGATCTTTGACATAGTTTGACCATGCCAAATTGGAGGTCCGCTTTCCACCCTGAGGAGACACTCGGACAGTCCGCTACGTGGTCCGTTTTCGGTCGTGGCAAACAAAAGCCCCGGACGGCAGACCGTCCGGGGCTATCGCTATCCGCCAATCGAACCGATCAGCAGCTATAATACATGTCGAATTCGACCGGGTGCGGGTGAAGGGCCAGACGCATGACCTCTTCCATCTTCAGCTCGATGTAGCTGTCGATGAAGTCGTCATCCATCACGCCGCCCTTCTTGAGGAAGGCCCGGTCCTTGTCGAGATTGTCGAGGGCTTCCTTGAGCGAACCGCAGACCTCGGGGATGGAGTGACGCTCCTCCGGCGGCAGGTCGTACAGGTTCTTGTCGGCGGGCGCGCCCGGATCGATGCGGTTCTCGATCCCGTCCAGACCGGCCATCAGCAGGGCCACGAAGGTCAGATAGGGGTTGCCCATCGGATCGGGGAAGCGGGCCTCCAGACGCTTCGCCTTGGGGCTCGACGTGTGCGGGATACGGATCGAGGCCGAACGGTTGCGGGCCGAATAGGCCAGTTTCACCGGGGCCTCATAGCCGGGCACCAGGCGCTTGTAGGAGTTGGTGGTCGAGTTGGCGAAGGCGTTGATGGCCTTGGCGTGTTTGATGATGCCGCCGATGTACCAGAGGCATTCCTGGCTCAGGCCCGCGTACTTGTCGCCGGCGAACTGGGGCTTGCCGTCCTTCCAGATCGACATGTGGACGTGCATGCCCGAGCCGTTGTCGCCGAACATGGGCTTGGCCATGAAGGTCGCGGTCTTGCCATAGGCGGCGGCGACGTTGTGGATCACGTATTTGTAGAGCTGCAGCCGGTCGGCCATGGTCAGCAGGTCGCTGAACTTCAAACCCAGCTCGTGCTGCGCCGGGGCGACCTCGTGGTGGTGTTTCTCGGGGTTGAGGCCCAGGTCGCGCATGACGCCCAGCATCTCGCCACGCAGATCCTGTCCGCTGTCGACCGGGTTGACGGGGAAGTAGCCGCCCTTGGGCCCGGGGCGGTGACCCATGTTGCCCTCGGAATATTCAGCACCGGTGTTGGCGGGCAGTTCGATGGAGTCGTAGCTGTATCCGGTGTCGTGCGGCTTGGTGTTCCAGCGCACGTCGTCGAAGATGAAGAACTCGGCTTCCGGGCCGAAATAGACGGCATCGCCGATGCCTGCCGAGGCGACATAGGACAGCGCCTTCTTGGCCATCGAGCGGCTACAGCGGTTGTAGGGCTCCATCGTGTCGGGGTTCAGCACGTCGCAGAACAGGAACAGCGTCGTCTGCTGATAGAAGGGGTCGATGTAGGCGGTCGTCAGGTCGGGCATCAGGAGCATGTCGCTCTCGTTGATGGCCTTCCAGCCCGCGATCGACGAGCCGTCGAACATCGTGCCTTCGGTCAGGAACTCCTCGTCGACCAGGTCGATGTCGAAGGTGACGTGTTGCAGTCGACCCTTGGTGTCGGTGAAGCGGACGTCCACATACTGGACCTCCTTGTCCTTGATCTCTTTGAGGATCTTTGACGCGGTGCTCATTCTGATGGTCCTTATGGTTTCTTCTGGGGAGGAAGCGTTACTGGGTAGGTAGATCAGACCGCCTGGGCTCCGGTTTCGCCGGTGCGAATGCGGATGACGTCGTCGACGGTCGAGACGAAGATCTTGCCGTCGCCGATCTTGCCGGTGCGGGCCGCGGTCTGGATGGCCTCGACCACGGCGGGGGCCAGATCATCGGGAACCACGACCTCCAGTTTGATCTTGGGCAGGAAGTCGATGACGTATTCGGCACCGCGATAGAGTTCGGAATGACCCTTCTGGCGACCATATCCCTTGGCTTCCAGCACGGTCATGCCCTGCACGCCGATGTCCTGGAGCGCCTCTTTGACGTCGTCCAGCTTGAACGGCTTGATGACGGCTTCGATTTTCTTCATGGCGACCCCACAGGCGTGGCCGACGGCCTGACACTTGGGGATCAAAGGGACATCGCATCGCAGCATAAGGCAAGGGCCGATTTGCAATTTCCTGCCTGTGACGGACAGAACAGCCCATGAACCCGACGAACGCTCCCGATGTATGGCGCAACGCCCTGCCGTGGCCGGGACCGGACACGCACAAGCATTCACGCGGGCGACTGGGGGTCGTGTCCGGCGGGCCGTTGAAGACCGGCGCGGCCCGGCTGGCGGCGCGGGCGGGCCTGCGGATCGGGGCGGGGCTGGTGCGTATCCTGTGTCCGCCGGACGCGGGGCTGATCGTGGCCGCAACGGTCGAGGCGATCATGGTCGATGATTTCGGGTCAGCGGATGCCCTGGCGCGGCTGGCCGAGCCGCTGGATTGCGTTGTGATCGGGCCGGCGGCGGGTCTGACCGAGGCGACGGCCTTGAATCTCGCCGCGCTGGGCCGGACCGGAGCGGCGCTGGTCGTCGATGCGGATGCGCTGACGCTGTTCAAGGGCCGTTCGCGCGACCTGTTCGCCTGTCTCGATCGCGACGACGTCCTGACCCCGCATGAGGGCGAGTTCGACCGGGTCTTCCCCGGTCTTCTGGCCGAGGGCCGAGAGACGGCGGCGGTAAAGGCGGCGGAGCGGGCCGGGGCGACGGTCGTGCTGAAAGGCCGCGACACCGTCATCGCCGCGCCGGACCGCCGGATCGTGGTCAACGGAAACGGCTCACCGTGGCTGGCGACGGCGGGCAGCGGCGATGTTCTGGCGGGCATGATCGGGGGCCTGATCGCGCAGCGGATGGACAGTTTCGACGCGGCCTGCGCGGCGGTCTGGATGCATGCCGATGCCGCCGCGCGGTTCGGTCCGGGGCTGATTGCCGAGGACTTGCCGGAGCAGATCCCGGCGGTGCTGCGTGGACTCGCGCCTGACTGATCGGCGGGAGTTGCAGGGCGTCGGCGAAACCCCTAAACGCCGTCGCCTACCGATGCGGATGTGGCGGAACTGGTAGACGCACCAGATTTAGGTTCTGGCATCGCAAGGTGTGGAGGTTCGAGTCCTCTCATCCGCACCATCCTCTTTCGAAGGGCGTTATCGTTCGGCTCGCGGAGCCTCGCTGCTTGAGCGCTGTTTGGCGTCCGTCCAACAAAAAGGTCCCGGAGCGATCCGGGGCCTTTCTCGTTTCAGTTCGTCTCGCAGGCCTGCAAGTCGCGCGAAGCGCGATAGGCCCAGAAGAACGTCAGTCCTTCTGATTGTCCACGCCGGAGCCCATGGCCTCGGCGGGCGACGACATCGTGGTCTCTTCGGTGATGTCGATGCCCTTGGCCAGTTTGGAGTTCCAGAAACCGTAGGCACCATAGATGATCGCGCCGACGACCGCGTAACCGCCCAGCAGCATCAGCGGCAGCGGGTTGTCTTCTGCTGCGTGCTGGAACATCGGGATCAGGTTCTGGCTGGCCAGGAACAGGCAGGCCAGGATGCCCGCGACGGCCGTCGCAATGCCGCCAGGCACCTTGAACGGACGGGGCATGTCCGGGTGTTTGATGCGCAGGAAGATGACGCTCAGACACACGATCGAGAAGGCCGTGGCCGTGCCCAGCGACACCAGGTCGCCCAGGATCGAGATCGGCAGGAAGGCCGCCGCGATGGCGATCAACAGCCCCAGCAGAATGGTGCCGATCCAGGGCGTGCGGTACTTCGGATGGATGACGGCGAAGGCGCGCGGCAGCAGGCCATCACGCGCCATGGTGTAGAAGATGCGCGTCTGGCCGTAGCAGAGCACCAGCATGACCGAGCTCAGGCCGGTGATGGCACCGATCTTGATCATGAAGCTGATCAGGTTCAGCGGCTCTCCGCTGGCCAGAATGATGGGCGTGTCGGCCCAACCCAGGCTCATCCGGTCGATGGCGACGGCGACGGGTGCCGGGCTGGCCAGCTCCAGATAGGGAACCACGCCCGTCATGACGGCGGCCACGGCCATATAGATCAGGGTGCAGACGAACAGGGCGCCCAGGATGCCGAAGGGGACGTCCTTGGAAGGGTTCTTGGCCTCGGCCGCGGCGGTCGAGACGGCCTCGAAGCCGACGTAGGCGAAGAAGATGATCGCCGCGCCCCGGAAGATCCCGCCCACTCCAAACTGTCCTGCGACGCCAGTGGGTTCCGGGATGAAGGGCACCCAGTTTTCCGGGTTCACATAGCCGATGCCGACCGCGATGAAGGTCAGCAGAACGATGATCTTGATGACCACGATGATGTTGTTGATGTTGGCCGATTCCGAGACGCCCAGCACCAGCAGGCCGCAGACGGCGGCGATGCCGATGGCGGCGACCAGGTTGAACGTGCCCGTCAGCGGGAACGACGTCGCGCCCGCGTCCTGGACCAGCTGGACCAGAGGCGTCGCCCATTGCGGGCCCTCGCCGCCGGCATAGGCGATGGTGGGGAAAATCTGCTGACTGATGCCGAAGTCGGTCAGGATAGACACGACGTAGCCAGACCAGCCGACCGCCACGGTGGATGCCGCGACGCCGTATTCCAGCACCAGCAGCCAGCCCATGATCCAGGCGAACACTTCGCCCAGCGTGCCATAGGCATAGGTGTAGGCCGATCCGGAGACCGGCATGGTCGAGGCCAGCTCGGCGTAGCAGAGGCCAGCCAGACCGCAGGCGATGCCCGCGACCACGAAGGACAGCATGATGGCCGGTCCGGCATTGGCCGCCGCGACCTGGCCCGTCAGGACGAAGATGCCGGCGCCGATGATGGCACCGATGCCCAGGCTCATCAGGTTCCATTTGCCGAGCGTGCGTTTCAGCTCGCTCTTGGAAGCCTCCTTCTGGATCTGGGTGACGGATTTCTTGAGAAAGAGCTGGTTCTGACCAGGCCCTACGCCTTTTTTAGCCGACAAAGTCGTGCCCCTTGATGCGGCGAACCCTCCCCGGGCCGCCTTCTTGGGACCGGACGCTAGCGACGGATGCTGCGGCGCGCAACGCGGTTTCCGATTGGTGACGGTCTCACGACGAATTCGCGGCGAAAAATTCGTCCGCGCCATTTGGATTCACGCTAGGTCGCGGTTGTGACACTGCCCATTCACGCCATTCTCGACAGGCTCAAGGCCGCCATCGCCGAACACCCGGCCGTCGTGCTGGCCGCGCCGCCGGGGGCGGGCAAGACGACGGTCGTGCCGCTGGCCCTGCTGGGTGAGGCGTGGCTGGGGGATCGGAAGATCATGGTGCTGGAGCCGCGTCGGCTGGCCGCGCGGGCGGCGGCCGAACGGATGGCGCAGACGCTGGGCGAGAAGGCGGGCGATACGGTGGGGTACCGCACCCGTCTGCAAAGCCGGATCGGCCTGGGGACGCGGATCGAGGTCGTCACCGAGGGTGTCTTTACCCGGATGATCCTGGACGACCCCGGCCTGGACGGCATCGGCGCCGTCCTGTTCGACGAATTCCACGAGCGCAGTCTGGACGCCGACCTGGGGCTGGCCCTGGCGCGCGAGAGCCAGTCGCTGCTGAGGGACGATCTGAAGCTGGTCGTCATGTCGGCGACGCTGGACATAGCGGGCGTGTCGCGACTGCTGGCCCAAGCCGATGGAATCGGGGCCCCGGTGATCGAGGCCGAGGGGCGGATGTTCCCGGTCGAGACCCTGTATCTGGGTCGCAATCCGGTCGAGCGACTGGAGGACGCGGTGGCGCGGGCCTGCCTGACGGCGCTTTCGGATCAGACGGGGTCGATCCTGACCTTCCTGCCGGGGCAGGGCGAAATCCATCGCGCGGCCCAGCGGCTGCAGGATCGGCTGCGCGATCCGTCGGTCGATGTCGTTCCGCTGTATGGGGCATTGGACAAGAGCGAACAGAACCGCGCGCTGCAACCCGCGCCGCCGGGACGACGCAAGATCGTCCTCGCCACCTCGGTCGCGGAGACCAGCCTGACGATCGAGGGCGTGCGGGTCGTGATCGACGGCGGCCTGTCGCGCGTGCCCCGGTTCGAGCCATCCAGCGGCCTGACCCGGCTGGCCACCGTCCGGGTCAGCCGGTCCTCGGCTGAACAGCGGCGGGGTCGTGCGGGGCGAACCGAACCCGGCGTCTGCTACCGGCTGTGGGACGAGGAGGCCATGCGAGGGCTGGTCCCGCACCAGCGGCCTGAAATCCTGGAGGCCGATCTGACAGCGTTTGCGCTCGATCTCGCCCGATGGGGCGCGCGATCGACCGAGGGGCTGGCTCTTCTGGACGCCCCGCCCGCCGGAGCGCTGGCCGAGGCGCGGGCCGTGCTGACGCGGTTGGGCGCGTTGGGCGGGCAGGGCGCGCTGACCGATCACGGGCGTCGCCTGACCCGCATCCCCCTGCCGCCGCGTCTGGCGCATCTGGTGGCTGTGGCGTCAGATGGTGGCGATGCCATGCTGGGCGCGCGGATGGCGGCGGTGCTGAGCGAGCCGGGGCTGGGCGGCAACGACACCGACCTGCGCGACCGGCTGCGGGGTTTCGACCGCGATCGTAGTCCGCGAGCCAGCGATGCGAGGAAGCTGGCCGACCGCTGGGCACGGGCGGCGGGCGGGGGGCAGGGCGGGACGGTCGATCCGGGCCTGCTGCTGGCCGAAGCCTTTCCGGAACGGGTCGCCAAGGCGCGGGGCAAGCCGGGCGAGGTCCTGCTGGCCTCGGGACGCGGGGCGTTCATCGACCCGACCGATCCGCTGGCGAGCGAGCCGTGGCTGGCCGTGGCCGATCTGGGGGGCGGCGATGCCCGCGACCGTATCCGGCTTGCCGCGCCGCTCGATCCGAGCTCCCTCGAACACCGTCTGACTGTCGAGGACCGGCTGACGCGCGAACCTTCGGGCCGCAGGGTCATGCGCCGCATCCGCCGCCTGGGGGCCATCGTCGTCGACGAACGCATCACCGGCACCCCCGACCGCGCCGCCATCACCGCCGCCTTGAAGGCCGAGGTGGAGGCAGAGGGGCTGATCGGCCTCCGCTGGGGTGAGCGCGCCATGGCACTGCGCGCGCGTCTGGCCTTCCTGCATGCGCAGGACGCGACCTGGCCGGATGTGTCCGATGACGGCTTGTTGGGCGAGCGGGAAACTTGGCTCTGGACGTTGCTGGAGGCCGTCCAGTCGCTGGATGCCATTCCGGATGCGGCGCTGGAACAGGCTCTGCGCACGCTCATCGCCTGGGACCGCCAGCGCGCGCTGGACGACCTCGCGCCGCCGCGTCTGATCACGCCGCTGGGCAGCGCGGCGATCGACTATGCGGCGGAGGGCGGACCGCGCGTCGATATCCGGGTGCAGGAGCTTTTCGGGGTCACGACCCATCCGACGGTGATGGCCGGAGGTGTGCCCCTGACCCTGGCCTTGCTGTCGCCCGCGCGCCGCCCGATCCAGATGACGAAGGATTTGCCAGGGTTCTGGACCGGCTCATGGAAGGATGTGCGGTCCGAAATGCGGGGTCGCTATCCCCGCCACCCGTGGCCCGAGAACCCGGCGGAAGCCCCGCCGACGAACCGGGTCAAGCCAAGGGGAACGTGAAGCCCTGAAGGATGCCGAAATATTGGTGATCGCCTTAAGGAGGCATTGAGGCCGTCCCGTCAGTATCCCGACACGCTCGCTTCACCGACGGATTTCCAGTGACAACGTCCGACCCCTCCGAACACCAAGCCGAACGTCTCTGTCCCAACTGTGGCGGACTAGCCGGAGATCAGTACTGCGGCTCTTGCGGGCAGGCCGTGAGCCCGAAGGACCGCATTGGCGACCTGATACGCGAGTGGATCACCACGACCATATCCGCTGATGGCATCCTGTTTGGTACGCTTGCGCAGTTGATCGTGGCACCCGGTGACGTGACGCGAAGTTGGTGGGCTCACAAACGGATCGGACTGATGTCACCGGTTCGCACGTTGTTGACCGTGATCCTTTTCGGCTCAATCCTGGCCTGGGTGCAGAGCCGAGTTTATCAAGGAACGGGGGGAAGTATCGGCCTGATTGTATCCGCCTTCACCTATCAGATAGCGATCGTCACAAGCCTCGTCGTGGTCGCTGCTTTGCCCAAGCTGCTGCCCCACCGCCTTCGTAGGACGACTTACGAATATGCGACCTTCGCCCTGTACGAAAGCGCGTTCCTCGCCCTCGTTGCTTGGGCTTTCTTGCTTGTCCTGATCGTTGCCGGTATTTTTTCCACATGGGTATCAACTCCCTTCTGGACCGGATCTCCAGTTTTGCCGCTTGTCGCCATGGGGATCGCGGCGCACGCCATCTGGCATCTGAAAACGGCATTTGGGTTGAGCTGGTGGGGAGCCGTCGCACGCGCGATAGTCCTTGGTGCAGCAACATTCATCGCTTCATTGGTTGTGAGCTTCGTCCTGATGACCACGGGTTTGTCGGAGCTCTGGAGCCCCGCTGCGGCCTTTTCCGACGAACCATTGCCGCGCTTTGAAGACGGATTTCCCGGCGCCTAGCTATACAGACCTCGCTGCGGTCGCTGCGGAGGGCGGACCAGCG
>CALROO020000008.1:0-121337 GCA_943369795.1 Rhizobium sp. Q54 | reverse complement strand
GAGCCGGACGGCTGGTACGGCGCGGTTGATGCCGGCTATCACATCATCGACGACATCAACACCGAGTCCTCGACCACGGGCGTCAACTGGAACTGGGAAGTCAACGACGGCTGGGCCGCCTTCGCGCGTCTGGGCTATCGCTTCAACCCGAACTGGCGGGTCGAGCTCGAGGGCGGATACCGCTCGGGCGACATCGGCACCGTGCGCCGCGCCAACAACAACACCCCCTCGGGCCTGTGCAACGTCACGCCCGCGACCGGTGGCTGCTTCTCGCCGGACGGCGACATCGAATCCACCACCCTGATGGCCAATGTCATCTATGACATCGGTGGCGAATACTGGGGCGTGCGTCCCTTCGTCGGCCTGGGCGTCGGTGTGAACCGCGTCAACACCGACACCGTCGGCGTCCTGCGTCAGCCCAACCGCGTCGGCGCGCCTTCGTTCGCCGCCGACGACAGCTCGACCAAGTTCGCCGCCCAGGCCCTGGCCGGTCTGTCCTATGCCGTGGGCGACCGCGCCAACATCGACCTGACGTACCGTTATCTGACGGGCGACATGGAGTTCCGCACCTTCACCTCGACCGCCGCCTCGGCGCTGGGCGATTTCGAAGGCGACTACGATGAGAGCCACACCGTCACCCTGGGCCTGCGTTACGCCTTCGGTGCCACGGAAGCCCCGCTGCCGCCGCCTGCTCCCGTCGCACCGACCCCTCCGCCGGTCGTGGCCCCTCCACGCCCGACGCCTCCGCCCGCTCCGGCCACGCCGGCTCCGCGCGAGTTCGTGGTCTATTTCGACTGGGATCAATCGACCCTGACGTCGGAAGCCTCCTCGATCATCAGCCAGGCCGCCACCTACGCCAAGTCGGGCCGTCCGACCCGCGTGCTGGTCGTCGGTCACGCCGACACCTCCGGTTCGGCCGCCTACAACGTCGGTCTGTCGAACCGCCGCGCCCGCACCACGGCTGACGCCCTGGTTGCCCAAGGCGTCGCCGGCGGCGTGATCTCGCTGGACGGCCGCGGTGAAACCCAGCTGGCCCGCGCCACCGCCGATGGCGTCCGCGAGCCGCTGAACCGTCGCGCCACGATCAACATCAACTTCTAGGCCACGCGGCCCAGGGGGTCCGGTTCGCCGGACCCCTGAAGCCCTGCGGACCTCAGACGTTCGATCGATCACCCGCCGCCCCGGCTTCCAGCCAGGGCGGCGGTTTTCGTTGGCGGGGTCAGTCGAGGCGGAGACGCCCGGCTGTACGCAGATGTTCGACAATCTGGCGTGCCGCATCCTCGACGTTGGTCACGTCGCCGCGCACGTGGATGTCCGGCGTTTCCGGGGCCTCGTAGGGACTGTCGATCCCTGTGAAATTCTTCAGCGTTCCGCTGCGGGCCTTGGCGTACAGGCCCTTGACGTCGCGGGCCTCGACGACGGCCAGGGGCGTGTCGATGAAGCCCTCGAAGAACTCACCCTCTATCATCCGCTCGCGCGCCATCTGACGATCTACCCGGAACGGCGAGATCAGCGACACCAACACGATCAACCCCGCATCGGTCATCAGCCGCGCGGTCTCTGCGGCCCGACGGATGTTCTCGACCCGGTCGGCATCGGTGAAGCCCAGGTCGCGGCTGAGGCCGTGCCTCAGATTGTCCCCGTCGATCAGGATCGTGTGCCGCCCCTCGGCGGTCAGAAGCGCCTCGACGGCATTGGCGATGGTCGACTTGCCCGCGCCCGACAGCCCGGTCAGCCAGACCACGGCGGGCTTCTGGCCCTTGACGCCCGCACGCTCGGCGCGGTCCACGGTCAGGAGCTGACGGTGGATGTTCTGGGATCGACGTAAGGCGAAGCGGATCATGCCCGCCCCGACCGTCGCTCGGCTCTCGCGATCGATCAGGATGAAGCCGCCGAGCGTCCGGTCCTGCGCGTAGGGCGCGAAGGCGATCTCCTGGCCCAGCGACAGGTGACAGACGCCGATGGCATTCGAGGAAAGCGTCCGCGCCGCCAGCTTCTCCAGGGTGTTGACGTTGACCTCATGGCGGATATCGGTGATCCGCGCCGCGACAGTCCGCGCGCCGATCTTCAAGTCATAGGTTCGGCCTGGCAGCATCGGGGCATCGGCCATCCAGACGATCGTGGCCTCGAACTGGTCCGCGACTTCCAGCGGCCGGTCGGAGGCGCTGATGATGTCACCGCGCGCGACATCGACTTGGTCGCTCAGCGTCAGGGTCACCGACTGGCCGGCGCCCGCCCGATCCAGATCGCCGTCGAAGGTGACGATCCGGTCGATGGCCGACGCCTGTCCCGACGGCGCGATCCGCACCGCATCGCCGGGACGGACCACGCCGGAGACGATCTGTCCGGCATACCCCCGGAAGTCCAGGTCTGGCCGCGCCACCGACTGGACGGGCATCTGGAATCCGACGTCGGCATCATCGCGCGAGACCTCGACGGTCTCCAGCACGGCCAGCAGGCTGTCACCGTCATACCAGGGCGCGCGGTCGCTGCGGCTGGCGATATTGTCGCCAGTGACGCCCGAGACCGGCACCGGGATCACGACCGTCAGCCCAATCGTCTCGGCGAACACGCGGTAGTCGGCGACGATGGCGTCGAATCTTGACTGCGACCAGTCCACCAGATCCATCTTGGTCACGGCCAGGACGACCGTCTTCAAACCGAGCAGGGACACCAGGTACGAATGCCGCCGCGTCTGGGTCAGCACGCCCTTTCGCGCATCGACCAGCACCACGGCCAGATCGGCGGTCGAGGCCCCGGTGACCATGTTGCGGGTGTATTGCTCGTGCCCCGGCGTGTCCGCGACGATGAATTTGCGCTTCGGCGTCGAGAAATAGCGATAGGCCACGTCGATGGTGATGCCCTGTTCCCGCTCCGACGTCAGGCCGTCGACCAGCAGGGCATAGTCGGTGCCGCCACCCGCATTGCCGACGCTGGCCGAGTCCCGCGTCATGGCCGCGATCTGGTCGTCGGGCACCGCGCCGGCGTCATGCAGCAACCGCCCGATCAGGGTCGATTTTCCGTCGTCGACCGAGCCGCAGGTGATGAAACGCAGCTGGTCCATCAGAAATAGCCCTCGGTCTTCTTCTTCTCCATCGAGCCGACCTGATCGGCGTCGATCAGCCTTCCCTGACGCTCCGACGATCGCGAGCCGCGCATCTCCGCGATGATGGCGTCCAGCGTGGTGGCTTCGCTCTCGACCGCGCCCGACAGGGGATAGCAGCCCAGGGTGCGGAACCGGACCATCCGGGTCTGGGCGACCTCGCCGGGGTTCAGCCGCATCCGGTCGTCATCGACCATGATCAGCGTGCCCGACCGCTCCACCACCGGACGCGGGGCAGCGAAATACAGTGGCACGACGGGGATATCTTCTGCCGCGATGTAGTCCCAGACGTCCGCTTCGGTCCAGTTGGACAGGGGAAAGACGCGCAAGGACTCTCCTGCCGCCACACGGGCGTTATACAGGCTCCACAGCTCCGGCCGTTGCCGACGGGGATCCCACCGATGGCCTGGCCCCCGGAAGGAAAAGACCCGCTCCTTGGCCCGGCTGGCCTCCTCGTCGCGACGGGCCCCGCCGATGGCGGCATCGAACCCGTGCCGGTCCAGCGCCTGTCGCAGCCCTTGCGTCTTCCAGATGTCGGTGTGCATCGCCGATCCATGATCGAACGGATTGATCCCGCGCGCGAGGCCTTCGGGATTGATGTGGACGATCAGCTCCATCCCGCTTTCCGCCGCCATCCGGTCCCGCAGCCGGTACATGTCCTCGAATTTCCATGTCGTATCGACATGCAGCAGCGGAAACGGCGGCGGGGCCGGATGGAAGGCCTTACGCGCCAGATGAAGCAGGACAGCGGAGTCCTTGCCGATCGAATACAACAGGACGGGATTGGCGCATTCCGCCGCCATCTCGCGGAAGATATGCAGGCTCTCGGCCTCCAGCCGTTGCAGGTGGCTGAGCCGATCGAGAGGGGTGGTCGCGGCGTTCATGGCGCTCCGTCGCATGACGTGGCTGACCTTCACAAGAGAGGGACGCTTCGCCGACGGTTTAGCTTTTCGCTCCCGACTGGCCAAAGCGGACGGTGGCGGCTAATCCGGCGCTTCATCTGAATGAGGATCATCCATGCGCGTCGCCATGATCGGAACCGGCTATGTCGGCCTGGTATCCGGGGCCTGTTTCGCCGATTTCGGTCATGAGGTGACCTGTGTCGACAAGGACGCGGGCAAGATCGCGCGGCTGCATGACGGCATCATGCCGATCTATGAACCGGGGCTGGAGGATCTGGTCGCCGCCAATGTCCGCGACGGACGGCTGACCTTCGCCACCGACAGCGCCGAGGCCGTGCGAGCCGCCGATGCGGTCTTCATCGCCGTGGGCACGCCGTCGCGGCGCGGCGATGGCCATGCCGACCTGTCCTATGTCTATGCTGTGGCTGAAGAGATCGCGGCCCTGATCGACGGGTTCACCGTCATCGTCACCAAATCCACGGTCCCCGTCGGCACGGGCGACGAGATCGAACGGATCATCCGCAGACTCCGCCCCGACGCCGACTTCGCCGTGGTCTCAAACCCGGAGTTCCTGCGTGAGGGCGCGGCGATCAGCGATTTCAAACGCCCCGACCGGGTCGTCGTCGGCACCGAGGACGACCGCGCCAGAACGGTCATGTCGGAGCTGTATCGCCCGCTGAACCTGAACGAGACGCCGATCCTGTTCACCGGACGGCGGACGTCGGAGCTGATAAAATATGCCGCCAACGCCTTCCTGGCGCTGAAGATCACCTTCATCAACGAGATGGCCGACCTGTGCGAGGCGGTCGGGGCGGACGTGCAGCAGGTCGCGCGCGGCATCGGCCTGGACAAGCGGATCGGGTCGAAATTCCTGCACGCCGGGCCGGGCTATGGCGGGTCCTGCTTCCCCAAGGACACCCTGGCCCTGGTTCGCACTGCGGCCGATGCGGGCTCGCCGGTTCGACTGGTCGAGACGACGGTGGCGGTCAACGATGCCCGCAAGAAGGCCATGGCCGACCGGGTGGTCAAGGCCCTGGACGGCGACCTGACCGGCAAGACCGTCGCCCTGCTGGGCCTGACGTTCAAGCCGAACACCGACGACATGCGCGACGCCCCGTCGCTCGACGTGGCCCCGGCCCTGATCGCGGCGGGGGCAATGGTTCAGGCGTTTGATCCCGAGGGGATGAAGGAGGCGGCGCATCTGCTGCCGGACGTGGTGTTCAAGGACGGACCGTATGACGCGGTGGCGGGTGCGGACGTAGTGGTCATCCTGACTGAATGGGACCAGTTCCGGGCGCTCGATCTGGACCGGGTCAAACTTTTGCTGAAGCAGCCGGTCATGGTCGATCTGAGGAACGTCTACCGACCCGACGACATGCGGGCGCGCGGGTTTCGCTATGCTTCGATCGGGCGGGGCTAGATCGCTTCCCTCTCCCTTGATGGGTCGAGGAAGGATCGCATGCGATCCGACGAGGGGCTTGAGCGCCCGAGAGCGTTAGCGATCGGTCTTGCGCGACCCAAAGAGCAGCGCGGAGCCTGAAAGGATGAGGGTGCAGGCGCCGGGGGCAGCGTCCACCGCTTCACCCCTTACCCGCCCGCGCAAGGACGACGGCCAAGCGGCCGCCGTGCCCGGCCTCCCTCTCCCACAAGGGGAGAGGGAGATTTCCAATCATCCCGTGAACGGACGGATCAGGATTTCCACGCGGCGGTTCTGGGCGCGGCCCTCGACCGTGGCGTTGGAGGCGACGGGATCGTTGGCGCTGCGACCGGCGACGAACAGACGCTCGCGGATCACGCCCTGACGGATCAGGGAATCGGCGACCGAGATGGCGCGACGCTCGGACAGCGGCTGGTTGATCGCATCGCCACCCGACGAGTCCGTATGGCCGACGATGTCGACGACCGAGCGGTCATACTGGCGCAGCACGTTGGCGACGTCGGCCAGGGTGGCCTCGAAGCGCGGCTCGATGTTGGACTGGTTGGTCGCGAAGGTGACGTCCGACGGCATGCGCAGGACCAGGTTGTCGCCCTGACGCGCCACGCCGACGCCCGAGCCCGACAGTTCGGCCTCCATCGCACGCTGCTGGTTGTCCATATAGGCTCCGACAGCCGCGCCACCCAGGGCACCCACACCGGCCCCGATCAAGGCGTTGCGACGGCCCTGTTCGCCATCCGAGGTGTTGGTCAGAT
Source organism: Rhizobium sp. Q54 (assembly GCA_943369795.1). Classification (GTDB taxonomy): domain Bacteria; phylum Pseudomonadota; class Alphaproteobacteria; order Caulobacterales; family Caulobacteraceae; genus Brevundimonas. The sequence continues at coordinate 115,142 of CALROO020000008.1, read as the reverse complement.
AGCCCAGCAGCGCCCCGCCCAGACCGCCCGCGATCGCACCGGTCGCAGTGTTGTTGCGGGTCGGGGTCGAGGAATAGGGGTCGTAGGTCTGGCAGGCGCTGACGCCCAGCATGGCGGCCAGGGCGACGCCTGTGATGGCGAAATTCTTGCGCATGATCTTGTGTCCTTGTGGTGTTGTTTCGTCCCGAGGCCGGAACGTGAGCTTATGGTGAAGGTTCCCGGATGACCCGAAGCTGAACGAACGCAGGTCGTTGCGTTCAGCCGCCGATCTGCCCATTTCGCCAGATACGGCGTATGCAGAGCGCCGTACGCATCTCAGAAAGGCCCGACCGTGACCGAGACCCTGACCGTCCCCACCCAGACCGCGCCCGTTGTTTCGGGGGGCATCGCACCCGTGTCGATGTCGCGCTACGACAGCGACTTCCAGGGCTTCAGCGACGATCTGGGGGCTTCCTTCAAACGATATGGCTTCGCGGTCGTCGCCGACCACGGGTTGGACGAGACGGTGATCGCGGCGGCCATCGCCGACGCCAAGGCCTTCTTCGCCCTGCCGGAAGACGTCAAGCGTGCCTACCACCAGCCGGGGACCGGTGGCGCGCGCGGCCTGACCCCCTTCGGCACCGAGGCGGCCAAGGATGCCAAGGCGGTGGACCTGAAGGAGTTCTGGCACACCGGTCGCGAACTGCCCGCCGGTCACGCCTATGGCCGTTACATGCGTGCCAACCTGTGGCCAACCGAGGTGCCGGGGTTCCGCGATCACCTCTATGGCATGTTCGAGGCCCTGGACGTCCTGGGCCGCAAGATTTTGAAGGCCGTCGCCCGGTACATGGACCTGGGCGACGACTATTTCGAGGACAAGGTCGAGCTGGGAAATAGCGTGCTGCGGATGCTGCACTATCCGCCGGTGCCCGCCGACGCGCCGGGCGTGCGGGCTGGGGCGCATGAAGACATCAATGTCATCACCCTGTTGCTGGGGGCCGAGGAAGCGGGGCTGCAGCTGAAGGACGCCAATGGCGAATGGCTGGACATCGCCCCGCCGCCCGGCGCGCTGGTGGTCAATATCGGCGACATGCTGCAACGGCTGACCAACCACGTCCTGCCCTCGACGACGCATCGGGTGGTCAATCCGGCCCCGGAGCGGCGCGGGTTCGCCCGCTATTCGACGCCCTTCTTCCTGCACTTCAACCCGGACTTCGTGATCGAGACCCTGCCATCCACCATCACGCCGGAAAACCCGGACCGTTATGTCGGCAAGGCGATCATGGCCGAGGACTTCCTGACCGAGCGGCTCAAGGAAATCCGTCTGCTCTGACCCGGCCTCTATTTCGAGATGCGCAGCCGCGTTATGTCGCGCCCGATCGCCTTGAAAGCCTCGGACAGATCGCCGCCGGTCTCGGGCAGATAGACGTGCTGTGAGCTGGTCGCGCAGTCCTGCATCAGCTCCTCGGCATCGCCGCCCTCCGCGATCTGGAAGCCGACCGTATAGACGACGACACCCCGGCTCTTCATCGCGGTACACAGAGCCTCGCCTTCGTCGAAGGGGTTGTTGCCGTTGCAGTTGATCTTGTTGGTGTTGCCCCCGGAACCCGTGCCGGCGTTCTGGGCGATCACGCCCGTGCAGTACGGGGTATTGAACTCGCCGTCGGTCATGATGATGACCGACTTGACGGTGTCGTTCGGCGCATAGGCCCCCGCAGGGCTTCCGCTCCACAGCGAGTTGAAGTTGGGCGAGACCGTGTACCAGCCCCAGGCGATGCCGATCTGGCCGGCGGTCGAACCCACGACCGTCAGATCGTCGATCATCGACTTGATGGCATCCTTGTTGTCCGACAGGGGCCGCACCACGGCCGACGGGCATCCGTTACCAGCCTCTGTAGTCGGATAGTTGCGCCCTACCCGCGCGGTTGAGGTCGGCGTGGCGTCGGTATAGGCCTGAGCCCCCGGACGCTCGCTGACACACGTGCTGATGGGCAGGCCACGGATGCTGCCGGACGCGTTGCGGAAGACTCTCGCGCCACAGCCATCATAGCCGCACAGCAGGGTGCCGCCAGAGGAATAGTTGCCCCAGGTCGCGCCGTTCACGCCGATCGAGAAGGTGTTCGTGGTGACGTTCGCCACCTCGTATCCCACGGAGTTCGAGGCGGACGCGTTGATCTGCGTCATGCCAGCGACATTGGTGATGTAAGCGCCAGCCCCGTTGGTGAGGCCGTGATTGTTCGCCGTCACCACGACCGAGCAATCGGAGACCTGGCATTTCTGGGCCGTGCCGCCCGAGGAATAGGTGCTGTAGCCGTTGCCGGAGGTGGTGTTGACGGCCGCCCAGCTGGAGCCGTTCCAGCTCTGAAGGGAGTATTTGTTGTTGTCGATTTTCGCCACACGATAGGCGCGGTTGTTGACCTGGGTCATCCCCGAGACATTGCGGATCCAGACCCACTCGCCCGTGGCGAACCCGTGCCCGTTAGACGTCACCACGCCGGGGCTCGCCCGCGTGATGCCGGAAATGTTCTTGGCCGTACCGACGGACCAGCTGGCCCCCGAGATCGACTTGGCTGCAGGCGGGGTCCCGCGCGCGGCATTGGCATAGCCGCCGACGTTGACGCCCATCGAATAAGGCACCACGGCGACGCGGGTGTAGAAGGGCGTCTGCACGTCCTGAACGACGATATCGACCAGATCCTTGGCCGCGGCCTTCAGATCGACGATTCGTTGGCCCGCCATGGAGCCGGTGATGTCCAGAACGAGGGACACCTCGATGTTCTTGGACGACCGGTCCACCTCCGACTCGGCGCCCACCGGCAGGGTGTCGTCCAGGATCTGGCCGTAGGGCGGCAGGATGATGTTGGCGACCAGGGCATCGACGTCCACGGTCGATGCCGCCACGACCACGCTGTCCTCGGTCAAGGTGAAGGTCGTCAGATCCTCGCGCAGCTCGATTTGCGGATAGGCGGCCAGGTTGGCGCGCAGCGCGGCCAGGCCGACACGGGTCAGGTCTTCGTCGGTCACGAACGGGGAGCGGGCAGCGGCCAGGGTCGCGGCGTCCAGCGAATCCTGCAGATTGGCGCGAACGGTCGATGCGCGGTGAAGGTCCACGCCGCCGACGGTCAGCAGGATCAGCACCGGCATAACGATCGCGAAGATCATGGCCACATTGCCCTGCCGGGCCGCGACGAACCGGGTCAGCAGGCGCAAGAGCGCCTGGTCGATCCCGCCGGTCTGCCTGAACATCGTCATCGCTCGGTGCCTTCAACTGCGGAACGGGCAGTCCGCCAACAGCACGGCTTAGCGGCTCGCGGTTAGGGAAGGCCGAAAGGAGACGGTTAACCGGGCGTCACCAGCGTTATCCGATGACGCAGCGCGCCAGCCCCTCATTGGCCACGACCCGGCCCGCCGCCTGAACCCGCGAGGCCCGTCTGCGGACATAGGGGCCGGGGCTGGCGGCGTTGTAGCGGCGCGGGCTGGGCAGGATGGCGGCGAGGCGCGCGGCCTCGCGCGGGGTCAGGTCGGCGGCGGACTTGCCGAACCAATGGCGCGAGGCGGCCTCCGCGCCATAGACGCCGGGGGCCCATTCGGCGACGTTCAGATAGACCTCGACGATGCGGCGCTTGGTCCAGACGGTTTCGATCAGGACCGTATATCCCGCCTCCAGACCCTTTCGGACCCAGTCGCGACCGGGCCAGAGGAAGACGTTCTTGGCCGTTTGCTGGCTTATGGTCGAGCCGCCCCGGACGCGTCCGCCGCGCTTGTTGGACGCCAGGGCCTTTTCGATGGCCTCGAAGTCGAAGCCCGAGTGCGAGCAGAACGTCGAGTCTTCCGACGCGATCACGGCCCGGACGAGGTTCGGCGAGATGTCGTTCAGGCCGCGCCAGCGGTAGTCGAGGCCGTTCCCCTTGATCGCCTGCTGGGCCATCAGGATCGTCATCGGCGGCGGGATCACGGCGTGGACCAGGACGCCGACGAACGGGATGGCCGCTAGGATCAGCAGGGCGATCAGGACGATCCGCCCGCGATGCCTGCGGGCCGGTGGGCCGGGTGAAAGGTCGGGGGACGGCGCGGTCATTCGGCCTCTCGCCCAATCACCCCGGCATGGCCGTCCTCGTCTGCCCAGGCGACGCGGGTGCCGTCGGGGCTGAGGGCCAGGGCGGCGATGGGCGCGCCCTTCTCGGCCTTGAGAAAGTTCAGCCCCTGACCCGCCGGATCGGCCAGCCAGACCCGGCCGTCGTTGAGACCAGCCGCCAGCACGCCATGTTCAGGCCGCGCAGCGACGAGAGCGATCAGACTGCCTTCGTCATAGCCGATCTCAGTCGCCTCGCGGCCCATGGGGCCGTTGGCACCGATGAAGGGCCATAGCACCGCTCCCTGGGCTCCCGAAGTCGCCAGAAGCTGACCCTTGTTGAGGAAAGCCATGGAGCGGACCTTGGACGGATAGCCGCCCATGCGCAGGTTCTTGGCGTCCTTCAGCCGCCAGCCGTGCAGTTGCTGGTCCTGCATGGTGGTCACCACGAAGGCCCCGTCGGGACTGAAGGCGACGCCCGTGTGCGATCCGGCCCAAGTCAGTTTCGTCGGCTTCTGATCCTTGATCCGCGCGAACCAGAGACAGGCCCCGCCATAGGTCGAGGTTGCGATGCGGCGGCCCTTGGGGTCGAAGGCGACGCCGGACACGGTTCGCTCATGCTGAAAGTCGCGGCGGAACTCGGCATCGGTGGCGTCGATGACCGACAGGGTCCGGCCATGGGAAAAGGCGATCAGCTTGCTGTCGGGCGAGGCGTCGATGGCGTCGATCCACTGACCCTGCTCGGATGTGGCCAGAAGGCCCGCCTGGTCGCGACGACTCCAGATCACCTTGCCGTCGTCGCCGCCGGTGATGACGCCGTCGCCCGATGGGTGGGGCGTGGCACACAGGATGGCCCCATCATGAACTTCGCTGAAGGTGCCATCCTCGAACCGGACCGAACCGTCGCCGAGCGCAAAGACCGCGCCGGTGGCGTCGAAAAGGGCGGCAGTGACCTGGGCGTCGAAGGTAAAGCTCGTCATGCCGAGCGACCTACCACGCGATCTCGCGTCCACTGTAGTCGACGAAGACATGGCCGTTCGATCCGGCGTGGGCTTTCACCTGGTCGGCGATGCCGGACACGCTGGTCTGGACATCGATGTCGGCGTTCTCGCCGCCCATGTCGGTCTTTACCCAGCCCGGATGGACCGACAACACCGCGACGCCCCGATCCTTGGGACCCGACAGCCACAGCGACCGCGCCAGGCTGTTCTGAGCCGTCTTGGTGGCGCGATAGACCTCCATCCCGCCCGAGGTGTTCTCCGCGATCGACCCCATGATGCTGGACATCAGGGCGAGGACCCCCGTCGTCTCACGAACGTGCCCGGCCAGGGCATGGGCCAGACGGATGGGGCCGAAGACGTTCGCCTGCATCGCCGTGTTCAGCTCATCGGCGCTGGCCTCGATCAAGCTTTTCGGACCCGCCACGCCCGCATTGATGAAGACGATGTCGACGGGGTTCGGGATCTCGGTGGCCAGACGCGCGATGTCCGCGTCCGACGTCACGTCCGCATGGAGGATCGTCAGCCGGTCCGAGCCGTCGAGTGCCCGTAAGCCCGGCTCGTCCTCGGCCTTGCGGACCGTGGCGATGACGTCGAAGCCTCGCGACAGATGTTCGGCGACCAGGCCGAGGCCCAGTCCGCGCGACGCGCCGACGATGAGAATGGTTTGGGTCATGTCGTCTTCCTTCAGGCGGCGCAGGCTTCGAAACCTGCCTTCAATGCGGCTTCGTCGAGGTCCCGGCCGATGAAGACGGCGCGGCTCCAGCGGCGTTCGTCGGCACCCCAGGGGCGTTGCAGGTCGCCCTCCAGAATCATGTGCACGGCCTGGAAGACCAGGCGGCGGTCCTCGCCCTGGACGTCGATGATGCCCTTGGCGCGCAGGATGTTCTGGCCCTGCTGGCCCAGCAGCTGGTCCAGCCAGGCGGTGAATTTCACGCCGTTCATCGGGCGGTCCAGGCTGAGCGACATGCCCTTGATGTCGTCGGCATGATTGTGCCCGCGCGCACTCGAAACGGCCTCCGAAACACCGTCCGAACCGTCCGATGCGGTCGGGTCGTCCGCATGATCGTGCCCGTGATGAGCGTGTTCGTGATAATGATCGTGTGCGTGATCGTGATGGTCGTGGCCGCAGTGTTCGTCGTGGACATGACCGGCCTCTCCGTGAGCCGGATTGGCGAACTCGGGATTGATGTCGAGGATGCGGTCCAGATCGAAGCCGCCCAGTCCCAGGACCTGATCCAGCGGCACGTTGGCGCGTTCGGCGCGGGTGATGGGGGCGAGCGGGTTCAGGGCGCGCAGGCGGGCTTCGACCGTAGCCAGTTCGTCCGGGGTGGCCAGGTCGGTCTTGTTCAGGATGATCCGGTCGGCGAAGGCGACCTGTTCGCGGGCTTCCTTCGAATCGTCCAGCCGCGCCATGACGTGTTTCGCGTCGACCAGGGTGGTGACGCTGTCCAGCTGGGTCTTGGCCTTGACGTCCTCGTCGACGAAGAAGGTCTGGGCGACCGGGCCGGGGTCGGCCAGGCCGGTGGTCTCGACGATGATGGCGTCGAAGGCGGGCTTGCCGGGACGCTGGCGCTTCATCAGGCCGGCGACGACGCGGATCAGGTCGCCGCGCACCGTGCAGCAGACGCAGCCGTTGTTCATCTCGAACACGTCCTCGTCGGCCCCAACCACCAGGTCGTTGTCGATGCCGATCTCGCCGAACTCGTTGACGATCACGGCGTAACGCTTGCCGTGATCCTCGGTCAGGATGCGGTTTAGCAGGGTGGTCTTGCCCGCGCCGAGATAGCCGGTGAGGACGGTGACGGGGATCTTGGCGGCGGCGGTATCGGTCATGCGCCGCTAGATGGCGTTTGATGTCCGCAAAGTGAAGAGCGGGCAGGCGTGACGAACACGCATTCGCCCGCTAGACCCGGCCCCACGCCATACAAACGCCGCGACCGCTCGTTCGAACGGGACGGTCGCCGCACCTCTGCCCAAGGATTCGCCTGAATGACCGTCGCCGCCGACGCCTCGATGTTGAACCCGGTTGAACTGTTCATGGCCGCCGACTGGGTGGTGAAGGGGGTGATGATCGGGCTGGCCGTGGCATCGCTATGGTCGTGGGCCGTGATCATCGACAAGGGCTTCCGCTTTACCGCCATGAACCGCGAGGCCGACAAATTCGAGGCCGCGATCGGGTCGGGGCGGTCGCTGGAGGAGGTGGCCCAGTCCGCCGGACCCAACCCGACCCACGCCCTGCCGCGCATGCTGGTGCTGGCGCTGCAGGACTGGCGCGAGACGCGACGGGCGGGCGCGCTGACGGACACCCAGGGCAATCTCTTGATCTCGCGCATCGACCGGTCGCTGGATTCCATCATCGCCCGCGAGGGCCAGCGGATCGAGGAGGGTCTGGGGGTGCTGTCGGTCGTCGCGACGTCCTCGCCCTTCATCGGCCTGTTCGGCACGGTCTGGGGGATCATGAACGCCTTCGACGCCATCGCCAGCGCGGGCAACACCAATCTGACCACCGTGGCCCCGGCCATCGCCGAGGCCCTGTTCGCCACCGCCATCGGCCTGATCGCGGCCATCCCGGCCTATATCGCCTACAATAAGTTCTCGATCGACGCGGGCAAGTTCACCGGGCGGCTGGAGAGTTTCGCGGACGACCTGCAGGCGGCGGTGGCGCGACGGCTGGGCGCGACCTCGACCTCGACCAAGGACGTCTGAGCCATGGCGATGGGTGGTGGAGGCGGCGGGGGCCATGTGCGGGGACGCAGACGGGCGAGGAAACGCCCGCTGAGCGAGATCAACGTCACGCCTCTGGTGGATGTGATGCTGGTGCTGCTGATCATCTTCATGATCTCCGCGCCGCTGCTGACGGTCGGGGTGCCGGTCGAACTGCCCAAGACCGACGCCAGCGCGATCGACACGGACAACGAACCGATCACCGTCTCGATCGACCAGGCGGGTGCGATCTTCCTGGATCAGGACGAGGTCGCCTACGACGCCCTGATCCAGCGGGTGACGGCTGTGGCCAGTGGTGGACGCGGCGGGGCGACCGAGCGGGCGGTGTTCGTGCGCGCCGATGGCCGCGCGCCCTATCAGGCCGTGGCGCGGGTGATGGCGCGGCTGTCGTCGGGGGGCTTCACCAAGCTGAACCTGATCACCGATACCGCAGCGACCGATACAGGCGGCTGATCGTGAAGCGTCCGAGCCCGGCCATTCTCGGATCGATCGCGCTGCATGCCGGCGTGGTCGCGGTCGCCCTGGTGTCCTGGCCCCGCACGGAGCCGGAGATCAAGCCAACCATATCCTCCGTGCCGGTCTCGATCGTCTCCAGCGTGGAGGTCGCCGCCGCGCCCGCCGACAATCCGGCCGAAGAGGTCGTCGAGGACGATGCGGAGACCGCCCCCGTCAGTGCGCCGGAAGCCCCACCCGAACCCACGCCCGCACCGCCCGAGCCAACACCGCCGCCGCCCACGCCGCGTCCTTTGACGAAGGCCCCCGCACCGCGACCGACCCCGACGCCCGCGCCCGCGCCCAAAAAGGCGACGCCCACACCCCCGCGACCCACCCCCACGCCACCGCGTGCCACCCCGACCCCGCCCAGGGCCACCCCGCCGCGCACCACGCCGGCCCCGACCCGTCCAGCACCGAAGAGCGACGCCCCGCCGCTGGACCTCGACGCCCTAGCCGGACCCAGCCGCCCGGCAACCAACCGCGGCACCCGTCCCGCGACGGGCCAGCAGGGAGCCGGTCGCGCGCCCCAGGCGACCGGGGCCCAGATCACGGCCATCTTCAACCAGGTCTATCCGAACTGGAACATCTCGGTCGCCTGCGCCATGGATGGCGGCAATCAGTTGCGTATCCAGATGGAGCTGACCCTGTCACCGGAGGGGCGGATCACGGCCGGACCGAGCCTGATCTCGCCGCGATCCGATGCGGTCTATCGCGCGGCGGCGGACGGCGCGGTCCGAGCCCTGCGCCAGACCGCGCCGTTTGATGTGCCTGCGGACTTTCCCGGCGGCGTTTATCGCCCGACGTTCAATACCGAACGCGCCTGCGCCAATCGCTGATCAGAGCTGCGGCCTGAACGCCCGTGTCGCCTCGACCGCCGACTTCCAGCCCGCCATATCGCGGTCCCTCGCCGCCGCATCCAGGTTCGGCTTGCAGGTCAGGCTGGGTTTCCACAGTGCCGCGATATCGTCCAGCGAGGCGAACAGGCCGATGCCCAGCCCGGCGAGACAGGCGGCACCGAAGGCGGTCGTCTCGGTCAGGACGGGGCGGACGACCGAGACCTCCAGCACGTCGGACAGGCGTTGCAGGAAGAGGGCGTTCTCGGCCATGCCGCCGTCGACCTTCAGGGTGCCGCAGGCGACGCCGTCCGCCGCCATGGCGTCCAGCAGGTCGCGCGTCTGGTAGACGGCGCTGTCCAGACCGGCGCGGGCGATCTCGGCACGACCGCTGGCGCGCGACAGCCCGACCAGCGATCCACGCGCATTGGGATCCCACCAGGGAGCGCCCAGGCCGGTGAAGGCGGGGACCAGATAGACGCCGCCGGTGTCCGCGACGGAGGCGGCCAGAGCCTCGACCTCCGACGATTTCGAGAACAGGCCCAGGCCGTCGCGCAGCCACTGGATGGTCGATCCGGCGGACAGGATCGATCCTTCCAGGCCGTAGGTGACCTCACCCTTCAACCGGTAGGCGATGGTGGACAGCAGGCGGTTCGATGACCGGACCAGCTCGGTGCCGGTGTTCTGGATCAGGAAGGCCCCGGTGCCATACGTCGACTTGACGTCGCCGGGCTGGAAGGCCGCCTGGCCGATTGTGGCCGCCTGCTGATCCCCCGCCACGCCCCGGATCGGCAGGGCCTCGCCCAGCAGGTCCGGCAGGGTCGTGCCGAAGTCGGCGGCGCAGTCCAGCACCTCGGGCAGCATGGCCATCGGCACGTCGAACAGGGCGCATAGCCCCTCGTCCCATCGGCCGTGACGGATGTCGTAAAGCGCCGTGCGGCTAGCGTTGGTGGCATCGGTGACATGGCGCGCCCCGCCGGTCAGCCGCCAGATCAGGAAGCTGTCGATCGTCCCGGCCAGCAGGTCGCCAGCCTTCGCGGCCTCGCGGGCTCCGGCGACGTGGTCGAGGATCCAGGCCAGTTTGGTCGCAGAGAAATAGGGGTCGAGGCGCAGGCCCGTCTTTTCCGTCACCTCGGCCTCGTGCCCGGCCTGCGCCAAGTCGCGGCAGATGTCGGCGGTGCGGCGGTCCTGCCAGACGATGGCGTTGTGGATCGGCGCTCCGGTGCGCCGGTCCCAGACAACGGTCGTCTCACGCTGGTTGGTCAGGCCGATGGCGGCGATGGTCCGGCCTTGGGCGCGGCAGGCGGAGACGGTGTTGCGCGCCGTCGACAGGGTCGTGGCCCAGATCACCTCGGGGTCGTGCTCGACCCAGCCGGAGTGGGGATAGATCTGTTTGAACGCCTGCTGGTCCGAGGCGATCGTCCGACCGGTCAGGGAAAAGGCGATGGCCCGGCTGGAACTGGTGCCCTGGTCGATGGCCAGCAGGACGGGATCACTCACAGGCTCAGACACGTTCGCGATTCTCCTCCAGGGCGTCGGCGGCCTCCTCATTCAGCGGGCGGCTCTCGCGACGGGGTTTGACATAGGGCGCCGGTTGCGGCGTGACCATGTTGCCGCGCATCAGATTGCGTCCGGCCTGGAGACCGCCCGAGACCTGCAGCGTCAACCGTTCCTCGTCGCGACGACGAACGTCGTCGATGGTCTCGCGGGCGTCCTCGGCATTGAAGCCCAGATCGACCAGCACCTGTTCGCCGAACACCAGCGCGCTCTCGAAGGTCTCGCGGATATGATATTCGACGCCCGCCTCGATCAGCCGGATCGAGTGGCCCCGGTCGTAGGCGCGGACGAACAGCTTGGTCAGGGGGAACTCGGACTTCATCAGTTCGACGATGCGGTCGGCGACCTCCGGCTTGTCGACGCAGACCAGCACGGTCTCGGCATCGGCGGCCCCCGAGGCGCGCAGCACGTCCAGACGCGAGCCGTCGCCGTAGTAGACCTTGAAGCCGAAATTGCCGGCGGCCTGGATCATCTCCACGTCGTTCTCGATGATCGAGACGTCGACGTCGCGGGCCAGCAGTGGCTGGGCCACCACCTGGGCGAAACGACCGAAACCGATGATCAGGACGCGCTCGCGCAGACCCTGTGCCCGTTCGACGCCCTCGAGCTCGCTGTCGGACGGCTTGTGGGTCGCGGCCAGCAAACGCGTGACGACGATGGTGACCAGCGGGGTCGCCAGCATCGACAGGATGACCAGTGCAGTCATGTAGGCCGATGTCGGACCATCGAAGATACCGACCGCCACCGCCGCAGCGTACAGGACGAAGGCAAACTCGCCACCCTGCGCGAACAGTGCCGACCGTTCCAGCGCCTCCGGGTGGCGGGCCCTGAAGACCCGCGCAACGGCATAGATGCCAATCGCCTTCACCACCATGAAGGCCAGGACTCCGGTCAGAACCCTGGGCCAGTCGGCGATGACGAACGCCAGATTCAGCGACATGCCCACGCTGAGGAAGAACAGGCCCAGAAGGATGGAGCGGAACGGATCGACATCCGCCTCCAGCTGATGCCGGAAGGTGGAATCGGACAGCAGCACACCGGCCAGGAAGGCCCCCATGGCCATGGACAGTCCACCCAGAGACATGGCCCAGGCAGCTCCGATCACCACCAGCAGGGCGGCTGCCAGCATCACCTCGCGCCCGCCGTATTTGGCCAGGATGCGGAACATTGGGTTGATGGCGTATTTGCCCGCGAGGAAGACCCCGGCGACGGCGGCGACGGCGAGGCTGATGGTCTGCCAGAGGGGCGGGCCCGAGGTGCTGGTGCCCAGCAGGGACCCCATCACCGCCACCAGGGCCAGCAGGGGCACGATGGCGAGGTCTTCCAGCAACAGGATCGACACCGCCCGCTGGCCGTGCGGGGTGTTGATCTCATTCCGCTCGTCCATGACCTGCATGATCACGGCGGTGGAGGACAGGACGAAGCCCATGGCACCGATGAACGCGACCTCGGGCGCGAACCCGAAGGCCAGGGCCGTCAGCGTCAGAAGCCCGCCGCAGACCAGGACCTGGAGCAGGCCCAAGCCGAAAATCTCCTTCCTCAGGCTCCACAATCGGGCGGGCCGCATCTCCAGCCCGATGATGAAAAGGAACATGACGACGCCCAGTTCAGCGACATGCAGCACCGCCTCGGCATCCTCGATCAGGCCGAAGCCGAAGGGGCCGATCACCAGACCAGCCGCCAGATAGCCCAGCACCGCCCCCAGGCCGAACCGCTTGAACAGCGGCACGGCGACGACCGCCGCCGCCAGCAGGGCCACAGCGTGGCCCAAGCCCATCCCCACCGGTTCCGCCATGATCGCCCCCTCTGATCGCCAGCCCGGATAGTGGGGGCGAAGCGTGACGATTGCGAGAGGGAAGCGCGGAGCAGACATTTCCGCCACACCCATCCCGCGTCCTGATTTCCACCTCTTCGCGCCACAGTTTCGCCCGAGGGCGGGTGACCTCATGCGGTTCGTCGAACGCCGGAGGGACATATGCTGACCGTCGCGAAACAGGCTCTGACACTGGCCGTGGGGATTGGGCTGGCTGCGCCCGGACTGGCCCCGCCGATCGCGCCTCCGATCCAGCGGGCATCCGGAGATGGCGAGGCGACGCCGGCGGCCTGCGCCCCGCTGGGGTTCGATCTGCGACGGGCGGGTCGGGATCCGGTGGCCGGCATCGTCACCACAGGCACCCGTGTGACGGCCCCGACACGCCCGACGTCGCCGCCGCCGGTGACCCTGCCGATCGAGCCGACGAAGAAGGAGGACCGGGTCGAATACCGCGCGCCGCCACCGCCGCCCATCGCGGCACCGCCCCCGCCCCCTGCCCCGCCCCCTCCGATGCGACCGGGCATGGTCATGCCCGGCATCGTGGCTCCTCCCGGCGGAACCGAACGCTATCCCGACGCCACGCCCAATCCGGTGAAACGCGTCGCGGACGAGCCGGTCTCGACCTTCTCCATAGACGTGGACACGGCCTCCTATGCCAATGTCCGCCGCTTCATCGACGACGGTGCCACCCCGCCGCGCGACGCCGTGCGGGTCGAGGAGATGATCAACTATTTCGACTATGGCTATGCCCGGCCGACCAATCCCGCCGAGCCGTTCGCGGTGACCACAGCCGTGGTCGCTTCGCCCTGGTCCGACCCGACGGCGCGGCGCGAGATCGTCCATATCGGGCTGCAGGGTTATGAGTTGCCTGCGGGGGAGCGCAAACCACTCAACCTGACCTTCATGGTCGATGTGTCCGGCTCGATGCAGTCGCCGGACAAGCTGGGTCTGGCGCAGCAGACCATGAACCTGATCATCGACAGGCTGCGGCCGGAAGACCGCGTGGCAGTGACCTACTATGCGTCGGACGTCGGCACCGCCGTGGGACCGACGCCGGGCGATCAGAAGCTGAAACTGCGGTGCGCCGTGGCCGCCTTGAACGCAGGCGGATCGACCGCCGGGGCGCAGGGCATGGTCAATGCCTATCAACAGGCGGAGGCTGCCTTCGGGCGCGACAAGGTCAACCGCATCCTGATGTTTACCGACGGCGACTTCAACGTCGGGGTGACCGACGACAAGCGGCTGGAGGACTATGTCGCCGAGAAGCGGGGCACCGGCATCTATCTGTCGGTCTATGGCTTCGGGCGCGGCAACTATCAGGACGCGCGGATGCAGACGATCAGCCAGGCCGGCAACGGGACGGCGGCCTATGTCTCCGACCTGGGCGAGGCGCGTCGGCTGTTCGGACCGGCCTTCGACAAGGGAGCCTTTCCCATTGCCGACGACGTAAAGATCCAGGTCGAGTTCAACCCGGCCCGGGTCAGCGAATACCGGCTGATCGGATACGAAACGCGCCTCCTGAACGAGGAGGATTTCGACAACGACGCAATCGACGCGGGCGAGGTCGGGTCCGGGGCGTCGGTGACCGCGCTGTATGAGATCACGCCGGTGGGCGCGCCTTCCCAGGTGGCCGAGCGACGCTATGCGGCCAACCGGATCGAGACCGGTGGCGGCGATCCGGACGGCGAGGTCGGGTTCGTGCAGATCCGCTACAAGCGGCCGGGCGAGGCGAACTCGCGGCTGATGCAGAAGGTCATCGCCAATCCGGGCGGCGGCGGGCGCATCGCGACCCAGCCGCCGGAGAGCACCCGCTGGGCTCTGGCCGTCGCGGCCTTCGGGCAGAAGCTGCGGGCCGATCCCTGGATGGCGTCCGGCTACGACTGGTCGTCGGTAGTCGAACAGGCGCAAGGCGCGCGGGGCGACGATCCCTACGGCGAACGCGCGGCCTTCGTGCAGATGGTGCGGGCGGCGGAGGGCCTGCCGTCGCGAGGAACGCCGTGAGCCTGGGTCGCAGGCATATTACAGCCTCGTAACTATCGCCGGTCGATCATACTGTTAGGGTCTCAGCTTCCTCGTGAATGCGGACCCCTGCCCATGACCCGTCTCGCCCTGATCGGTGCCTCCCTGCTGGCGCTTTCGACCGCCCTGCCCGCTTTCGCCCAGACGCCACCCGCTGCCGAGATCGTGGCCCCGCCGCTGCAATATACCCATCGCACCCTGGCCAATGGGCTGAAGGTCTATGCCATGCCGGACGCCACGGCGGGCACGGTGACGGTCCAGGTCTGGTACGACGTCGGCGGCAAGGACGATCCGGAGGGGCGTTCCGGCTTCGCCCACCTGTTCGAGCACATCCTGAGCCGCAAGACCGTCAACATCCCCTATGGCCAGATCGCGGCCTGGGTCGAGAACGCGGGCGGGACGCGCAACGCCTCCACCGGCCAGGATTTCACCAACTACTACGAGACCGTGCCGCCGCAGTATCTGGAGACCATGCTGTGGACCCATGCCGAGCGGATGGCCCGGCCCGTGGTCGATCAGGACGTGTTCGATACCGAGCGGTCGATCGTACAGGAAGAACTGCGCCAGAACGTCTTTGCGCCGCCCTATGGACGGCTCGGGCGGTTCGTCATCGGTGACAATGCTTTCGACGCCTCCATCTATCGCCGCAGCGTGATCGGCTCGCTGGAGGAGATTCAGTCGGCGCGGATCGAGGACGCGCGGGCCTTCCACGAAGCCTATTACCGCCCGGCGACCGCCACCCTGATCGTGTCGGGCAATTTCGATCCAGCCCAGCTGGACACCTGGGTCGACCAGTATTTCGCCGGGATCACCAATCCCGATCGCCCGGTGCCGGTGTTCGAGCGCCCCGTCTCGCCGCCCCGGACCCAGCCGCGAACCGTCGTGGCCTATGCGCCCAACGTGCCGCTGCCTGCCATCGCCGCGATCTTCCCCGGCGTCGCAGCCAGTCATCCGGACAACGCTGCCCTGGACGTCATGAGCGCGGTCCTGTCGCGCGGCGAGAGCTCGCGGCTGTACCGGTCGCTGGTCTATGACAAGCAACTGGCGACCAACGCCGGACTGAACGCGGGCGCGCAGGAAGAGGCCGGGACGGTCACGGCCCAACTCACCGTCGCCGCCGGCAAGGACATCGCCGAGGCCGAGGCTGCGCTGAACGCCGAACTGGCCCGGATGCGCGACGAACCGATCACGGCCGCCGAACTGGCCGAGGCCCAGACCGAGATCCTGGCCGCCGACCTGCGCGGCCGCGAAACCGCCAGCGGGCGGGCCTTCCTGCTGGGGCGAGCCCTGGTGTCGGAAGGCGATGCCGATGCGCCGGACAAGCGGCTGGCGGAAATTCGCGCCGTGACCGCCGCCGACGTGCAGCGGGTGGCGCGGACCTATCTGGATGAAAACGCCCGCGTCTCGATCCGCTATCTCGACGAGAGCCAGCGGCCCGAAGGCGTGCCGGAGGACAGCTGGCGAAACCCGGTCCCGGTGCCGACCTTCCTGACGGTACCGCCCGCCATCCTGCCGCCGAACGAACTGCTGCCCGAGGATCGCCGTCAGGCCCGCCCGCCGCTGGGGGCCGAGCGCCCGAAGGCCGCGCCGGTCATCGCCGAGCGGACCCTGGCCAACGGCCTGCGGGTCATCGTCGCCCGCTCGACCGACCTGCCGATCATGAACGCCCAGCTGGTGATCAACGGCGGGTCGTCGGCCGATCCCACCGCAAAGCCGGGGCTGGCCACGATGACCGCCGGTCTGGTGACCCAGGGCGCGGGCGGACGCACGGCGCCGGAGATCGCCAGCACGCTGGAAGCCCTGGGGGCCAATATCGGCGGCGGGGCGAGCGCGGATGCGACGACCCTGTTCGTCTCGGCACCCGTGGCGTCGGCCCAGGCCGTCGGGACGGTCCTGGCCGATGTGGTCACCCGCCCGACCTTTGCCCCCGACGAGCTGGAACGCAGCCGGACCCAGGCGATCAACGGCCTGCGCGTCGCGCTTCGCCAGCCCGGTCCGCTGGCGTCCCAGGTGATGGCGCGCGTCGCCTATGGCGCGGCCCCCTATGGTGCCCCGGCCAGCGGCACGCCTGCCTCGCTCGGCACCCTGACGCGGGACGAGATCGTCGCCTTTCACCAGCAGTGGTGGCGGCCCGACAATGCGGCCCTGATCGTCACCGGGGCGATGACGGCGGAGGAAGGTTTTGCGTTCGCCGAACAGGCGCTGGGCGGCTGGACCAAACCTTCCGAAGCTCTGCCGACCGTCGCCGGTCGTGCGGGCGAGGCCCAGACGCCGCGCGTCGTCGTGATCGACCTGCCCGGCTCGGGTCAGGCGGCCGTCAGCGCGGCGGTGCGGGGTCCGCGTCGCGGCGATCCGGCCTGGTATCCGCTGTCGGTCGCCAATGCCGTGATGGGCGGCGGCTCGAACGGGCGGCTGTTCCAGGAGGTTCGCGCCAAGCGCGGCCTCAGCTACGGGGCCTATTCGTCGCTGGGCTCGCGCGCCGAGAACGGCCTGCTGACCGCTTCGACCCAGACCAAGAACGAGAGCGCGGCCGAGGTGGTCGATCTGGTCCTGGCCGAGTTCGCCCGGCTGGTGAACGAGCCGGTGGCCGAGACGGCGGTGAGCGATCGCGAGACCTTCCTGACCGGTGGCTTCTCGCGCGGGATCGAGACGACGGGCGGTCTGGGCGGCTTCCTGGCCGATGCCGTGACCCTGGGGCTGCCTCTGACGGAATCAGAGACCTATGCCCAGCGGATATCCGCAACGACGTCCGAGGGTCTGCAGGCTGCGGCAACGACCGCCATCGGCACGGGTTCGCCCTATGTGGTGGTGGTGGGCGACAGCAAGATGTTCATCGACGCCCTGCGGGCCAAACACCCCGAACTGGTGCTGATCCCGTCTTCGGCGTTGGATCTGGGCAGCCCGACGCTGGGGCTGTGAGGGGCGGGCTCTAGCGGCCCGCCCGGAACGCGGCGATCGCGTCGACGGTGGCTCGGACCTGGGCCTCGATCGCGGCCCAGTCCTTCGCCTCGACCGCCGCGTCGGTGATCAGTTTCGAGCCCATGCCCGCCGCCACGATGCCGGAGCCGAACCATTTGGCGATGGAGGCCGCGTCCGGATCGACCCCACCGGTCGGCATGATCTTGGTCCAAGGCATCGGCCCCAGCACCGCCTTGACGAAATCGGCCCCGCCCACGGACGATCCGGGGAACAGCTTGACGATCTCGCAGCCCAGTTCATGCGCTTCGCCGATGTCCGTCACGGACCCGCAGCCGGGGAAGTAAGCCACCATCCGGCGATTGCAGACCCGCGCCACCTCGGGCACGAGGCAAGGGCTGACCACGAACCGCGCCGCCCGGTTGATGTAGAGCGAGGCCGTGCCCGCATCCACGACCGAGCCGATGCCCAGCACCACCCCGGGGTCGGTGCGGACCAGCTCCTTGCTGATCTCGCCGAACAGATCGCAGGCGAAGTCGCCACGGTTGGTGAACTCGACCACCGGTGCTCCGCCTCGTGCGCAGGCCCGGATGACCTCCAGACAGACCTCGGGGTCGGCGTGGTAGAAGACGGGCGCGACGCCCTGGGCTTGAAGGGCGGTCAGGACGCTGAGACGATCGGGACGCATGGGAAGGCTCCGGCAGGCGGTCGTTGACGTCCAGTCCGATGCGCGCGCCGCCCCGTCAAGTCGCAGGCCCATCACACCGCGTTAGCGATCAGGCGGCGGCCCGTTGATCGACGTCCGTCGCGGGTCGCCGGATCGGGATGTCGAAACTGACCGTCGTGCCTTGGCCCGGCTGGCTGTCGATGACCATCTGGCCGTGGTGAAGCTCGATCAGCGACTTGGTCAGGGCCAGGCCGAGGCCCGTGCCCTGGGTCGTCTTGGAATGCTGACCCTCGACCTGTTCGAACGGGCGGGCCAGACGCCCCAGATCCTCGGACGCGATGCCGATGCCGGTGTCGGTGACCGCGATCCGCGCCCGGTCGTCGCCATGACGGTCCACCGAGACGACGATGGCCCCGCCCTCGGGCGTGAATTTCACCGCATTGGAGATCAGGTTCAGCATGACCTGTCGCAGCCCCCGATGATCGGCCTCGACATCGGGCAAGTCCGCCGCCTTGACCGTCAGCGACAGTTTCGCGTCCAGCGCCTTGCCGCGCATCAGCCGGGCCGCGTCGTCGCAGATTTCCTTCAGCGACACGTCCTCGTAATGGAGCGTCAGCTTGCCGGCCTCGATCTTGGCCATGTCCAGCACGTCGTTGATCAGGCTGAGCAGATGCTGGCCCGACTTCAGGATGTCGTTGGCATAGCCCTTGTAGCGCGCGTCGCCCAGCGGCCCGAACATCTCGCCGGCCATGATCTCGGAGAAGCCGTTGATGGCGTTCAGCGGTGTGCGCAGTTCGTGGGACATGTTGGCCAGGAACTCGGACTTGGCCTGGTTGGCGGCCTCGGCGCGGGTCATGGCGACCTCGTATTTTCGCGCCAGCAGGGACAGGGTCTCGCGGCTGGTCTCCAGCTGATCGACCATGGCACGCAGGGCATCGGCCGCCTTCTGGCGCTCGGCCTCCTGCTGTTTGATCACGGTGATGTCGGCGGCGGTCAGAACCGTGCCCTGATCCGAGGTGAACCGCTCCGACAGCTGCAGCCAGCGCCCGTCGTTCAGCTCGACCTCGCGGGTGCCGACCCGGCCGCCCGCCGCCGGATGTTCCTCCTTGATCGACAGGCCGGCGATCCGGTCCAGTTCATCCTTCTGGGCCCCGCGTCGCACCACGCCCTCGTCGAAGCCGAAGGCATCCTGGAACGCCTGGTTCGACAGGATCAATCGCCCGTTGCGGTCGAACAGAACGAAGGCGTCCGAGACGCTCTCGATCCCGTCGCGCAGCCGCATCTCGGCGGCCTGGGCCTGGGCCTTGGCGCGGCGGGCCTCGGTGATGTCGAGGGCGACGCCCAGGATGGAGGTGAAGCCGTGTTCGCCTTTTCGCCCCTGAGCCTGGCCGCGCGCGTCGATCCATCGTGCCTTGCCGTCCGGTCCCGCGACCGGGAACGTCGTCTCGAACGTGCCGTAGACCGCCGCCTGACGCAGCGCATGTTGGACGGCCTCGCGATATTTCGGATGGATGCGGCCCATGACCTCTTCGGCCGAGACGGTCCCCTCGCCCTCGATGCCCAACAGACCGGCCATATAGTCGGACAGCACGACCTGGCCGTCGTTCAGATCCCATTCCCAGACGCCGCAGCGCGCCGCCTCGACGGCGACGCGGAACCGCTGTTCGGTGTCGGCCCAGATACGGCTGGTCCGGGTCTGTCGCCACTGCTGCAGAAGCATCAGGGCCAGCACCAGCCCGCCCAGCCCGAGCGGCCCGATCAGGATCCAGGCGTCGCTGATCACCGCGTCGGCCCCCGACGACCCCGGGGTCATCGCGATCGCCACCAGACCCGTGTCATCGACGGGCACGGCGGCCAGATCGATGACCCTGGCGGTTTGGTCGGCCGATGGGATCCGGGTGGTCTTGGGGCGACCGATGGCGAGCAGTTCGGCAGGGTCCATGCCGAAGACGTCATTCGACGCTTTCCCCGCTCCGCTCCCGACCAGAACGCGCCCTTCGGGCGAGACCACGGCCAAGGACGATCCTTCGTCGGTCTCGGACTGTGCAGGCAAGGTCAGACGGGCAAGGATCCGATCACCGCCCGCGACCGGTGACGAGACCACCAGAACCGCCCGACCGTCGCGGCTGCCGCGCAGGCCATCGTCGAGCGGTGTTGAGGATGCAAAGGCCTCGGCGGCCGCGCCCGTGTTCGCACGCACCGCACCGGTTCGATCGACAATGGCGAAGGCGGTGTCGGCCGAGGCCGCCGCTGCGGCTTCGATCGCGTCGAGGGGTCGGTCGGCGCGGGCATCGAGGCGGTTGTCCGCCAGCGCCAGGCCGGCACGCGCAGCGGACAGGCGCGCCTCCAGCGTGGCCGCCAGCAGATGGGCGTCCTGTTGCAGGGCCTGTTCGCGCAACGCCGCCAGTTCCCGCGCCGGTCGGGCCGTTTCGCGCGCGAACAACAGAACATAGACGGCGACGGCCAGCGTCAGGGCCAGAATGGCCACCCGCACCCACGCCGGCAGACCCGCCGCAGTGGTGTCCGACGCGCGCCGCCCGGCTCCCTGATAGCGGCGCTCGTTGCCTTTCAAGGCCTCTGATCCCCGGACGAACTGTCGATTCGTCGAATCTAGGCTGCGTCGCGGATTCCTGTCGAGGACTGGTTGTCGATTATCGTCACGCGGCGCGTTGCGCGGCCTGAATCGCGGCGATCGCCTCGGCGGGCGGGCCGGTCACCTCGGTGATCGGGCGAACGATGTCTCGCGCCTTGCGGGCCAGAGCCAGGGTTTCGGGCGGTGCATCTTCCGGGCTTTCGGCGACCAGATCCATCAGCGACTGCGCCAAAGCCATAAGGGCCGGGGCCGCCGTGATCAGGCGCGCCTGGAACTCGATCCGACCGGGATCGCGGTCGTATTCGGCACCCGGCACACGCCAGCCGCCCCAGTCGGCCTGATCGGTCACGACGACCGGATAGGTGCCGGGGATGGGATGGTGGGCACAGTCGTCGGGTTGCTGCCACTTGTTGCGCGCCCGCAACAGTCGCCAGTTCCCCAGGTCGTCACCCGACGGATCCTCGGTGGGCAGCAGCAGTTCATGCGCCTGAAACTCTCGCCCCAGACCGACGTCGTAGGTCACGCGCACCGGTTCATCGAAGCCCTTGGCCCAGACGGGCTGGACCTTCTCGATCGTGGTCCATGCGCCGACGCATTCGACCCAGACCCTCTGACCTTTTTGAAACTGCGCGCGCGCCATCGGCGATCTCCTCGAGCCCAACCCTCACCCTGCCTGATCGCCTCTTGCATCGAGGTTGCCAAACAGGGTGAAGCAGACATGAAGATCGCTGGCCGTCAGCCCGTGCGCGAAATGCTTTCCAGCGCCTCGCCCGCATACTTTTCCTTCACCCGCGTCGACAGGTCACCCAGCGAGACCACGCCGACCAGCCGGTCATGCTTGTCCAGCACCGGCAGGCGACGGATGCGCCCGGTACTCATGGCCTCCAGCGCGACCTTCAGATCGGCGCTGTCCAGAACCGTCGTGACCGGGGCTGTCATGGCCTCAGATACCAGCGAGGCTCCGCCGCCACCCTTGGCTACGACCCGCACCGCGATGTCGCGATCGGTCAGGGTGCCGACCAACCGGTCGCCCTCCGCCACCGGGATGAAGCCGAAATCACCGGCCGCCATCCGGCTGGCCACGTCCTGGAGGGTGTCGGTCGGGCGGGCCACCTGGACGTCCTTGCTCATCACATCGCGGATCTTCATGGGTCTTCTCCTGAAAGCGTCGCCGACAGAACCCTTGCCCGTCGGCGCGGTTCCGCTAGACCCCCGGCCTGAACTCGGAGCCCGCCCATGACCGCCGCCACCGACGCCCGCGTCA
Organism: Rhizobium sp. Q54; assembly: GCA_943369795.1. Lineage (GTDB taxonomy): Bacteria > Pseudomonadota > Alphaproteobacteria > Caulobacterales > Caulobacteraceae > Brevundimonas. The sequence continues at coordinate 93,209 of CALROO020000008.1, read as the reverse complement.
TCCTCGACCGCCTCGGCGTGCCCGGTTCCGTCTGGGCCGAGACGGGTCTCCTGACCCGCTCGCCGATCGACGGATCCAGTGCTGGATCGTTGATCGAGGCGACCGCCGCCGACGTCGAAATCGCCCTGTCGCAGGCCAGTGAGGCCTTCGCCGTCTGGCGTCGCGTCCCGGCCCCGCGTCGCGGCGAGCTGGTCCGGCTGCTGGGAGAGGAACTGCGCGCGGCCAAGGCCGACCTGGCCATGCTGGTCACCCTGGAGGCGGGTAAGATCGTGTCGGAGGGTCTGGGCGAGGTGCAGGAGATGATCGACATCTGCGACTTCGCCACCGGCCTGTCGCGACAGCTGCACGGGCTGACGATGCCGTCCGAACGTCCGGGCCATCACATGCGCGAGACCTGGCAGCCGCTGGGGCCGGTGGCGGTGATCAGCGCCTTCAACTTTCCGGTCGCGGTCTGGGCGTGGAACGCGGCCTTGGCCTTGGTGTGCGGCGATCCGGTGATCTGGAAGCCATCGGAGAAGACGCCGCTGACCGCCGTGGCGACCCAGGCGGTCTTCGAGCGGGCGATGGCGCGGTTTGGGCAAGACGCGCCGGCTCACCTGTCGCAGGTGCTGATCGGCGGGCGCGAGGTCGGTGAGACGCTGGCCGCCGATCCGCGCGTACCGCTGGTCTCGGCAACAGGCTCGACCCGCATGGGCCGGGCGGTGGCGCAATCCGTAGCCGGGCGTCTTGGGCGGTCGCTGCTGGAGTTGGGCGGCAACAATGCCATGATCGTCACGCCGTCCGCCGACATGGACATGGCCGTGCGCGCCATCGCCTTCTCCGCCGTCGGCACCTGTGGTCAGCGATGCACGAGCCTGCGTCGCCTGCTGGTGCATGAGGACGTGGCGGAGGCCCTGATCGCGCGTTTGACGAAGGCCTATGCGACCCTGCCGATCGGCGATCCGCGCGAGCCCGGCACATTGGTCGGTCCGCTGATCGATGCCGAGGCCGCACAGGCCTTTGACGCGGCCCTGGCCCAGGCGGTCGCCGAAGGTGGCACGATCCTGACCGGAGGAAACCGCGTCGAAACCGAGGGCGGCACCTATGTCACCCCGGCCATCGTCCGCATGCCGTCACAGACCGAGGTCGTGCGGCACGAGACCTTTGCGCCGATCCTCCATGTGCTGACCTGGACCGCGTTTGACGATGCTGTCGCCCTGCAGAACGCCGTGCCGCAGGGGCTGTCATCCTGCATCTTCACCGACAGCGTGCGCGAGGCCGAAGCCTTCCTGTCGGCCTGGGGTTCGGACTGCGGCATCGCCAACGTCAACATCGGCCCGTCCGGTGCCGAGATCGGCGGGGCCTTCGGCGGCGAAAAGGACACTGGCGGCGGTCGCGAGTCCGGATCCGACGCCTGGAAGGCCTATATGCGCCGTCAGACGCAGACGGTGAATTTCTCGAACGCCCTGCCGCTGGCCCAAGGGGTCAGGTTCGAGGTCTAGAGCGTTCGGCGGCTTAGTTGATCCGCTCAGCTCTCCGTCGCCGATGGTCTAGACCAGCCGGATGCCGGTGCCGTCCTTGCCGCCGGGCTGTTCGAGACTGACGTCCAGGGTTTCGTCATCGAAATTGACCCCGGTCACGGCGCGCGAGACGATGGCCTTGATCTCGTCCATCGGGCGGTCGGTGCGCACGTCCAGCATCCAGCCCCAGCGGTTGGTCTCGGCCCAGTGGGCGCGGGCCAGCCAGGCCGCCGAAATCCGGGTCACGCCGTCGGCGGGGCCGAACGCCGCCTTCAGCCGATCGACCAGCACCATCGGGGCCTCGGCGGGCGATCCCAGCTGAACCGTGCCGGTCGGTCGTCCTTGCGTCTGGGCCACGGCATCCGTCGCCGCCAGCAGGGCCGCCACGTCCTCGATCTGGAACAGCAGGGCGCGCGGCGAGCCGGGGTTCATCGCCACGGGCCGATCGTGGAACAGCCGCAGCAGGTGCCGGGCGCTGATGGCAATCCAGGGCAGGTCGCCCCAGACGGCCTGCATCCGGCGCGGATCGGTGAAGACCGCCGCCGCCGTGACGCCCGTGTCCAGCTCGACGCCGCGCAGATCCATCTGCTCATCGGGCCGCAGGGTGCGGGTGCCCGGCTGGCCGATGTCGATCGAGGCTGCGAAGGCCCCCTCCGGCACCACGACCAGATCGACCGAGGCCAGCATCGCCTCGAAGGCGCGCCAGTGCACGGGGTCGGCCATCGCCGCCTCGATGATCTGCTCCAGCCCGTTCAGGGCCGGGTCGGCGTTGGGGACGGGCGCGGTCGGGATCGGATCGGTCATGGCCGTTCCATCGACGGCGCGGGGCCAAACGTCAATCCACCGCTGACGCGGGCCTTTGCGGGCGCTAGACTGCGGCTATGACCGACACCCCCTTGCGCCGCCTTCAGGACCTGCCCGGCATCGACGATCTGGAGCTGAAGGCCCTGATGAAGCCCCGGCTGGCCGATCCGGACCAGCGCCACGACCACCCGGAGGTGGACGCCGCCACCACCACCGCCCTGGGCCTGACCCTGGACGAGGCCGAGGCGATCGCCCTGCCCGACGACTGGCCGCCCGAGTTCGCGCGGCTGGATCGTCAAAGCCCCGCCGACCTCGTCGAGGCCTTCGCCGCCCACGGCTGGGACGTCACCGACAAAAAGCGCAAACCCCTGCGCGTCCTGCCTATTCTGGCCTTGCCGCTGGCGCTCGCCATCCGCGGCGTCGCAGGTACCCTGCCGTTCCTGGCCGAGCCGGATCACAAGGAGACCGGCTGGGGCTCGAACCTGGCCGCCGAGGCCGCGAGGTTCCGCAAACGATAGAGCCCGACCGCGCGGGCGATCGGGCTCTTTTCTCTTAGCTGACCGGGAAACCCCGGACCTTCAGCAGGGCCGTCACGTCCGGATCACGCCCACGGAACTGGCGATAGGCCTCGGCCCGATCCGTCGTGTTGCCGGGGGCCAGGATGATCGACTGGTAGCGCCGCGCCAGGTCGGGATCGAACACGTCGCCCTTGGCCTCGAACGCGGCCCAGGTGTCGGCGTCCATGACCTCGGACCACAGGTAGCTGTAGTAGCCGGCCGAATAGGCGTCGGACGTGAACAGGTGGTTGAACTGCGGCAGGCGGTGCCGCATCACGATCGCCTTCGGCATGCCGATCCGGGCCAGGGAGGCCTTCTCGAACGCGTCGATGTCGGTCGGGATCGTCGTCTGGGTATGCAAGTCCATATCGACGATGGCCGAAGACAGGTAGCTGACCGTGGCATAGCCCTGGTTGAAGGTCGACGAGGCCTGGACCTTGTCCACCAGCGCCTGGGGCATCGGCTCGCCGGTCTGATAGTGCCGCATGAAGCCGTCCAGGATCGGACGCGACAACACCCAGTGCTCATGCACCTGCGACGGATATTCCACGAAGTCGCGCGGGGTGTTGCCGAACGACGGATAGGTCACGTTCGACGATAGATAGTGCAGGGCGTGGCCAAACTCGTGGAACAGCGTCTCGGCGTCGTCCAGCGAGATCAGAACCGGCTGGCCCGGCTCCGGCTTGGAAAAGTTGTTGTTGTTCGACGCCAGGATCGCCTTCGAACCGTCCAGGGTCGAGAACGATCGGTAGGTGGTCATCCAGGCCCCGGACCGCTTGCCCGCCCGCGAGAAGTCGTCGGAATAGAAGATGCCGATCAGGCGGTTGGAGGTCTTGTCGCGCACCTCGAACGTCTCGACGTCGGGGTGGAAGGTCGGCACCTGACCCTTGGGCAGGGGGGTGAAGGACATGTTATAGAGCCGTCCGGCCATGTCGAAGGCACCCTTCTTGACCGCGCTCAGCTCGAAATAGGGCTTCAGCTCGTTCTGATCGAGGTCGTACTTCTGCTTCCTGACCTTCTCGGCGTAGTAGAGGTAGTCCCAGGGCTCGATCTCGTGACCGGCGATGGCCTGCATGTCGGCGACCTCCTCGCCCACGCGGGCGACGGCGGCGGGCCAGACCCGGTCCATCAGGCCCGACGCCGCGGCGGGCGTCTTGGCCATGGTGTCCTGCATCCGCCATTCGGCGTGGTTGGTGAAGCCCAGCAGCTTGGCGCGCTGGTCCCGCAGCTTCAGGATCTCGGCGATGGTCGCATTGGTGTCGTTGCGGTCGCCGTTGTCGCCGCGATTGACGAATTTGGTCCAGACTTGCTGACGCATGGCCCGATCGTCGGCGAAGGTCAGATAGGGATCGACGGACGAGCGGGTGTTGACGATGGCCCAGCCCTGAAGATTGCGCGTGCGGGCGGCGGCGGCGGCGGCGGCCTTGTTCGAGTCGGGCAGACCCGCGACGCCCGAGGCATTGGGGATCACGGTCCAGGCGTTCTCGTCGGCGACGACCTTCTGGCCGAAGCTGGTGAAGGCGCTGGTCAGGGCGGTGTTGATCCGGCCCAGCTCGGCCTTGCCCGCGGCATCGAGCGCCGCGCCGTTGCGGACAAAGGCGTCACGGCTGCGTTCGGCCAGACGCTTCTGCTGGGCGCTGAGACCGGCCGCGTCCGCGCCGTCGGCCACGGCCTTGATGCGGGCGAACAGTTTGGGATCGAAGGTAATCTCGTCGCCGGCGGCCGAAAGCAGCGGCCCCATCTCGGTCTCCAGGGCTTCCCACTGCTCGCCGCCGATGTTGGAGGTCATGACCCCAAACAGGTTGTTGGCCCGGTCCAGCGGCTGTCCGGCCAGTTCCATCGCGGCGATCGTGTTGGCAAAGGTCGGGGGCTCGGGGTTGTCGGCGATGGCGCGGTAGTCGGCGCGCTGGAGCTCGATGCCTTCCAGAATGGCCGCGCGCAGCTTGGCCGGCGTGACCTTGTCGAACGGGGCGAGGCCGTCATAGCCGCCGGTCCAAACCTGGAGCAGCTCGGCGCGTGGCGTCTGGGCGGGCAAGACGGCACGGGCGATCTGGGCTTCGGTGGCCAAGGCGGCAGCGCTGGGGGCAGGCTCGCCGGACATGCCGGTCGCGGCGCAGGCCGACAGGGCCATCAGGCTGCCGCCCGCGATGAGAAGCTGGCGTCTGTGCATGGGATACTCCGTTCGTTGATCATTTGTGCGTCACCCTAGGCCGTTCGGACGTGACCGTCACCTGAATGCATGGGAGGGATCAGGTTCCAGGTTCTAGGTTCCAGGGACGGGCAGCGAGCCGAACCGTCGGGTCGCGTCGCTCGATCTGGCATCGTGCCGACATCCCGCGCATCCGCGTCGTCCCTAGAACCTAGAACCTAGAACCTAGAACCTATCCCCTCGCCACCCCGCTCATTCCTCGTTAAAGGCCCCGACCATGGCGATAGGTGTGTTCGATTCCGGCGTAGGGGGCCTGACGGTCCACCGCGAACTCGTGGCGCGGTTCCCAGAGCGCGACTTCATCTATCTGGCCGACCAAGCCAATGCGCCGATCGGCTCCAGGAACGGCGAGGCGATCGTCGAGATCACCCGCGCGGGTTGCGAACGCCTGTTCCAGGCCGGGGCCAGCGTGATCGTCCTGGCCTGCAACACGGCCTCCGCCGTCGCCCTGCGTCGTCTGCAACAGACCTGGGTGCCCGAGGCGAGCGCGCGGCATGGGCGGCCCGTGAACGTACTGGGCATCATCGTCCCGACCATCGAGGCGGCGACCGGCCTGCCCTGGACCTATGAGGCGACGCGGCGCGGCGACAAGGTCGAGGCCATCGACATCACCGGCGTCTTCTGCACCGCCGCCACCGCGATCAGCCGGGTCTACGAGATCGAGATCGACAAGCGACGCGAGGATCTGGCGGTCTTCTCCGAACCCTGCCCCGGTCTGGCCGGATTGATCGAGCTGGGCGCGCCGACCGAGGAGCTGAAGGTCGTGGTCGAGGATCACGTCGATGCCCTGCGCCGTCGCATCGGGCGACACCCGGACACGGCCATCCTGGGCTGCACCCACTACGAGATCGTCGCCGACCTGTTCGCCGCCGCCCTGCCCGCCGGGACGCGGGTGATCCATCAGCCCAGCGCCGTCGCCGATGCCCTGGATCGCTATTTCGATCGCCATCCGGAATTCGACCTGGGCGACACCGGCCGTCGGTCCTTCCTGACCAGCGGCACGCCGGGTCCGCAATCCGACCTCGTCAGCCAGTTCTGGGGCGCGCCGCTGAGTTTCGACCCGGCCTAGGCGAGGCGGTCAGCCCCGCTCCACGCACATCGCCACGCCCATGCCGCCGCCGATGCACAGGGTGGCCAGACCCTTCTTCCCGCCCGAACGCTTCAGCTCATGCAGCAGGGTGGTCAGGATGCGGGCTCCCGACGCCCCGATCGGGTGGCCGATGGCGATGGCGCCGCCGTTGACGTTGACCTTGTCGGCGTCGAGGCCCAGCTCGCCGACGACGCACAGGGCCTGGGCCGCGAAGGCTTCGTTGGATTCGATAAGGTCGAGGTCGGCAACGGTCCAGCCGGCCTTTTCCAACGCTTTCCGTGAGGCCGTGATCGGGCCGGTGCCCATGATCGCGGGATCGACGCCGGTCGAGGCCCAGGACACGATGCGGGCCAGGGGTTCGAGGCCGCGCGACTTCGCCTCGTCGGCGCTCATCAGCACCAGGGCCGCCGCGCCGTCGTTCAGGCCCGAGGCATTGGCGGCGGTTACGGTGCCGTCCTTGGTGAAGGCGGGACGCAGCTTCTGCATCGCCTCGATCGTCGCGCCGTGGCGGATGAACTCGTCCTTGTCGACGACGGTGTCGCCCTTCTTGCCGGGAATGGTGACGGGGACGATCTCGTCGTCGAACTTGCCTGCCTTCTGGGCGGCCTCGGCGCGGTTCTGGCTGGTGACGGCGAACTGGTCCTGGGCCTCGCGGGTGATCTGGTTCTGCTCGGCGACGTTCTCGGCCGTCTGGCCCATGTGATAGCCGTTGAAGGCGTCCCACAGACCGTCCTTGATCATGGTGTCCGTATAGGCAACGTCTCCCATCTTGGTGCCGGTACGCAGCTGGGCGGCGTGGGGGGCCTGGCTCATGCTCTCCTGCCCGCCCGCGACGACGATGTTCGCATCCCCGAGCGCGATCTGCTGATAGCCCAGAGCCACCGCCCGCAGGCCGGAGCCGCAGATCTGGTTCAGGCTCCAGGCGGGGGATTCCTTGGGAATGCCCGCCCCCATGGCGGCTTGGCGGGCCGGGCCCTGGCCGGTGGCGGCTTGAAGGACGTGACCCAGAATGACTTCGTCGACGTCGGCGGCATCCACCCCCGCCTGTTCCAGCGCGCCCCTGATGGCGATCTCGCCCAGCTTGGAGGCCGGAAGGCTGGAAAGGGCCCCAAGAAAAGATCCGACGGGCGTGCGGGCGGCGGAAACGATGACGACGTCGGTCATGGGACGGCTCCTGGAGAGTTTCGGTGCTTCATGTAGCGCGCCGGGACAGCCATCCCAAGCCGGACCGTGCGGTTTTTGCCGCAGCGCACGCCCTTCATGCTTCCGAAAGCTCTCGTTCAGCCGATGGTCATGCTGATCGCATAATCTTCACGGAACGAAGGGGTCCGGTCCCGGCTTGAAGGAGCCATGGCGATGCGTCTCAAGAATCTGTTCTCCCGGGTCTGCACACCCGACGCCCTCGACATGATCGAGCACTATCAGAGCCGTGCCGAGCGTCTGGCCGATCTGTGGGTCCATGTCGTCGGCCTCGGGCTGGCGGCCATTGGCGGCGTGGTGCTGGCGATCCTGGCGGCCGTCTATGCCGGGGTCGGAACGACGGTGGCCACGGCGATCTATGCCATCTGCCTGATCGCCATGCTGTCGGCCTCGACCGTCTATAATCTCGCGCGACCGGGCCGGGCGCGGCCTGTGCTGCGTCGGCTGGACGAGGCGGCGATCTTCCTGATGATCGCGGGCAGCTATACGCCGTTCACGACCCAGAGGTTCGAGGGGGGCTGGGCGATCGGCTTCACGCTGGTGGTCTGGGCCATCGCCTTTGCGGGCGTTGCGGCCAAACTGGTCGCGCCCCGGATTTCCGACGGGTTCTGGAGCGCGGTCTATGCCGTGTTCGGCTGGCTGGCGGTGATCGCGCTGAAGCCGATGATCGAGACTGTCCATCCGGTCGCCCTGGGCCTGCTGGTGCTGGGCGGGGTCATCTACACCGCCGGAGTGTTCGTCTTCATCAGCCCGCGCGTGAAGTATCGCCGCGCGATCTGGCACGGGTTCGTGGTGACCGGGGCCAGCGTCCACTGGGTGGCGGTTCTGGTCGGCGTCGTGCTGGCCCCGACCGGGTTGCTGGCCGCCGCATAGGGCTGCTGCAACTACCCACTGGCGTCCGGCCTCGCACTGCGGGATAGTCACACGACTGCAACAGAGGCGAGTAGCGGCGTGGCCGATCCGAAATCCGACACCAAGGGCCGCGACGGCGACGCGATCGTCATCAAGAAATACGCCAACCGCCGCCTCTACAACACCGCGACCTCGGCCTATGTGACGCTGGAAGACCTGGCCGGGATGGTTCGCGACGGCCAGGATTTCGTGGTCTTCGATGCCAAGACCAACGAGGAACTGACCCGCCAGATCCTGACCCAGATCATCTTCGACGAGGAAAGCCGGGGCGAGGCCCTGCTGCCGGTGCAGTTCCTGCGTCAGCTGATCGGTTTCTACGGCGGCCATATGCAGGGGGTGCTGCCCTCCTATCTGGAAATGTCGCTGGAGAATTTCTCGCGCCAGCAGGAACAGTTCCGCAGCCAGATGACCAAGGCCTTCGGCACCACGCCCGGCGTGGGTGTCGGTGCGACCCTGATGGAGGAGGCCGTGAAACAGAACATGGCCATGTTCCAGAACGCCATGAAGATGTTCCCCGGCTTCGCCTTGGGCGCGCGTCCGGAGGCTGAGGCCCCGGCGGCACCGTCGCCCGCCGCCGATCCCCTGGCCGAGATGCGGGCCCAGATGGACGAGATGCGGGCCCAGATCGAGCGGCTGGCCACGCCGCCAAAATCCAAGTCATGACCGACGGCGTCCGCCCGATCGATCCGGTGCGCGGGCGCGACCGCCGCGATGCGCAGCGCCGCTCGCGCGAGCGCCGTACGATCGATCCGGCACCGGATGCGGCGTCGAAGTCCGTGGTCCGGGTGCAGGAAACGCTCGAAGAGGCCGAACACCCGGCAAGGGCTGCCGCACCTCCGCCCCGGCCTGTCGGTCCCGACCCGGCCTTCGCCGCCCAGCTGATCGGCCAGGGCGGACAGCGCAAGGGCATCCGTGGAGGGCCTCCGGTCATGGAGGCGGCGCGCTCGGCCTATCTGGGCAACGAATACTCCGGCGAGAACGACCGACGCCCGCCTGCGGGCGTGGCAAAGAAGACCGACGTCTGAAGGCTGGCCCGAGGCTTGCAGCGGTGAGCGCCCAGACCGTTCGGACGCCGCCTCATGACCCAGATCCTCGCCGCCTCGACCCGCGTGTTCGACATCGCCGTGGTGGCGATGCTGTTCACGGTCTTTCTGTGATTTCCCTCTCCCGTCGGGAGAGGGCTTGAGGCTCGCAGAGCGTAGCGATGCGCTGAGCCGAAAGGGTGAGGGGTTTGCCCTCACCGGCTGGCAGCTGCCCCTCACCCTTTCGCACAAGACCGATCGCCTGACGGCTCTCGGGCGCTCAAGCCCTCTCCCGCCGGGAGAGGGACCGATTTATGCCTTCCGCGCGTCCCACCACCGCACGGCGTCGGCGTCGCGGGCGCTGAGGTCGGGGTAGGCGGGGTCGGATCCGACATCGGGAACCCGGCGCCAGGAGCGGGCGCATTTGGGCAGATCGGAACGCTCAACCTCGTACTTCCAGAAGGGATTGGCTGTATCTTCCATGCCCTTCACAAAATCGACCTCACTCACGATAAAGATTTCCGCCAGATCGACACCGTCGAAATGCGCCCAGTGAGACGGTGAGATTGTTTCATTCAAATCCGCGTCGTTGTAACCGACGGACAGTCGCATCTTCGCATCCAGGCTCGATCCGATCAGACCTGCGCGTCGTGCTGTTTCAAGCTCCAGGTTCGCGCCGTTTCGAGCAGCGAAGAGGTAGTGCCACCGCGCCGCCTCCGCCTCATTCTGCCACGACCCCGGCGTCTCCGGAATCACCCGCGCGCAGTTTGACCCACCCTCCGGGAACCGCGTACCCCACGCCTCATCCATCGTGAACGGCGTCAGCGGGGCCAGCCACGCCGTCAACCGCATGACGACCTCGTCCATCACCGTGCGGGCGGCGCGGCGGCGGATCGCGTCGGGGCGGTCGCAGTAGAGGCTGTCCTTGCGGATGTCGAAATACAGCGCCGACAGGTCGTTGGAGCAGAACTCCAGCACCGGGCGGATCACGTCCTGAAAGCGGTAGGTGCGGTAGGCCTCGCGGACCTGGCCATCCAGTTCCCACAGCCGGTGCAGGATGAATTTCTCCAGCGGCGGCATCTGGTCATAGTCGGTCAGGCGTTCTGTTTCGTCGAACCCCTCCAGCGCGCCCAGCAGATACCGGACGGTGTTCCTCAGTTTGCGATAGGCATCCACCGTGGTCTGGAGGATCTGTTTCCCGATCCGCTGGTCCTCGGCATAGTCCACCAGGGCGACCCACAGGCGCAGGATGTCGGCGCCGGATTCCTTGATTACGACGGCGGGGTCGGTCGTATTGCCCCGCGACTTGGACATCTTCTCCCCGTTCTCGTCCTGGGTGAAGCCGTGGGTCAGGACGGCGTCATAGGGGGCGCGGCCGCGGGTGCCGGAGCCTTCCAGCAGGTTGGACTGGAACCACCCGCGATGCTGGTCCGAGCCCTCCAGATACAGGTCGGCGGGCCAGTGGCTGGGGCGGTCTCCGGTATAGCCATGAGCCGGATCGCGGGGTTCCAGGGCGAAGGCGTGGGTGCAGCCGCTGTCGAACCAGACGTCCAGGATGTCGGTGATCTTCTCGTATTTCGCCGGGTCGTGCAGGCCCAGGAAGTCGGCGTCCGGACGGTCGAACCAGGCGTCGGCACCGCCGTCCTCGATGGCCTTCAGGATGCGGGCGTCGACCTCCGCGTCATGCAGCGGATGACCGTTGTGTTTGTCGACGAACATGGCCAGGGGCGTGCCCCAGGCGCGCTGGCGGCTGATCAGCCAGTCGGGGCGGCCCTCGACCATGGAGCGGATGCGGTTCTTGCCGGCGGCAGGGTGGAAGGCCGTGGTGTCGATGGCCTTCAGCGCCGTCTCGCGCAGGGTGTCGCCGGACTTTAGCGCCTGATCCATACGGATGAACCACTGGGGCGTGTTGCGGAAGATGACCGGGGCCTTGGAGCGCCACGAGTGGGGGTAGGAGTGTTCCAGACGGCCGCGCGCCAGCAGGGTGCCGGCCTCGATCAGCTTCTCGATCACGGCGGGGTTGGCTGAGCCGAACTTGCCGGTCTTCTTGCCCTCGGTCTCCAGCACCTTGAGCCCCGCGAACAGGGGAACGCCGGGATAGTAGGCGCCGTCGGGATCGACGGTCTCGGGCACCTCGTGATGGCCGTGCGCCTTCCAGACCTCATAGTCGTCCGCACCGTGGCCCGGGGCGGTGTGGACGAAGCCGGTTCCCGCATCGTCAGTCACATGGTCGCCGTCCAGCAGGGGCACGTTGAAGCGGTAGCCGTCGTCGAGCTGGGCCAGCGGGTGGGCGCAGACCAGGCCGGACGGATCGATCGCGTCGATGCGGGTGAAGGTGGCGATCCTGGCCGCCTTGAACACCTCTTCGGCCAACTTATCCGCCACAATGAGCCGATCGCCCGCCTTGGCCCAGGGGGCGAAGTCGAGGCCCGTCTCCATCGACTGGACCTCGTACAGGCCATAGGCGATCTCGGGGCCGAAGCTGATCGCTCGGTTGGCCGGGATGGTCCAGGGGGTGGTGGTCCAGATGACCACGGCAGGCGTCTGGTGGCGGAAGGCCAGCAGGTCGTCGGGATGGTCGTCGGTCGCGGCGATGACCGGGAATTTGACCCAGATCGTGGGCGAGACATGGTCGTGATATTCGATCTCGGCGTCGGCCAGGGCGGTGCGTTCGACCGGGCTCCACATCACGGGCTTGGAGCCGCGATAGAGCTGGCCGGAGTTCTTGAACTTGTGGAACTCGCGCACGATCGCGGCCTCGGTGCCGAAGTCCATCGTCGCATAGCGGTTGTCCCAGTCGCCCAGGATGCCCAGCCGTTTGAACTGGTCCTTCTGCACCTCGATCCAGCCGGCGGCGTATTCGCGACAGGCGGCGCGGAACTCGGCCTTGGACACCTCGTCCTTGCGTTTGCCCTGGGCGCGATAGCGTTCCTCGATCTTCCACTCGATCGGCAGGCCGTGGCAGTCCCAGCCGGGGACATAGTCGACGTCATGGCCCAGCAGGAAACGTGACCGGACCACGAAATCCTTCAGCGTTTTGTTCAGCGCATGGCCGATGTGGATGTCGCCGTTGGCGTAGGGCGGGCCGTCGTGGAGAACGTACAGCGGCGCACCCTCCGCCTGACGCTGTTTGCGGATCGCCGAATACAGGTCGCCCCATGCTTCGATGATGACGGGTTCCTTTTGCGGCAGACCGCCGCGCATCGGGAAGGGGGTCTCGGGCAGGAAGACGGTCTCGCGGTAATCGCGACCCGTCGTCTGGGTGGTGGACTCGGGCGGGGTCTGGACGTCGGACATGAGGCAGTCTCGGATAAGCGAAGGGGGCGTCGGAGGGATCGGTTCGGCCCGGCAAGCACGGGGGCATGAGAGCCCCGTCGGCGCTATGCCGGGCGGCTAATCCGGGCCGGAAGGATCAGGCGGACGTCCATGGCGGGCGGTGTAACAGGTGCGCGGGGATGGGAAAAGCGTCGCGAGCGCGCTAGCTATGCGGCACACGGTTTTCGGAGATGATGATGATGCGGGCGATCGCTTTGACGGGTGTGTGCGTGCTGGCGCTGGCGGCCTGTTCGCCTGGCGAGCCCGAGGCGACAGCGCCAGAGGTAGCGGCGGCTCCGGCCGGGCCGCTGACCGTCGATCAGGCGGCGCAGGTGGGACCGGAGGAATTCGTCCGCGCCCTCTATGCCCGCTACGTGACGCCGCCCGCACCGAACGCCGATGGAACCGCGCCGCCTGCGCCCGCTCCGGGCCGCGACCCGATCTATTCGCGCAAGCTGAACGCCATGATCGGGGCCGACGTCATGGCGGCTCAGGGCGAGGTGCCGACGCTGAACTACGATCCGATCTGCGACTGTCAGGACGGCACGACCGAGCTTCAACAGCTGACCATCACCGAGACCGGCCCCAACAAGGCCGAGGCGGCCCTGACCTTCCTGAAATCCGGCGTGCCGCATCAGCAGACCCTGGTCCTGCTGAAGGAAGGCCCGGCCTGGCGGGTCGAGGACGTCGTGGTGCCGGGCCGCGAGCCGCTGACCACCACCCTGCTGGCCGCGATCGGCTGATCCCGCATGCAGGGCCGCGATCGCGCATGACGACGGTGCTGGTGACCGGGGGGGCGGGTTATGTGGGATCCCACACCTGCCTGGCGCTGGCCGAGGCCGGATTCACGCCCGTGGTCTATGACAACCTGTGCAACGGCCACGCGGCCTTCGTGCAGTGGGGGCCGCTGGAACAGGGCGATATCCGCGACGGCGGGCGTCTGGACGCCGTGATCGCCGCGCACCGCCCCGCCGCCGTGATCCATTTCGCGGCCTTCGCCGAGATCGCCGAGTCCATCGCCCATCCCGGCCGCTACTATGACAACAACGTCGGCGGATCGATCGCCCTGATCGAGGCCGCAAGGCGGGCCGGCATCGACAAGCTCGTGTTTTCGTCCTCCTGTGCCACCTATGGCCATCCGGTCCGCATCCCGATCGACGAAGACCATCCGCAGGTCCCGCTCAATCCCTATGGTCGATCCAAGCTGATGGTGGAGCAGGCCCTGGCCGATTATGCCGCTTTCGCCGGTCTTCGCTCGGTCAGCCTGCGCTATTTCAACGCCGCCGGAGCCGATGTCGGCGGGCGGATCGGAGAGCGACACCAGCGCGAGACGCGGGCCATCCCGCTGGCCATCCTGTCGGCGATGGGCGCGCGTCCGGCCTTCACCATCTTCGGCGACGACTATGAGACGCCCGACGGCACGGCCATCCGCGACTACACCCATGTGGACGATCTGGCAGCAGCTCACGTCAGGGCCCTGACCTATCTGCTGGACGGCGGGCAGACCTGTTCGCTCAATCTGGGAACCGGGATCGGCACGTCGTTGCGCCAGATGATCGCGGCCATCGACCGGATCACGGGTCGAAGCGTGCCGGTCACAATCGCCCCCCGGCGGGTCGGCGAGGCCTCGGCGGCCGTGGCGGACGTCGGTCGCGCGCAAACCCTCCTGGGGTGGCGGGCGAAACGGACACTCGACGATATTGTGCAAACGGCCTGGCGCTGGCATGCGACCGAGCAGGCGCGGCTGACGTCGTTCGGGGAGGATACATGAAGGTCGCGGTCATCACGCCCTATTACAAGGAGCCGATCGGGACCCTGCGGCGGTGTCACGACAGCGTCGCCGCCCAGACGTATCCCAGTACCCATTTCATGATCGCCGACGGCCATGCGGTGCCCGAGCTGCTCGACTGGCCCGTCGAGCACATCGTCCTGACACAGGCCCACGGCGATGTCGGCAATACCCCGCGGTCGATCGGCGCGATCTCGGCCTTGAACCGCGGCTTCGATGCCGTGGCCTATCTGGATGCCGACAACTGGTACCATCCCGAACACATCGAGAGCCTGGTCCGGACGGTTCAGAGCGCGGGCGTGCCGATGGCGTTTTCGGACCGTGTCTTCGTCGCACTGGATGGCACGGTCATGAACATCCAGGAGGAAGCTCATCCCGATTTCGCCGATACCAGCTGCATCTTCCACACGGCGCAGGCCGCGCGGATGATCCCGATGTGGGCCATGATGCCGTCGACGCTGGGGCCGATGGGGGATCGAGTCTTCATCGCGATCGCGAGGATGCTGCAGCTTTCGAATGCGCGGACGGGGCGAAAAACCCTTTACTATGAAAGCAACTACGCGGTTCACTATCAGGCGGCCGGACTGCCCCTACCGGCCGACCCGCGCTGGCTGGATGCGACCCGGGTGAGCCAGAGCTTCTCTCAGACCGACTGCACGGATCGGCTGGGTTTCCCGTTGGCGATCCAGTCATGACAGTAAGGGAGCGCTAGACCCATGAAGGTCGCAGTCATCACCCCTTACTACAAGGAATCGCTCCGACAGCTGGAACGGTGCCACCAAAGCGTGGCCACGCAGACCCATGGCTGTCGACATTTCATGATCGCCGACGGCCACCCCAACGTCGCGCTGGACGATTGGGACATCGAACACATCAAACTGCCGCATGCGCATGGCGACAACGGCAACACGCCGCGCACGATCGGCGGGCTGTCAGCGCTGAATCTCGGCTATGACGCCTTCGCCTATCTGGATGCCGACAACTGGTACCATCCCGACCATGTGGAGAGCCTGCTTGCGCTGATCCAGCGCACGGGGGTCAGCGTGGCCTTCTCCGACCGCTTCGTCGTCGCCCCGGACGGTCGGATGCTGGCGAACGGGCCCGAGGATCAGGAAGAGAATTTCGCGGACACCAGCTGTATTCTGCATACGCGTCAGGCGGCCCGGCTGATCCCGGTGTGGGCCATGATGGACCCGACCATTTCGCCTCTGTGCGATCGACTGGTTGTGGCCGTCGCGCGTCTGTTCGGTCTGCGGCACGCGCGGACCGGTCAGAAGACGATGTATTTCGAATCCAACTATGCGCTTCACTACAAGCTGGCCGGCCAGCCCGTGCCGCACAAGGTCAATGACCCCGACTCGGACGCCCTCGTCGCGGCCCATTCGGAGAAGAAGTCCCTGGAGCGCATGGGCTTTTCACCCAAGTTCAGCAAACAGACCCCGGCGTCCTGAATGACGGGTTCCGAGCCATGCCCCGGGAAAACAGCGGAATGATCGACGACGTCACCAAGCGGATCATGGTCACCGGTGGGGCCGGTTTTCTGGGCTCGCACCTCTGCGACCGGCTGGTGGCCCAAGGCCATGACGTGCTGTGCGTGGACAATCTGTTCACCGGGGCGCGGCGCAACGTCGCCCATTTGCTGGAGGCCCCCAATTTCGAGTTCATGCGCCACGACGTGACGTTTCCGCTCTATGTCGAGGTCGACGAGATCTACAACCTGGCCTGCCCTGCCTCGCCGATCCACTATCAGTTCGACCCGGTCCAGACGACCAAGACCAGCGTGATCGGGGCGATCAACATGCTGGGTCTGGCCAAGCGGGTGAAGGCCAAAATCTTTCAGGCCTCGACCAGCGAGGTCTATGGCGATCCGGAGGTCCATCCCCAGCACGAGACCTATTGGGGCAGGGTCAATCCGATCGGCCCTCGATCCTGCTACGACGAGGGCAAGCGGTGCGCCGAGACCCTGTTCTTCGATTACCACCGCCAGCACAGGACCCGGATCAAGGTCGCGCGGATTTTCAACACCTACGGCCCGCGCATGCATCCCAACGACGGGCGGGTCGTGTCGAACTTCATCGTCCAGGCCCTGAAGGGCGAGGACATCACCCTGTATGGCGATGGCGAACAGACGCGGTCCTTCTGTTTCGTCGATGACCTGATCGACGGCTTTCTGGCCCTGATGGCCAGTGGCGACGACGTGACCGGCCCGATCAACCTGGGCAATCCGGGCGAGTTCACCATGCGCGAACTGGCCGAGCGGGTTCTGGTCCTGACCGGTTCGACGTCGCGGATCGTGCATCGCCCCCTGCCCCAGGACGATCCCCGCCAGCGCCGCCCCGACATCACCCAGGCCAAGGCCGTGCTGGACTGGTCCCCGACGATCGCCCTGGAAGACGGCCTGCGAAAGACGATCGACTATTTCGAGCAGCGGCTCAGGGGATAGGGCTGCGACTAAAGCCCCAGCCCGAGGTAGAGCACCGCCAGGGTGAACAGCGTCAGCACGATGGTACAGAAATTCAGCAGGAAGAAGGTCCGCCATAGCGCCGACCAGATATGCAGGCTGTAGGCCCCCTTCAGCTGGAAGAACATATGCACCGGCACCCACAGGCTACCGAAAGCCAGGGCCAGGCCGCCCAGGGTGATATTGATCGCGAACGCCCCGGCGATCAGCATCCCGAGCGCCGAGATGAAGGTCAGGGAATACAGCACGAAGACGCCGTGGTCGTAGAAGGTGAAGCCGCGCTTCCACAGGAACAGGAGGCCCATGAACGGGATCGACAACGGCACCAGCAGGAAGGCGTATTTGTACATCGTCTGCTGCAGCTTGTAGATGACCAGTTCGGGGTTCTGCAGCTTTTTCAATATCTTGCCGCCCATCCCGGTCTTGTCACCGGTCAGTTTGACGTCGGTGGTGGCGTCCTTGAGCTCGGCCTGCCAGCTGCCGGCGACCAGGCCGTCGCTGCGGCCCTCGCCCCGGGCCTGGGCACGCAGTCCCTCGACGCGACGCTCCATGGCGGCGACGCCCTGTTCGGTACCGGTCAACATGCCCCCGATGCCGGGCTCGTCCGGATTGGCGGCAGCCTCGGCCCTGAGATCGGCCAGGGCCGCGCGGCCCTCGGTCAGGGCAGTCTCCGCCGCCGTGATCTGTTGCGGCAGGGGCGTGGCCACGGGTGCGGCCGCTCCACCTGCAAAGCTCAGGATGAAGAACATCAGAAAGACGGTGAACAGAAACAGGGCCAGGGGCGAGACGTAGCGGGTGCGGCGTCCCTGGACCCATTCGCGGGTCAGCCGTCCGGGGTTGAAGGCCAGCAGCGGCAGGGTGCGCCAGATGCGGGCGTCGAAATGCATGACCCCGTGCAGCAACTCCTCGCCCAGATGCAGCAGGGTGCGGTGGACGTGGGTCGGCTGACCGCAGTTGGCACAGAACTTCCCATCCACCGGTGCGCCGCAATCCGAACAGGTGGTCGCGTGAGACTCACCGGCATGGCCGGTCGGCTTCTCGACCGCCCCGGCCAGCACGCCCCCGGTGACGACCCCGCCCGCCGCATCCATGTCCATGATGATCCCCCCGACCGCTCGCTGACCTTATGGCCGACAGGCATTGGTCGGCACAAGCTGTGGGATCAGCAGCGCGGGCAGTCCGGCAGGGGCTGCGGCTCCAGTTGCAACGTTGAATGGCCGATGGCGTGGTGGCGGGCGATGGCTTGGGCCTCGGCCAGCAGGACGTCGGCATCCGCGCGATCGTGAACCAGGTGGGCTGTCAGGGCAGTCTCGGTCGTGGACAGGCCCCAGACGTGCAGATCGTGCACCTCGCTGACGCCGTTCAGACCAGACAGCTCGTCGCGCAGGGCCTCCAGCCGGACGCCTCGCGGTGTGCCGTCCATGGCCAGGCCGACGGAATCCTTCAACAGACCCCAGGTGCCCAGCAGGATCACCGCGACGATGGCGATACTGACCAGGGGATCCAGGATCGACCAGCCGGTGAACAGTATGATGGCGCCCGAGATCACCACCCCGATCGACACCGCCGCATCGGCCATCATGTGCAGATAGGCTCCGCGCGCGTTCAGGTCGCCGTGCTGGTCCTTCAGGAACAGCAGCGCCGTGCCCAGGTTGATGACGAAGCCGATGCCCGCCACGATCATGATGATGCCGGACGACACCGGGGCCGGATCGTTCAGCCGCCGGACCGCCTCGAAGGCGATGGCTCCGCAGGCGAAGATCAGCAGGATCGCATTGGCCAGGGCCGCCAGCACCGTCGCCTTGCCGAACCCATAGGTCAGCCGCGACCCCGCCGCCCGCCGCGCCAGCACCGCCGCGCCCCCGGCCATGGCCAGACCCATGACGTCGGACAGATTGTGCCCTGCGTCGGCCATCAGGGCGGTGGAACCGCTGATGATCCCGGCGGTGAACTCGCAGGCCACGAAGGCCAGGTTGACCAGCAACCCGACCAGATAGCGCCAGTCGCCGGTATCGACAGGACCGTGATGATGGCCGTGAGCGTGACCGTGTTCGTGCCCGTGGTGGCCCGGATGGTGGGCATGGCCGTGGTGGTCATGCTCGTGATGGTCATGGCCGTGGTCGTCGTGAGCGTGGGAATGGGCCATGGCTCGACCCTAGTGCTGATGGGTGACGACGAGAAGGCCCAGACCGATCAGGGCCAGGCCCAGGATCGCGCCTTCATAGCGCGCCCAGCGCTCCAGCCTCAGGATCGAGAAGCCCGCCCGCGCCACGGCCGTCAGAAGGACCATGCCCAGCACCGTTCCCGCCGCGAAGGCGAGGGTCAGCAGAACCAGCACATGCGCCCCCTCCGTCGCCGCCGACAAATACAGCGGCAGCAGCACCTCGCCCGGCGACAGGGCCATCAGGGCGACCAGGCCGCCGAAAGCCGCGGCATCGGACACCTTGGGCTCGGGCATCTCGTAGTCCGGACCCGACGCCGTCGCCGGTCGCTTGATCATCGCCCGCGCCAGATAGAAGGCCCCGAACAGGAACAGCAGCACCGCCGACAGATGCGGCAACAGCCCCTCCACCCACCGATCCAGCGCCAGACCTGCCGCGACGATCAGCGCGCCGACGACCGCCGTGGAGGCGATATGGGCCACGCCCGCCGCCGCCGTCGCGCCCAGCGTACGCGTCAGGCCCCACCCTTGCGCCCGCCCGACCAGCACGAACGGCAACCAGTGGGTCGGCAGGATGGCGTGCAGGAACGCAGCCACGAACCCGCCTCCCAGAAGCGACAGCAGAACCGGTTGTTCGAGATCGGACGGCGACATCGCCGGGCCTATAGCCTGTTACTTTATAACGGTCGAGCGGGAAAACGACGCTGTGCCGCAAGTTGGCGTTTACCGCTTGCGGGCCACGAAGGTGGTGCCTGCCCCGACCATGCGCCTCTTCTCCGGACTGAGTTGCTTGACGACCGGCCATTCCAGCTTTGTCACGGTCGGGTGCGCCAGAATTTCGGCGACTGTCAGGCGATCGAAATCTGCCTGGAGTTCCTTGGGCAACCCGGCCCGCCACTCGGACAGGACATTGTCCAGCGTGAAGACCGGGTGCTGCCAGATCATCGTATCCGACCATAGGATGTCGCAGCGGTTTTCGAACTGGCTCACCGCGCCCTTGGGCGTGGCGTTGTAGAAATGGTGAGGATAGCCATGGACACCCTGGAGAAATGGCCAGTCGATTCGAATCTGGCCTCCGGGTTTCAAAACCCTCAGCATTTCTTCAATTGCCACCCAAGGCCGTTTGGTATGCTCGAGAACGGCAAGGCAAATTATATAGTCGAACTGTTCGTCCGCGAATGGCAAATCTTCACCGACACACACCACATCTGTCGATGGCGAATCCCATATCTCCGTGTTCACGACATTCTCGTAGTATACGCGTTGAAACCCGGCTCCCACATCAAGAAACAGACGTTCGGAATCAGCCCTGATCTCATCGATGATGTCCTGAGTGTAGCCGTTCTCGGCCACAGGTGGAAACTCAGGGATCTCAAAATTCCGGCGTATCTCGTCGGATAGATAATCGACAGCCGCGCCCGGCGGGGTTTCTCGCTGAGCGGACACCCGGAACTTGACCCGCTCCAGCTTGTTTGCCCGGAGCACCATGCAACGTGTCGGATCGACGACCTGTCGCCGACCTTCGGCGCGACCCGACGTCTCGTAATGCAACCTGGCGTCAACGCCCGCAGCCGCGACATCGGGATTGACGCTGAGGTATCGCCGGGCATCGATCTCCGCGGGCTCCATGCCCGTTTCGAACATGGGGATTTCACGAACGCGAGAAGGGACGGTGAACATACGATCTTTCACTGAGGGCCGGAAGGATCAGCTCGCGCCTAGGTTAGACAGCGCACCCTGTCAAACCAAGATAATTCTCGCGGGGCTCCTATCAGGAAAAGCCGGCGCAGCCATCTCATTCCCGCTCGGAACTCTTTCAACCGTGACCCCTGAGCCCGGGACGGCTTGCGTCGCTACCGCCCGCCAACGCCAACTATGGTTTGGCCAACCCAGGCCCCGCCAGCGTAATGGTGCCGAACAGATTGGCGAACCCGGAGGGACTCGAACCCCCGACCTCTGCTTTAGGAAGTGTGCGGCCTGACGGTGGTAATTTCAGTTAAGGCGGCAACTCGGAGGCGCGGCCTGCTGAGGTTTGGGACGTTTGTTTGGGAGTTCCTACGCTTCACCCGTCGACTCTCCAGAGCCACCCCCGCAGTCGCTGCCACCAATATCTCGGATTGATCAAGGCGTCGTAAGCCCCCACCGACTCGGTACCAGATTTGGCTACCTGTGCGCATACCTTGCCAAATGGCGCAACATGCCTATATTTTTGCCATGTTCACTACCGGTCACCAAATGGCATTCGCAACGCTCGTCGACACTCAACCAAGGGATTTCGTTGCCCAGCCTTTGAGCCAGGACGAGGCTAGTGCGATGCTCCGCGCAGCCCTCAACCTGTTTGGTAGATGGGATCTGACAGACGAACAGGCGAGCATTCTGCTCGATCTGCCCTTGCGCACTTTTGCCCGCTGGAAAGCCGGGACGCCTGGCCGGATCGATCGGGACACTCGCGCCCGCCTGTCCAACCTGATGGGTATCCACAAGGCATTGAGGATCATCTTTCAGGAGCCCGAGCGGGGCTATCGCTGGATTCGGGCCCCCAATAACGGCTTTGGAGGGCGCTCTGCCCTTGAAATCATGCTGAAGGGCGATCTGACCGATCTTATGCGGGTGCGTCGGCTGCTGGACGCCGAACGCGGCGGCTGGTGATCGCGCCCGAGACGGTGCCGGTCACGCCGCTCGCCTGGACCGGGGCGCGCCGCATCATCCGCAGCCTGTATCCGCCGATCGATTTGTTCGAAGACATCGCCGATCCTGCCGACTGGCCTCTCCTGATGTCCGCCGAGCAGAAGACCAATCCCCGGCTGATGGAGTCCATCGGCAGCCTCGACCTCGTCCCACCCGACCGCCGCGTCGGCGGGCCCGGCGCAAGTTTCCTGATGGCACCCTTCACCCACGTCAGCCCGGATCGACAAAGCCGGTTCAGCGATGGGCGTTTCGGCGTCCTCTATGCTGCCCTCGGGTTTGAGACTGCCCTCGCCGAGACCATCCACCATCACCAGCGTTTCATGCGCCGGACGCTCGAGCCCGCCGGCTGGACATCCCAGTTCCGGGAAATTGTGCTGGACGTTCGGCTGGATGCCCACGACCTGCGCAGTGATGACCGGTTCGCGTCTGTGCTTGATCCGGAAAGCTACCAAGCGAGCCAGGCCTTGGCCCGGACCCTGCGCGACGCGGGCTCGGAAGGGATCGCCTACCCCAGTGTCCGTCTCGCCGGTGGTGAGTGCGTCGGCCTATTCTATCCGGACCTCGCCGACCGCCCGGTCCAGGGCCGCCACCTCGACTATCATTGGAACGGCGACCGCGTGGACCTCTATCGAGATCTCGGTAGCGGGGACGTCTACCGGATCGCCCACCCGGTGGAATGAGCTCCGGGGCCCAAACCTCGACGGGTCCGACACGGCCTTGTCCGGACCACGGACGACCGGTACCCGTGCGGGAGCTTCCGTGAGTATGATGCCGTGAAAAATCTTGATCATCCCAACGATGAAGGCCGCTGGACGCGGCTAGAAGGCTGTCCGGACGCTGTCCTGTGGCAGCGCGAGGTGGCGTTCCCGCCCGTCACCAAATTCTACGTTGTCGCCCCGCCGCGCCAGCACGAAATCTTCCACGACGAAGCCCGTGCGCGTGAGCACTACCTGAACGTCGCGAGCCGGACAGGGGCCTGGGTCCCGGTTCGGCAAGCCGGGCCGGGAGTCGGCATCTTCTCAGGCTTTGTACGTGGGTCCCTGCCGCCCCGGCTGGGTGGCGATCACCCGCACCCGGAATGAAACGAGGATTGGTCTGGCGAGTTAGTCCGGCAGACCCCCACTTCCCGCGCAGGTGCTTTTGATGACGATGAGATTTTACAAGGTCACCCTGATCCGTGATGGCGAAGAACGCGAGGTGGTTGTTCCGTCCAAGACCGACGTCCAGGCCGCCGACGCTGCAGTCGCTCTCGCCAAACCCGGCGAAATGGTCGGGTCAATCGTCGAGATCGACGATGACGGTCTGCAACATGCCGACGGCCCGCCAGCCGGGACACAGACCCACCCCGACTGGACAGCCTGATCCGTCAGCCGTCGTAGGAGGAGAACCATGTCCAAGCCAGCCACCGAGGCCGCGATCCGGCGGACCGCGAGCAGCCGAGCAAACCTGCTGGTGTTCGAAGTCATCGCGAAGATCCATCGCTCGGATATCGAGACCATGGCCGAGGCAGTGGATACGGCAATGGACGTCCATCATCAAATCGACATCCTGCTGCAGTTCGCCGATTTCGAAGGCATGACGCTCGGCGCGCTGTTCGACGGTGAGGCGATGCACGTTGGCCTGCGTTCGAACACCCATGTCAGGCGATATGCTGTTGTCGGTGCCCCGGCGGTCGCAGAGTCGATGATCCGGCTCTTCGACCCGGTCAGTCCTGTCGATGCCCGCACATTCGACCTGGACCAACTGGCTCAGGCACGGACCTGGGTTGATAGCGGATCCGACACGCGCTTGGCGTGACCCGCTCTTGTGCTGGCTTGTTGTTTAGATGGCATTCGGAACACTGGGCTGAGCGACGGGTTGCCCCTTGACGTAAATCAACCTCGGAGCCCGGCGTGCCATGGAAACCAATGAGCTGATCCCCAGCCTTGCGCTGTTCACCTTGCTCGCCGTTGTTGTGATAGCAGTCATCGGCTTCCTCCTCTTCAAGCGAAAACCTGCCAACCAACATCCGATGGATAAGTCTCCGGACGGTGCCATCGTGCGGGAGCGAGACACCGGCGAACCGCCGGCACCCGTCCTGAAGGCTACCGACGAATCGTAGGCCCGTTGGTCGTCAGTGGCCGCGCGGAGCGTCAGCCTACACCTGTGCCCCCGGTTACGCCGTAGACCTCGCCGGTAATGTAGCTGGCCTCACTTGACGCCAGGAGCACATAGACCGGAGCGATCTCGGCGGGCTGACCCGGTCGGCCGTAGGCACTTTGCGCACCAAATGTGCGGACCTTTTCCTGGGTCTGCCCGCCGCTCGGCTGCAAGACGGTCCAAAACGGCCCTGGAGCAACCACGTTGGCCCTTATGCCCCGCTCGATCAGCTGCGCCGCCAAGGCCTTGGTGTAGGCCACGATCCCCGCCTTGGTGGTCGCATAGTCGAGCAGATGCGCTGACGGGTCGTAGGCCTGAATTGACGCGGTGGTGATGATCGCCGCCCCTGCCGGAAGGTGTGGAACCGCAGCCTGCACGGTCCAGTGCAGGGCATAGAGGTTGGTTTTCATCGTCACGTCGAAGTCGGCCGATGAAACCGCTTCAACACTGTCGCGGGTCTGCTGATGGCCAGCGTTAATGACCAAAATATCCAGTGCACCCAGCCTCTCAATCGCCTGGTCAACCATCGCGCGACACCAGGTTTCATCGGTGATGTCACCCGCCAAGGCGACGGCCTTGCGGCCCTCTGCTTCAATCAAGGCGATTACTGCATCCGCGTCGGCCTGTTCCGTCGGCAGATAGCCGATGGCAACGTCCGCGCCCTCCCGTGCGAAGGCGATCGCGGCTGCTCGGCCGATCCCCGAATCACCGCCGGTCACGAGTGCCTTGCGACCTGCGAGACGGCCCGAACCCCGATAGCTTGTCTCGCCGTGATCGGGCTCAGGATCCATCCTGGCCGCCAACCCCGGAGCAAGTTGAGGCTGTTCGGGGAAAGGTGGAGCAGGGTAAAGCCCGCGCGGGTCTTTGAGATCGGTCGGTTGGGTCATGATCGGGTCCTGGCACGAGTTCGGCAGCGCCGGAGCGCCACCCTCGCCAACCCCATTGAAGAGGTGCCGTTCCCACGTGACGAAAGCCGTCACGCGGCGGGTGTCACGATGTTTGGCGGGTGCCAGCCGGATCGAATGGTCGCTGGAACAACGCTCAGGCTCCAGGGTTCGAAAGCCGACATGAAAGGCATCGTGCTGAAACCCCTGTCCGAACAGACGCTCGTCATCACGGGCGCGACCTCGGGAAACGGCCTGGCGACAGCCCTTGCGGCAGCCGCGGCGGGTGCTGCCGTCGTGCTGGTGGCACGAAACGAGCCGGCGCTCAGGATGGTCCAGGACAGGATCATTGTGAACGGAGGCCGGGCGGCGATCGTCGTTGCGGACGTGGGTGACCCGGCTCAGGTCGACGCGATCGTCGCGCGAGCCCGGACCGCCTTCGGCGGATTCAACACTTGGATCAACAATGCGGGTGTTGGGATTTACGCCCCGCTCGTGGACACGCCCTTGGCGGATCATATGCGGCTGTTCCAAACCAACTACTGGGGCGTGGTCCACGGGTCGCTGGCGGCGGTCCGGCATTTTCGGTCGCGGCCTGGCGGTGGCGCCTTGATCAACGTCGGCTCCATCCAGTCCGACATGGCTGCACCCTTGCTGGGTGCCTATACGGCCTCCAAACACGCGGTGAAGGGCTTTACCGACGCCCTGCGGATCGAGCTTCGCCGCGAGGGCGTCCCCGTGTCCGTAACCCTCATCAAGCCCTCGGCCATCGGGACGCCGTTCCCGCAGAACGGTCGCAACCTGACCGGTTTCAAGGCGCGGCTTCCCCGCCCCCTCTATGCGCCGACAGTTGTGGCCGACGCCATTCTTCTTGCTGCCCAGACACCCCGCCGAACGATTACCGTCGGCGGGGTCGGGCGGGCTCAGGTGATCTTGGCCACCACCCTACCCGAACTTTACGACCGACTGGCACCCATCACCGTACCTTGGCTCGTCGACCGATCTCACCCCGTCGGGCCGGTCGAAGGCAATCTTGACGCCCCGCAGCAGGGTTACGAGCCTGCGATCGAGGGAGATCAGAGGGGCCGACCCTTTAGCCTCTATACACAGTCCCACGCCCGCCCCGGCATCGCTGGAGCGACCCTGATCGCTGGCCTGTTGATGGCTGCCGGCCTCGCCGTGAGCTTAACCGGTCGAAACTGGGAAAGGACAGCCGCCGACGGCTGAGCCAGCTTGGAGAGGGACCTCGGCAGCGGTCCGGCGCTCAGCGCCGGGTTGTCCTGCTCTCCCTTGCGAGCCCATCCGTTGGAGCGCGCGTCACTCACCCGGAGCCGCGCAAGCCTCGAGAAGCGCACACTGTGCACCGTCAGTCGCGGTCAGGCGAAACGGAGAGCCCCGAACCCAGATCCGTTCCACGGTGATTGCGGTCCAGCCGTCTGGCAGCCGGACCGGCCGGGTGGGCCAGTCTGCCGGATCGCGCTCGTTAATTTCGAGGCCGCTCAGACCCATCAGCAGGCCGAGCAGCATGCCCGCCAAGTTGGCAAAGAAGGGTCCGGCGGGGGTCACGCTGTCTGGATGATCCGGGCGATACTCCAGGCACTGATGGAACCGGCCACGATCGTAGAGGGCGTAGCCCTCCTCAAAGAGCTCGAGCGCCAGGGCTTCGCGTCCCGCCATAGCGGCCCAGGCGGCATAGAGGGCAGGGAACATCGGCGCGCCCACATATGTCCGCCAGTGTTCGAGATAAAAGTCCAGGGTCGCCTGCCGGACGCCCTCCGGTGTCGGATGGTCATACGGAAAAAATCCCGCCAGGGGTGAGGGCGTCGCGCCCTTGGGCTCGCTCACCCGGAAACCGTCATGAGCGGCAATGACGTGGTCGCCTCGGACCGGAAGATAGAGGTCGCCCGCCACGCGGGCCCAGGCGGGCGGAGCTGGCCGCCCCGTCTGCTCGGCCGCGCGGATGGCCCGGCGCAGGATCTGACCGGCCGCCATCAGGGTGAGGGCGTCGTTGTCCGGTGGGTCCGGGACCTCGGCGGGCCCCATGGCGCGCAAGAACTCATAGCCGCGCTCGGTGCGGGTAACGCGGCTCACGATCCAGTCTGACACCCCCGACAGGATGGGCCAGGCGTCCTCGTCGAGAAATCTCCGGTCACCCGTGGCGTCGGCATATAAGGCAAAGGCGCGGGCCGTGTGCAGCGAACCATGGTCTTCGTGGGCCGCCCCCTCCCCCGCGCCGGGCGATGCCTCCTGTCCGGACAGGGGTGCCGCCTCCCACGGAAACTGGAGCCCGGATCGACCGGACAGCCGCGCGATGCCCTTCGCCGCCGCCAGCCCGCGACTGCGGAAATCTAGCATGGCGCGGGCCGCGTCCGGATTTAGCAGGATGAGGGGCGGGACGCAGAATGCATCCACGTCCCACATTACATGGCCGAAATAGTAGGTGTAGTCGTGCCAGGTCGCCAGGCCAAAGATTGAGGTCGCAGCCGGCGAGGCCGGGTGCGTGCCGCTGAACAGATAGAAGAGGGCTGCGTCGATCAGCCCCTGATGGCGCTCGGAAGCGCCCTGCACCACGATCCGGCCACGCCAGAGGTCGGCCCAGATGTCGCGATTGCGTCGTCGCAAGGTATCGAACCCGGTCGCCTTGCCTCTGGCGACCCGGCGGACGGCCTCCTCATCCGGTCGATCATGAAGGACCGACGGGACAACCGCGACCAGCTGACGGAGCTGGACGGCCCGGCTCGGCCGTCCTCGGAGGCTGTAGGTGGTCTCAAGCGGGCCGGTCTCGTCCCAGGGCGACCGACAACGGACCGCTTTGCCACCCGAACACTCGGTGATGAGGGCATAGCCACAAGAACTCAGACCTCCCTCGGTCTCCCACAGAAGCGAGCCGTCGCAGACCGCCTTGTCCTCTCCAGGCGTGTCGGTCCGGCGCCGTACCACCCGCCCGCGGCATCCCTGGGCATCGACCCTGGCCCGCACGATCAGGTCGCACGGTCGATCGACCTCGATCCGGATAAGCTGCTGGACCAGGGTCGCGGCGTCCCGGTTGGCCCAAGTCACTACGGTGACGTCTGCGCGCGCCTCGTCCGTCGTAAAGCCGAAGCGGCTGGTCAGCTCCGCGGTCTCGAAATCATAGCTCTGCACCAGATTGCCGACAGACCACGGCTGATCGCTCAGCCAGATGCCATTGATCGCGAGGTCCCCCGCCAGGGGATAGGGTGAGGGGGCGGCTGCCTCGACCCGCCGCTCCTGGTGCTCGCCCACCACGCCGCTGACGAGGGTCATGCCGGGGTGAAGCGGTTGTTCCCGCACACGAAGCCCGATCAGGCCATTGCTGACATAGGCCGGAAGGTCGCTGTTCCGGGCTCCAGGGGCGGGGGGCGGGGATATTGGCTTGGACATGGCATTACACGACATCGCGAGACGCGGCCCTTGCGCCCCAGCGACGACAATGCGGAGACGCGTCCTGAGTTCTCGTAGGCTGCAAAACTACGGAGCGCGCGTTTTGGCTCGACGTCCCTGAACCGCGATCTCCAGGTACCGCAGCTGGCGGCCGGCCCGTTTCGCCACCGCGAGCCCGTGCCCCACGATTGACCTGAGTTAATGCAAAGATTGCCCTCTTTGGCAGAGGCGGGGGATGGATGGCCCAACTCCGACCCGACCTGATTCGAACTCCGGCTCTCCATCCCGGGTTGGAGAGTTCCTCCGGTTGACCGAGGACGAGCACAGGGAGGTCCAATCCATCCTGGATCCGGTACAGCACTACCCTCGCCACCATGTCTTGCGACGCGAAGGGAATGAACCGACCCATGTCTATCTTCTCGTAGAGGGCTGGGTGGCCTCGTCCCTGTCGCTCGCCTGCGGCCGCCAACAGATCGTCAAGCTTCATCTTCCGACCGACATCATGGGGGTACCCAGCCTCTGTTTGACCGCCGCGGCCGACAGCCTCGTGGCTTTGACACCTATCGCCATCCGGTCCATTCCCCGATCCAGGTTGATGCACGTGTTTCAGCGATCACCCCGCATCGCGGCCTCGCTTTTCCTGAGCGCCCAGAAGGAGCGGATCGCGCTGATGGAAGCGCTTGCCGTGATGGGGCAGGCGGACGCGAGCGTCCGGCTCGCCGCCATGCTCAGCGGTCTGTTCGACCGCCTTGAAGCTCTCGGCAAAACCGACGGCGACAGCTTCAGGCTTCCCCTCACCCAGCGTGAGATCGGCGAGGTCTTGGGGATCACCACCGTGCACGCCAACCGCACCCTCCGTCAGCTTGCGACCACCGGTCTCGTCGCCCGGAACGATCAGCGCATCCGGCTGATCGACCGAGCGAAACTGCGACGCCTGGCCGGACTTCCCCAGCGCGACTTCCAGGCCCAGCCGAGCTGGGCCATCGACCAACGATTCTAGAGCCCGCCGTGGCGGACCTGCAGGCAAACGCAGTTCGGCGACACTTTGCGGAGCAAAACCGCGCCTGAGCCGTTGAGGCTGGGAGTCGCAACGAGGATCGATTGTCAGAACCGCAATATAGACCTGTCCGCCCAAATCTCCTCTCGACGGGGATCGCCGAGCTGGACTCGGTACTGGGTGGCGGTCTGACGCCTCACCGCGCCTATCTGCTCGAAGGCACACCAGGGTCCGGGAAGACCACGATCGCGCTTCAGTTCCTGCTCGAGGGCGCGGCGCAGGGCGAACGTGGACTGTACATCACCCTGTCGGAGACGGCCGCCGAACTGCGGGAAGTCGCGGCAAGTCACGGGTGGACCCTGGACGCCATCGACCTGTTCGAACTCGTTAACGAGGATGGCCTGGACCCCGAGCAGGAACAGTCGATCCTGGAGCCCTCCGAGGTTGAGCTCGGCGAGACCCTGAACGGGGTTCGCGAATGCGTGGACCGACTGAAGCCCAGTCGGGTCGTGTTCGACAGCCTGTCCGAAATGCGTCTGCTCGCCCAGAGCTCGCTGCGCTACCGGCGTCAGATACTAGCCCTCAAGCAATACTTCTCCACGCGGAACTGCACCGTGCTGATGCTGGATGACCGCAGTTCCGATCCGGGCGACCTGCAACTGCACAGCATCGCCCACGGCGTGATCACCCTGGAACAGTTCGCTCAGGAGTACGGATCCGAGCGCCGCCGGCTACGGGTCGTCAAGATGAGGGGGGTGAAATACAGGGGCGGCTTTCACGACTTCGCCATCGAGACCGGTGGCGTGGCCGTCTACCCCCGGCTGATCGCGGCCGAACATCATCGGGTCTTCGACGATGCCCTGATGTCCACCGGCGTGGCCGTGATGGACAGGATGCTCGGAGGCGGGATCAGTCCCGGCACCAACACCCTTTTGAACGGCCCGTCCGGTATCGGTAAGACCACGACGGCCCTTCGCGCCGCGCTCGCTGCGCTCGAACGCGGCGAGAAGGTGGCCTATTTCGTATTCGACGAAGGCATTGCAACCCTGTTGGCGCGCGCACGTGCCATGGGCATGGATCTGCAGACCCACATCGATCGCGGCAACCTTCAACTCGTGCAGATCGACCCCGCGGAGATCAGTCCCGGGGAGTTCGCGAGCTGGATCCGGCGGGCGGTCGAACGCGACGGCGTACAGTTCGTCGCCATCGACAGCCTGAACGCCTTCCTTCAGGCCATGCCAGGAGAGAAGTTTCTACTTCTGCAGATGCACGAGCTGCTGTCCTATCTGAACCAGCAGGGTGTCATCACCATGCTGGTCCTGGGCCAGCACGGGATTATCGGCGACATCCGGTCGGACATCGACCTCAGCTATCTGTCCGACACCATAGTTCTGTATCGTTATTTCGAATCCCGGGGCGAGGTGCTGAAGGCCATTTCGATCGCCAAGAGCCGCACCACGGCCCATGAGACCAGCATCCGCGAGTTCAGGCTCGGTGCCGGCGGGATCGAGGTGGGGCTGCCGTTGAAGGATTTCGAAGGCGTACTCGCGGGCCTGCCCTCCTACCGCGGTGAAACCCCACTTTTGTCAGCCACTCCGGCGGCGGCCGAAGCCGAGTGAGCGTGCCTGAGCGAATCCTGCTCCTGGCCCTGCGCGGACGTGATGCCCCGGTGTTGCACGCGCTCTTGGCGCGCGAGGACCGGATCTGCGATGTTTGCACGTCCGTAGATGATTTGGCGGCTGCTTTGGCAGCGGGGGCCGACGTCGCGGTGCTGACCGAAGAATCCCTGTCGGGCAACCGTGACGGCCTTACCGAATGGCTTTCGGAACAGCCGGCCTGGTCCGATTTTCCGTTCGTTCTCCTGGCCACCAAGCGGACGGGTCGACGGTCTCCCGAGGACTTGGGTATGCTGGATACCCTGGGCAATGTGGTTCTGCTTGAGCGTCCCGTCCACGGCGAGACGCTCGTGAGCGCGATCAACTCGGCCCTGCGGGGCCGAAGGCGCCAGTACGAGGCGCGTCGTCTGCTCGACGATCTGACCTCGGCCGAGGATCGCCTTATGCAGCTCAACCAGGATCTGGAGGCCCGGATCCTTCTGCGAACATCGGAACTGTCTGAGGCCAATAACCGGCTGACTGAGGAAGTTGCCGAGCGCGAGCGGGCCCAGGCGGCGCTCGTCCAGGCACAGAAGATGGAAGCGGTGGGTCACCTGACCGGCGGAATCGCCCACGACTTCAACAACCTTCTGACGGTCATTGCAGGCAATCTGGAGATCATTCAAAGACGCACCGAGGATTCACGGACCGAAAAGCTGGCGGGCTATGCGCAGCAGGCGGCGGATCGGGCGGCCAAGCTGACCCACCAACTTCTCGCCTTCTCGAGAACACAGAGGCTCGACCTGCATCCCGTGGATTTGAACCGCCTCGTTGGGGAGATGAGCGACCTCCTGACGCGAACGCTCGGCCCCGGGATCGCGATCAGGATGGACATGGACCCCGGGTCTCCATGGGCCGTCGCCGACCCGAACCAGCTTGAGCTTGCCATTCTGAATCTGGCGATCAACGCAAGGGACGCCATGGCCGAAGCGGGGACGCTGACGATATCGACGGCGCTGCGAGGCGGGGACGGCCCTCCGCTGGCTAGCGGCGACTATGGCATCGTCACGGTCGAGGACACCGGCACCGGCATCCCCGCGGCAATCCAGCAGAAGATTTTCGATCCCTTCTTCACGACAAAGCCCGTCGGCAAGGGCACCGGGCTGGGCCTGAGTCAGGTCTTCGGGATCGCCCAGCAGTCTGGCGGCACCGTCCGGATCGAAAGCACCGAGGGTCAGGGGTCCCGCATGGCGATCTGGTTGCCGAGGGCCGCGCCCCTCGCGGGGTCAGCAACGCTCTCGACCACGCCCGACCTGCCCTCGCCAAAAGCGGACGCGCACGTCCTCGTCATCGATGATGATGTTGGCGTTCGACGCTTCATCGCCGACAGCTTGGAAGCGGCAGGATACCACTTGACCGCCGTCGGAAGCGGGCCGGAAGGCCTGGCCGCCCTCGCCACGGGCCAGCACGACCTTCTTATCGTCGATTATGCCATGCCGGGCATGAACGGGGTGGACGTCGTCAAGGAGGCGCGGCGCCTGCACGCCGACCTGCCGATCATCATGGCCACGGGCTATGCCGACATGGGCGCTGTACAGACCGTTCTCGATCCGTCCAGAATCCTCAACAAACCGTTCCGAATCGACGACCTCACCGCAGCGGTGCAGGAGGCCCTCAGTACGGCACACTAACCGGAGCCCGGCAGGATTCCGCGGTTCAGGGATCCATTGCCGACGATCAGGACCGTGTGTCGTGCGAAGACGATCAACCGAGACGATAGATTCCTGCGTTGGCCAGGATCTGATCGTCGGCCGCTCCGACCGGGCCGTCCGTACAGGTCAGAGCACGGACCACGAAACCATCGGACATCAGAACGACGCTGCTGACACCGGCTTGCTGAAGTCGGACCCGCGCCGCCCGAACCGCCGCCTCGAGGCTCTCGCAGATCAAGGTCTCAGGATCCCGTTCGTCGTCCGGCACATACCGCAGTTGATAGGTCATCGTGCGCGCATTCGATCGTCCCAGAGGAAGGGCTCCGGATGGTCATCATTCCCCAAGGCACTCTTATGACGGGTCAGCAGCGATTCTCGCTGCGCGGCTGGAAAACGGCTCATGGCCGACTGCTCCGGATCCGCCAGAACGACCAGGACGGTCCGCGCCCGAACCGTCCTGGTGTCCCCATCACGGGTCCGCCACGAGGACGACCGACCTGCCTTTCAGCAAAGTCGTTCCTTCAACGTCTTCTCGATGGGACTGATCCGGACGTCCGGTTCCCGGCAGTTGGCCCGGCAGCGGCGAAGTTGCCCTTGGCCATTGGGACGGGCGTTTGGTTCGCGTTTCCCGGACCGGGGGTGTGAAGCACCAGTCGCGAGGCGCGCTGGCGTGTCAGACCTCCCCAGACCCAGTCCAGGGCGACCGCCACCCGGTTCCGAACCCCGATCATGAAAAAGACGTGGACGACGGACCAGAACAGCCAACCGATCAGGCCGGTCAGGCGAAAGCGTCCGAGCTCCACCACGGCCGATCCGGTTCCAATCGTGGCCAGGTTTCCCGCGTGGCGGTAATGGAAGGGTGTGGCTGCAGCCGGGCCTCGGAGAGATGCGGCGATGCGGCGGCCCACGTAGCGGCCGGACTGTTTCGCGGCCGGTGCAATGCCGGGCACGGCCTGCCCCGCGCCATCGGTGATCGCAGCCGCATCCCCGATCACCCGCACCTCTGGCAGCCCGGGTATCTCCAGTCGTTCAGTGACCAGGGCGCGCCCGCTTCGATCTTTGGGGCCTGGCAGCTGCGACACTAGCTCGCTGGCCTGGACACCCGCCGCCCAGACTACGACCTGGGCCGGGAGCTTTTCCGTCGACAGGGTCACGCCGTCCGTGTGGCAGTCCATCACCCGGGTATCGGTCCGCACCTCAACACCCATGGCCTCCAGTCGATCCTGCCCCTCACGTGACAGGGCAGGATCGAGCGCCGGAAGAATGCGGGGGCCGGCCTCGACCAGGACGACGCGGGCGTGGGCCGGATCGATGTTGCGGAACTCGTCGCGCAGGGCGTGTCGCGCAAGCTCCGTCAGGGCCCCCGCCATCTCCACTCCGGTCGGTCCGCCGCCGACCACGACAAAGGTCATCGGCTCTGGACGGGGTGCCGCTTCATAGCGCTCGAAGGCTTCCAGCACCCGATGCCGTATATCCGTGGCATCTTCGAGCGTCTTGAGACCGGGCGCGAATGGTGCCCAGTCATCCCGCCCGAAATAGGAGTGCCGACTGCCCGCGGCCAGAACGAGATGATCATAGGACCAGGCCTGCGGCCCCGCAGCGACGGTCCGGGCGACGACGTCGATGGTGTCGACGCGCGCCATCACAACCGAAGCATTAACCTGACGCCGGAGCAGATGCCGCACGGGCCAGGCGATCTCGGCAGGCGACAAGGCCGCCGTCGCCACCTGGTAAAGCAGCGGCTGGAAGAGATGATGATTGCGCCCGTCGAGTATCAGGACCTCGCAAGGCGCGTCGGCGAGCGCCCTGGCTGCGGCAAGGCCGCCGAAACCAGCGCCGATGATCACCACACGCATCCTGACGGCCGCGTCCACGGATGGAGCCGCGCGGTTCTCTGAGAGCGACCTCACCGCCTTGCCCCGGCAGATCGAGGTAAGGATTTTGGAGGAACAGAGGCTGCGGCGGGTCTCTTAATCTCGGGCATGGTCGCTAAGCGCGAACCGGGCCCAGATTATCCGCAACGACGGATACCGGACGTCTCCCACTCTGCGTGTCGCACACCTTGGCTGAGCGCGGCTTCTGCGTACGGCAGTGAGGGACGGGTTTCGGACATTTGAAACGCAAGGCTCAGCAAAGGACTTCACCGAGCGGGAACGGGTTCAATCAGCCTGAACTCGCATCCTTCCTTGAATGGTAATCCCCCGCTGCCGGATTGGCGGGGGATGGCTATCGCGTCCTCCACAGGTTCTAAGCCTTGGTGTCCGTTCAATCACGCAATGGTGTGACCAGCTGGACCTTGGACCTATAAGCACACGCCCGGTTTTCAGTAGCGCATGCAGCGGCGGACCCTCTCGGCCGGTTTCGGACACTTCGGACACTGGGCTTCCGTCCTGCGTTTTCGTCCTTAGCAACGGCGGATGGATGAACAATGACCCCTCTGAACAAACCACAATCCCCGCCCCCAGGTCTCGTGGCTGGCGGTCGCGGCGGCCGCGACGACGAGCTTCTGATCGATGGTCAGGAGGAAGTTTTCTCCCGGTCCGAAGTCGAACTGGGCAGGATCGAGCACGATACAGCCACAGATTTCAGACTTGGAATGGACCACAGACGCAAGTCCGACCTGCCCCGGAATGACGCTCGACAATTCAGCAAAGGCCCCGGGCGGAGTGAGGGCCAACCGAAAGGCCGGACGTAATGGGCCTGCCACCGACCGTTGTGGAGCGTGCCATCATCCTGTGCCGTAACGGCGAGGTTGGATCTTGGTCGTCCCTGCATCGCCAGCTGTCACGGGAGGGGTTCGATCCTGATCATCCCGCGCTGATGCAGCAACAGCATCGCATACTGGACGCCATGAGACGCGCGGCGGCTGACGGGGAATCGGGCGAGTTCCAGCTGGCGCGCCGAGGACCAACTTGATCTCGCGACCGTCGCCTTGCCGTAAAGAGCCCCGTGACCGCTGACTTACACCCCGACATCAGACCGGGCGGCTCATCTGATCTTTGTGGAAATTATCAGGTGCATTGCAGCTTTCCGAGCTCAACCGGATTCGTTTGAGGAGCACACCGCCCACTCCGTCCACTCCGTCCACCCCCTTGGGTCCAGAACGGAGCGAGACCGGGAGCGAGCAGTGCGCTCGACGTGGTTGTGATATCATCGGCTGAACCGTCAGCCGTCGCGGCCTGGAGCCGGTTTTGGCGTTCGGCCAAGGTCCACTGCGGTTCGGATGGTCGGCTTCTTTATTTGTCCGGCTGACGTTTGAATGTGTCTCCAATCTCCGTCGCGTCGGGCCCGTCGGGACCTGCTCGCCGCGTGGATTCGCGGCCGACCTTTTCTACCGCCTTGTCGGAGGTGGTTGCATCCGGCCTCCCCGCCGGGATAGCGCCATTGGCCTTTCGGCCGGGTGTCTGTGGGCCCGTCATCACAAAACTCCTGTCATTGCTCACTTCCAACGGTGCGTTAGCGGCAAGGTTCACCGGATCGATCCGTTCTCTGCGGCCAGTGCCCACAACCGGCATCAATCGCACCCAGGTCCTGCCAGACCCCTGACTGACAGGATGGTGCCAAAGCCATGTTTCCGACCTTCGGAACGGCCCTCTCCCTGCGGCGTCAGTGCACCAGGAGACGCGATGACCCAGCCAAACATCCTTGTAACCGGCGGTGCCGGATACATCGGCAGCCATACGGCCAAGGCGCTCGCCGCCGCCGGTTATCGGCCGGTCGTGTTTGACAACCTTAGCAATGGTCACAGGCCAGCCGTGCGCTGGGGACCGTTCGTCCACGGGGACGTGCGGGACGCGGTCGGGCTGGCCGCAGCCATGTCTGTCCACAACATATCGGCGGTGATCCATTTCGCGGGCCTGATCGAGGTCGGACGCTCGATGCAAGATCCCCAGGCCTTCTGGGATCACAACGTCGCCGGCATGGCCGCGGTCCTGTCCGCAATGCGGGGCAGCGGGATCGACCGGCTCGTCTTCTCCTCGACGGCCGCGACCTATGGACTTCCGACCCATGCCGGCGCGCTGAGCGAGACCGACGTCACGACCCCCATCAATCCATATGGCGACAGCAAGCTTGCGTCTGAGCGCATGATCGCCAATGCCTGTGCCGCCTATGGCCTGACCGGCGTGGCCCTGCGCTATTTCAACGCCGCGGGCGCGTCGTGCGACGGCGAGATCGGCGAAGCCCACGCACCGGAGACCCACCTGATCCCCTTGGCTATCGAGGCCGCGCTGGGCCTGGGCCCCCCTTTGCGTTTATTCGGCACGGATTTCCCGACGCCGGACGGCAGCTGCGTACGAGACTATGTCCACGTCGAGGATCTGGCGGCCGCCCACGTCGCCGCCCTGGGGATCGCGCGTCCGGATTACGGATTCCTGGCGCTGAACCTGGGAACCGGCATCGGTCACAGTGTGCGCGAGGTCATTGCCGCGGTCGGGCGGTGTGTCGGTGCCCCCTGTCCCTTCATTTTGTCCGAACGCCGCCCCGGCGATCCCCCGCGACTTGTCGCCGACCCGTCTCTGGCCCGGACCCGCCTCGGCTGGCGGGCCCGACACACCGACCTCGATGCCGTGGTCGCCTCGGCGGTGGCCTGGCGCAAGGCTCCGGCCTTCAGACCGATGCCGCCCGTCCTGCGGGCCGCGTAATGTCGCCCCCGGCGCTCTGGGGGGGTCTGGAATGCACCCTGAACCGGCTGGGCGATACGGTGTCAGACCAGATGGTTTCGAGCGGATACGACAACCGCCCGGACGATCTGGACGCCATCATGGGTCTGGGCATCCGCAAGCTGCGGTTTCCGCTGTTGTGGGAAACCGTCGAGCGGGCGCCGGGCGTGTTCGACTGGGCCGTGGCAGATCGCCGACTCGGGCGGTTGCGGGAGTCCGGGGTCGAGCTGGTTCTGACCCTGGTTCATCATGGGTCCGGTCCCCTGTGGACGGATCTCCTGGACCCGAGCTTCCCCGAAGGTCTGGCCCGGTTCGCCGAGGCGGCGTCGCAGCGCTATCCGTGGGTCAGAGATTGGACGCCGGTCAACGAGCCGCTCACCACCGCCCGGTTCAGCACACTTTACGGCCACTGGTATCCCCACGTGCGGGACGAGGGCGCGTGCTGGGTCGCCCTCCTTCATCAGATCGAGGCCACCGTGAAATCGATGGCCCGAGTCCGGCGGAACATTCCCGAGGCGCGACTGATCCAGACCGAGGACTATGGCGAAACCTTCGGCACCGACGCCTGCGCTTCCCAGGTGGCTTTCGAGAACGCCCGGCGCGATCTGACCTGGCAGCTTCTGGCGGGGCGCGTGGATAAGGCTCACACGCTCCGGTCCCGGCTGGACCGTCATGGTCTGTCGGCCCGTCTGGACCGGCTGGTCGCCGCACCCTGTCCACCCGACCGGCTGGGTCTCAACCACTATGTGACCAGCGACCGGTTCCTGGACCATCGGCTCGAACGCTATCCTGTCTGGACCCACGGAGGGAACGACGCGATGGACTACGCGGACGTCGAGGCGGTTCGGGTGCTGGCGGAGGCGCGCGACAGCTGGGAACAGACCCTCGTCCGGGCCTGGCACCAGCATCGCTCCCCCATCGTCGTTACCGAATGCCATCTCGGGGGGGCGGACGAGGATCGCTCGCGATGGCTGCTTGACTGTTGGGGCGCCGCGGGTCGGGCACGGGCGAGCGGGATCCCTGTTGAAGCCGTCACGGTCTGGTCGCTGCTCGGCGCCTATGACTGGGACAGCCTCCTGACCGCGCGGGCCGGACGTTACGAGGCCGGCGTGTTCGATGTTTCGGACGGTACCCGGAACGAAACGGCGCTGGCGGCGACCGTTCGCGCCATCATCCGAGCCGACGCTCTCACGCCGCCGGGCCGCTGCGGTTGGTGGCACCGGGACGACCGCCTTCTGTACAGCGACCCAGGGCTGGTCCCCGCCTGACAGTCGAGCTTTCGACAAAGGATCTGTCATTTCCGGACATTGGGAACGACGCCCTGCAGCACGGGCTTGGTCCAGCACCATTCAAGCCCGAGGTGATTTTTGCGCGACGCCCCCCCTTCCTCCTTCGCCACGGTGGTCAGCGCCGAGACCGGACTGGCCCCCCTCATCTGCTTGTCCCATTTGCGGTGGGATTTCGTGTTCCAGCGGCCCCAGCACCTGATGACCCGCTTCGCCCAGCGACGACCGGTGGTCTACTTCGAGGAGCCGGTTCGCGGCACCCAAGCCATTGGATTGGAGGTTCGGATCTGCCCCGCCAGCGGAGTGCGGGTGGCGACACCGCAGGTGCCAGACGGCATCGACGGTCCCTGTCTGGCCGCCGTTCAGCGCCAGCTGCTGGATGAGTTGATCGCCGACCTGGGCATCGAAGCGCCTGTGCTGTGGTTCTACACCCCGATGATGCTACCCGTTGCCCGGCACCTGGAGGCCTCCGCCGTTGTCTATGATTGCATGGACGAACTCGCCAATTTCCACTTTGCCCCGCCGGAGCTTCTAGGGCTCGAGGACGAACTGCTCGACCGCGCGGACGTCGTCTTTACCGGCGGCTACAGCCTTTACGAGGCAAAGCGCGAACGTCACCCGCGGGTGCATGCCTTTCCTTCGAGCGTGGATCGGGAACATTTCGCCCAGGCCCGCTCGCCGGGCACAGAGCCGTCAGACCAGACGGCCTTGGGCCAGCCCCGGTTCGGCTATTTCGGCGTCATTGACGAGCGACTGGACCTGTCGCTCATATCTCAGCTGGCGGATGCGCGCCCGGACTGGTCGATCGTGATGGTCGGACCGGTGGTCAAGATTTCCCCCGAAGACCTGCCGCGCAGGGCCAATATCCATTGGCTGGGCGGACGATCCTATGACGCCCTCCCCGCCTATCTGCGCGGCTGGGACGTCGCCCTGATGCCGTTCGCGATGAACGAGGCCACCCGGTTCATCAGCCCGACCAAAACCCCCGAATACCTGTCCGCCGGCCGTCCCGTGGTCTCGACACCCGTCCGGGACGTCGTGCGGCAGTACGGAGACGTTGAGGGCGTTGTGATCGCGGAAGCGGAGGGGTTCGTGCCAGCCTGCGAGGCGGCGTTGTCGCTGGCCAGGCAACCCCACACCTGGCTTCCACAGGTCGATGATTTGCTCGGCCAGATGTCTTGGGACCAGACCTTCCTGCGCATGAACCGCCTGATCGAGGTGTCGATGCGGCCCGAAAGACGCCGCGCAGCTCCAAACGCCGAGGCGCGCGTCTTTCCCGCAACCCCGCCTGCGCGCCGGGATCACTACGACGTCCTCGTGGTCGGCGCGGGCTTCGCCGGCACGGTGATGGCCGAACGGCTTGCCAGCCAAGACGGCAAACGGGTGCTGGTCGTGGATCGTCGCCCCCACATTGGCGGCAATGCCTATGACCATACCGATGCGGACGGCTTGCTGGTCCATGCCTATGGACCCCACATCTTCCACACCAACTCACGGGACGTTTTCGACTATCTTTCCCGGTTCACGCGCTGGCGGGCCTATGAGCATCGCGTCCTGGCCGAGGTCAGGGGCCAGCAGGTCCCGATCCCGATCAACCGAACGACCCTCAGCCGGCTGTTTGGCGTCACCCTCCCGGATGATGCCTCTGCCGCCGCCTTCCTGGCGGAGCGGGCCGAGGCGGTCGACCCGATCCGGACGTCGGAGGATGTGGTGGTCAACGCCGTAGGCCGTGAACTCTATGAGCTATTCTTCCAGGGCTATACGCGCAAGCAATGGGGTCTGGACCCCTCGGACCTGGACCGCTCGGTCACGGCCCGCATTCCCACGCGCACCGATACCGACGACCGCTATTTCAC
Source organism: Rhizobium sp. Q54 (assembly GCA_943369795.1). Classification (GTDB taxonomy): domain Bacteria; phylum Pseudomonadota; class Alphaproteobacteria; order Caulobacterales; family Caulobacteraceae; genus Brevundimonas. The sequence goes on along the minus strand of CALROO020000008.1, from coordinate 52,970 downwards.
CGACACATTCCAGGCCATGCCCGCGCAGGGCTACACGGCCATGTTCAGAGCCATGCTCGACCATCCGCTGATCGAGGTGGAAACCGGCGTGGACTTTCGAGATGTCGAGAAGGAGGTCGCCTTCGACCACCTGGTCTTCACCGGGCCGATCGATGAGTTTTTCGGCCACCGCTACGGCCCCCTGCCCTACCGGTCCCTCACCTTCCGCCACGAGACGCTCGACCAAGCCCGTTTCCAGTCGGTCGGGACGGTCAACTATCCGGACGAAAACATACCCTATACCCGGGTAACCGAGTTCAAACACCTGACCGGCCAGAGCCACCCCCGGACCAGCGTCGTCTATGAATATCCATCCGCCACGGGCGATCCCTACTATCCCGTACCACGTCCAGAGAACCAGGCGCTGTACAAGCGCTACGAGGCCCTGGCTCTGGCGCGTCCCGACGTGACGTTCGTTGGTCGGCTGGCCAGCTACCGCTACTACAATATGGATCAGGTCGTCGGTCAGGCGCTGGCCACTCATCGGCGGCTCTCGCAGGCTGGGGGAGGTGCGGTCGACCCAGTGGCCACGGGTTTTCGCCCGGCGCTATGAGTTCCGGTTATTCAATCGCCGCGGGTTGGACCCTGCAATCGAGACCTGCTGGCTGCCGAGCCACCGGCACGCCCGCCAGCGCGCGATCTCCGAACTGCTGCGCATGCCGGCGCGACGCGGTGTGGAAGTGCGGGTGGAAGGCATCGTCATTTATGAGCACTACCGCTCCGAAACCCCGGTCCGGTAGCCGAAGGTGGGGTGTCTCTGGTTGACGGTGCTCTCGCCGCGCCGTTAATCGGATGCGCACCGTCGGCGTCCCTGACGTGTCACCCGATGGATGAGCGGAGAGATCAAAGCCTTGGCCCTGACACCTCTTGTCCAGAAGATGTCGCGGCGCGACGTCGTCAACCCGGCTGAGGCGGAGCATCTGGACCGGCTGCTGTCGCCCGTACGGCGGGCGGCGGGTCGGACCGAACTGGTGCGACAGGGCGAGATGCCTGGCCACAGCACTCTGTTGCTGTCTGGCTTCTGCGGTCGGGTCACCACCCTGGAGGACGGAGCGCGGCAGATCACCCAGCTGAGCCTGGCCGGTGACTTTCTCGACCTGCACAGCTTCCTGCTTGCCCTGATGGATCACAGCGTGGTCGCGCTGACCGAGGTCAGCTACTGCACCCTGGCTCACGATGACCTACGCCGACTGACCGAGACCGAGCCTCATCTTACCCGTCTCCTGTGGTTGGAGACAGTGGTGGATGCGGCCATTCACCGGCAATGGATCGTCAGCAAGGGGCGGCGCTCGGGACAGGCCCAGCTCGCCCATGTCTTCTGCGAGCTCTATACCCGCCTGGAGGCCGCCAGCCTCGCCCAAGAACACCGCTTCGATCTGCCGCTTACCCAGATCGATCTTGCAGATGTGATGGGCATGAGCTCGGTCCACACCAACCGGCTGCTCCAGGGGATGCGCCAAGGCGGCCTGATCCAGTGGACGGGTTCCGAGGTCGTTTTGAAGGACTGGGACGCCCTCGCGGACCTGGCCGAATTCGACCCGATCTATCTCAGGCTGGAGCGCGCCCCGGTCTGATCATTGGATCGCGGGCGCAGTGTTACCGCCAGCCTGGGCCATGCGAAGGTGCATCTCGATCTTGGGCACGACCGTGCGCGCGTGCTCGGCCAGCGGTCCGCCGTCTTCGTTATCTGCGAAGCCCCGGTGAAGGGTCAGAGCCTCCTCATGGGCGGCCACCTGCTGGGCGCGATAGGTTCGATCGAACTCCGCCTGTGGTGCAGAGCGCAGGTTGTCGATCATGCCTTTGCGGCGTTCGTCCAGTTCGGTCGGTACCTCGGCCTGCGGTGCTGCCTGGGGAGCGATCTGTTTGAGGTTGGCGCTGGCCTGGGTGTGATCGGTCCGGATCATCTCTGCCATTTCCCGGATGTCAGGAGCCTGGCTGCGTTCCAGGGCGATCTCGGCGGACTGGATTTCGTACATATCGCCCATGGCTGCGGCCGCCACATAGCCATCGACCGTTTGACCAACCGTCGATGCGGACATCTGGCCAACCGGCGCGGCAGCGGCATCCTGGGCCTTATCGACCGCAGGCGGTGACTGTTCGGACTGGCAGCCGGCGATCAGGGGCAGGACGCAAGCCGACAGAATAAGGATGGATTTCTTCATGTGGGTCTCCCGGCACCCCGAGCGGGCGCTTGGGATACAACGCCCGCCGGCGTCGAGGTTTTCGCAGTGAAGGGAACCGGACATCCAGACGGGCGGCCGGACCGTTGCGCGTGTCCGATACAAGACCCCCGGACCTTCAAGGGGAAACCTGTGACCAAGCCCGAGTTTGACTGGGGAACACCGGCAAGGAGATTTCTCATGTTCATGCACAACAAGAAGCTCATGTACACCGTCCGCGTCAGCGAACCGAACCCGGCCCTGGCGACCCTGATGCTGGAGCAGTTCGGGGGGCCGCAGGGCGAATTGGCTGCAGCCATGCGCTATTTCACCCAGGCGCTCGCCGACGAGGATCCGGGTCGCAAGGACATGCTCCTTGACATCGCCACGGAGGAACTGAGCCACCTGGAGGTGATCGGCTCGATCGTTTCCATGCTCAACCGGGGCATCAAGGGCCGACTGGCAGAGGCCGCAGAGGAAGAGGCCGATCTCTATATGAGCCTGAATGCGGGCGGCGAGAGCCACACGACCTCGATCCTCTACGGCGGAGCCCCGGCGTTGGTAAACTCGGCCGGCGTTCCCTGGACCGCCGCCTATATCGACTCGATCGGCGATCCGACGTGCGATCTCAGATCCAACATCGCCGCCGAGTCCCGGGCCAAGATCGTCTACGAGCGGCTGATCAACGTCACCGATGATCCCGGCATCAAGGATGCCCTCGCCTTCCTGATGACGCGCGAAATCGCCCACCAGAAGTCCTTCGAGAAGGCCCTCTACGCTATCCAGCCCAACTTCCCGGCGGGCAAGCTGGGGGGCATGGAACCCTTCGCGGACACCTATTTCAACATGTCGCAGGGCGACGAGGACATGACGGGTCCCTGGAACGAGGGCGACCAGTGGGAACGGATCGATGCACGGGAAGACCAGGCGGCTGTCGATGGCGGCGACGGCACGGCCACGGTCAAGCTGAAGGATATCGAGGCCTCAGCCGTCCAGGCCTTCGCGGCCCGGACAATGTCCGATCCCTCATCCGACCCGGTGACCGGCGCCGACCTCGGTGCCGGCCCGGGAGCGGGTCGGACCACGCCTTTCGAAACAGCGGAGGTCTGAGATGAGCCGGTCGTTCAAGGTCATCGTCGGTATCGTGCTTCTCCTCGTGGGTATCTGGGTCGTATGGTCCGGGCAGAGAGAGGACGAAATCCTGACCCTCATTCTAGGGGTCGCCGCGATCATCGGCGGCCTGTGCTTCATCGCCATTCATCGCCGATCGCGGACCATGGCCTGAACGTGACGTCACCCCCCGGACAAGGTTCGGGGGGTGATCATCCGATATTCCCGGCGACGAGCGCGCCGGCGCTCTAGCCTAATGTGAACAACCGCACGCGGCTTGCTGCAGCCGGTCGGCGCATTGAACGATTATCCGTCCCCGCACGAAACGGATTGCGCCTACGACCTGCAGCTGTCGTATCGCGACATTGACGGTGGAGCGCTGGACGCCAAGCAGTCGGGCCATCTCGGCCTGGGTGAGGCAGACATCGCGCCGCTTGTTGGCAAAATGCAGCCGCCGGATCCATTTGGCGAGGCGCTGCGGGACTAGATGGGCTGCATTGCAGGCGGCCTCGGCTTCCATCTCCGTCATTCGAATCTGAGAATGCAGGATACAAAGTTCCTGGAGTCTCCCCCGGCCCAGGGCTTCCATGAGAACTGCGGCAGGGGCCTGCAGAACGCGGCTGCGGGCAAGCGCCACCGCTGGCGTCAGACGGGCCTGGGTCAGACCCGACTCCAGGCCGAACACTGAGCCCGCGCCAGAAACGGCGACACAGACGGACAGTTGCAGCGGCACGTGGCCGATGATCCCGTCCTGAACGAAGATGACATTGCCATTCGTCGCGACCGTCTCGCCGACCCCATAATCAGCGACCTCTCCCGCGTCCCACAACAAAGACTGAGTGCGGGTATCCATAGCCGCGAACACCGGGTGATCGAAATCCGGTAACGGGCGCGCAACATCCGGCGAGGGGGACGGGTGTGAGTAGTCGAAAGCATGGGCCATGGCGAACTCTCCTGACCAACACAGTCTCACGCCAGAACAGGATCACCATTCACATGGATTAATCGTCATTCATTTTTCGTTCATCAGACGTTGTCGCGGGCGTTCGTGGGGCACCCTCTTCCTGTCGAGACTTATCAGGATCCTTACCACGGTGCCCATGACGCAGATCCATCTCAGCAATACAGTTGCCCCACCGGCCTCGTTGAGCGCCTCTACTCGGAAGTCCTCAGACCGCGAGCAATGTTGTTGTCCATAAACGAGATGCAACCCTCGTTTAAACGTGCGACCGACTGATCGAGCGCGCGAACCGAAGATCCGAAAACCGGTGTCCGAGCCGACCACAACGGCCACTTGTGGACACCGATATCCCGCGTGCATGTCCGTCGAGGCCGGATCTCCATCGGGCGAGGCCCAATGGAGGGAGGTTAGGCCACTCCCTTAGCGACTGGCTGGTGTACCGTGCTGTTTCAGACGCAGAAACTTCTCGGTCAGGCGAGGCAGGACTGTTCAACGAGGGTGGCCATCCGTTGTTCTTCTCCCAAGGTCTGGGTCAGTGGATCGACGGCTGCGCCATGACCTCCGATCTCGGCCAGTGTGATGAGGGACCGGTAGGCGGCGATTTCGAAATTCTCGAATGCCATGTTGGCGAAGGCATTCTTTAGGATTTCATCGTCGGCGAACATGTGGGTCATCGCCGCCACATTCCCGGACATCTTGAGCGCCGCGTCCCTGAGGCCGGAGGGCGTTTCGCCGAAGGCCTCCAGCAAGCCTTCGAGCCGGACAATCTGACCCTCCGTCTCGAGCCTGTGCGCGTGAAGCATCTCTGCAACCTCGGTGAATGTGTCGGCCCGTTCGATCTGCCGGTCCATCAGTGCCAGAGCCTGTTGCTCGACCCCGTGGGCGTTCTTCATGCCGCTCACAAAAAGAGGTCGCGCCAAATGTCGTCTTGGTGGGCCATGATCGCCTCTCGCTGCACGCTCGAGGCGCTGAACGTTGAGTCGCGCCGTCCGCTGCGGGACGTCCAAAACCGGACAGTCGGTGGATCGCCCCCTGTTCGGCACGCGCCTGCGACCTGGCACCGGCAACCGTGAGGTTCAGGCGCGGCGCGGGCGTCTCCTCGTTTAGACCTTGTGACGCCTGGATAGGGGGAACAGCCTCACGCCCATCCGGTTTCTATCCTCAGTTCGAAAGGAGACAGCCATGGCTGGATTATGGGGTTTTGTGATCATTGGGGGACCGATCCTCCTGCTTGCGGTCCTGATCATCGCGCGCCTCCGCACAGGAAAACAGGCCGATGCGATCGATCCCTCGACACCGGCCGACGATCCCTCCAAGGGCATGCCTGGTCATGACCGCCCTGGTGACGAGCCCCGCCTGCACTAAGGCAATCGTACTCAGCGATCTCCAATCAGGATTGGAGGGATCGATCCAGGCCGCCACCTGCTCTGAACAGGGATGAGACGCGACTGACCTTTGCATCCTCCAGGCGGGCGACGTCGGCGCTTCCTTGCGCAGGTGTCGAGCGGTCTTGTTTGGGAGCTGGCGGACTTGCCCTGCTCACCTCATGGGCTCGGTCCCGGTCGGCAGATCATCGATCAACCTGAGCCGCAGGACGAATTGGACGCCGTCCGGGTCAAACGTCAACTCGGACATTTCCGACGCCCCCCTGCCCGACGCCCGGGACAATAATTTGCTTCCAAAACCACACCGACGCGGCTCCGCAACCTCAGGCCCACCCCGCTCCCGCCAGAGAAAACTCAGATATCGGACGCCCTGGCTGTCGTGCGCCAGGTTCCAGGACAGTTCGACCCGACCGCTTGCAAGGGTCAGGGCCCCGTATTTAAGGGCATTGGTAACCAGCTCATGCAGGGCCAGGGACAAGGGTACAGCCTGGGACGGGTGGAGTCTGACTGCGGGTCCGCGCACTACAAAGGGCGACGGCTGCCGGTCATGCGGACACAGGCCGTCGCGGATCAGGACCTGCAGATCTGCTCCTGCCCAGTTCTGGTCGACCAGAACGTTGTGGGATCGAGACAGGGCAATGAGGCGATTGGCGAGATCATTGCGGATGTCCCCCGAAACGCCTGCGGCTCGCAGTGTCTGATCGGTGACAGACTGAACCGTGGCGAGGGTGTTCTTGACCCTGTGGTTCAACTCGTTGAGCAGAAGCACCCTCTGTTCCTCGGCTTCCTTGGCCGGGGTTTCGTCGCGAAAGATCTTGACGAGCGTCGCGCTGGGCCCCTCGAGACGAACCGTCAAACCGTTCGCCCAGAACAGGCTGCCATCCTTACGGCAATGCCAGCGACTGTCCTCGGCGCGACCGTCCCTCAAGGCCTGTGTCACCTCCTTTCCATGCGCGTCTCCCGCCCGGTCCGCCTGGGTGTACAGCCGGCTCAGGTCGCTTCCGACCAGCTCCTTCGCCTCGAACCCGGTGATCTCGCTGGCCCCGCCCATCCAGTGGGTGACGACGCCGCTCCGGTCGAGCACCACGATGGCATAGGCGCGCAGGTTCTCAAGGATCTGGCGGGAGAGTTCAGCATCGTTGCGGGGCATGGTCGGCACCTTGATGTGTCGTGAGCGATCCAACGCGTTATCCAGCCCCGGGATCACCCTTGGATCGCACATCGAAGGCCCCCTGCCCGCTGCGCAGCGATGCCGTCGATGCAAAGATGAGGTCACGGTGCACAAAAAAGCCCGCACGGCTTGACCGGCGAGCCATCCCCGAGCTTGGGCTGAAGCCAGCACGGAGGACGAACACTGCCCCGCGTCCGGGACCGACCAAGCTGCCAATGTCGAATAGCGGACGTCGGGTCGGATGAGGCGGGGCTGGGTTCCCACAGGGCGAGACGCGCTGCACGTCGGCACTGCCATGTCCGAAACGCGACAGAGGAACGCGTTGAGACGTCCTCCCGTTTGGCGCCCATGACCCGTTATTTTTTCCACGCCGCCAATGGATCTCAGATCAGAGACGAGGACGGCGAGGACCTCAGTGGGTTGGACGCGGCCAAGAGCGTCGCCGCCACGGTCATGTCGGAGCTGCTGGCGATCCGCCATGCCAGCGTTTGGGACGAGGGGGAGCTGTCCATCACGGTCCGGGACGGTGCTGGCCGAATGGTCGCCCGCCTGACGACGGTCGCCACGGGTGATCCGGTCGCGTTATCTGCCCTGGAAGCCGAAGCCTGACCACACGGGACAGACGACATGCGCTCGCAACAAAACGGGAGTCTGCAAGGCCCGCAAGACAGCTCACGCCGCTGAACATCCGGTTTTCGGAACCTGCATCCCTGGATCGCTTTGGACTAGCGGCCCGGTTTTTTCGGTGCCGGTTTTGGCGACGGACCTCTGCATGACCGCCCCGCCCCGCCCCACCACGCCAGACGGCCGGTATTTCGTTGTGCGCGGCCGGCTCTGGCGACGCGCCAATCCTGGCTTGTTTGGATCCGAGCGCGAGGCCCCGGTCTTCCGGCTGATCGCGGCCTGGGAAGGCGTCCGGTCCGCCAGACAGGCGAGCGACGCCATCGCCCTGGCCAAGGCTCGCGCCGCTGTGAAGACGGCCAAGATCGCCTTGGGCGAACGCGGACCGGTCTGGTGGACGGACAGGAGCCCCGACCTCAATTGCCACATGGCTCGGGCTACGCCCTATGCCGACGGGTCCGCGAGCCCCGCGCCAGAGGATTCCGCGTGAAGATCGCCACTTTCAACATCAACGGCATCCATAACCGCCTGCCCAATCTGTTGGCCTGGATCACCGATACCCGGCCGGATGTGGTGTGCCTTCAGGAGCTGAAGGCACCGGACAGCCGATTCCCGGCCGAGGCCATGCGCCAGGCTGGATACGAATGCGCATGGATCGGCGAAGCCCGCTGGAACGGCGTCGCCATAGCCTCGCGTCATGGTCCCCCGACGGTGACCCGACGCCGCCTCCCCGATGACCCGAAGGACGACCAGAGCCGCTATATCGAGGCTGCGATCCAGGGCGTGCTGGTCGCCTCTCTCTATCTGCCAAACGGTAATCCCCAGCCCGGGCCCAAATTCGACTACAAGCTGGACTGGTTCGACCGCCTAGCGGCCCATGCCGCGACCCTCTCGGACCTAGACGCCCCGGTCGTCCTGGCGGGCGACTACAATGTCGTACCGACAGACGCCGACATCTACGATACGCGATCCTGGAAGACGAACGCTCTGCTCCAGCCCGAACCGCGAAGGGCCTATACGGCGCTGCTGAAAGCCGGCTGGACCGATGCCCTGGCCAAACGGTACCCCGAGGGCCCACCCTGGACCTTCTGGGCCTATCTGCGCCGGGCCTGGGAGCGGGACGCGGGCCTGCGCATCGACCACCTGCTTCTAAACGGACCCGCCGCGGCACGCCTCACAGCCGCGGGCGTCGATCGCGAGGTCCGGGGACATCCGGGTGCCAGCGATCACGCGCCCGTCTGGATCGAGATCGACTGATGGCGGCAAGGCTCAAGGTGTTCTGCTGGTCCGACGGTTTCCACAGCTGGACCGTGGCGACCTCTTCGCGCGCCAAGGCGCTGGCGGCCTGGGAGGTCGAACAGGATCTGTTCAAGACCGGTCTCGCCCATGAAATTGACACGGGCCCGGGGCGGGATGAGGCCCTGGCTTCGCCGGGGGTGGTGATCAGGAGCGGTGTGGCGATCGATGCCGGGACCGTAGCGAAAGGCAAGCCCAAGTCGGCCGCCAAGTCGGCACGAGATGCCGCCAGGCGGCAGAGGGCCGAGGCGCGGGTTGCCGAGCTGAAGGCCGAGCTGGACGCCCTTGACACTCGGTCCGTGGCAGAGCTTGGAACACTTCAGACCCAGCTAATCGCGCTCGAGCAGGAAATCGACGATGTCCGCGCGCGCGATGAAAAGACGCGCACAACTCTGAAGGCCCGACTGCGCGAGGCGCGCAAGACTCTCTAGCGTCTTGCGGCCTCGATCGACGGCCCACCCGTCCGTTGGCTGGACCTGCCCACCCGCGCCGCAGATTCCGACGCATCTGGGATCCGCCGCGCGTCTATTTCATCAGGCCGGCGGAGCGCAGGGCGGACTCGATGACCGCCTGAACGTTCCCTGTCGCGCCAGGCGTTGGCAGGGGCAACGCGGTGGGCGGGTGCCGGTGCATTGGCTGCGTGGTGGAAGCGGACGCACGCAACTCGGCTTCAACCTCCGTTCCGATGACAGGCGGCGTGAGACCCCAGAAGGCGGCGATTTCCCGCGTCGAAGATCGCCCGACGTCCAGCATGTGAGGACCTGCCCGGCCCAGGCCGCGCGTGCCTTTGGTGGCCAGGGGGGTCCCGTGCGCCATCCCCCCGATGGTGTGGTGCTCGACCCGAACGTCCCCGTCGGGCCCCAGCCAGACCTCATGACCCTGGGAACCGGTCCGTAACGCCGTTGATTGTCCTGTCAGGCCGTGCACCTCTGCCCATTGCGCCGCCTGCTGGGCGGAAGCCGCCGGATTGACGACCGTGTCCTGAGCCCCATGCCAGATCGAGACCCTGGGCCAGGGTCCGGCATGGGGTGACGCGGCGCGAACCCTCTGACCGAGCGCGGCTGGACCCATTCGACCGCCGTGGGCCATGGCAGCCAGCGCTTGCTGCAGTCCTGTGGCCGCGCCGAAGGGCAGGCCTGCGATCAGGGCTCCGCCCGCGAACAGTTCGGGATAGGTCGAAAGCATTGCGCCGGCCATGGCGGCCCCCGCAGACAGACCGGTAACGAACACCCGGGACGGATCCCGCTCGTGTTCGTCGACCGCAGCCATGACCATGGCGGCAATGGAGGCCGCTTCGCCCTCGCCCCGGGTGACGTCCGCCATCTCGAACCAGTTGAAGCACAGATTGGCGTTGTTGCTCCGCTTCTGCTGGGGACACAGCAGGACGAACCCTTCCTGATCGGCCAGTGCCGTCCAGCCCGCGTGGTCGGCATAGCTGCGAGCGGTCTGGGTACATCCATGGAGGATGACGACGAGGGCCCCGTGCGGTCCGGCAAATGTGGGCCGGTAGGTCCACCCGTCGAGATCCCCAGGATTGTGAAGACAGGTCAACCTCCCCCAGCCGGAGCCATCGGCTCGCGAAGATGTTCGACGGGCGGTCGTCGGCAGGCGGGATGTAGAGACCGGCATCTTTGAGGCTCACTACGGGCGGCACCGTCGACCGGCGCCATGTTGCACTGCAGCATAACGCACCCCTCCCCGTCAGCATCCTCCTAATCCATCGCACACGGAATCGTGACGTCCCGCAGCGTGACGGAAGAGGCCTTGGGACGATGCCTGCGCGTCAGTCCGTGCCGCTCCCGGGCTCGGCCATCTTGCGGTGCTGCTCGGCCAGCACGGTCTGCGGTGTGATAGCCGCCAGCGTTGCCCGCATTTTGTTGCCCAGGCCAGCGACCACATCACCCTCCCCCCGGCCCATCGCCCGATAGCCGGCCTTGGCGACATCCGCTGCCTTGGCCTTATGGTCATCCTGACCCACCTTCGTGTCCATCAGGCCCGCCCGCTCGAAGAAGTCGGTGTCCGTTGGTCCTGGCATTAGACAGGTCACCGTTACACCGCTCTCCTTCAGTTCGTTACGCAGGGCGAACGAGAAGCTGTCGATAAAGGCCTTGGAGGCATTGTACACGGCCTGGAAAGACCCAGGGATCAGGCCCGCGATCGATCCGGTGATCAGTATCTGACCCCGACCGCGCTCACGCATGGTCCGGGCGACGCGGGACAGCAGCCTGAGCGTGCCGGTGACATTGGTGTTGATCACGCTCTCCACGTCATCAAAACTCTGATCGAGGAATGCCTTTCCCAACCCATGCCCGGCGTTGGCGGCCAGGGCGTCCACGGGGCGGCCGGCGATGACGGCATGCAGCCGGTCCACGCCTTCCACGGTCGCCAGATCGACCTGCACGGCCTCCACTGTGCCCTCCGCGACGGCCTGAAGCCCCTGGCGGGCCTCGATGATAGCAGGCCGATCGGCGGCAATGATGAGGTCGAAGCCGTCGTCGGCGAACAGTCGGGCGAGTTCGTACCCGATGCCGGACGAGGCGCCCGTGACGACGGCAAGAGGGCGGCGGGTCGTGTCTGTGGTGTCGGACATGTGGGTTCTCCGGGTTTGCCCTTGTGAACCGAACCCTGTCCCGCCAGTTGCCGTCGTTCGGTCCCCGACACTGGGAACGATCGGTCAGAGCACGGGTTTGCACGGCACCACAGGAGCACACCCCATGGCTGAACGAGACCCTCTTTCCACCGACGCCGACGTCGCCTCGCCCGCCTTCATCGACAAGGACAATGTCGAGGGTGACTACAGTGCCAACAGCGTTCGCGCCGTCCTGATCAACCGTCCGCGCCACGACCTCTATGCGTTCTGGCGGAATTTCGAGAACCTTCCGAGCTTCACCGAGAACATCAAGGAAGTTGAAACGGTCGATCCGGTGACGACCCACTGGGTCGTGTCGGGTCCAGGCGAGATCGACATCGACCTGGTAGCCGAGGTCACCGAGGACATCCCCGGCGAGCGGATCGCCTGGCGGTCGACACAAAACTCCGACATCGACCACGAGGGCTGGATCGAGTTCCGCGACAATGCTTTTGGCCGAGGAACGGAAGTGCGGGCCTTCCTGAGCTACGATCCGCCGGCCGGTGCCGTGGGCAAACTTGTCGCCAAGGTGATGCAGCGCGAGCCCCGCATCCAGATCCGGCGAGAGCTGCGACGCTTCAAACAGCTGATGGAGGCTGGCGAAGTCTCGACCTCGAAAGCACCCGATGCCGCGCCTCGCGCGGACCGTCATTTCTGATCATACCGAAGCAGTAAGGATTACGCCCATGCGCGCCCTCACATGGCACGGCAAGCACAACGTCCAGGTCGACACTGTTCCCGACCCCCAGATCGTCAATCCGCGGGATGCGATCATCCGCATCACCTCCACCGCAATCTGCGGATCGGACCTGCACCTTTACGACAGCTACATCCCCGGCATGTCCAACGGCGACATCCTGGGTCACGAGTTTATGGGGGTCGTCGAGGAGGTCGGTCATGGCAATACGAACTTGAAGGTCGGCGACCGGGTCGTGGTCCCCTTCATCATCGCCTGCGGCAAATGTTTCTTCTGCGAGAAGCAGCTGCCCGCTGCTTGCGACAACTCCAATCCGGCCGAGAAGGCCGATGCCTCCGAGATCGCCTATGGTTACGCTATGGCCGGTGCCTTCGGCTATTCGCACCTTACAGGCGGCTATGCCGGTGGTCAGGCCGAATATGCCCGCGTGCCCTATTCGGACTTCGGTCCGATCAAGATTCCCGACGGGATCGACGACGACAAGGTGCTGTTCCTATCCGACATTCTGCCCACGGGCTGGATGGCGGCCGAAAACGCCAACATCCAGCCGGGAGATACGGTGGCCGTCTGGGGGTGCGGCCCGGTCGGGCTCTTCGCGATCAAGAGCGCCCTGCTGCAAGGTGCCGGCCGGGTCATCGCCATCGACCATCACCCACGCCGGCTGGAACTGGCCAAACAGAACGGGGCCGAGGTCCTGAACTATCATGAGGTCAAGATCCGCGAGGCGCTGATGGAGATGACCGCCGGCATCGGACCGGACAGCTGCATCGATGCGGTCGGCATGGAGAGCCACGGCTTCTCGCCGGACAACATCGCAGATGCCATCAAGACAACGGTCCGGTTGGCGACCGACCGGACCCATGTGCTGCGCGAGACCATCATGGCGGTGCGCAAGGGCGGGACCGTCTCTGTGCCCGGGGTCTACGGCGGCATCACCGATAAATGGCCTGTTGGTGCCTTCATGGAGAAGGGGCTGACACTCAAGACAGGCCAGACCCATGTCCAGAACTATTCCGCCCTGCTGCTCGACATGATCCTGGAGGGCCGGATCGACACGACGGACCTGATCAGCCACCGGTTGCCGCTCGAACAGGCGCCGGAAGGCTACAAGAACTTCAAGGACAACCAGAACGAATGGACCAAGGTCGTGCTCAAGCCGGGCTGGGACGGCTGAGCTCCAGTGGTGCCGGTGGGGGGCTAGAGACGAGCGGCGGCCGGACACGCGGGTGCCTCGTCCACGGGCGTACCCCTGCCGGCGCTTTCTCCGCGTGCCCCTAGAGAAGGACCCCCTGGCCCGGCGTCGGCGGCGACGTTCGGGTTGTCCCACCGGCGCGGCGAGCCTGCTCCGCGCGGACGGTGAAACGGACGTCGGCGTCGCGATCCTGGCTTAGGCCCGCCAGGGCCATATCGGAGAGGTCGAACCACGACCGTCCGCGGTCGGGACCCGAGGGAACCCGCGGCAAAAGCGCCGGCTCAGTGCTCCAGTGCAGGAGCGTCTCGACCGACGTCGTGTTGAGCATGTCGCGCAGATGGTGCGCAGTGACGTAAGCATCCGGGTAGGCCCGGTGGGCCGGCAGACCCCTCTCGTGGTCCAGCCCCGCGGGCTGACGCAGATACCGCAGCATTTGGTTGGAGAAGCGCGGCAGGGCTGGCCAGACCCTCAGCGCACATTTCCAGGTGCAGATCCAGGACGCGCCCCCCGTCAGGTTGGGTCGGCAGAACCGCTGTTCAAACGCCGCGCGATGGGCGGCCAGGGCGACGATGCCGGCAGGCTTGAGCACAGTGGGCGCGATTTCGCGCCAGAACGGCGCGCCCGCGACTTGTTCGTCGCGGATATGGTGGACGGCCATGGTATCGGCCGAGATCGGACGACCTGGATCTACGAAACGCGCACCACCCTCCGGCGACAGGCTCCAGACGCCGTCGGCCCCACGCTCGATGTCCTGCCAACCGACCTCGCACACATCATCCGGGCCAGTCCCACCCGTTTCCAGGTCAATGACGCGGACTCGCACCGGTGTCACCGCCAATGTCAATCCTTGGATCCCGAACCCTTGCGGCCCAGAACCGCCTGCGCCCTGGACGACATCGCAGGATTGGATCGGCCCTGCTTGACGGCCGCGGCATTGGCCCGCTTGGCCGCGTGGCTGCCTTTGCCCTTGGTGTCGGCCATCGAACCCTCTTCCTTAGCGCTCTTGCCTAGCGCACGAGCCGGACGACCCGTTCCGACCGACACCGCACGCTCGGGGTCCCTTCGATGTCGATCAGCCTGTCGCCCTGCAACGTCGTGATCGCAAGCGGGGTCGCGTCCAAGTCTGCATCAGGCACCCAGCACCTTGCGCAGAGTGCGCTCGATCCGGCCGCCGCAATAGGCGTCTCCGTAGTCCTCGCGGGCCCGCAGGGACAAGGCTGAGAGGTCGGCGTCGGTGCTGAGCCGATCGCAGAGCCCCGCGACCGCCGGCGCGACCTCGACCAACTGGGTTCCGATGCGATCGAATCGGTCGGTCAGGGTCGACCAGAGCGTCCACGTGACGACGTCGGCGACACCCGGTCCGGCCTCGCCGAGCAGGAAACCGGCCTCCGGCATCAGGCCGTGACGCCGTCCGGTCTCCTCCCAGAACGCCATCCAGCGCCCCAGCCGGGGCTCGAACTTCGACCACCGCTCCGGCGTCCACATCTGCCGACCCCCATCCTGGGTGATCTCGTCGATGACGTCGTTGGCATCGCAGACGACCTTGAGCGTCAGGGCGCGCATCGCCGGCGTGGCGGGGAGCATTTCGAGGGTCTCTGCGAGATACCAGACGATCGCCGGCATCTCTGCCACGGCGACGTCGGCGGCCCGATCGATCAAAAGCGGCGGCCCCATGAAGGGTATCGGCATATGCCTGACAGGTCGATCCATCAGATCGTCGATCGCTTCGGGATCGTGCTCGCGCCACGACTTGCCAGCGCGGGTCAGGATCGCGCGCACGAACTGGCCCCGGAACGGCAGGGGCCAGTAATAGAGATCATAGGCCGCCATGGGTCCTCTCCTTGCCAGGGGCTGACCTGAACGCGGAGCGGCCGGTGCTGTTCATTCCGGCGGCGGGCCGGCCGCGTCCGTAACCCGCCGGATCGCGTCGATTGGGTCGGTTGGGATAGGCCCCGGCCGGACAAGGCGACATCCGGCCGGGCAAAGCCGGTCTAGGCACCCACGGCCTGGCAGTTGGCGCTGGTCTCGGCCAGCTGGCTCATGAATTCGTCGCTGCCGTAGATGTCCTTGGTCGCGGCCTTGAGCTTCCTGGCGTCGTCTTTCAGGCCCAGAGCTACGGCATAGGCCGCGGCGGTCCCAAAGCCGGCGATGCCGTAGTGGCTCATCCGCTGGTACTGGGCAATGATCAGCACATCGCGGAGCGGACCCTTCTCGGGTCCCTCCTCCAGGATGTGTTTGGTGGCTTCCTCGACAAGGCCTTCCATGCCCTTGCAATGTTCCTTGGTGACCTTTTCGTCCTGGCCCTCGATCAGGCTCTTGAGCAGCTCGGTATGCTCTTGAATGCCTTCCTGAGATCGCGTCAGCATCTCCTTGAGCTTGGCGTCATCGGCCTTGCTCGCGATCGTCTTGATCGCACGCTTCATCTGGTCGTTGGCGGACCACAGATCTTTCAGCTCGTCCGTATAGATGTCCTTGAGGTCTTCGGGTGTCGACATGATGAGTTGCCCTTCGTCGCAGCGCGGATTGCGCGGGTTGCGAAGGCGCCGCCCACGCGGCGGTTCCGAAAGACCGATTTCCTGCGCCTGACGCCAAACGGGATCAGATGTGCCTGCAGAGATCTCGGCTGTCGGTCGTGCGGATCGGAAGTGGCCTTTCCACTATGCAGACCTTTGCACCCGCAACGCATGACCGAACGGTAACTCGACACGCCCCGCGCCGCGCGCCATCAGCGCGCTCCGGGGGAGCGACATCCATGCAGACCAACAGACCCATAGGCGTCCGCTTTTACGGCCTGTTCGCGGTCGCCGCGGTCCTCAGCTACCTCGTCCACGAAGCGGCCCACTGGGTCGCAGGCTCGGTGCTCGGCTATCCCATGTCGTTCGGCATCAACAGCGTGATTTCGGGTCGGGCCATGACCGACAACGACCATCTGCTGATGTCTGCCGCCGGGCCGGCCATCACCCTCGTCCTGGGGCTGATCGCCTTCGTCCTGGTCCTGCGCCGGCGAAGCCTCATAGCCTATGCCGTGCTGTATTTCGCGCTGTTCATGCGGGGGGTCGCCGCCGGGGTCAGCGTTTTCAATCCCAATGACGAAGCTCGGGTCAGCCTGGCGCTTGGTCTGGGGCTCTGGATGCTGCCCGCCGCCGTGATCCTGATTCTGCTGATCCCGACCGTCATCGCCAGCCGACGGCTTCGCCTGTCCTGGAGGGTCAATACTCTGGCCTATGTCGTCTCGAGCCTCGTCGCGACCCTCGTGGTGGGTCTGGACATGATTCATCGCGGAACCCTCTGACCCGCCACAGCGTATGGTGCGTGAAGACGCCCGGCCCACAGGCCTACGTCTCAAGCCACACGATCACCCCCGAGGGCGGAGCCGCCGCCGCCTTGGGAAAGCGACGACGGCCCGGTCATCAACAGGGATCTTACTGCGGCGTCGGCGACGTGGTCCCACCGTCCGGAGGCAGGGTGGGCGGTGTCTGGCCGGGGGCCATGGTCCCGTCCGGATTGGCCGGCGGCATCATCGGGTCGTCCATCGGTGGCGTGGACGAGGTCGAGGGATCGGTCGGTTCCATGGTTCCGTTGGTCGGAGCCATGGTCGAGGTGCCCTGGGCCGAATCCGTAGCGGCGACGGAGGGCTGCACGGTCTCTTCCTCAGCGGGTTGGCAGGCTGCCAGCCCGGCGGCCCCCAGGAGGGCACAGGTCATCGTCATCAGTCGCATCGTTCAACTCTCCAGCAGAACTCTCACCGCGACCATTCACGGCGGGTCTCAGCGAACCGACAACCGCGTGTGGTCGCGGATGTTGCACAGCACACGGAGCGGCCGGTCCTGCCTTGCCCGCCGGATCAACGGGGCCGGGGTTTGAAGACGCACGCGCCTCATCCTGCGGGCGGCGGCTGTCGTGGAAGTGACCGGAATCGGACAGAGCCAATCCTTGTGGATCAACCGTCACGCTTGTGGGTTTTGGCGACATGGACACCGGTCGGAAGCGACAGATATTGAGCGCGGAATCGCGTGCCGAGATTATCTCGACCCTCGTCGGGAAGGGGTTTTACGTCTTCACCCTGGATGAGATCGAACGATGGCACCGGGACCGTGGCGGCGCGCCTGACGGCCCATCAGACGGCGTTGTCGCCGGGTCCCCCGCACCCCGCCGGGGGGAGGCAGACCTTCCCGATCGCGCCGACACCATCGCGGGCAACGACCTGCCCTGATCGACGAGTATGCCCGAAAATCCCGATTGCGGCCCCCGGTGTCCAGCGAGGGCAGCCGACGCCGGCGATACCTCCTCACGTCCGAGCTGGCGCGTCCTTTCTGTCCGACTTATCGCATCGACCGATCGGCTTGCTGCCGTTTACAAGCGGCGCGAGGCGGGTTCTGCAGTCCGAACGGGGAGTTCCGCCACGCTGACGGCGCTGCCTATGGAACGCGCCGGGCAATCCGGCATTGCATCCTCAGTCCAAGGATGTCCGCATGCTCGCTTTTCTCCTGACCGCCGCCCTGCTGGCAGACCCGTCCCCAAGGACGGACGTTGGTACCAAATCGTCGCTCAAGCCTGTCACGGAGACCGTGCGATCCGAGCCCGGGTCCATGCTGGCCGGCGTCGCCGTCACGCTGGAATGCACCGCCCGGGCAGACGGCCGGGTCACGACGTGCCGGGTGATGAGCGAGACCCATCCCGGCCTGGGGTTTGGAGAGGCGGCCGTGGCCCTGATGACTGGCACGGAAACGCCGCCTTCGCCCGAGGCACGCGCCTTCTCGCGGACCATCCAGTTTACGCCCTGAGGGACTTGGCCTCGATCGCGCTCGGAGGGACACGCCCCGCGTTCGCCTTTCAACAGTCACAGTCACCGGGTTCCGCTCAGAGCCGCGACGTGCCCGAGGGATCAGGCCTTTGAAGACGCGCCGCAGCCAGGATGATGCGCGTCTGGTCGAGTTTCAGCCTGGTCAGCGCCCTGCGTTTCCAGGGCCGAAGGCTGTCGCGCGCGGAAATCGGATCCCCCAGATGATACGATGCCACCAGGGTCGCCAGCGGTCCAAGCGATTCGGATCGCAGCGGCCGCAAACGGTCCAGACCGTTCAGACGAAGCACTTCGATGGCCTGGCCCAGTCCTCCGGTCGCCGCGATCGCATCCCGGAGCCGTGACGCTTCGCATCCCAACCAATGGGCGACAAGCCGTTCACGGAACACCGAGACACAGGTCCGCCCGTCTCCCCCGTTGGCGAAGGCCGCATCGAGGGTGATGTCGCATTCGGTATCGAAGCCTTCGGACCGGTTGTTCATATTGCTGGAGCCCAGTCGGATGAACCGGTCGTCGATAATGGCCAGCTTGGCGTGGACGATGATGGTCTCACCCGACTGGGTGACCGGGCTGTAGGCCCTGAGCCGTCCATGGATGTCGGAGGTCTCCAGACGCCGCAGGAAGACGGACCGCGTCCGGTCCATCGTCATCTGGTCGAACCAGCTGGGGGAGTGCTGGGTCGAGACCAGAATGACCTCCGGCCCGTTGGGCTCCTCCAGCCTTTGCGCCAGAGCCTCCGCCACGATGGGCGAGGTGAAATATTGGTTCTCCAGATACAGTGTGTTGCGTGCCGAGGCGATGGCCGCCAGGGTCGCCGCCTCCCCCTCCCGACGCTCCTCGAAGGTCTTCCACGGGGCCTGGGTGCGCGAGACACCGAGCTCTGCGTCGGTCAGGTCCGGGGTGACGGTGTCCGGCCAGACCGGCATCGTGACCGGGCCGGCAACAAGGCGCTCCCCCGTAGCCCGCGCCCAGCGCTCGCGGAACAGCTCGCCCAGGGTGGCGGCCGGTGGACCGTCCACCAGGGCCATGACCTCGTGCCGGCTGTCGTAGCAGGGGTCGGCACCGGCCTTCTTGGCGCGGCGCGGATCGGGATGGCGATGTTCATCGGTGTCCCACCGGTCGGGACCGATGTCACAGCTGCCGACAAAGGCCAGAGCGTCATCCACGATCACCACCTTCTGGTGGTGCGACGCCCCTAGTGGCAGGGACCCGTCGAGCCGAAAATCGACGCTGGAGCGGGCGAAAAAGCTGCGGCTGCGAAGGGGAAAGAACCGCTGCGTCGCGGCCACTGGCAGGGCCGATTGCCAGCACAGGATACGGATCTCAAGGTCAGGCCGCGCCTGCGCCAACGCTCGCAAAAACGGGCCGATGCGAAGGGGCTCGGAGCCTGGCCCGTCGGGCTCATGATCCACCACCGTGTCCGGATCGAAGGCCCAGTTCAGAAAGTGGATGGACCGGGTCGCGGCCGACAGGGCCGACTTCGCCGCCTCCAGATAAGCCGCCATATCGACGAGAAGCGCCGTACGCGGTGCCGTCTCCACGCGCCAGCATGTCGTTCCTGCCTTCAGCATCGCGCCCCGCCCCGCTCGCCGCCGCCATTCAGATGCGACAGCCCGGCCCCCCCCCCGCGCGTGCCGTAACATCCCGGCCCCATTTCGGTCCAGCGATCCACTGCGGTGCCCCCCCCCAAAAAGGCCCGGTGCACGTCTGCTCCCAAGCCCCGAGGCGGTTTCGGACCAGACAGGTGCCCGGTACATCATCGGCCTTGGGGCAGACTTCGAATCCGGAATCGCCGAGCGCTCATGGCGATCGGCTTGGTCGGGATGTGCCGCTCCGAGTCCAGTTGGTGATGGCTCAAAACCGCCGACGAGCGGCGCGCTCGAGGCAAGAGGCTCGGCCCCGGCCCCTGTGGCGCCGACCCTGGAGAGGGTCGACGCTCGCGACCGCCCATCAGAGGTGTTCTGCCGTCACCGCCAGGCCTGGAGCTCCCGAGACGGAGACCCAGCCCGGTGTTTTCAAGTTTCAACGCATCGTGCGGCGCAACCTCAGTCGCTCCGCTGGGGGTTTTGCAGCGCACGCGGCTCCAGTGAATGGCCCGACCAGCGTCATATCATCGGTGCCTCGGCTTGCAATTCGCGCCATCGAAGCTGGAGCCCTTCTCAGTGGCGCAGCGTCGCCCCGACCGTTGCTGATCTTCAACGCCACGGCTTTCCGGTGATCGCCCGCTGCATGACCTGTCAGTTGGCGATGGACGTTGACCTGGCTCACGTCACGCGGGCGCGAGGCCCAGATTTGGTTCTATGGGGCCGATCCGCCCGCTGCCGACGCCGGCACTGCCAGGGCATGATGTGGTTCTTCTGTATCCCGCCAAAGACAGGGGCCGAGGTCGAGATGTTCTAAAAGGAAGAAGCCCCGCCGCCGGGCTTGGCGACAGGGCTCCCAGGTTCATCAAGAGCAAGGCGACCCATTTTGCCGAGGTATCGCCACTACATCCGGCTAAGCAAACCGATAGCGCACTTCGGACATCGATGTTCCCGACAGACGAGAAGCCTCCTCGATCCTTTGGCCGAGGGCCCTGGACGTGGATGCGAGAGACCCTGATGGATCATCTACATAGTTGGGTCAGACTTCCAATCCGTCTGCCGATACCTGGTAGGCAGGTTGGTGCTCGGCGTCTTCGACTACGATCTTAAGCGGCGCGTCCGGGACGTCTTTTGCCTCGACGATTAGATCGGCCAGTGAGCCCCACGCTAGGCGCTTCGCCGTTTCCAAATCGGGTAAATCTACAGCTCCAACCTCTTTCGTTGTGCCGTGTTGGTCCGTGGTTTCGAAATAGAACTCCGTCACACAACACCCCGCGCGTATAGCTGATCAATGTCAAAGCGCTGAGCGCTTAGCGGTTCCTCGCCAAAGCCCCCCGGTCGGTAGACCGAGGGGCCGCTTCATCGTTGGCTACGAAGTGAAGAGCTTCGGGAAATTTCCCTTTGCCAAATCAATAACAACGCTCCAAGAGCGATGTTCCCGTGTCGATGATCGGACTGGGTGTCGAAGGCGACGTCCAGGCTTCGAAGCGATTGTGTGGGGTCCGAACCGCTGTCCGGAAAGCGAGTCTTGATGTCTGACCGAAAAGGTTGCGGTGCCGCCTGGTTCGGGAGCGGTGAGAGTGCAAAGGAGGGTCTCGCTATCACGCAGGCGGCCCTCCTAAAACTCGATGCGCTCGACGCTCGCCTAAACGAACGACGCGAAAAGCTTGCAGCGTTTGGCTTGCTCGTAGACGATATGAAGGCAATGCTGGAGACTGTTGGGGTTTCCACAACGACATCGACTTAGCTAGCTCGGATCGGGTGATCCCGACGGTCGACATTTAGAGCGGTCATCGATGCGGACCAGCCGCTTCATATGCGACGATCGCGACGGCGCCGTCCAGATCATTGATCTGCCATGACAGCAGCCGTCTTCACCTTCATCCACCACCACCGCCGGGCCGTGCTCATCACCGCGGCCATCGTGATTTCGATCCTGTTCGCTTCGCTACCCTGAACATTCCATTCCACAGTAGTCAGGAGCGGTTCACGCGGACGGTGGCAGAATTCGACCCGGCGGGTAACCGTTAGGGTCAGTCCGGTCGGCGTTTGTGTGGACGGGCGACCGGCCGGGCTGACCCGTTAGCGACGCCGTTCACTGGAGGGATGGGTGCCTTAACGGAAGTCCGAATGACTGGGCCGGCCGCTACCGAGTCTGTTCGTCAAATCGAGAAGTTCCGAGCCGACAATCGGCTTTCGCAATGCTGCGTGGGCACCGAAGACACGCGCGGTGCGAAGGTGATCGCCCCCTCCGCGTGGTGCCCCGGCCGTGACGGCTACAATTCGCAGCGTGGGATGGGTCTGTTTGACTTCCAATATCACCTCCAGACCATCGACCTCGGGCATATAGATATCGACAACGGCGAGGTCGAAATGCTGGCGGTCGCAACAGGCGAGAGCCTCACGACCGTCGGCAGCTACAGTCACTGTGTGCCCGGCCCCTTCAAGCAAAGTCTGGGTCATCTCACAAAAGACCGGGTCATCATCGGCGATCAGAACATTTGCCATGGCCCTCTATGGCCCACCATTCCGAATGGAGCGTCAACCGACATGGATAACCCGGGTTGCGGTGCGAATGGGCAGTGTTTGGTTCAAGAACCGGGCTTGTGCGAGGACCGGGAAATCTGCAATCTCTACAGTTACTGCAAAGGTCCAGCGGCGATCCTCGACCTCGCGCGGGCAATGGCGGATGGCGTTGGAAACCTCCAGCCTAGGGAGCTCTATCGAGATCCCGCAGCACCGATTGTGAGGAACTGTGCGGATGACAAGGGCGAGTTGGTCATCGCGCGCTGGGGTCTGACATCTTCCCGAAAGGTCATCTTGGATAGTGCGTCCAAGCGTGTGGAGAAACGCCGGGCCAAGGGCGAGACGATCGACACTGACGCCTTCACAGAGTTCCTGCGCATGGAACCGAACGGCGGGACGACCAACGTCCGCAACACCGCCTCCAGCCATTGGAAGCCGCACCTGGAGCGCGCAAGCCAGTACCTGGTAACCTTTACGGGCTTCAGCGAGCCCGGCCGTGATGCCGAGGTCAAATACCGACCGATCTGGTTCGCGCTTGCTGGGGACGAGCCGGTCGGCTTTTTTGCAGGCCTGCATCACCGGGCATGGACCGGAGTGCGCAAGATCAAGACGGGCGTCGAAACGATCGACCTCTTTGGCTTCCTGACCACCGAACCAAATGCTGAAGTCGGGGCGGTTCATCCGAAGGCGATGCCGGTGATCCTCACCACTGCGGTCGAGCGTGACGTGTGGATGCGCGCGCCGTGGTCGGAAGCGAAGGTGCTTCAGCGTTCACTGCCGGATGGCGCGCTGATCACCATCGACAAGCCTGCCGGATGAAGCGGCTTCTGCTTGTCCTGGCGTTCTGTTCAATCCCGAACAACGAAGCGGCCTGGTGGCACGATCGGATCTATGACGTCTGCATGGTTGCGCTCGACGACGACCACGATTGGGAATGCGAGCACCGCCTCGTTGCGCTGGGCGAATGACTGAACTGCTGGGCATCCCGCCTTGGGTCGAGGTCGGAGCTGGGCTGATCGGCGTCGGGTTCGCCTTGGGGGGCATCGCCCGCGCCCGCCGTTAGGGATGGCGGAGTCGGTCGGACGCGATCAACGCATGGGGCCTGCTGATCTTTGGGCTGCTGCTTGCTGGAGTAGGCGTCGTCAGATGGGTCGGGCTCTGACGTAGTTGAGGCTGATAGGGCGAAAAGTGGACTTGCCGAATGTCTGAGATGGGTGGTGAGCAGACGTTCAGTGTTCACTAAGGTTCGCAGCCCGCATCACGCCGGGAAAATGACCTCAAACGTCAATCCTCCCTGATCCCAAGCTCTGGTCAATCTGCCCTTAACCTGATCGACAAGGCCAGCCATCAACCTAGCCCCGAACCCTTCCCGACTTGGCTTGGTCACTGCCTTTCCGCCTGTCTCGCGCCATGTCAGATGCACCAGGCCGCCGGTGCAAGTCCACGTCACCGAGACCCTGCCCTCCGGTCGGCTACATGCCCCGTATTTGTTGGCGTTGGTGGCAAGCTCATGAACCAGCATGCTCAGCGGCTGGACTTGGGTCGGCGAAAGATAGACCGGAGGTCCATCGAACGAGGTCTGCTCCTTCGGACACAACGCCGCCAGTTCGTCCCGCACCACGTCCCGCAAGCAGCCGTCTTCCCACTGCCGGTTGGCGAGCGAGGTTTGTGCCCGCGCGATAGCGTTGATACGCCCAGATAGGACGGTCTTGTAGGTCTCAAGGTCGGCGGCCTTGGTGAGGTGAACCAGAGACTGCACTACGGCCATGACGTTGCGCGCCCGGTGATCCACCTCGCGCATCAGGAGCTCGCGAGCCTCTTCCACCTTCTTCTCTTCGGAGATGTCGCGCACCTCAATGATCGTTCCGACCACCTTCGCCTCCTCATCATGCACCGGGCTGGCCGTGAACGCGACGGGATAGAACCGGCCCGACTTGTGAACAAACACCTCTTCGCCTTGAGTGTTGGCGTTCTCAGGGAAGGCGCGGTCGATGGCGCATTCATGGAGCGGGAACGGCGTGCCATCCGGGCGGGTGTGATGGATGACGTCGTGTAGCGGGCGTCCCTGCACTTCGTCGAACGTAAGGCCCGTCAACTGCTCGGCGGCAGCGTTCATGTAAACGCAATGCTGGACTTCGTTCATCAGGAAGATCGAGACGCTGGCATTGTTCAGAACCGCGCTCAGCCTTCTCTCGGTCTCGCGTAGGCGGACTTCCATGGCTTCCCGGCGTTCTATCTCGGCCTTGGCTCGCTCATAGAGACGGGCGTTGTCGATCCCTACCGCCGCATGATGCGAGATCCCGACTGCAATGCGCTCATGCCATTCGGCGAACCGGCCCGGCTCACCGTGGCCGAAGAACAGCCCTCCAATGACTTCGCCGGAGCGGGACTTCACAGGGACAGCGAGATAGCTCCGAACCGGCAGGTGTCCGGACGGCATGCCGTAGTGAGGTGCCCATTTGCCGTATCGGGGATCAGCCATGACGTCGTCGGATCGGACAACGCTGGTGCCCTTGAAGGTCGGCTCAAATACAGGCGTCGCACGCGGATGGGGGTAGCTGGAGAACGCGCTATGATCAGCTCCAGACAGTGAGTAAAGGCTGAATGCCTCTCCGTCTTCACGGACGACATTGTAGAAGAAAGCCCCGAACTCCGCGCCGGTCAACTCGACCGCTATGTCTACGACCGTCTGGACGAGGCCGTCGAGTTCAAGGTGGGAAGAAATGAGTCCCGCCGTATCGTTGACGATACGGATGGCGCGAAGTTCTTCGGACGAAACGTCCGGGTGTGAAAATGGAGTGGCGACCGAGCTCATCGAAGTAACGCCCCTCATCGGCGTAGCCCGGCGCGCAAGCCGGAAGAGCGCGGTTCAAAACGCCGCACATAAGGGAAGAAAAGTGAATATTATTGCGAAGCTTGCATTCGCAGTTGGGGCAGGGGCTTCTAACTGCCGTGCATTTTCAGCGGTTCCATTGTCTCCTCGTCACCGTTAGACAACTAAAGCATGAGCCTCCCGCTACGGCATCGCCTGCAACGGAGGTAGCGCGACGCTTCGCCTCACGATGCCAGGATTGATCTTCGTAAGGTGAAGTTCCACCTTTGGCGGCTGAACACCATTGGACCCCCCAATGCCTCTCGTCTCCAAACCCTTGCGTGACCGTGCGGCGCGCCTCCGCAATATGGCGAGATCGCTCTCGGACCTCCAAGCTTTGAAAGCCATGGACGAACTGGCCTTCGATTTAAAGCGGAGAGCCGAGCAGTTGTACACTGAACATTCGATCAATCGGTCTACAGCGGAAGCAGAAACAAACGCTCGTAGCCACGACCCCCATCCGGCGTCGGGAACACAGCCACGTCCTGACCATCGTAGTTGATCAGCTCCCGCGCGAACTCGTTGAACTCAGCGGCTCGGTTTTCCTTTCTGACCAGCATGAATCCCCCGTCCACCGGCTCCAGGCGATAAGCCGGATGGTCTTTCTTCAGCTTGTCGAAGATACGGCCCATTCACAAAGATGAACATGGCGCGGGCTTGAAGTCCACCTTAGCCGTAAAGATGTGCAGCTGGATGTTGTGATCCCCTGGCTAATCATTATGGCTGTCCGCTACAGGTCGAACCATGACCTTTGCACCAGGGCCGAAACTGAACATTCGCCCAACAGCTCCGAAAGCAGACCTTTCGGATCGCTGTTAGGGCCAGATAGCGGGCCTCGGTGTTCGCATCGGTGCTCCGCGAGAACGACCGGCACCCGCACGGGCTCGCATTTCAACGAGCCATCTGACTTCAGATGACCGTGATCGCAGGCGGCATTTAGTCATGACCGGGGGGGCTTGCCCGTGTCGGGGAGCCGCAAACAGGTTGGGTGGATTTTCATTTGCGTGCGATCGGCGACCCTTGAATCACGTCGCCAAACGTGAGGGGTCTGGTCGAAGCTAACAAGAAACTTCACTCACCAACTCGGCGGAGAGATCGGCCCGCATTGGGGGCCATACAGTCGGTTTGTCGGACTATCCCTCCCGATTTAATAAAGCCTGCGCATAAACATTCAGGCTGGTTCGGCTCATTAAGCCTTCCTTGGTCGAGCACGTCGCATAAGCCGACCATGTCCAACCGCGTCACACTGAACGAGAGCCTGAAGCGAGCCGTAGTTGCCGTCTTGCCCGGTCCTCAAACAACGACTGTCGCTGAAACAATCCTTCGCCTGACCCACCAGAGGCCAGAACTGGGAGGGTGGGACTGGATCATTGATATTCGTGCGCCTCATGAAAAGGCGACTGCAGATGAACTCGAACAGATCGCACTGGCTTTCAACGCTGCCACCAGCAAGCAAAGCTACACAATCTTCATAAGCGATGATCCGGCAACCTATGACCGTTGCGCACTCATGGACACGAAGTTTCTTGCCCGACGCAATCTTGTCGCGAAGTCGATGGTCGAGGCTGAGGCGATGATGCCTCGGTTAATGCCTCGCTTGTTCTAGCTGGCGTTGTTCAACTGCATACCCAACGTCGATCTGGGGCTTCGGAGCCTGTTGAAATTCAGGAAAGCGACGACGGCGTCGCCGGTGAACTGGACGGCGGGGAACCGAACGTTTGGTCGACCGCCCGAAAGCAGATCGTCCGAAAACTCTTTAAGCGTAGTTTGCGGACAGGCACTTAGGATCTGACAGACAGCCGGTTAGCGCGATCTTTAACCTTCTCGGGTCAGTTGGCTGCGTCAGGTTCCCCTGTCGTTAATCGGTCTTCTAGTGTTTCAGCTAATCCATCCGCTTCTTCGAACCTTCTGCCGAGACCAGCGCGGCTCGATCGCGATCAAGTTGGCCTTTGTGCTGCCAACGGTCGCCCTTTTGGGCCTGGGCGCTATTGACCTGTCGTCGGTCGCAACAGCCAAAGCACGTCTACAGGACATAGCGGACGCGGCGGCATTGGCGGGAGCGAATGACCTGAGCCTTGTAGACAGCGATGCCGCAGTGGAACGGGCAGGTGCCTACGTCGCAACGCATCTCAACGAATGGTCAGATGCGCCGACAGTCAAGCCAACCATTGAAGTGGTGGAAGAAAATGACCAGCGTGTCATTGAAGTCGGCCTGGCAGCCAATCGACCCTCGTTCTTCGGTAGTATTCTGCCACCCGGCGGATGGAACTTTCGGGTTGAGGCCGGTGCCGTCTCGGTTGGTTTGACGCCCCTCTGCGTGCTGATTACAGGCGGCTCCGGGGACAAGGCGCTGAACGTTAAGGATAAGGGGCGGATTACCGCCCCTGCCTGCTTGGTTCATTCAAACAAGGACATTCTGGTCGAGGGTGGAAGCATCACCGCCGCATTCGTTCAAGCTGTTCTCTCCGCGCGCGGCGTGATCACGCCAACGCCAGGCAGCGGTGCTGAAGTCATCCCTGACCCTTTCGCAGCGCTCATAATCAACGAGAAACAGCCCTGTCCAGGCCAGGAAGTGAAAGAGGACGTCATTACGGGAACCATCTACTTGTCCCCCGGCATCCACTGCGGCGGTTACAAAATGGCCGGCGACTCCCGCCTCGTCCTCTACCCCGGTGAACACTGGTTTCTCGGCGGGCACTTGGAAATCAAGGAACAAGCTCAGCTCGATGGAATAGATGTCGTCCTGTTTTTTGATAAGAAGTCCAAGTTCGAGTTCAAGGATCAAGCCAAAGTCAATCTCGATGGCCGCAAGACCGGAGCCTATGCTGGCATGGTGATGGTCGGCACCCGAGGCAACTCCGAAGACTTCATCATAACATCAGACCACGTGCGAAGCCTGTTGGGGGTCATTTATGTCCCAAAAGCGCGGATCATTGTGGAAGGTAAGTCTAGTGTCGCGCAAGACAGCGCTTGGACTGTGATCGTGTCACGCGAGCTTCAGCTCAAAGGTTCACCGTCGCTCGTCGTCAACGCCAACTACGAGGCTTCAACGGTTCCAGTCCCTGAGGGCGTCGGAGCCCGCAGGAGCAACGCCCAACTGGTCCAGTGACAAATGTGCATCGTCGACGTCTGATATGGGTCGGGTTGCGACAATGGCCCGAGGCCCGAAACCGGACATCGAGCCTAAGACCCGAAAGCGGATATTCCGAACCGCCGTCAGGGGTGGAAAGATGCTGTTCGCTCAAGTCCGGTCAAAGACGAACGCCTAAGGCGGTCCAGGCCGCCATCTCACCGTCAGCGATCGTCAGGGAAACCCGCCAGGCATCGCTTCGACGGAGGATGTAGACATGTTCCCACTCGGCTATCGGCTGGTCCGCCTGACCCAACATCCGGTAGGCGATCCGCGCCTGCGCGACGTTGGGAAATAGTTCTTCCGCCGACAGGACTTCACCGACAGGCCGAACAACGCCCTGTTGCCGATAGAAATCCATCAAGGTGACGCAGTGGTCGCGAAACGCCTCGCGAGGCATTGCGAAGTTCCCGGTCGGCGAAGGAAAAAGCCCAACCGGGTCCCAAAGAGTGCTGAGAGCGTCAGCGTCGCCACGGGTGAACGCATCGACATAGGCGGCGAAGAACCGGTCGATCTCGTCCCGGAAAGTCACGGCAGGGTCAGATGCTTTCGGTTCTAAGCGATCCATCAGGCCACCGCTTGCAGTGCCTGCGGTTCTTCTGCCGCCTCGATCTGCGCCTTGACGATGTCGTTGAAAGTCATGGCAGGGTTAGCCTCGGCCAGTTTCCCGATTTTCATCCAGAACTCGGCCTGAGCATTAATAGACCGACACATGACGGCGCTGGCACGTCGCACGTCCTCGTGCAGCGCATCGTCGATTTTCACGAGACCCATAGCAATCCTCTCCAATATACGAACCGTTTATGTTTCGTATCTCATGGCGTCAAGATCGAGTCGGGAGGAGCAGATTTATGGATGTCGGTTATGGATCGAACCATGACATTGACAACATGCCCGAGACCAAACATTCGATATGTAGCCCGGAAGCTGCCTATCTCAGGGTAGCTTAAGGGTGGGCAACGGAACCGACGAGAGTTCGCTATTCTGCGCCCATGCTGGGTGATCTCGTTTCCACTGACCCGAAAGATTTTAACAGGTGGCGATACGTATGTCACCGTATGGCCAAGTATCCCATTTTTAATGGTCATGTCCTTAGCCTAACCCAAACAGCCGCTGGGTCGGCTTCATGGTGGGGAATTGACGATGTTTGGTCGGACTGGGAAACTTGACGCGATCAAAGATCAGAAAATACGTGATTTGCAGAACAAGATGGACGCCATCTCGCGGTCGCAGGCCATCATCGAGTTCAATCTCGACGGTACTATTATCGAGGCCAATGACAACTTTTTGTCTGCCCTTGGTTACACTGCCGCCGAGATCGTCGGTCGTCACCACAGCACCTTCATGGACCCGACCGAGGCTGCGACTGACGCCTATCGTGCCTTCTGGCAAAAACTTCGCGATGGTCAGTTCGTGGCCCAAAAGTTCCGCCGCCTCGCCAAGGGCGGCCGCGAGGTCTGGATCCAAGCCTCCTACA
This sequence comes from Rhizobium sp. Q54, assembly GCA_943369795.1. Lineage (GTDB taxonomy): Bacteria > Pseudomonadota > Alphaproteobacteria > Caulobacterales > Caulobacteraceae > Brevundimonas. Next base: position 23,321 of record CALROO020000008.1, on the reverse strand, counting down.
ACCCGATGATCGACGCCAGCGGCAAACCCTATAAGGTCATCAAATTGGCCGTCGACATCACGGCCGCCGAACAGGAAGCCGCCCGTAACGAAGAGGCGCGCAAAGACGCAGAAGAGACCCAGCACGAACTAGTCGAGACTTTGGCCGGTAACCTCAGCCGCCTGTCTGAAGGCGACCTGACCGCGCGCATCGAAGGCGAGCGGACCGGGACCCACAAGACGGTCCAGGACGACTACAACTCTGCCATAGAAAGCCTGCGCGTCACCTTGGACGAAGTTCTGCAAAGCGTAAGCTCCATCCAAGGCGGCTCCGACGAGATCGCAGGAGCCTCCGACGACCTGTCGCGCCGCACCGAGCAGCAGGCAGCCAGTCTGGAACAGACCGCTGCCGCCTTGGACCAGATCACAGCGACGGTGAAGCGCAGCGCCGCCGGGGCCCAGCAAGCCGCCAGCGTGGCCACTGCCACCCGCGCCGATGCCGAACAGTCCGGTCAAGTCGTGCGGGAGGCCGTCGCGGCCATGGGCGAGATCCAGCAGAGCTCCAACGAGATCGGCCAGATTATTGGCGTCATCGACGAGATCGCCTTCCAGACCAATCTGCTGGCGCTGAACGCAGGGGTCGAGGCTGCACGGGCAGGGGATGCCGGTCGTGGTTTCGCGGTCGTAGCCCAAGAAGTCCGGGCGCTAGCTCAGCGCTCGGCAGCGGCGGCCAAGGAGATCAAGTCACTGATCTCTGCGTCGACGAACCAGGTCGCTAAGGGGGTCAAGCTGGTGGACGACACCGGCACCGCCCTGACCACCATATCCACCCGCGTTGCCGAGATGGACGGTCTAATTGGCGAAATCGCAGGTTCGGCCCAGGAACAGTCCACTGCACTGGCCCAGGTCAACTCTGCCATCAACCAGATGGATCAGGTTACCCAGCAGAACGCCGCCATGGTCGAAGAGGCTACGGCCGCCGCTGGTACGCTGCAATCCGAGGCCAGCCAACTGGCCACCTTGGTTCAGCGGTTCAACACCGGTTCGCCTTCCGCCACCATGGCTCGAACTACCAACCCCGTGCGCGCGGCCCAGGCCCGGATCGAGGCCTTCGCCAATACGAGTGCGCCCGCCCGCCCTGCTGCTCGTCCCGCACCCCGTTCGGTCGGTAATGCAGCGCTGAAGGCTTCGGAATGGGAGGATTTCTGAGGATGACAATCGTTGAACTGGAAACGAGCAGCATGCTGGAACTGATCTCGTTCGAGATCGGGGGTCAGGAATACTGCATCGATGTCCGTTCGGTGCGCGAGATCCGCGGCTGGACCCCGACCACGCCAATACCCCAGACCCCGGACTATATCCTTGGGGTGATAAACCTGCGTGGCACCGTCATGCCGGTGCTGGACCTCCGCTGTCGGCTCGGCCTGGGCCGGACGGAGCCTTCTAGCCGCCACGTAATCGTGGTGATCCAGCACGGCACCAGGATGGCTGGGGTGCTGGTCGATGGGGTGCAGGAGACCTTCCAGCTGGCAGCAAGCCTTTTGCAAGACCCGCCTGCCATGGATAGTGACGCCAACAACCATTTCGTCGATGCCATTGTCCCCTTGGAAGGGCGAATGCTGTCGCGCCTAGTGGTCGGGTCTTTGCTACCTCGCGAGGTTGCGCAAGCTGCATGACGCCTAAGCCGATTTCGGTCAGTCCGTTCACCCGGCGTTGGTCCATCAATGTCCGCTCTAGGTCGGGATTAGCCAATCGCACGCCGCCCGGAACCGGACGTTCGGCCAAGTGTCAAGAAGAGGACCTCTCGGATTGCGGCAAGGGGTAGACAGCGGTCACGCCTTCCCTCCCGATAAGCGGACCTTCGCGGGCTCCTGATTGTCAGCGCCGCAGCAAGCGCCGATTCAATGCGTGGCAATGTCCGCTATATGACATAACACGTTGTTCACCGCCGCACGGGCTGATGGACCGAAGGCGCGCGCTTGACCGACATCCTCGACAATCATGATCCGGCTCTTTTTACCAGGAGCGCGGAGAATGGGGACTCATTGAGCATGGCGCGCCTGTTCGAGCAGGCACCCGGGTTTATCACCATCCTGAGCGGCCCTGAGCACGTTTTCACCTTCGCCAATGGGGCCTACAGAGGTCTGTTTGGGGCTCGGGGTTATGTCGGCAAGACGGTCCGTGCAGCGTTTCCAGAGCTTGAAGGTCAGGGGTTCTATGAGCTTCTCGACACAGTCTATGCTACCGGCGAGCGGTTCGTGGCCGAACATATCCCCATTCGGCTGGACGGTTTCGGACCGAATGGAGACGAGTCCCAAGACCGACTACTGGACTTCATTTATCAGCCCATGATGGGCGACGCCGGCCAAGTGACCGGCATCTTTGTCGAGGGTCACGACGTCACCGAACGTATGCGGGCCGAGAGCGAGTTGCGCGCCAGCGAGGCTCGGCTGCGCGCGCTCAATGACGATCTGGAACTCAAGGTCGCCGAGCGCGCTGGCGTTCGCAGTCAGACCTGGCTGATAAGTCCGGATCTTCTCGGGGTTACCAATGCGGATGGCTATTTCCGGAGCGCCAATCCTGCCTGGACCGACACATTGGGCTGGAGCGCCGACGAGATCGCCAGCACGCCCTTCCTGGAGTTCATACACCCGAACGACCTTCACCGGACGATCAGAGGCTTTCAAGCCCTGATGAATGGCGAGGCACTACTGCGGTTCGAGAACCGGTATCGCCACAAGGACGGCAGCTACCGCTGGATATCCTGGGTCGCGGTCCCCGATAGAGGCAGTTTCTATTGCAGCGGCAGGGATATCACCCCCGAACGCGCCGGTGCCGCCAGTCTCATTGTGGCGGAAGAAGCGCTACGCCAATCGCAGAAGATCGAGGCTCTGGGACAGCTCACTGGCGGCGTCGCCCATGACTTCAACAACCTGCTCACCGTCATCAGTGGGTCGGTCGAGCTGCTCCGCCGTCAAAACCTGACGGAGGAACGCCGGGAGCGCTACATAAATGCCATAGCCGACACCGCAGCGCGAGCCACTCGACTGACGAGCCAGTTGCTGGCGTTTGCGCGTCAACAGTCCCTTCAACCGGAGCCCTTCGACGTCGTCGCGAGCATCGCCGCAGCTACAGACATGATGCAGTCGCTGAGCGGACCTAGAGTCAGGATCGAGATTACAGCGAGCGATGTGCCCTGCGGGATCAACGCTGATCGCAATCAGTTCGACACCGCGATCGTCAACATGGCGGTCAATGCGCGCGACGCCATGAAAGGCGACGGTTGGTTAGTGATCGATGTCCGACTGACAGACGGCTTGCCAGTCGTTCGGGGGCATCCCGCCGTGGAGGGTCCATTTGTAGCCGTGACTTTGACAGACACAGGCTCGGGAATGACCCCTGAGCGCATGGAACACATCTTTGAGCCCTTCTTTACGACCAAGGGCGTTGGCGAAGGCACGGGTTTGGGTCTGTCCCAGGTGTTCGGGTTCGCCAAACAGTCCGGAGGCGAGATCGCCGTCGACAGCGACGTCGGCAAAGGGACCAGTTTCATCCTGTATCTGCCGCGCGTAGACGCGCCGGCTCCGGATCAGATCGTCAAAGGACCCGCAGTAGACATGCTCGCGGGGCGGGACGCATGCGTGCTGATCGTCGAGGACAACGCGGATGTTGGCGAGTTCGCGTTGCAGGCGCTCGCCGAGCTGGGTTACGAGACGGTCCTGGCCGTCGATGCCGAGGCGGCTTTGGTGGAGATCGCGCGGAACGCCGAGCGGTTCGACGTGGTCTTCTCCGATGTGGTGATGCCCGGCATGAACGGTGTCGAGCTGGGTCAGGCGATCAGACGCGAACACCCCAACCTCCCGGTCATTCTGACCAGCGGCTACAGCCATGTCCTGGCGCAGAACGGGACTTATGGCTTCGAACTGCTGCACAAGCCCTACTCGATAGAGCAGCTGTCACTGGTGCTGCGGAAGGCGGCAGCTTGGCGAGAGCGGGGGATGCTCACGCCCTGACGGGTGCCGGATTACGCCGCGCGCCGGAGGCCCCTAGGAGCAGTCAGGTCTTGCAAGCGGACCTATCGAACGTCCGCCATCGGTCGGCTTGCGACGTTGCCTTGGCACCCGAAACTGGACATTGGCGTCATCGCCTGAAAGCGGACGTGCTAGACTGCGGCTAGGGGTGGAAACCGGCCATTGGCGAGCTTCGCTGCTTGCTGCAGCCGGACGCGCTTACCATCCCCTCTCCGGAGCGCAGCATCGTCATTCAAATGGGCAGCATTACAGGCGAAATCATAGGGCTAGGGCGCTAGATAGGTAACACTACCCACTATCGCCAAGGTGAGATTCTTAACTCGTGGAACTCAAGTTGTCGGGAGTTTAGGGTGCAATGCAATGATTTTCTTACCGATTTCAGATCGCGAAGCCAGTAGGGTCGAAATGGTCCAGTCCTTCGGACTGGTCGGCCAGCCGAGGGATTCGCTGCACGACGAAGTAGCAGCACTCGCTCGCGATCTGGCGGGTGTCGAAACCGCACTGGTTTCGTTGGTGAGCAGCGAAAGAAACTGGTTCGCCGGTGTCGCCAACTTTCCTGATCCCGACCAGTGCCGCTGGACTTCCTTCTGCACCCATGTCGTTGCCGATTCAGATCGACCCATGTGGGTCGAGGACGCCAAGCTCGATTTCCGTTTCGTCAATAACTGCTACGTCGTCGCCGAACCCCACCTGCGCTTTTACGCGGGGATTCCTATTCTGGTGAACGGCTATGCCGTCGGGTCTCTTTGCGTGTTTGGCGGCACGCCTCGGCCTCATGATCCTGTTTTGGTCGCTCGTCTTGTTGGGCTGGCTAAAATCGTCGGTGCCGATCTCGCGACGCGACACCAAGTCCAAACTCTGCGGCACTCGCTCGCCGACTCCGCAGATGCGCTGATTGACTGTGATGACGACGGGCTGATTACGGAATGGTCGACAGGGGCTGAGCGTCTCTTCGGGTTCAGTGAGGCAGAAGCCCTGGGCCGCGAGGTAGGTATCATCTGCCCGCCAGATCGGATCGATGCTCATAATCAGGGCTTTGATCACTGGCACAAGAGCGGCAACGCCCGCTTGCGCCGCCGTATTGAACTGACCGCCCAGCACAAGGATGGCAGTCCGGTAGACATCGAACTTTGGATGTCGGTCACTCAGATAAATGGCGTGCGCCATATCCATTCCAATATCCGAGATATCTCGACGAGGAAGCGACAAGCGGCTGAGCTGCTGGCTGCGAAGCTGGAGGCCGACGCAGCCAACATGGCCAAATCGACCTTTCTCGCCAACATGAGCCACGAACTGAGGACGCCCTTGAACGGGGTCGTCGCAGTCGCGGATCTCATGTCCAAGACGGGCCTGACACCTCACCAGACCGAACTGAATAAGATCATTCAAGCGTCGTCCGATCAGTTGCGTCGGCTGATCGGCGACATCCTTGACCTGGCTCGCATCGAGTCCGGGGAGATTGAGTTTGCGGACAGCCCGATTTCGCTGCACGCTGTCGTCAGTGACGTAGAGAACCTTTCGACTGTCATGGCGCAGGAAAAGGGTCTGTCGCTTATGACCGACGTCGCTAAGGATCTTTCAGGGCTGGTCATGGGGGACTCACTGCGTCTCAAGCAGGTGCTCACCAATCTGGTGTCGAATGCGGTGAAGTTCACCGAAAAGGGATCGGTCACTCTTCGCCTGACACAATCCGACTCTGGATACCGCTTCGAAGTTGTCGATACCGGTATCGGTTTCGCCGAGGACCAGCGGGCAAAGATTTTCGAACGGTTCCAACAAGCCGATGGCAGCATTACGCGCCGGTTCGGTGGAACGGGTCTCGGCTTGGCCATATCACGCCAGCTTGTGGCCGCTATGGGCGGCGAACTGGAGTGCCACGGCCAACCGGGGAAGGGTGCCGTCTTCTGGTTTACCCTGCCGCTCCGCGCAGCCGTGCAGCCCACGCTGACCTCTGAAACAGCTGAAGAGTGCGGTTTGGGAATGGGCCGCGCGCTGGTTGTGGACGACAACGCCACTAATCGCCGCGTTGTCGAACTTCTACTGAACTCCATTGGAGCCGACGTCGTGTCTGTCGAGGACGGCGAGCAAGCAGTCGCTGCGTTTATCGATGCACGTTTTGATGTGATCCTCATGGACATGATGATGCCCGTGATGGACGGCATCGCGGCAACGCAAGCCATTCGCCGTATCGAAGCGTCCCAACAGCTCGTTCGCACTCCGATCTTGATGCTGACGGCCAACAGCTTGCCCGACCACATAGCCGCAAGTCTCGACGCAGGGGCCGATGCCCATCTCGCCAAACCGATCAGTGCCACGGGGCTGTTCGAGACGCTTTCGAGCCTCTGCGAGAGGGGCGATCAGGCAGCGTCGGCGGAGGCCACGCGGATGGCGTCCAACGGTTAATCCTTTCGCTTGAGGTCGCGCAGGGATTTCGCGGGTCTGAACGTTCAGGCTTTGGCACAAGCGCCAGCCCATCCGGGTCGTCTAGGGATGACCGCGCCAAAAGTCTGCTTTGGGTCGAGAGCGGTCAAAGGCATCGGGCCGGTTAGCGGACGTGCAGATCGATCTTGGGCGTGGTGAAATCGCCCCCCCCAGTTTGATCGGTGTTACGCTTCGAAGATGCAGTCCTCGTGCCATCGCAACTTACTCGTCCTCGCCCTTGTCGTGACCCCGATTGTTTCTGCGACCCTGTATGTATGGGCAGATCGCCGGTTTGAGCTTCCCAGCGCAGCCGGAATGGCGATCATGGCGGCATCGCTTCTCGTGGGCTTGATCGGTATTTGGCTTCTCCCGACAGGGCGCTGGGTCCGTGTAGCCGCTGCGGCGGTTTATGTTCCCTCAGCCCTGTTCATCACGATTGTCTGGAGCTTCCTTTTCGCCTGTGGCGCATACGAAATGTGCGTCTAGCCGATGGAGGCGACGGTCCGCTTCGGGTCGGACCACGACATTGGTCTCGGGTCCAGAAGCGGGCCGTCCAAAACGTCGCTGCATTGGAACCTAGCATCTGATCCTAACGGGGGCATGGAGCGATGTGGCAACAGGAACCAGAGCTCGCTCTTATAGTTGAGCGTCGGCGCATAGGAGTGTTGATGGTCGATCTCAACGATGCGAAGCGCGCTGGCGAACCGGTCGATGTCGATACCGTTGCCAACGCCAAGTATCTATTGAGCCTGGTTCTGCTTGGGACGATCCTGATGGGCGCGGTTGCTTTGATCAGTATCCGACTTTAGCCCTTCGAGGCGAACACCGAACAGCGGGTGTGAAGATCGTCTCCGATTAGGGACATCTTCAGTCTTCTGACGGATAACTTGTGAGGTCAGGCCCTGCGCCGGTTGCTCCGGTTCAACCGTGTTTCGTTTCGCTCCTATTCTCACACGATCTCTCAGCCGCGACGACCGCGGCTCGATTGCGATCAAGTTCGCCTTCATCATCCCGGTTGTTGCGCTTCTGGGCCTGGGCGCGATCGATCTGTCATCCGTCGCATCGGCGAAGGGGCGTCTTCAGGATATCGCTGATGCCGCTGCGCTTGCGGGTGCCAACGATCTGTCGCTGGTCGATCAGGATGCCGCCGTCGAGCGAGCGACCGCCTATGTAATGACCCATCTTGAAGACTGGCCTGACGCTCCAGACGTCAAGCCGAACATCCAGGTGGTGAAGGACCGAGAACAGCGCATTATCGAAGTTGCGCTCGCGGCGAACCGACCATCTTTTTTCGGGAGTATCCTTCCACCCGGCGGGTGGAACTTCGAAGTCAGAGCTGGAGCCGTCGCGGTCGGCATGACACCGTTGTGCGTGCTGATCACCGGCGGCTCAGGTGACAAGGCGCTGAACGTCAAGGACAGCGGTCGGATCACGGCCCCGGCCTGTATGGTCCATTCCAACAAGGACATTCTCGTCGAGGGGGGAAGCATCACCGCCGCTTTCGTTCAGGCCGTGTTGTCGGCGTCGGGTGTGATCACGCCGAAGGCCGGAACGGGAGCAGCAGCCATACCTGACCCCTTTGTTGATCTAGCCATGGATGAAAAGCAGCCATGTCCAGTCCAGCCTATCAAGGAGGACATCAAGGCAGGCACGATCTATCTCGCCCCAGGGATCCATTGCGGCGGCTATAAAATGGCCGGAACGTCGAAGATCGTCCTCGATCCGGGCGAGCATTGGTTCTTGGGCGGACATCTGGAGATCAAGGAGCAGGCCGAACTGAGTGGTGTCGACGTGGTGCTGTTCTTCGACAAGAAGTCGAAGTTCGAGTTCAAGGATCAGGCCAGTGTCAATCTCGATGGCCGCAAAACGGGAGCCTACGCAGGCATGGTGATGGTGGGCACGCGCGGCAACTCGGAAGATTTCATCATCACGTCCGACCACGTCCGGAGCCTGCTTGGGGTGATCTACGTCCCGCAGGCCCGCCTGATCGTGGAGGGGAAATCCAATGTAGCTCAGGACAGCGCCTGGACCGTCATCGTCGCGCGCGAACTCCAGTTGAAGGGCTCGCCATCGCTTGTGGTCAACGCGAACTACCAATCCTCAAGTGTGCCGGTGCCGGAGGGTGTTGGTCCTCGCCAAGGTGGGTCTCAGCTCGTGGAGTGACGAGCCTTGTGCACGGCCTCCCGACAAGGCAGGCCATCATAATGATCAGTATTAAGATTATTTTTTCATCGTAAAGAGGGGCTGGCCCCACATTGTGCCTCATGGCTATGAACCTGATTGCTGACGACGACCCCATCGTTCGAACGCTGGCTTAGAACCGGTCCCTGACTGATCGGCCCCCCGCCCCCTGAATTGACGTCGATTGAAGGTATGGCGCAGGTGGCAAATTCGCGTTTTCCCACGTCAAAGCGCGCAAACGTGGAACGGCCCACCGCCCCCCTTCGGCCGAGCTGGGAAGGGCTTGGGTTGGCGGGGCAATAGAGGCTGGTGCCAGCCAAACCCATGCCACCACTGGCCTCGACTCAAGCCGAGAGTAGCCTTGGTAATGATGCGCTGGATGGTTGACGGGCGGACGCGGTCCCAACCAGCCGACAGAGCCACAAGAGCTGCGGCCTCGCGTCAGGCCACTGGGCAGCCGGATGGATTCTTCCAGACCCTCCGGCGTCGTCGCTTCTGTGAGGTTCCAGGCGACCCAGTGCACAAAGGGTTTGGACGATGCGGCGTCCGGATCTTCGACCAGGATGACGTAGGTCACAGCGCCTTCGACGGGGTCCCAGGCCAGGGGCGGCGCAACACCGTCGCGATACTCGCTGTATCGGCTGGGAACCGCATCGCCGGAAGCGAACGCGTCTGACCAAACCGAGAGGCGGTTATGGGCCTCGACGCGCTTCAGGGCAAGCGGCACCCCCGAGCCCTGCGACGTCTGGCGCCGCATCGCCGTGGCCGGAGGATCTGAGGGCACAGCCACGCCGCGTCCCCCATCATGGCTGACCCGGTACAGCACGCCATTTTCATCGTCGCCCACGAGCAACGACCCGTCGCGCGCAACCGCCAGGCCCGCCAGGCGGCCGGTCTGGGTTGGCCGCCATCCCCGAGGAAGCCGGTCAGAAACGGTTCGACGGCGCGCGCGCGACCGTTGTGGAACCGTACACGCGCCACTTCGTACCCGGACGGCTGCTGACGCGCCCATGAGCCGCAGAAGGCCACGAAGGCATCGCCATCATAGGCGTTTGGAAAGGGGCCGCCCGCGTAGAGGGCCATCTGTATCGGTGCCGCATGGGCGACATACCCAAGGGCGGCCGCCTCGCTCATTTCAGCCTAGGTGTCGGCGGGGATGCCACCCGGAGGCTCATCCTGCGGGTTGACGCCCTCCTCCACGCCATAGACGTATGGCTAGCCGTATGGCCGAAGCCTCGTGTTTTACCCGATCGGGTCCGGCCTTGCCGAGCTCGAGGCAGAGTTTGGTCTGGACGCCGCGGCCCTGACATGGCGAGCCATCGCATCGAACACCTTCCTGTTCGAGCGGGTCCTGCTGCCTCGCCTCAAAAGCGGGGCACGCGAGCTACTCGCTGTAGCGCAGGGGGCCTCGGCCATCGTGGGTTCGACACTCGCCGCCGGCGCGGCAATCGCGGCAAATGCTTTGGGTGTGCCGTTCGTCTCGGTCGCACTACAACCCGCGATCGTCTTCTCGGCCTATGATCCGCCACGCCTGCCGAACGCACCCTGGCTGGAACCAGCCAACGGCGGTCCTCAGCTCCAGATCAACCGCGCGACCCGTGCCATCGCCCGCGCCGTCACCGATCGTTGGACCCGTCCGGTCGATCGGCTCCGTATCGGACTGGGTGTGAATCCAGAACGGAGGAACCTCCTGCTCGATGGTCTGTGTGGTCGCGCACTGGCTCTCGGCGTCTACTCAGCCCTCCTCAGTAGTCCGCAACCCGACGCTCCGCCCGGCTTCAATGTGGTTGGATACGACAGTGAAGCCGGTGGCCCGGTAACACTGCCGCCGGTGCTGCAGCGGTTTCTCACTGCGGGCTCCGCACCGATGGTGTTCACCTTGGGGCGCCGCCGTGAACATGGCCGGTGATTTCTTTGAACTGGGCCTGCAGGGGGCGCGCCGTCTGGGTCGGCGCGTCGTCTTGCTGGTCGGACCAGGGGCGTTCTCACAGTCGCGGACGGAAACGATTCCCTCGCTGTTCCCTATGCCCCGTTCTCCGCACTGTTCCCGCGCGCTGAGGCGATCGTACATCAAGGCGGCATCGGCACAATGCAGCAGTCCTTAAGGGCCGGGCGGCCCCAGCTCGTTATTCCTCACCTCGCTGATAAGTATGACAACGCCGCTCGTGTGGTCAGGCTGGGTTGCGGCGTAACCCTGTCTCGCCGGCGCTACAGGCCGGTGAGCATCGCTTCTACCCTCGAGCGATTGACACTAGCCCCGGACCTTCTTGAGACGGCAGCACGCCTTGGTGTGGTGGCGTCCCGCGAAGCCGGGGCCGCCCCGCGCAGCTCGGCAGATCGCTGCCCTGTTGTCGGCTTCGCCCAAAAGTTGAGCCGCGTCAACCTTCTGTCGTCGATCCGCCCCGTGACTTTCGAACTGGAAGCGATTCGCAGCCCATTCCCGCAGGAACGTCGTGGCCCGCACCGGACTGTCTTCCAGCAAGTATCAAGGAGAGAACCATGGATGACGCACGCGTTTGGGCGTTCGAGGAAAGCCTGTGGACGGGAGGTGCCGATCACTATCAGGAGCTTGTGGACGAGGCCTGTCTGATGGTCCTGCCTGCCGAGCCGCACGTCCTCGAGGGCAGGGCCGCTATCGATGCGGTCTCACACGCACCGCACTGGTCGCATGTGGAGATCTCTCAGGGCCAGATCTCTCGACCCGAGGAGGGGCTTATTGTGTTGGCATACAAGGCCAACGCCCGGAAGGATGGCCGGGCCGATTATGAGGCTTGGTGCAGCTCCACCTATCGCCGCCTCGCTCATGACGTCTGGCGTGTCGTGCAACACCAGCAGACCCCGCCTATTGCCCTAAATTGACGGCATGCGAGCCGGCATCGTTCAAGGGTCCAAGTTGGATCCGCCCCGTTCGACATCAACCCCCTCGATGTTTTAAAGTGTCGCCTTTCGAGCCCCCACGTCGCTTCGGGAACTGCAGATCCGACGAGCCGGTTTCCTTTGGCGGAGGATCGAACCATGCCACGCGGTGACAAAACAAAATATACGGATAAGCAGGAACGCAAGGCCGATCATATAGCGGATAGCTACAAGGATCAGGGCGTATCGCCAAAGGAAGCCGAACGGCGCGCCTGGGCGTCCGTGAACAAGGACGACGGCGGCGGCAAGCAGCCCGGCGGCTCCGGGCGAGGCAAGATAACCGGTCATCCGGCCTCCAAGGCGGGCGGTCAGAAGGGGGGGACCGCTTCCGCCAGCCGCTCGAAAGCCGATCGCTCCGTCGCGGCCAAGAAAGGCTGGGAGACGCGCCGCAAGCAAGCAGGCTGATTCTTGCCAGCCGGGCACAACTCCGGGGTCGGCCGCAAAAGTCTTTGCCGCACCCGAACCCCGGAGCCTGCGAAGTGGACAGGGTGATTTTCGGACGCAGTTTGGTCACGACGGTTCAACCCCGCTGGCCGGCAACCCAAAACGAGGGCTTTTATCCGCTAAAAGCCCTGTCGCACCCGAAGCCGCCCCCCCCTTGATCGACGTTGAATCCCTGCAGCTCGACCCGTCACGACCAGAATGATCGGCGACGCCAAGGTGACCGCGCGCCCCTGGCCAAACGTCCGGCATGTATCGCGCCGTCAACTCAGCCGGGGAACCGCGGGCCGCGTCGCAAGCGATACGGCCCGGATCGAACGGCCAAGGTCCGGCCCTTCCAGCTCAGGCAGACCTGGCCATCCGCGGCCAGTTGATCGACCGCATCATGGACCTCAGGCATAAGCCCGCGCCAATCGTCCTTCGGACGCCCAGCACATTTCGCCATATAACGTGCGACTTCGCTGGGGCACACGGTCTTGCCCTCAGCGCGGGCGGCGAGCCATCGCAGGACAGCAGCGGGCGGGTCGAACCTTGGGGGCGGGCTCATGGCGTGTCTTCGGTTGAGTTGGAAAAACGTGGCTGCGTAGTCGGCTGCCGCCGTGCGATCGCCATGCTGAGGGCTTCGTGTGCCGGGTAACCCACACCTTGGAACAAGCCCCAAGTCGTCTCGTTGCCTCGTGGTGTTGAACTCCAGGAGATGCGGCGATGACGGAGCGCGAACTGAACGAGCCCCACAAGGGCGACAAACGATACCAGCGGCGCAATGACGACGGAACTTGGGGAGCTTCTGACGATCAGTCCAAGTCGGTCAGCCAGGACGTCAAACAACACGCACGAACCCGCAAACCACGGAACCAGGGCGACAAGGGAGACTGAATATCGGCTACCCATACCGGGTGCCCGCCCATTGCAAGACAGGGCGATGAGCCAGGGCGTGCGCGCCACCCGCTTGGCCGGTGGTCGTACGACAGCACCGTTTGATGAGGGTGGAACGCGCTGCTGCGGGAATACCTCTGCCTGTCTGTTTGCGTTTGTCCGAACCCAGCCGCCACCGCCGCTACAGGCTTGACCGCATGGGCCGCAGGCTGGATGACGCCTGCCATGTCGAAATATCGTCCGCTGGCCAACTTCCTGCGCCGCCAGAAGGCCGGGACGGTTACGCTCACATTCACTGAGATCGAGCGGATCGTGGGACGTCTTCTGCCAAAGGCCTCGAATGCGGCAGGCTGGTGGCAGGCCGACGCCGGATCTCGCCAGCCCCAGAAACGCGTCTTTGCCGAGGCAGGGATCGTCGCCGTGCCCGATATGCGACACGAGCGCGTCGTGTTCTCGCGAGGCCCCAGCGCGCCTCCCGTCGGCGATCCCAAAGAACCTCCGACCAAGCCCTGAGTGGCTGAAGCCCTCGCCCGCGACCCGCCGGTTCACTCGGTCCTTTCATCCCCGTTCCTGGTTTGAAACTCGACGTTCGGAACCGCGCGTGCGCCTCCGGCTTGCTGGCCATCATCGGTCTTGCCGGATATGCACCATGCCGAACACCCAAATTGCCCTCGCTTCACATCCTCGGGGCGTTGAGATCGATCAGCCGCATCGAACCTCGCCCGTTGGTCGCGAGCGACAGGTCTCCGTCACGGCAGGCCGCGCGCGTGTGCTCGACCTGGGAGATCGCGCGGCTCCTCCCGTCGTGCTCCTCCATGGTCTCGGGACGGTCGCCGAGGAGATGATGACGCCGCTCGGCGTGGAGCTGGCGCGGCGGAACCTGCGTGTTCTCGCGGTGGATCGGCCGGCGTATGGTCTCAGCGACCCGCTCGGCGGCAGCCGACATGGCCCCGCAGCTCAGGGGCGATGGCTCGGAGACGTTCTCGACGCCCTGGGCCTGCGCAAGCCCGTGATCGTGGCCCACTCCAGTGGCGCAGCCGTTGCGCTGGCCTTTGCCGCCGGCACGCGACGGCCACTGGGCGGGCTGGTTTTCCTATCGCCCTTCTCCCGGCCCACGCGGCCGGCCCCGATGCCTCTCCTGCGGCTCGCGACGCTGCCGGTGGCAGGCGTCGTCTTCAGCGGCCTGATACGCGCGGCAGCACCGTGGCTTGGGCCACGAATGCTTGCGTCGGCGGCCAGCCCGGCGTCTGTTGATCGGGCCAGCCTCCGCCATCTCCCCTGGCGACGGATGGGGCGTCGGCGAGCGATCGTCGCGATGAAGGAAGAGCTTAGAGCCTTCAACCATGACATGGCCGCGATCCGCACCAGCCTGAAACGCGTGCGCTGCCCGATCAGCCTTTTCGCCGGATCCCAGGATCCGGTCCTGCCCATGCGTCCTCAGGTCGCCTGGATCCAGCGCCGCGCCCGACAGGTCTCGGTGCACATGTTGGACGGAGAAGGCCACCTCCTGCATCACACGCACCCCGCCTGCGTGGCCGAAGCCGTCATCGATATCCTCCGCAGAGGACATGGCGAGTGTGATGCCGAGCGGCCGGTGGGCGGACTCCCGGCATGACCTGCGCGTCGAACTCCCGGGACGTCCGATGATCCGCCTGCCCCTCCAGAGGTGGGACCGGCCTCGGGGCCTCTCCGTCCCTTGCACACAAGGCCTCGCGTCATCCTGTGCGATGCCGCCCTGCTCTTGAGGAACAGCGAGAGACGCCTGTCGTTCTCACAGCGACCCAAGGAGCCCGCCATGCCCAAACTCACCCTGAACGACCTGTCCGAAAAAATGCGCGACATCGATTTCACCATGCTGACGACCCGGACCGAAGACGGCTCTCTGGCCAGCCGACCGATGAGCAACAACGGCGAGGTCGAGTACATGGGCGACTCGTTCTTCTTCAGTTTCGACAGCGCGCGAACCATTTCGGATATCGAGCGCGACCCCAATGTCGGCATGACCCTGACAGGCTCCAAGGGCTTACTGGGCAAGCCGCCGATCTTCATCGCCGTCGAGGGCCGGGCCGAGCTGATCCGGGACAAGGCCGTCTTCCGCGACCATTGGGTCCCGGACCTGGAACGCTGGTTCGAACAGGGCGTCGACACGCCTGGGCTCATCCTGATCAAGGTGCATGCCGACCGCCTGCACTACTGGGATGGCGAAGACGAAGGCGAAGTGCGCGTCTGAAAAGCCAGCGTCGCTGAAGTTGACGACCGATTGCGACAGAGGGTCGGCCCATAGCGTTCGAAAACCCATGTGGCCACATAGCCGGAATGCGACCTCTGACAGCTTACCGGTTGCGCCAGTTCACGACACAGCGCGACGTCGGCTGGTCACCAGCGACGGGAGGCTGATCGGATCGACTCTGCCGATCCGACGGCACCACTGTCCGGCAGGCACCGCAGGAAACACCCTCGGCCGTTTCCCGTTAATCCGACATGACGCTGGACTTTTTTGACGCCCCGGCCGAGGTCGTCGCGCGCAACCTGATCGGTGCCCTGTTGCTGGTGGACGGCGTCGGCGGGCGGATCGTGGAGACCGAGGCCTACGACGCCGCCGATCCGGCATCCCACAGCTTTCGCGGGCCGACGGCCCGAAATGCGGCCATGTTCGGCGCGCCGGGCGGTGCCTACGTCTATCGCATCTACGGCCTTCACTGGTGCTTCAACATCGTCTGCGACACCGCGTGTGCGGGCAGTGCGGTACTCATCCGGGCCCTGGCACCGACGGCGGGCATCGGTGATGACGGCCCGGCGCCCTGCTGGCTCGCTCGATCGCCTCTGCTCCGGCCCCGCGAAGCTCTGCCAGGCCCTGGCGATCGACAGCGGTCAGAACGGCCTGGATGTGACCCGGCCGCCCTTCAAAATTGTCGCGCCCAGCGGGCCCATAATGATATCGACAGGTCCCCGGATCGGGGTATGCGCCGCCGTCGACACGCCATGGCGCTTCGTCGATGCAGGATCGCCTTCCCTCAGCCGCCCTTTGCGGCAGTCCTGATACCAAGCCGAACGGCCGCGACGCGACCGGTGGTCGATGGATGGCGCGTCCAAGGGGCGTCAGTCATCGCCCCAAACACTCGCGACCCCGAAGGTTGCGCCAACACTACGGTGCGAAGGTCGCGACGACGGCGCAGTGGTCGCTGAGGGGCGGCCCGACATAGCCAGCCTCCTCGAACGTTTTCTGGCGGGCGGCCATGCGCGCATCGAGGAGAATGTAATCGATGAAGGCTGAGTAGCGGGGATTGCAGGCCGCGCTTCGACCGCCCGAGGCCTCGGTCAGGTCCGTAGCGGCCGGCTCGCCGTCGTCCCAGTCCGCCCAAACAGGATCGCCCGGCGTCGCCAGCCGGCGGTTGAAGTCGCCGAGCACAACGGCATCAACGGGCTCGCCCGCCCGCGCGTCGATCCAGGCCTCCACGACCGGGACCTGCCGGAACAAGACCGGACAGGCGTCGTTCTCGGATCCGCTCGCACAGCCGGACTTCAGATGCACGGCCAGCAGACGCAGGGGCCGGCCGCCCCTCGGTGTGACGCGGATGTCGACCCCTGAGCGCAGGTCCGGATCATCAAGCTGGAGGCCGGTCAGGTCGTCGTGGCGTACGAGGTCCAGGTCGCGTCTGACCGCGAAACCGACCTTCTGCGAGCGGAGGAAAAGCCCCTGGCGGCCCCGGCACTCCGATGGCCGGTTCGACCCTGTCCTGGCTTCGATCACGATCTCATAGACGGCAGGATCGAACACCCGTTCGGCCGCCCTGACGGATTCGACCTCCTGAAAGGCAATGACATCCGCGTCCAAGGCGGCCACATAGTCCCGCAGGGCGTCGTATTCGTCTCGGGTCCGCGGACGGCAGCCGGTGCCGTCAGCCTCCGCGAGATGTTCGACGTTCCAGGCGGCAATCCGAAGGTCTTCGCTGGTGGAACGCGGCACCGCCGCGCAGGACGACACGGCGAACCCGACGACCAGCGCCAGGGCCAAGCGGGCAGATTGCATCGGCGAACCTTTCATACGTCAATCTGAGTAGCGGACACGTCCGGCTTGTCCAGACCAACGAGGGCCGCGGCCGTTCGGCGGAGTGCGCCAAGACCCCCCTCACCAAGGGAGCTCTCGCTCTTGGAAAAGCGGCCCTGCCACTCTTAGAGGCGAAACGGCCGGCCAGCCGGAACGTCGCCACGAGAACGTGGCTCGCCGGGGCAGGCAGCCGATCGCGAGCGTCGCCCAACGACGAGAATCACCCCAGATCAGCGGTGCCTCCGGTCCGTGATCCACCGAGGATAGGGAGGGCTTGCCGACCCGTACCTTTCGGCGGCAGCGAGAGCGCCCCGGCA
Source organism: Rhizobium sp. Q54 (assembly GCA_943369795.1). Lineage (GTDB taxonomy): Bacteria > Pseudomonadota > Alphaproteobacteria > Caulobacterales > Caulobacteraceae > Brevundimonas. The sequence goes on along the minus strand of CALROO020000008.1, from coordinate 6,112 downwards.
AGCCGAAGCAAGGCAATGGTGTCCCCGGCGTGACTCGAACACGCGACCCCAGGTTTCATCCCACTTCGACTTTCGCCGCCGCCAGAGGCGTTCGTGGTCTGGACTATCCCTTCGCCATGGCTCCGAGGAGCTGTAGGCGCCGCCCGTCTAGTCTCTACACCTTCCCGTTTCCGGGCTTGGCTCGGGATTGGCATGGTGCGGACACCGAAGCTTTCCCCGACTTTGAGCGGATCCGCCGGGCCGTTTCCAAACCCGACGCCCAATTTTCTAGGAAACCTGTGCTCTATCCGGCTGAGCTACGGAGACTTGCGTCTCCCATAGCCGAACAACGCGGGCGCTGGCTAGGCCCTGCACCAAATCGCTCAAGTCGACAGGCTGTGCTACCGGACCGGCCATCTGCTCTTGCTACCAAACCCCAAGGCCCCGTCATTCGGCCGCCTGCAGCGCGGCTGGCGCCGCGCCGAAGTTCAGCCGGTTGACAGCCTCCTTCAACCGGCTGTTGGATGCCTTCACGTAGCGCATCGTGGTGGTGATGTCCTTGTGCCCGGCGAGCTCCTTGATGTGGACCGGATCCACCCCCTGTTCGGCCAGGTAGGAACAGAAGGCCGCGCGCGTATCGTGAAAGCGGTAACGCGCCTTCACATTGGGCTCCTTGAGCCCGACCCGCTCCAGGGCACTTTCCCAGGCTTTCTTGACGCTGGCGATCGGTCGCGGTCGCCCATTTCCGTTGGGCCGGTACAGGATCACCCGCTGGTCCAGGGTCCGGGGCTGCGGCCGGGCGTCGGACAGACGCCTGAGCACGCCGACCGCCACCGGGTTCAGGAACACAGGCCGGCCCCGGTTGCTCTTGGTTTCGGCCGCAACGAGGGTGATGATCCCGCGCTCCAGATCGACCTGGCGCCAGGTAAGCAGCACGCATTCGTCCTGCCGCATCCCCGTCATCACGCACAGGATCAGGACGTCCCGCAGGTGGTCCGAGGCCACGGCCAGGATCCGGTCAAGGTCCACCCGCTGGATCGGATTGGGCTCGTCGGCCGGTTCATCCTCTGCCGGAACATGGGGAATGCGGCTGACCTTCTCGTCTTCCAGACACAGGTTCAGTGCGGCCCGGAGGGTCACCAGGTAGCCGTTCACCGTGCGCGCAGCACGCTTGCGACCGAGCGACCTCACCTCGCCGCCCCGGGCCGGGCCGCCCATGTAGCGTCTGACGTCCTGGTCCCGGCTCCAGGCGATGTACTCGCGCACCCGTCCGACCGTCAGTTCCTCCACGACCGTCGCCGGTCCGAACCATTCCAGGAGCTCACGGATCTTGCGTTTGATCCCGTATTCCCAGGTCCGGCGGGTCTTGCCCCGGTGTTCGGCGTAATAGGCCATGGCCTGCGCCAGAGTGAAGCCGACGGGGCTCGCCAGATCACGCGCGTGCGCCTTGGCCTCGGCCCTGACGGCCGCGTCTGCCTGCGCCTTCAGAAGGGCCTCGATGCTCTCGGCCTTGCGGCGGCTGGACGCGGGCTCGTGCGTTTCCGGGTGCTCGGCATAGCCGGCATAGCGCTGCCCGCCGCGCCGGAAATCGTACATCCAGCGCCCGCGCGCTCGGTTGTAATAGACGGTCATGATCGCTCTTTCCGCGTGCCCTTCTCACGCTTCCGGTTCATATCCCCATCCTTTCGAGATCCTGCATGGCGCGCTGGTGCCCGCGGTTCGCCCGCCGCTGCGGGCGCGCCATCGCCTTGAGGCGGGGGGTCACCTCATGGCGTCGCTGGTAGTCGTCCAGGCTCTCGGCAAACACGCGGATGGCAGCGCCGACCCTGTGTCCACGCAGTTCCCCGCGATCGAGCAGCCGGCGCACGGTGTCCTGACAGACCGCCATCTCGTCGGCGGCCTGGCTGAGGGGCACGCTACGGGCCATCGTCGTCGTCCCGCGCGCTCCAAAGACCGCAGCGTTCGTCGGCCAGCCGCTCCAGAGTGATGGCCAGCAGACCCGCGTCCCGCGCGGCATCGACCGGGTCGCGCCGGCTCCAGGTCCGCAGCACCGACTTCAGGGGGAGGCTGACCGAGGGATCGCTCAGCAGCGTCCTCAGACGAGGCCGCAGATCGCGATCGGCAAGAGCGGGGCACCCGGCCATGTCACCGGACCTTATAGGGGATGTCGCGCCCGTTCCGCGACGTGCGCAGCGCGCTGATCTGGCTGTCGGCCCAGGCCTCCAGCACCCGGCCGGGATAGAAGGGCTTGCGCCGAATGTGGACGCATGGCGGACCGTCTGCCCCGATCGACCAGGTGCGCGCGAGGGTCGCAGGCTTCAGCCGGATGCCGCGTTGCAGCAGATAGTCGGAGGCCTCAGCCCGGGTCAGCAGGACGTCGGGGGCCGCGGCGTCGGCCAGGTCTTCATCCGCAATCCGGTCGCTCATGGCCGATCTCCGGTCGGCCGGCAGTCCCGCGCGCTCCGGGCCCCGCGTCCGGCCGTCAGAGCGAGGTAACAATCCACGACGGCATCGACATAGGCCCGGGTCTCCGGAATCAGCGGGATCCGGCCGGTGCGGGCGACCCGCGCCGGTCCTGCGTTGTAGGCGGCGAGCGCCAGGCGGACATCGCCGAACCGCAGCAGTTGCCGGGCCAGATAGTCAGCCCCGCCGTCCAGGTTCTGGAGCGGGTCGAAGCGGTCGCGCACGCCCAGCTCCGCGGCGGTGCCAGGCATCAGTTGGGTCAGGCCGCAGGCGCCCGCCGCAGAACAGGCCCGGTTCCGGTAGGCGCTCTCGACGATCACCACCGCATGGAGCAGCTTGGGATCCAGTCCATGGCGATCGGCGGCTTTGAGCACCGCCTCGCCGTAGGGCTGCGACAGCGGTGGCAGGGCCGGAACGCCCCCGACCTCGCCATCCACTCCGGCGGCGGCCTCAAAGCCCGCGTCGACCCTGGATCCGAACAGATCCCCGCCCGCGCGGGTCCAGTCCACGCCGACGTCCGCCGGATCGGCCAGGCCCAGGACCGCGCAGAGAACCAGCGCCCGGATCACCATGTCGGGCCCTCCCTGTAGACCCCAGCGATCGCGGCGCGATCGACCGGCCCAAAATAGCGACTGTCGAAACTGGTAGGGGTGTCACCCAACAGAAACAGCTCACCGTCGGCGAGCTGACGGCATCCGGACCAGGCCGGCAGGGCCACGCCGCGCCGATCCGTCCGACGCACCGGAACCTGTCCCGACGGGAGCTGCAGGGTGCCGTCCGTGAGACAGACGCGGTCGGGGCCGGCCGCCGCCACGCGCTTGATCAGCAGGATTTCGTCGGGCAACCCGAGGCGCGAGAGATAGGCGCGACCCGATTCGGGTTGCGGCAACGCCACGATGGAGCCGATGCCCGGTGCGGCCCCCCAAACACGCCAGTAAAGACCGCGTGGCAGGCTCGGGCTCTCGTTGATGAGCACAGGGGGCACCAGCGTGTGGCACAGGCTTCCAAGCGCCATGGCTGCCGCGATCGGCAAGACGATCCGTCTCCCACGAGGCGGCTTTCGGGTCGGGGCGGGTTGCCATCGGATCATGAGCGGTAGGGCTCCAGGATGAGGTCGCGGGTGATCAGCACCCGCACCGGCGCACCGGGCTGGACACGAATGGACGGACTGACCTCGAGCTCGCGATCAACCAGACGTCCGCCCACCCGAGCTCCTTCGATGGCTGCGGCGTCACCTGCATCACCGAGGAGCCCTCCGCCCCCGGGCGCGGCTTCATCCCGGGCGATCTGGCCCAGGGTGGTGATGGCGCCGGCGAACACCGTCCCGACCAGCAATGGAAACAGGTTCCGGTCGACCTGTCCGCGCACGCCGATCGTACCCTGGGCATCCACCCCCGGCTCGCCGCCCAGGATCAGACTCTTGCCATTGGGCAGGATGAGGCGATCCCAGACCAGAAAGGCCCGGCGATCGCCATAGGCACTGTCGCCGTCGTGGCGCCCGATCAGTCGGCTGCCTGGCGGGATCAGCAGATATCGCCCGCTCACGCTGTCGAAGACCGCCTGGGTGACCGTGGCTACGACCGGCCCCGACCGGGCGGTATCGACGCCCGTCATGAGGACGGCGGGCACCACGGAGCCGGCCTTGAGTTCGAACGGTGACACAGGGGCGACCAGGCTATTGGGATTGTAGACCTTGCCCCCCGAGGCCTGCGGGCGTTCCTGCGCGACGGGTGCGGCGACGGCTGCGGCGACGTCTGCAGCCTCCGCCGTGCGCGCCTGGGCGAAGAACAGCCCCGAACGCGCCGCGAGCGTGGCCGGGGTCGGGCCGGTCGGTCGCGCGATCGGAACGGGTCGATCGAACCCTGCGGCATAGGCAGCCGGCTCGGGTAGGGCGCTCGTTTCTACCCCGTCTGCCTGGCCGAAGGTTCGCGGTTGCGGGAGGCGGTCGTAGCTGGCCGGCTGGTCCGTGACCGCGTCCGAGGGGCGCACGGTGCCGCGACCGGGATCGTCCCGCGTTTCGGTGGCCCGGGCGCGCGCCTGGTCGCGTAGGTCGGGCTGGATCACGAAAGCCCAGGCCAGGGACCCCGAGACCAGCACAGCGCCGGTGAGCACCAAGCCCTGGACGACGGATCTGCGGAGCCGGACCACGGGCGGGCGCGGTGCCCGGATCGCCAGTCCCGGAGCCGGCACCTTGGGTAGGGGCTGATCAGAAGCCGGGGTCACGACTGGCCTCCTGCCAGACGCTGAAGCCGAACCACCTTCGGCCGGTCCGAGCCAAGCCTGAGCTCGGCCTGGTCGAATACCCGGTCAACGACGAACAGTCCGCCCTCCTGCCGGTAGTTGACCAGCTGGGCCTCGCCGTCCGGCGCGATGACGAACAGGGCGGGTACCTCGTCGGTCCAGACACCCGGTGCGAAGGTGATAAAGGTCCGGACACCGTCATTGAACACGGCCGTCGGCGTCCAGCGCGGGGCACGGCCCCGCGGGCGGATGCGGTAGCCGGAGTCCAGCGGCCCTTGCGGCCCGACCACGGCGGTCTCGACGGTCTGGAAGACCGGCTCGGGTCCAGCAGGTGCCGCATCCCCCGGTACGGTGTCCCAGGCGATTGCAGCATTAAAGGCCTCGGCCGATCCGCTCCGCAGATCCAGCAGATAGACCCGGTGGCTGGTGGTCAGGACCAGGTTGGTCTCCAGACCCCGCTCGAGCGGCTTGAGCAGAATATGGGTCCGCGCCCTGGCCCCGGCCCCGGACGTGGTCTCGCCGATCTGCCAGCGCACCGTGTCCCCGGCCGCCTTGGACTGAACCGTTTCACCGGGTCCCAGGGTCAGGGTCGTCACCCGTAGGGGAGCCGCCCAGACCTCATAGACCCGACCCGGTGCCCAGGCGAACACCTGGACGCCGCCCACGAACTGATCGGAGCGCGACGCGGCCCGAGCCTCGGCGTTGGCTGCTGCAATGGCGGCCCGCCCAGTCCTCGCCGGCGGAGCGACCGATTCCGCCGGCCCGAGCACCGCGGTCGTCTCGGCCGCCTTGTCCGCCTCCAGATAGGGCCGCGCAGTCTGCGGCAGCGAAGCTTGGCCGACTTCGAGCCCATGGGACTCTGGGGCCGTTGGCCCCGGCGCGTCGATGCTCGGGAGCGGTGTGTCAGCCAGCTCGTCCAGGGTGGCGCACCCGGCGAAGAGGCCGAAGGCGGCCGTGAGGGTCAAGAAGCGTCGGGGGTCCATGATACGTCCTCGATCTTTAATCCAAGGGGGTTCTTCATCAGCTCGGCCTCCGTCCGGGGCGGATCGACCTCGACCGTGATCAGGGCGCGCCAGCGTTCCGAGCCCGCCGACTGGCCGTTTACGAACCGCGTCTCGCGCCATTGCAGGTCGTAGGTCTCGCCGGTTCGCGGCACCACATTGAGCACCTCTACCGTCACGGCCTCCCGCCCTGCGTCGGCGAAGGGATCACGGGTCTGGGCCCAGCCATTCAGGAAGGCGGCGGCCTGCGGCGTCATCAGGTCATAGGCCCTGAGCCAATTCTGGCGGATCACGACCGGGTCGATGCTCTTGCCCCGCACGTCCCGGATCCAGCCCGACAGCGCATGGCCGATCTGGGCTTCGGTCGGCTCGTAGCGCCCGCCGATGGCGGTGATCTTCTGTGTCTCGCCCCAGTCGGACACCTCGAC
>CALROO020000007.1:0-123074 GCA_943369795.1 Rhizobium sp. Q54 | reverse complement strand
ATGTCGAGGACACGCTTGTGCGTGCGGATTTCAAACTGCTCGCGCGACTTCTTGTCGACGTGCGGCGAGCGGTTCACGGTGAATTTTTCGATCAGGGTCGGCAGCGGAATCGGACCGCGAACGGTCGCGCCGGTGCGCTTGGCCGTGTTCACGATCTCGCGCGTCGAAAAATCGAGGACGCGGTGATCGAAGGCCTTGAGCCTGATGCGGATGCTTTGATCCATATCGGTCGTATTTCCCAAGCAGGCGAACCTGCGTCCCTGTGAACCATTTCAAAGACCGGAGGCCTTCAGGCACGAATGCCTTCAGAGTACGCACGTCCGCAAAAACGATCGGCCCACGCAGTCGCCCGCGAGAGCCGTTGAAGTCCTGGTCATCTGCAAAGAACAGTGTCTCAGGTCGTTCCTGCGAACCGCGTCTGCAGATTGCCCCGAGGGGTTCGCTGCACAGCCGGTCCAACAAGAGTTGGCGCTTATGACGATCGATTCCGTTTTCGTCAAGCGGTGTGGGAGGGATCGCCCACGAAAAAGGCCCGGGAGGGTTCCAATCGCCCGGGCCTTCTCTCGATGGTCTTGATGACGGGTCTTAGGGCCCGACGATCACCCGACCAGAGCCCGGGGTGGCGCGACTGACGGGGCCTGTCGCATTGGCCACGCGGATGTCGCCCGAACCGGCGATGGCCGCGCTGACCGCGCCTGCCGTGCCGCGAAAATCTACATCGCCCGACCCGCCGATGGCGACGTCGAGATCGGTCGCGCGACCGCCACGCACGGTCACGTTACCGGAACCGCCGACCGCGATGTCCACCGGCCCGTCGGTGCGTGCGACGGTGATCGATCCCGAGCCGCCCAGGCTGGCGTCCAGTTCACCTGTCGGACCAGCCGCGATCGACCCTGAGCCGCCGAGGCTGATATCCAAATCTCGCGACTGTCCTGCCTGGATCGATCCCGACCCACCCAGCGACAGGTCCAGGTCACCCGCCACATTGGCGACCGTCCAGCTGCCGCAGCCGCCATTGCCGAACTCCACGCTGCGGGCCCCACGTCCAATGGCACCGAAGACCGCGCCGCTGACGTCCAACTCGACGTCGCGTGGCGTGCGGATCACGATCAAAGGCGCGGCATTGAGATCGACGCGTCCGTACTGCCGCACCTCCACCGAGGCCCCCTGCCCCGGCTGCCGCCCGTTGCCGCTCCCGCCCCGGCAGTTGCGGATGGCGTTGCGGCCCAGGTCGCCGTCGATGCGGACCTGATCGCCTCTGCGGATCACCTTGGGCACCGGCAAGTTGGCCGTCCCCGGCTCGATCTCGACCCCGACGTCAGTCCGGTCCTCGACGATGACAACCACGCGGGCCACGGCATTCCGGACCTCCACCTCCTGGGCCGAGGCCGGGGCGGCGAGCGCGACGGTGGCCAGGGCGGCCAGCGATACTGCGGATGCGATGACGGTCTTCATGACGGCGTGTCCCTCTGCGTTTGATGACGCGAAGGTGCCGACCAGAATCGCCGAAGTCATTTTAACTCGACGTCATGACCTCGATTTAATCTGCGGCCACGCGGATTGAGGATCAGGCCGCCTTCAGAGTCATCTCCCCGCCGATCCATTCGACCCGCGACAGCTCGCGCGCCCGACGCGCCGGCTCCGCATTGCCCAGCGCCGTCTCTGCCTCGGCCAGGACGAACAGACTGTAGGGATCGCTGGGCCAGTCGGTCAGCAGTTCCTCGATCTTGGCCTTCGCTCCGGCGGCATCGCCTCCAGCCAACATAGCGGCGGCCAAACTGCGCCGGGTCGGATACCAGATCACCGGCGGATCGCCGCCCTCCTCGCCCATGGCCTGGATTTCGGCCGCACGGGCAAAGGCGGCGACGGCGGCCTCGGCATTGTTCTCGATCATCGCCGCGCGACCTTCCAACACGCGCTGGGACAGCTCGGTGAAACCCGTCTGCTGCATCGCCATCGGTCCGTCGAACGTCGTCCCCTCACGCAGGGCCTTGATTGCCTCGGCCTCGGCCCGGACGGCCGCTGCGTCGCCCCGTCGGGCCGCCGCCTCGCCCCGCGCATAGCGCCAGCTGATCCGCAGCAGCGGATGGGTCGCGGGCGGCTCTTTCAACGCCGCTACGGCGTCCTGATCTCCGAAGCGGCCATAGACGGCGTAGGCATTGTTGGCCACGATCTGACGCCAGACATTGGTCGCCGGGATGTCGCCATAGGTCTGCAAAAACCAGTCGGCCAGCGGCACGCCATCCTCGGCCCCGCCCGCCATCAATGCTCCGCCCATGCCGAAATGCAGATTGTGCCCGTGCAGCGGCATCTTCGGCACCCCGCCCGGTGGCTTGGCCAGCGCGTCGTAACGCTTGTCCAGCGCCACGGCATTCACATTGGACCGCATCGCGTCCTTGTAGCGCCCGACACGGTAAAAGGTGTGCGACGGCATATGCACCAGATGACTGGCCGACGGGGCCAGCAACGCCAGCTTCTCGCCGTAGGGAATGGCCTTGTGCGGATCGTCCGACCATTCGGTCAGGTGGATGTACAGATGGATCGCCCCCGCGTCGTTCGGGACCTGAACCAGCGCCCGCTCCAGGATCGTCATGGCGCGGGTGATGCCGGGATCGGCGGCCTTGCCCTCGTCGTCCCACCAGCGATCGGCCTTCAGCATCCAGGCATCCGCCGTGACGGCGGCGATGGTCAGGTCCGTCGGATTGCGCTCGGCCAGCCGGTCCATGGCGCGGGCGAACCGATTGGCGCGGCTGCTCTTGAAGCCGGAATACCGCTGGATCAGGGCATCGATCATCTGGCGCTGCAAGGGAATGGCATCCCGCGCCAGTCGCCGCGCGTCCTGCGCCGCCTTCTTCGCCGCCGCGATCGAGGCGTCGTCATTGCCGCCGCCGTTCAGGTTGGGCCCCATGGCCCAGGCCTCGCCCCAGGCGCACATCCCACAGGTCGGGTCCAGCAGACGCGCCTTGCGGAACGCCCGCACGCTTTCTGAATGCTCGAACGCCCAGCGCAGCCGCACCCCGTGGTCGAACCAGGCCTGAGCCTGCGGGTTGGTCGTATCGACCTTGAAGCCGGCGTTTCCGAACCCGTCGACCATGACCATTTCGGCCACTGGCGTCGCCCCAAGCGCCGAACCGACACGGCCACAGACCTGGGGGTTGGAAATCAGATCGACATTGGCGTCGTTCCGCGTCGCATCCGCGACGGCCATCGGCCCGACCAGACAGGCGGCGATGGCGGTGAAGGCCAGCAGATGACGGCGCATTTCGGTTTCCCCTCCGAAGACCACGTCAATCTGAACCAGATATCCTCGCTTGGCGAGCGGGCCTAGATCAGCCCCGCCAGCGGCGACGACGGATCGGCATACATTCGCTTCGGCATCCGGCCCGCCAGATAGGCCTCGCGCCCGGCGATGACGGCGTGCTTCATCGCCCGTGCCATGCCGATCGGATCACGCGCCCCGGCGATGGCGGTGTTGGCGATCACGGCGTCGCAGCCCAGCTCCATGGCGATGGTCGCATCCGACGCCGTGCCGACGCCCGCATCGACCAACACGGGAACTCCGGCCTGTTCGACGATCAGCCGGATGTTGACCCGGTTCTGGATGCCCAGCCCCGAGCCGATCGGCGACGCGGCCGGCATGATCGCAGCGGCACCCGCATCCTCAAGCCGCTTCGCCATCACCACATCGTCGGTGCAATAGACCATGACGTCGAACCCGTCCGCGACCAGCAGGTCCAGTGCCCGCAGCGTCTCGACCATGTCGGGATACAGGTGGGCCGAGTTGGACAGCACCTCCAGCTTGACCAGCCCCCACCCGCCAGCCTCGCGCGCCAGCCGCAGGGTCCGCACCGCGTCCTCGCCCATGAAACACCCCGCCGTATTGGGCAGGAAGGTGAACCGGTCCGGCTTCACATGATCCACCAGCATCGGCTGGGACGGGTCCGACAGGTTCACGCGGCGCAGAGCCACTGTCACGATCTCGGCCCCTGCGGCCTCGGCGGCGGCGGCGTTCTGGGCATAGTCGGCATATTTGCCGGTGCCGACGATCAGGCGCGACGTGAAGGTGCGACCGGCGACGGTCCAGGTGTCGGTGGGCGAAGTCATGCCGCTGATCTAGTCGCCGCCGCCGCCCGGCGAAACCCGTTGCCGTCGCTTTATCGGTTGCCCTCGTTCTGGGCGTTCCGGCTTTCGATCAGGGTGGACAGGTTGACCCCCTGGCCAATCACGCAGGTGTTGGCGTTCAGCGGACACAGGCCCAAGGTCCGCTCGATCTCGCGCAGACGCACCACCTCGGGATTGGAGCGGATCGATTCGGCCAGCAAACGGTTGGCCTCTGCCTGACCGCGGGCCTGGGCGATGCGGGCGTCGGCATTGGCGCGTTCCAGATTGACCCGTTCGATCGCTGCGCGGGTGTTCTGTTCCGCCGTCGTGCGAGACTGGATCGCCTGCAGCACCGATTCCGGATAGCGGATTGATCCGACCCACTCCATGCGGATGATCTCCAGGCCTTGCGGCGACCATTCCCGCTGCAGAGCCTGCATAGCCCGTTGCAGGACGATCTGGCGGCCGGGTCCGATCAGCTGGCCGGGGCAGTCCTCGGAATCGGGCGTTCCCGGCACGATCGGTGCGGCACCGACCTCGGTCGCGACCACGACCGGGGCCTCGCTGGCCTGCTGGGCATTGCAGGCCACGGGCAGCTTCTCGGTCTCGCGCGCGATCGCGGCCCGTACCGAGGTCCGCAACGGCCCGTCGATGAAGGCGTCGAATTCCTGGCGCCAGGTCGCATAAAGATCGGCAGCCTTGTCCTCGCGGATACGGAAGGTCAGGGCAACGTCCGCCGTCATCGGCAGGCCCAGCACGTCGGAGAAGGTGATCTCCTCGTTCTCGCCACCGTCGGAGTTGGGCTCGCGCGTGTAGCTGTAGGTGCGCTGGAGCGTCTGATAGGTGCGGATTTTCTCGCCTATGCCTTCCCAGTGGAAGCCGGGACCCAGTTCCTGGGGCTGAACGCCGGGGGTGGGACCAAATTTGGTGGTCTTGATGCCGACGTAACCGCTCTCGACCGTCACGCTGCAACTCGACACCGACAGGGTCATGACCAGCAGCAGCACAAACACTGTGACGACCAGCCCGATGACGCGCCCGACGGATCCACCACCGCTCGGCATCCGGAAAGAACGAGAGGCTCTGACGGTCATGCGACGGATTTCCTTGTCATCGATTGAGGGATCGGCGGGCCCAGACGAACAGTTTCCATGCCGCCCAGACCAGGATCATCACCCCGATCAGACCGACGATGGAGGCCGCGACCAGGCTGCCCTCGAACGGCGCGCCCAGAACGGTCGGCACCAGATAGCGGATCAGGAACAAGAACCCGATCAACAGGCCAACGCATCCGGCGGCGATGCCCAAGGCGATCCTGATGTCCCGGTCCATGGCCCCTCCCGCAGACATCCATCTGAGCGCAACCGGTGTGATCGAGCAAAGGAATTCGCCTTCGCGCTCGAACGGTCAAGGCCACATCGAAACTATATTTCCCGTGGCGCTGAAATAAGCGAACCGCTAGGTTCGCTCGACAGACGAGACCGCATCGGGAGACACGCCATGTCCGACATCACCCTGTTCGCCGCCCCGGGCAGCTGTTCGCGGGTCACGACCATCGTGCTGGAGGAGATCGGTGTACCCTTCACCTATGAGCTGGTGCGGTTCATGGCCGGGTTCCACAAGTCGCCTGCCTACAAGGCCGTCAATCCCAAGGGCAAGGTGCCCGCGCTCGTCGTGGACGGCGAAGCCCTGACCGAGAATGTCGCCCTGATCAGCTATCTGGCCGCGACCTATCCGGAAGCGGGGGTCATGCCGTCCACAGCGACGACAATGGCAGCAGCGCGCAACATCGCCGATCTTTGCTTCTGCTCGGCGACCCTGCATCCGCTCGTTACGCGCGTCTGCATGCCCGGCAAGATCGGCGGCGAGACGGGCGGCCCGGCCGTCAAGGCGGTCGGAACCCAGGCCATGGCCGAGAACCTGGCCCTGATCGAAGCGAAACTGGCCGAGGGGCCGTGGTGGTATGGCGAGTCCTGGAGTGCGATGGACGCCTATCTGTTCTGGGTCTTCGGGCGTCCGAACGGCGCGGGCTTCGATCTGTCGCCCTATCCGCTCTATGTCGATCATGCCTCGCGCATGGAAGATCGTCCGGCGGTTCAGCGAGCCCTGGCCCGCGATGTCGACGCCCAGGCGTTGTTGACGTCGGAGCGCCTGACCATGGGGCCCCCCCGAGCACCCGCGTCTGCCTGACAGCGCCACCCTGACACGGTTTGTGATGCCGCTCGAAATGAAGTAGACTAACCAGACTTAGTTCACTGGAGCCGACGATGGAAACCGTTAACATCCACGAGGCCAAGACCCACCTTTCGCGCCTGATCCAGAAGGCCGTCGACGGCGAGCCCTTCATCATCGCCAAGGCCGGAAAGCCGCTGGTCAAGGTGACGGCAGTCGAGGCTGTGCCAGTTGATACTTCTCGCCGTCTCGGCTTCATGCGCGGCCAGTTCAAGGTGCCCGACGATATCAAGACGCCCTTCAAGGACGAGATTGAAAAGATGTTCCACGGCAAGCCGTGACCCGGCTTTTGGACACCCATATCCTGCTTTGGTCCGTGCAGGAGCCCGAACGCCTGTCCGTGGCAGCTCAGGCCGCCATCCTCGACCCGTCCGCGACGATCCTGTTCAGCGCGGTCAACATCTGGGAGGTAGCGATCAAGAATGCGCTTCGCAAACCCGGCTTCGACGTTGATCCGGCCATTCTAAGGGAGGGACTTCTCGATCTTGGCTACAATGAGCTGCCCGTGAACAGCCTGCATTCGATCGAGGTCGCGCGTCTGCCCATGGTTCACGGCGATCCGTTCGACCGCCTGCTGATCGCCCAGGTCATCGTCGAGGGGTTTGAACTGGTCACCGCAGACCGCACGATCGCCCGCTACCCCGGCCCCATCCTGAAGGTCTGACCTCAGCCCCCGCCGACGAACTGCACTAGTTCGATCCGGTCGCCCTCGACCAGCGCCGTATCCCCATGCAGCGAGCGGGGCACGATCTCCAGATTGCGCTCCACCGCCACCTTGCGCGGGTCCAGCCCGAGTTCCCCGACCAGGGCCAGGATCGTCCGGGCGGTGACCTCGCGCGTATCTCCGTTGACTTGAATGCGCATACCGCTACGTCAATCCATTCCGGAACGGCGCTTTGCTCCACGCCGGTCCTCGGTTAAAAGGCCCGCCCGATTCATCGGGGGCCAACGCTCCGACAAAGGTTCATGTCCGAAACGCCTGTCATCTACGTCCTGAACGGCCCCAACCTCAACCTTCTGGGCGAGCGGGAACCGGATATCTATGGGCGTGAGACGCTCGCGGATATCCAGGCGATGTGCGAACACGCCGCCGAGAATGCTACGGTGGTGTTCCACCAGTCCAATCACGAGGGCGAGCTGATCGACTGGGTCCACGAGGCCCGCACAAACGGGTCCGTCCTGGTCATCAACCCCGCGGGCTACGGCCACACCTCGGTCGCCCTGCTGGATGCCCTGAAAACCCTGACGATCCCCATCGTCGAATGTCACCTGTCCAATCCGGCGGCGCGAGAGCGTTTCCGGCATCGCTCCTATGTTTCGCCGGTCGCGACCGGCATCGTTTCGGGTTTCGGCCCGTTCAGCTATGAACTGGCGATCCAGGCCGCGTTGCGCCTCGTCCGTTCGCGAAAAGAGACCTGACCCATGGCGACCGAGAAGCCCAAGCCCGCGCCCAAACTGACCAATGAGCCGGTCGAGATCGATACCTCCCTGGTGCGGCAACTGGCCGATATCCTGAACGACACGAGCCTGACCGAGATCGAGGTCGAGCGCGGCGAACTGCGTATCCGCGTGGCCCGCGAGATCACCGCGGCCCCGGTCATGCAGTATGCGGCTGCGCCCGTGGCCCAGGCCGCGCCCTCCGCAGCGCCCCAGGCCGCTGCACCGGCTTCCATGCCGTCCGATCCCGCCACCATCGTCGCCAAGTCGGGTGAACAGGTGAAGTCGCCGATGGTCGGCACCGTCTATCTGCAGGCCTCGCCCGAGGCTCCGGCCTTCGTGTCGGTCGGCGACACAGTCAAGAAGGGTCAGACCCTTCTGATCATCGAGGCCATGAAGACCATGAACCCGATCCAGGCCCCCCGCGACGGCGTGGTTCAGGACATCCTGGTCGGCGACGCCCAGCCCGTCGAGTTCGGCGAGCCGCTCGTCATGCTGGCCGACTGAGCCGGTCATGTTCACCAAGGTCCTGATCGCCAACCGCGGCGAGATCGCGCTGCGCATCCACCGGGCGTGCAAGGAGATGGGCATCTCCACCGTCGCCGTGCATTCCGAGGCCGATCGCGGCGCCATGTGGGTGCGGCTGGCCGACGAGAGCGTCTGCATCGGGCCCGCGCCCGCCGCCAAATCCTATCTGAACATCCCCTCGATCATCGCCGCCTGCGAGATCACCGGGGCCCAGGCGGTTCACCCCGGCTATGGCTTCCTGTCCGAGAACGCCCGCTTCGCCGAGATCGTGGAGGCCCACGGCATGGCCTTCATCGGCCCCAAGCCCGAGCACATCCGGGTCATGGGCGACAAGATCACCGCCAAACAGACGGTTCTGGAGGCCGGCATTCCCTGCGTCCCCGGCTCGCCCGGCGAGGTCGAGACCGTCGAGGACGCTATTGCCGCGTCGAAGTCCATTGGCTTTCCCCTGATCGTCAAGGCCTCGGCCGGCGGCGGCGGGCGCGGCATGAAGGTGGCCCTGACGGCAGACGATCTGGTCGAGGCAGTACAGACAGCGCAGTCCGAGGCCCTGGCCGCCTTCGGCAACGGCGCGGTCTATATGGAGCGCTATCTCCAGAAGCCTCGCCACATCGAGATCCAGGTCATCGCCGACAGCCACGGCAACGTCGTCCACCTCGGCGAACGCGACTGCTCGCTGCAACGCCGTCACCAGAAGGTGCTGGAGGAGGCCCCCTCGCCCGCCCTGTCGGCGGCGGAACGCGTCGCCATCGGCGAGACGGTCAACAAGGCCATCGCCAAGATCGGTTATCTGGGCGTCGGGACGATCGAATTCCTGTGGGAAGACGGCGAGTTCTTCTTCATCGAGATGAACACCCGGCTGCAGGTCGAACACCCGGTCACCGAGGCCATCACAGGTGTCGATCTGGTACGCGAACAGATCCGAATCGCCGCCGGCCTGCCCCTGTCCTTCACGCAGGAGGACATCCATTTCGAAGGCCATGCCATCGAGGTGCGGATCAATGCCGAGAACGCGGAGACTTTCACACCGTCTCCTGGCACGATCACCGACTTTCATGCGCCGGGTGGTCTGGGCGTGCGGCTGGATAGCGCCATCTATGCCGGCTACTCGATCCCGCCGTTCTACGACAGCCTTATCGGCAAGCTGATCGTCCACGGTCGCGACCGGACCGAATGTATTGCGCGACTGAAGCGCAGCCTGAACGAGATGGTCATCGGCGGCATCGACACGACGATTCCGCTGTTCCAGAAACTGCTGGCCGAGCCGGACATCCTGTCGGGGGACTACGACATCCACTGGCTGGAAAACTGGGCGAAGAAGCAGAAGGGCGCGGCCTGAGCGGCGACCCCGCCTTCACCGCCTCACCCTTCGGTGGCTTCGGCCCCGACGACCTGCTGCGCTGCTATGCTCGAGGCGTCTTTCCGATGGGCGAGGCGCGCGACGATCCGCGAGTCTTCCTGGTCGAGCCGGACCAGCGAGGCGTAATCCCACTGAATGGGTTCCACATTCCCGCCCGTCTGCGCCGAACAGTGCGGTCGGAGCCGTTCCAGATTCGCATCGACACCGCCTTCGCCGCCGTGCTGGATGCCTGCGCAAGCCCCGCGCCGGGCCGGGAGGACACCTGGATCAACGGCCCGATCCGCAGGCTGTATGTCGAACTCCACGCACGCGGTTTCGCTCACAGCGTGGAATGCTGGCAGGACGAGCGTCTGGTCGGGGGCCTGTATGGCGTGACCTTGGGCGGGGCCTTCTTCGGCGAGAGCATGTTCAGCCGCGTGACCGATGCATCGAAGGTTGCCTTGGTCCATCTGGTGGCCCGGCTGAAACGGGGCCGCTGGACCCTGCTGGACGCCCAGTTCCAGACCGAGCATCTGATCCAGTTCGGAACCGTCGAGACGCCGCAATCGGTCTATCTGCGTCTGCTGAAATCAGCCCTGACGGTTCAGCCGGACAAGGTCTCACTCACCATCCCGCTCAGCGGTCCGGACGCCGTCGCCTACGCCTTGCAGCCCACGACCCAGGCGTCATAGATCGGGTGTTCCAGGCCGCTGACGGCGGGCGTCGAGGCGAACATCCAACCCTTGAAGACCTGACGCGTCTCGACGTTGCGGGCGTTGACGCGCGGCTCGACCGAGACTTCCAGATAGGCCACGGAATCCTCGACCAGTTCTTCCGGCGCGGACACCTCACAGGCACGCGCCGTGAAAACCAACTGTTTGTTGAAGCGCACAGGGCGACCGCCGACCTCGACCTCGAACCGCATGCTGCGGGCCGTGACCTTGTCGATGGCCTCGACGATGGCGACGCGGCGGCGCTGGCGACGGTTGGGGACGACCGGTTCGACCAGCTTGGCAGGGGGCGCGATCGACTCGTCCTCGGCTTCCTCTTCCGGAACTTCGGCGACGACCAGAGGCTCGGTCGGAATAATGATGATCGGTGCCGCCGGGGCCAGGTCGGCGGAGGGCGCGGGCTCGACGGGCGTCGTCGGGGTCGCAGGCGGCGGCGGGTTGCGAAGCAGGTCGCCGATGGGATCCTGGGCCGTGGGCTGGGCGTCCTGTGGCGCGTCCTGCATGGCACCCGCGACAACGGCCCCGGACCCCATCAGGCCCAAGGCCACCGCCCCGATCAGAATCCCGCGCGGCCGTTTCATTCCGGTTTCCATGCCTCATAGTCGCCGGTCGCGGCAGGACGAACGCCTTCGTTGGCCAGCGACCCTTGCGGACGCCAGGCCAAGGGCGTTCCGGTCAGGTTGGGCCGATGATCCTTCTCCCATTTGCGGCGCACCAGCGGGGCCACGGTCGGCGGTTCGTCGAACGTATAGTGGAGCCAGCCGTGCCAGTCGGGCGACACCTTGGACGCCTCGGCATAGCCCTGATACACCACCCAGCGCCGGTGACGCCCGTCATAGCTGGAGGTGTCGCGCGACTGGTAATAGCGGTTGCCGTTCTCGTCGGTCCCGACCAGGCTGCCGCGCTTGGCGATAGTGAACAGGGTCCCGATCGTCGCGCCATTGGTCCAGGAGAAGATCTTGCCAAGCACGTCGTGAACATCCCGTCGAAAGCCGCCGCTTCGGATCACCCGACGACGCTGCGCGATCATAGAAACCCGCAGCCCCCGCGTCCAGCGCGACGGCGCGCTATCGCCGATCAACATCTTGGGGGTAACCTCGCCCCGACCCACGACATCTATTGAAGGGAAGGCACGGTCGGGCCTAATCTGAAAGACGATCAGCCGGAGGGCCCCGGATGCGCACCCCCACCCGTTTCGCCACCCAAGACGTCGCGCTCGAGCGCCGCGCGATCGAACGCGTGGACAGCGTTGCCGATGTGTTGGCTCCGACAGGATGGACCGACGTCCGGGTCGAGGCCTGGTTGGACTGGGTCGAGGGCCAAAGCCCCGATATCGCGGCTGTTGCCAGCGACCAGCCCCTGCTGGGCGGGCTCGCCGAATGGGCCGATCGGATTGCGCTGCGGGGGCTCGATCTGGGTCTGTTGACCGACGCCGATCACGCCGACGCGCTGGCCCGGAGCCTGGTGCAGACCTTGCTGGCAGGATGGGTCACCCCAGGCTGGAGGCCCGCCGGTCCGGGCTCCACCGTCGAGACATTGAACGACCCGGCCAGTCTGCGCCGGATCGAGCGCGAGGTCGCCGCTCGTCGTCTGGCCACCGCCACCGCAGGCGTGATGGAAGCCACCGCTCGGGCCCTGAATGCCGTCGCCGACGCCGTTGATCGCTGCGAGGGACCGCGCGGCGAATGCAGCGATCCGCGCAAGAACCCCGCCCTGGCCCGCGCCGCCCTGAAGGCCCGTCAAGCGGGGGCATCCGACCCTGCCATTCTCAATGCCATCCGGGGCGAGCGGCTGAGCCTCGAGCCTGCCCCCGCCCCACCGGTTCCGCCGCTCGTCGTCATCGCCAACCGTGAGGCCGTCGCCGCGGGCGGGCCCGGCAACGACCTCCTCGGTCGCGCCACGTTGACCGGCGACTTGATCCTGGCCTTCGACCCTTGCGACGGCGATGCGGCGGCTCAACAGGCTTCGGCGACGACCGCGTCGCTGAACCTGCCGTTGATCCTGGCCTCGGGGTCGCTCGACGATTTGGCCGATCTGGTTCGGATCTGGACCCTGGCCTTGACCCTGGCGGACCCGACCGAAACCCGCACGCTTAGCCTTGGCCTGAACGGGATGAGCGACCTCGTTCTGAACGAAGGCCGCCTGGTCGCCTCTGAAATCGATGCGCGGCTGTCGCGGATTGCAGGAACAGTCGTGGCCGCCGCCCAGGCCACATCGGCTGACCTCGCTATCTGTCTGGGATCTGCGCCCGGCCGGGAAACGCTGTCCGAGGACGACGCCGGACGACTGATCCGACAGGCAAACGCCCTGGTGTCAGTCGATACCGAGCTGTCCGAACGATTGCGCGAGACGGCAGGCCTCGTTGCCGAGGGTCGCTGGCACGGCATCATCGGCCTGTTCGCGGACGACGCCGACCTGATGCTGCGCTCAGGCATCGACGCCCTTGTGGCCCGCGACCCCTATCAGACCTGCGACGGCGAGATCGTGACCCGGCTGCGTCCGTCGCTGGCCACCGCCATCCAGACCCATGGTGGCGACGCCCAGGCCGCTGAGCGCCATCTGATGGGTCGCCGCACGCTGATGGACGCGCCGGGCATCGACCACGCGGCGCTCCAGGCTCTCGGCTTCACCGCTGTCGAGCTCGAGGCCGTGGAGACGGCGCTGAACCATGTCGAGCGGCTGGATGACGCCTTCGGGCCGCTGGTGCTGGACCCCGGTTTCGTCCGCGACGTTCTGGATATCGAGGCGGGCGACGCCGACCTCCTCGGTCTGCTCGGTTTCGACGACGACGCGATCGCGGCGGCCCAGGCCCATGCCCTGGGCCACGTCGATCTGACCGACTGGTCCGACATGCCCGCGCCCCTGCGCGCCTGGCTGGAAGATCCCGCCCGCGAGACCCGAATGCGCCGTGTCGTCGAGCCTTTCAGCGAAATCCCCGATCTGACGGGTCAGCCCGTCGAATGGTCAATCACGAGCGTTCAGGCCGCAAGGCTGCTGGGAGAGGCGGCGCGCGATGGATTCCGCGCCGTACGACTGGTCTTGGAATCACCCCCGCACGGCCCGCTGCTGGATCTGCCCCATACGGTCGCACCGTCCGTCTCCGCACCCCGACCCGAACCCACGGTTCGCACGGTCGAGAAGGTCGTCGAACGCGTCGTCGAACGCGACCGCACTCGCCGCAAGCTGCCGGATCGCAGGAAGGGCTATATCCAGAAGGCCGCCGTCGGGGGGCACAAGGTCTATATCCACACCGGCGAATACGACGACGGCGAACTGGGCGAGATCTTCATCGACATGCACAAGGAAGGGGCCGCCTTCCGCTCGCTGATGAACAATTTCGCCATCGCGATCTCGATCGGCCTGCAATACGGCGTGCCGCTGGACGAATTCGTCGATGCCTTTGTCTTCACCCGGTTCGAGCCCGCGGGACGCGTCACCGGCAACGACTCGATCAAGTCCGCCACGTCCATCCTGGACTACATCTTCCGCGAACTGGGCGTCTCCTATCTGGACCGCGCCGAACTGGCCAATGCGGACCCGGACCATCTGAACGCCGACGGGCTGGGGGCCGGGGCCGACGAAGGCGACACCGTCCCCGCCGCCCGCTTTATCTCGAAAGGGTTCGCGCGGGGTGCCGCGCCGGACAATCTTGTCGTCCTTCCGTTCGGCCAGCGCCGCGAGCCCGAGCCCGCCAATGCCGCACCGCAGGCCGACGCCTGCCCCGCGTGCGGCGACTTTACCTTGCAACAGCGCGGAGCAGGCTGGATATGCGACGCCTGCGGGGTGGCGACGTCGAAGCATGGCTCATGATCCTTCTCCCACAAGGGGAGAAGGAATTTTGGCACGCTCCTTGCTGCCTCACCGACGAAACCGGAGTGTCGTCCCATGAAGCCCGCCCTGATCCTCGCCGCCTTCCTGTCCGTCGCGGTCGCCGCCCCGGCCCTGGCCCAGAACCCCGGTCAGATCAATCGCGTGCGCGGCGGGGCCAGCTGTTCCGGCTGCAATCTGTTCCAGGCCGATTTCTCCGGTTTGGAGCGCAGTGGGCTGAACCTGTCGGGCGCGCGGCTGCGTCAGGCTGATCTCAGCCTTGCCACCATGAACCGCACCCGCTTCGCCAATGCCGACCTGCGCGACGTGGAAGCCTATGGCGGTGTCTTCTCCGGCTCCAACTTCGCAGGCGCGAACCTGAGCAACGCCAGCTTCGTCGGCACCTATCTGGAAGGCGCAAACTTCTCCGGCGCGACCCTGGACGGCACCAACTTTTCCGGTGCCAGCCTCGCGCGGGCGACCGGCCTGACCCAGGCCCGGCTGGCCGGGGCCTGTGGCGATGCCGCGACCAATCTCCCGCGCGGCCTTCGCATCCGCGCCTGCTAAGCGCCACGCACCTTACGGCGATTTAAGTAGGGTTTTCGGGCCGATGGCGGCATGAAGGGAGCGTGAAACAGTCCCTGTTCCTGATCCGTCTCGCCGTCGCCGCCGTCCTCGGACTGGGCGCGACCGGCCTCGCCTCGACCGCCTCGGCCGAGGCCACGCAACTGATATATCAGGATCGCGACGTGGCCCGGATGGTGTCGCTGGGCGGTTCGTGCAATCGCTGCGAGCTGTCGGGCCGCGACCTCAGCGGCGCGACCTTCACCGGGGCGACCTTCCTGAACGCGACTCTGGTCGGGGCCAATCTGCGCGGGGCCGAGCTGATGGGCTCGAACTTTTCCAACAGCGATTTCAGCCGCGCCGACATGCGCGGCGTCGAGATCATGGGGGCCTCCTTCACCGGCTCGAACTTCACCGGCGTTTCGCTGGAGGGGGCCGAGGCGCAAGGGGCGGTGTTCGCCCGAGCCAACCTGTCGCGCGCCAATCTGTCCGGGGCCGAGATGGTCGGAGTCAGCCTGAACGGGGCCAATCTGGCACAGGCCAATGTCTCCGACACCGAAATGACCGGAGCCAATCTGGCCAATGTCAGTGCGCGCGGGGCGTCGTTTTCCAATAGCGAGCTGAACGCCGCCAACATGAGCCGGGGCGACTTCACCGGAGCCAGCTTCCGCGAGGCCGAGCTGAACAGCGCCCGCCTGACCGGCGGCACCTTTGCCCGTGCCGACTTTTCCGGGGCCGAGATGCGCCGGACCGACATTCGCGGAGCCGACCTGTCGGGCGCGCGCGGCCTGACCCAGAGCCAGATCAGCCGCACCTGCGGCGACGCCACGACTCAGCTGCCGCGCGGGCTGACGGTGGCCAGCTGTGGCGGCGTGCGACTGGTCATCCCGGTCCCACCGGTCCCGCCTCGTGCGCCCGCGCCACCGCGCGTTCGCAACGTGGTCGTCGCCGACCGGGACTGACGGAGCGCGGACCTCCGGTCCGCTCTTTCAGATGCGTCGCCAATGCGGAACAGAGCTCCGCACTCCGTCGCTATTTCAGCGGCGCGGCACTGCGGATGTGCAGTTCCTTGTACTGACGATCCTGCGCTTCTGCGGGGGCGCTCATCAGCAGATCCTGCCCCTGCTGGTTCAGCGGGAAGGCGATGACCTCGCGGATCGCGACCTGGTTGGCCAGCAGCATGACGATGCGGTCGATGCCCGGCGCCAGACCCCCGTGCGGCGGCGCGCCGTAGCGAAAGGCGTTCAGCATGCCGCCGAACTGCTCTTCGACCACCGAGGCGTCATAGCCCGCGATCTCGAAGGCCTTCAGCATGATCTCGGCCTTGTGGTTCCGGATCGCGCCCGAGCACAGCTCGTAGCCGTTGCAAACGATGTCGTACTGATAGGCCAGGATATCGAGCGGGTCCTTGGTGGTCAGGGCTTCCAGCTCGCCCTGTGGCATTGAGAAGGGGTTGTGCGAGAAGTCGACCTTCTTCTCCTCCTCCGACCATTCGAACATGGGGAAGTCGACGATCCAGCAGAACTCGAACCGGCCCTCGTCGATCAGCTTCAACTCCGTACCCAGACGGGTCCGGGCGGAACCGGCGAATTTGTAGAAGACGGCAGGGTCACCGGCGACGAAGAAGGCGGCGTCGCCCTTGCCCAATCCAAGCGTGCCCATCAGGGCGTCGGTCGCCTCGGCACCCAGGTTCTTGGCGATCGGTCCGCCCCAGGCATTGTTATCGTCCGACCAGAAGATATAGCCCAGTCCCGGCTGGCCTTCGCCCTGGGCCCAGGAGTTCATCCGGTCGCAGAAGGCGCGCGAACCGCCGCCCGGTGCCGGGATCGCCCAGACCGCATTCTTGGCATCGGCCCCCAGGATCTTGGCGAACAGGCCGAAGCCGCCGTCGCGGAAGCTGTCGGACACGTCCTGCATCTTGATCGGATTGCGGGTGTCGGGCTTGTCCGTGCCGTACCAGGCTATGGAGTCGCGGTAGGGAATGCGCGGGAACGGATACGGCGTCACCGACTTGCCGTCGGCGAACTCCTCGAACACGCCGTGCATGACGGGCTCGATCGCCGCGAAAACATCCTCTTGTGTGACGAAGCTCATCTCGACGTCGAGCTGATAGAACTCCAGCGACCGGTCGGCGCGCAGGTCCTCGTCGCGGAAACAGGGCGCGATCTGGAAATAGCGGTCGAAGCCCGACACCATCAGCAGTTGCTTGAACTGCTGAGGGGCCTGGGGCAGGGCGTAGAATTTGCCGGGATGCAGGCGGCTGGGCACCAGGAAGTCGCGCGCGCCCTCCGGCGACGACGCCGTCAGGATCGGCGTCTGGTATTCCAGAAACCCCTGCCCGACCATCCGCTGGCGGATCGATGAGATCACCCGCGACCGCAGGACGATGTTCTTGTGCAGGGTCTCGCGGCGCAGATCGAGGTAGCGGTGCTTCAGCCGGATCTCCTCCGGATACTCCGGCTCGCCAAAAACCGGCAACGGCAGTTCGGCGGCTTCGGACAGCACTTGGACGGCCAGGACGCGCAGTTCGATCTCGCCGGTCGGCAGGTTGGCATTCACGACCGAGGCATCACGCGCCACGACCTCACCATCGACGCGGATCACGCTCTCGGCGCGCAGGCGCTCGACGGCCTCGAAGCCCGGCGTCTCGGGATGGAGCACCAACTGGGTCAGGCCATAGTGGTCGCGCAGGTCGATAAACAGCAGGCCGCCATGGTCGCGCTTCCTGTGCACCCAGCCCGACAGGCGCACGTTCGATCCGGCATCGCTGAGACGCAAGGCACCGCAGGTGTGGGAACGATAGGCGTGCATGAGGGAAATCTTCGGCTTGTCGGTCGCGGACGACCGGAAATTCGGGAGCCGGTAGGGCGCATCATCGTCCCCGAAAGTCAAGGTCACGCCTGTCCACAGCAGCCACCTCTTGTCCCCGATTACACGGAACACCGTATGCGGACGGTCACGCAGTCCTGCTATGATACGGATATGTCAGGCGGCTCCGACCCACGCGACCAGTTGAAACTGCCCTTGCAGCGCGCGGTGCCGTCCGGTGCCGCCGGTTTCGTGCGCTCGGACTGCAATGACGAGGCCGCGCGGGTACTGGACCGCTGGCCGGACGATGCCGGTCGCGTCATGGCCATCTGCGGCCCGGCCGGCTGCGGCAAGAGCCATCTGGCCGCCATCTGGGCCGAACGGGTCGGGGCCGTGCCGCTGAACGGGGCCGAGGCCGCCCTGGCCGACCCGATAGAGCTGGAAGGGCGTCCCGTCCTGCTGGACATCGCCCAGGACGCCGACGACGAGACCCTGTTTCACCTGATCAACCTGGCCCAGGCCGACGGTGGGGCCCTGCTGCTGGTCTCGCGTCCCTCCCCCCGGCTGTGGTCGGTCCAGGTACCAGACCTGCGCTCACGCTTGGATGCTCTGCGGGTCGTGGCGATGGAGGCCCCGGACGACGCGGTCCTTGCAGCCATCCTGCGCACCCGGTTTTCCGAACGCAGCATCACACCGGGCGACGGTGTGATCGACTATCTGGTCCGCCGCATCGACCGGTCGGCGGCAGCAGCGGCGGAGATCGTCGAGCGCCTGGACGCCGTACACCGCCCCGTCACGCGAGTGCTGGCGCGCCAGGTTCTGGACGCCGCCGACGAGAGCGCCGACCTGTTCGAATGATCCGCCCGCAAAGGGTTGCAGCCGTTACATTTCACCCTCAGAACCGGTCCATGAGCGACGCGGCGATCACCGACACCACGACCGGCGAGGAAGTCCCCACCTCGCGCGCGCCGCAACTGGCGCTGGACGAGGCGCTGATCGCGTCACCGCAGCGGTTCTTCAACCGCGAGATTTCGTGGCTGAAATTCAACTCCCGTGTGCTGGAGGAGGCGGCCAATCCGGCCCATCCGGTGCTGGAGCGGCTGCGGTTCCTGTCGATTTCGGCCAACAATCTGGATGAGTTCTTCATGACCCGCGTCGCCGGGCTGAAGGGTCAGGTGCGCGAGCGGGTGCGGGTTCTGTCCGCCGACGGACTGACGCCGGCCGAGACGCTGGAGCGGGTCAATGTCGCCGCCGGCGAGCTGATGGCCGAACAGCAGGAACGCTGGCGCCAGCTGCGTCGCGAACTGGTCGGGGCCGGGATCGAAGTCGTCCATTCCGCCAAGATCACCAGGACCGACAAGGAACGGCTGGAGCCCGAGTTCCTGAACCAGTTGTTCGCCGTCCTGACCCCCTTGGCCATCGATCCGGCCCATCCTTTTCCGTTCCTGCCCAACCTCGGCTTCTCGCTGGCCTTGAAGCTGAAACGGACGCGGGACAACAAGACCCTCTATGCCCTGGTGCCCGTCCCGACCCAGGTCAGGCGGTTCTGGGAACTGCCCGGCGACGGGCGATCGGTGAAGGGTCGTCGGCGGTTCGTGACGCTGGAAAACGTCCTGTTGCTGTTCATCGACCACCTGTTTCCCGGCTGCGAGATCGTCGAGAAGGGCGTGCTGCGCCTGATCCGCGACAGCGACATCGAGATCGAGGAAGAGGCCGAAGACCTGGTCATGGAGTTCGAGGAGGCGCTGAAACAGCGGCGTCTGGGCGATGTCGTCCGGGTCAAGATCGAGGCCTCCATGCCCGACGACCTGCGCGACTTCATCGTCGGCGAACTGGAGGCCGCGCCCCAGGACGTGGTCATGGTGCCGGGGATGCTGGGTCTGGCCCAGCTGTCGGACCTGATCGGGTCCGGCCACCCCGACCTGAAATTCCCCGGCTACGAGCCCCGCTATCCCGAACGGGTCCGCGACCAGGGCGGCGACGTCTTCGCCGCGATCCGGGAAAAGGACATCCTGATCCACCATCCGTTCGAGAGCTTCGACGTGGTGGTGCAGTTCCTGCGTCAGGCGGCGCGCGACCCCAACGTCATCGCGATCAAACAGACCCTGTATCGGACGTCCAAGGACAGCCCGATCGTCGCCGCCCTGATCGAGGCGGCCGAGAACGGCAAGAACGTCGTCGCCCTGGTCGAGATCAAGGCCCGGTTCGACGAGGAGGCCAATCTGCGCTGGGCCCGGGCCATGGAGCGCGCCGGCGTCCACGTCGTCTTCGGCTTCGTCGAGTACAAGACCCACGCCAAGCTGAGTATCGTGGTCCGGCGCGAGGGCGAGGGGTTGAAGACCTACTGCCATTTCGGCACCGGCAACTATCACCCGATCACGGCCAAGGTTTACACAGACCTCAGCCTGTTCTCGACCGATCCGGTGCTGGGTCGCGATGCCGGGCGGGTGTTTAACTACATCACCGGCTATGCCCAGCCCGAGGATCTGGAGGCCTTGGTCGTCTCGCCGCTGAACATGAAGTCGACCCTGATCGACCTGATCGGCAAGGAGATGGCCGCCGCCGCCAAGGGCAAGCCCGCCGCCATCTGGGTCAAGCTGAACTCGCTGGTCGACCCCCAGATCATCGACGCCCTGTACCGTGCCAGCCAGTGGGGCGTTCGCATCGAACTGGTCGTGCGCGGGATTTGTTGCCTGCGGCCCGGCGTACCGGGGCTGAGCGAGAACATTCGGGTCAAGTCGATCGTCGGACGCTTCCTGGAGCACAGCCGGATCATCTGTTTCGCCAATGGCCGCGACCTGCCGCACGACAAGGCCAAGGTCTTCATCAGTTCCGCCGACTGGATGACCCGCAACCTGGACCGGCGGGTCGAGGTCATGACCCCGATCAAGAACGCCACCGTCCACGACCAAGTGCTGGATCAAATCATGGTCGCCAACCTGAAGGACGACGCCCAGAGCTGGGTGCTGGATGCGGAAGGCGACTACCACCGCGTCGCCGCCGTCGATCCGGAACGCCCCTTCTCGGCCCACAAATATTTCATGACCAACCCCAGCCTGTCGGGTCGGGGCCGCAAGGTGAAGACCCTGCCCGGCCGTCTGCGTTACGACCGGCCCAAGAAGTGACCGAACCCTATGCATCGCCGCGCGAGGCGGCGGTCATCGACATCGGGTCCAACTCGGTGCGGATGGTGCTGTACCGGCTGGAGGGCCGGGCCATGTGGACGGTGTTCAACGAAAAGGTCCTGGCCGGCCTGGGACGCGACCTGCCGGAAACCGGTCGACTGTCGGAAGGCGGCGTGACCTTGGCTCTCACCGCCTTGCGCCGGTTCGCGGCCGTGCTGGAAAGCGTGCGGCCCGCCTACACCTTCGTGGCCGCGACCGCCGCCGTGCGCGAGGCCTCGGACGGCCCCGAATTCTGCGACCGCGTCGCCGCCGAGACGGGCCTGCACATCCGCGTCCTGACCGGCGAGGAAGAAGCCCACTACGCAGCCTTGGGCGTCATGGCTGGCGATCCCCGCGCGCGCGGCCTGGCCGCCGACATGGGCGGCTCCAGCCTGGAGCTGATCCGCGTCGGGGAAAAGGGTCTGAAGCCCGGCATCACCCTGCCGCTCGGCCCGTTCAGCCTGGCCGATCCGAAAGGATTCGACGCCGATCGGCTGCGGGCCACGATCGCCGGGCGGCTGAAACCCGCCGCCAAACGGTTCGCTGCCGAAGAACTGCACGCGGTCGGGGGCGGCTGGCGCTCGCTGGCGCAGCTGCATATGGCGATGCAGGACTATCCGCTGAAGATCGTGCACCAGTATGCGATGTCCGCCGACGACGCGCGCAGCGTCGCCCGTCTGGTCGCCCACCAGTCGAGAACGTCGCTGGAACGCCTGCCCGGCGTTTCCAAGAAGCGAGCCGAGACCCTGCCCTATGCCGCCCTGGTGCTGGAGGGTCTGATCGACGCTCTGGGGCTCAAGACAATCCATTTCTCGGCCTGGGGCCTGCGCGAAGGCCTGCTGTACGAGACGCTGGACGCCGACGAACCGGCGGAAGACCCGCTGATCGCAGGCTGTGCGGCCCTCGGTGCCCGTCAGGGCATCTCCCCGACCCTGCCCGCCGCCCTGCATGCCTGGCTGGCCGACATCATCGCCGCCCTGCCCGAGGCCTTCGGCAAGGACCGTGATGCAATTCTGGCCGCCGCCGCCTGTCGCCTCGCCGACCTCGGCGCGCGGTTGCATCCCGATCACCGGCTGGAGCTGGTGTTCGACCAGGTGCTGCGCGCGCCCATCCCCGGTCAGACGCATGCCGAGCGCGCCTTCCTGGCCTGCGCCCTGAACGCCCGCTACGGCGGCAATGCCGCGACCCCTGACCCGGCGGTCAGCGACCGGCTGCTGGACGAGACGACGCGTCTTCGTGCCCGCGCCCTGGGTCTGGCGATGCGGCTGGGCTGCGACCTGTCGGGACGGTCACCGCAACTCCTGGCCAATGCTTCGGCCACCATCCAGCGCGGCACGCTGAAACTGACGGCCTCGGACGGTTATGCCGACGTCCTGCTGGGCGAACAGACCCGCCGCCGCGCCAAGGCCCTGGCCGAGGTCATGGGGCTGAAGCTGGAGATTTGACCCCGTCGGTCACGCCGACCTCTACTCGATCTCGACGACCTCGACCCGCGCGCCATTCAGCACCAGGGCAATTTCGCCGCGCTTGAGCTTCAGCGCGTCCTCGCCAAACAGCTGTCGTCGCCAGCCCGCCAAGGCCTCAACCTTGGCATTGTCGTCGATCGCAATCTTCTCCAGATCGGCGACCGTGGCGATCAGCTTGGACGCCACGCCTGCGTTGTCGCTCTTGGCCTTCAGCAGCACCTTGAGCAGTTCCACGACCGACGGCGGTGCCGCCTGATTATGGGCCGGCCGGTCCATGCGGGGCGCGTGGGCGTCCGGGTCGGCCAGCACACGCTTCAGCTCCTCGATCAGCTCCAGTCCCAATCGCGAGCCGCCGAAGCCCTTGGGCACGGAGCGCAGCCGGTTGAAGCCGTCCACGTCGGTCGGGGCCTGGGTCGCGATCTCGTCGATCGCCTCGTCCTTCAGGATGCGTCCGCGGGGCTGGTCGCGGTCCTGGGCCGCCTGTTCACGCCATACCGCCGTCGCCTTGAAGGCCGCCAGATACTTGGCCGAGTATTTCTTGGGCCTCAGGCGTTTCCAGGCATTGTCGGGCGTGGTGTCGTACAGCGCCGGATCGACCAGCCCCTGCATCTCCGCCGTCACCCAGTCCAGACGCCCCTCCTTGGCCAGCCGGTCCCGCAGTTTCGGATACAGCGCCGCCAGATGGGTCACGTCGCCGATGGCATAGGTCAGCTGCGCATCCGACAGCGGCCGTCGCGACCAGTCGGTGAAGCGCGATCCCTTGTCCAGGTCGATCCGCAGCATCTGACGCACCAGACCGTCATAGGCCACCTGTTCGCCGAACCCCGCAGCCATCGCCGCCACCTGGGTATCGAACAGCGGCACGGGCATGGCCCCCAGCTTGACGAAGATTTCCGTATCCTGGCGTGCCGCATGGAACACCTTCACGATCGCCGGATCGCGCAGCAGATCCAGGAACGGCGTCAGGTCCAGCCCCTCGGCCAAGGGATCGATGATCGCCTCGTCCGTCGGCGTCGCGGCCTGGATCAGGCATAGCTTGGGCCAGTAGGTCGTTTCCCGCATGAACTCGGTATCGACCGCGATGAAGGGGGCCTTGGCGACCCGCGCGCAATAATCGGCCAGCGCGTCTGTGGTGGTGATCGGCGTCATTGGAATGCTATAGCCCCCGCCATGCCGGTCGTGGCAAGAGCCGCGACACATTTCCGCCCTTGTGATTCAGGCCCGTGACCGATGAGCGACACCCCAAAGCCGCTGGATAATGGCCTGACCTATGCCGATGCGGGCGTGGACATAGACGCCGGCGACATGCTGGTCGAGCACATCAAGCCCCTGGCCAAGGCCACGCGCCGTCCGGGATCGGAGCCGTCGCTGGGTGGTTTCGGGGCCCTGTTCGACCTCAAGGCTGCGGGTTTCGTCGATCCCCTGATCGTCGCCACTACCGACGGCGTCGGCACCAAGCTGAAGATCGCCATCGAGACCGGGCGTCACGACGGCGTCGGCATCGACCTGGTCGCCATGTGCGTCAACGACCTGCTGGCCCAGGGCGCCGAACCCCTGCTGTTCCTCGACTACTACGCCACCGGCAAGCTTGAGATCGACGCCGCGCGCCGGGTCGTCTCCGGCATCGCCGAGGGCTGCAAACTGGCCGGCTGCGCCCTTGTCGGCGGCGAGACCGCAGAGATGCCGGGCATGTACGATGGCGGCGACTATGACCTTGCGGGCTTCTCGCTGGGCGCGGTCGAGCGGGGTCACGCCCTTCCCTATCTGGATCGCCAGATGAAGGGCGACGTCATCATCGGCCTGGCCTCGTCCGGCCCGCATTCCAACGGCTATTCCCTGGTGCGCAAGGTGGTCGAGAAGTCCGGCCTGTCCTGGGGCGACGACGCGCCGTTCGCCCGCGACCGCTCCCTGGCCCAGGCCCTGATGGAGCCGACCCGCATCTATGTGAAGTCGGTCCTGCCGCTGATGAAGGCTGGGCTGATCAAGGGCGCGGCCCACATCACTGGCGGTGGCCTGATCGAGAACCCGCCCCGCTGTATCGCCGAGGGCCTGTCGGCGTCGTTCGACTGGGACGCCTGGCCGATGCCCCACGTCTTTCAGTGGCTGGCCGAGACCGGCGGGATCAGCGACCACGAGATGCGCCGCACCTTCAACTGCGGCATCGGCTTCATCCTGATCGTGTCGCCGGAAAACTGCGAAGACGTGCTGGAGGCCCTGCTGACCTCGGGCGAGGCCGCCGTGGTCTGTGGCCAGTTGGTCTGACATGGCCGAGCGGACGCGCGTCGCCGTCCTGATTTCCGGCGGCGGATCCAACATGGCCGCCCTCATCGACGCGGCCGAGGCAACGGACGCCCCGTTCGAGATCGTGCGGGTCGTTTCGAACAATCCGGATGCAGGTGGCCTCGCCCTGGCCCGCGCAAAAGGTGTCGAGGCCGTCGCCCTCGACCACCGCCCCTTCGCCAAGGATCGCGAAGCCCACGAACGCGCGATCGACGCGGCCCTGACCGCAGCCCGCGTTCAGGTGGTCGCCCTCGCCGGTTACATGCGAGTGCTGACGCCCTGGCTGGTCGGCCGCTGGTCCGGCCGGATGCTGAACATCCATCCCAGCCTGCTGCCGAAATATCCCGGCCTGCACACCCACGCCCGCGCCATCGAGGCCGGTGACACCGAGGCCGGGTGCAGCGTCCACCTCGTCACCGACGGCATCGACGAGGGTCCGATCCTGGGTCAGGCCCGCGTCCCGGTTCTCACAGACGACACGCCCGAAACCCTGGCCCAACGGGTCCTGGTCGCGGAACACGCTTTGTATCCGCAGCAACTGACAGCCTTCTGCACTCAGGCCTTCTTGGACACCGCCAGGTCGTAGCCGGTCCGGGGCGTGCTGCCACGCGTGCTGGAAAAGCCGTCGCTGCAGGTGATCCGGGTCACGCCGGGCCCTGTCGAAGCGCTGCGTGAAACCACCAATACCTCCCAGCCATCTTCATGCATGATCCCGCCGTCGGCCCGCTTCTGAACGGTCGGCAGCAGGATGCGCGCGGACACGGTCTGGCTGGGGGGCACACCCGAGATCCTGCACGTCGAGACGCCGCTGGACGACGACCGCGACGATCCGACGGCACAGCCGACCGCGATACCCGGGATGGCCGACCGGTCGCTCGCCGCGTTCCTGCCCTTCTGGACCATACCGCCGTGCATTTTCTGGGTGAAGTCCATATGGACGGTAGGCGCTCCGCCACCGGATGATTGCGCGACGTCCGCGCGCGCCAGTACATGCGGCCCTCCGCCCGGTCCGCCGCCCACCAGATCGACCGGCGTGTCTAGGCTGATCTCGATCCCGGTGTCCGACGAAACCGCGCTACATCGCGTGGCATCCGTCTGAGCCACAGCAGGGAACATATCGAGGGTGAAGACGACGGTCGTGGCGGCCATCACGCCGATGGCGGCGATATCGAAACGGGTCATTGGGCTTCCAGTTCGGCAGGTGTTGAACGGAACGCACGATCCTCAAACTCGATGTTACGTCGATAGATTAACAGAGACCGTCGATATGCCAAACCCCGATCCGCCATTCGCACAAACGAAAACGGCGCCGACCGAGGTCGACGCCGTTCGAAGTCTTGCGGGTCGAGGAGGCGGAGCCTTCTGACCACGTCCGACCGGACTGCTTATCCGACGATCTGATCGTCCGTGAAGAACTGGGCGATCTCCAGCGCGGCGTTCTCGTCCGAGTCCGAACCGTGTACCGAGTTTTCGCCGATCGACAGGGCGAATTGCTTGCGGATCGTGCCGTCTGCGGCGTCCTTGGGGTTCGTCGCGCCCATGACTTCGCGATATTTCGCGACGGCGCCGTCGGCTTCCAGCACCTGGACCACGACCGGCTCGGCGGTCATCTGCTCGACCAGCTCGCCATAGAACGGACGCTCGGCGTGGACTTCGTAGAATTTCTTGGCCTGGCCCTCGGTCAGATGCACGCGGCGCTGGGCGACGATGCGCAGACCCGCACCCTCGATGACGGCATTGATTGCGCCGGTCAGGTTGCGACGCGTGGCGTCGGGCTTCAGGATCGAGAAGGTACGGTCGGTCATGAGAAGACTTCTTGTTTGGGAGTTTGAAGGTGGGGGCTTATAGACGCGCCCTCAGTCATTTCCAAGGCGTCCCTAACGCTCTCGGCCCCCTCCTCCATCGGGCCGTTCGCGGCATGAGGGACCAACCCGATTCAAGCGCTCCTTAAATCATGCTCCAGATCACCGACCTGACCTTCAACGCCTGGGGCCGCAAATTCCTTGTCGATGCCTCCGTCAGCCTGCCGCCTGGCTCCAAGGTCGGCCTTGTCGGCCGCAACGGCATCGGCAAGTCGACCCTGTTCAAGCTGATCCTGGGCGAACTGGCCGCCGGTGGCGACGAGATCAGCCTGCCCAAGACCGCCCGCATCGGCTCGGTCGATCAGGAACACCCTGCCACCCCAGTCAGCGTCATCGACACCATCCTGGAGGCCGACGTCGAGCGGCATACCCTGCTGGGCCGCCTCGAAACCGCCGAGCCCGAAGAGATGGGCGAAATCTGGTCGCGTCTGATCGAGATCGACGCTGACGCCGCCCCCGCCCGCGCCGCCGAGATCCTGGTCGGCCTCGGCTTCGATCAGGAGAACCAGCAGCGCCCGATGTCGGAGTTTTCGGGGGGCTGGCGCATGCGTGTGGCCCTGGCCGCCGCCCTGTTCGCCGAACCGGACATGCTGCTGCTCGACGAACCGACCAACTATCTCGATCTTGAGGGTGCCCTGTGGCTGGAGGCGCGGCTCAAGAAATATCCGCACACCGCCCTGATCATCTCTCACGACCGCGAGATGCTGAACGAGGTCTGCACCCACATCCTGCACCTCGCGAACCACACCCTGACGCTCTACACCGGCAACTACGACCAGTTCGAACAGGCCCGCGCCGAGAAGGCCCGCCTGCAACTGTCCGCCAAGGCCAAACAGGACGCCGAACGCGCCCACCTCCAGGCCTTCGTCGATCGCTTCAAGGCCAAGGCCTCCAAGGCCGCCCAGGCCCAATCCCGCATGAAGCGTCTGGCCAAGATGCAGCCGGTCTCGACCACGATCGAGGAACGCGTCGCCCCCTTCACCCTGCCCTCGCCGCCGCGGCCCCTGGCCCCGCCCCTGATCCGGCTGGAGCGGGCCAATGTCGGCTATGACACCGGCAAGCCGATCTTGCGAAACCTCAACCTGCGCATGGACCTGGACGACCGCATCGGCCTCTTGGGCGTCAACGGCGCGGGCAAGTCCACCTTCGCCAAGATGATCGCCGGCGCGCTCAAGGTCTCCGAGGGTGAACTGCACCGCGACCGCAAGATGCGCGTGGGCTGGTTCCACCAGCACCAGATCGAGGCCATGGACCCCAGCGACACGCCGCTGGAAATCATCCGCCGCGCCATGCCCGACGCCCCCGAAAGCGCCCGACGCTCCAAGCTGGCCCAATGGGGCATGGGCTATGAGAAACAGGAGACCACCGTCGCCTCCCTGTCCGGCGGCGAACGCGCCCGTCTGCTGCTGAACCAGGTGGCGATGGAGGCTCCGCACATCCTGATCCTGGACGAACCGACCAACCACCTGGACATCGACAGCCGCCGGGCCCTGCTGGACGCGCTGAACGACTATACGGGCGCGGTCATCCTGATCACCCACGACCGTTCGCTGATGGAGATGGTCGCCGACCGTCTGTGGCTGGCGGCGGACGGCACGGTCAAACCCTATGATGGCGACATGGAGGACTACGCCAAATTCGTCCTCGACCGCGCCAAACAGGCCATGGTCAAACCGACCCAGGTCAAGGAAGAGGCCGCTGTCGCCCCCGCTCCAAAAGGCAAGCCGAAGAACGACAAGAAATCAGGCCCTTCCCCCTCGACCCTGCGCCACGCCGTCAAGAAGGCCGAGGAACGCGTCGTCGCCCTCACCGCCGAACTGGCCCGACTGGACGACGACATCGCCAACGCCTCGATCTCGAACCCCAAGGCGCTGGAAGGTCTGACCCGATCACGCGGCAAGACCCAGCACGACCTCGACGCCGCCGAAGCCGCCTGGATGGCGGCGGAAGAGACCTTGGCCGAGGTTGCGTGAGACGCACCCTCTCCCGGCGGGAGAGGGCTTGAGCGCACGATCGCTCGCGATCGTCCTTGCGCGAAAGGGTGAGGGGCAGATGGCTGGGACTTTGGCACCACCGAACCCTCTTCCGTCCGCTTCACGGCCACCTTCTCCCAACGGGAGAAGGAAGTTTTTAGCCCTCTGTCGAATTCCCCACCCCTCGCGCGTCTCTCGTTTGTCCCGCATGATCGGATGGTCCGATCGGCGACAGATGGAGACCACCCCATGCAGTACGCGCTTCTGATCTATGAGCCCGAGGCCGAAGCCTATCCGAAGGGCGAGGCCGATGAGGCCTGGCACGCCATCCTGGCCGCCCACACCGCCTTCGGTGGCGAACTGGCCCAGGCCGGGGCGATGCGCAACGGCGCAGGTCTGAAATCCGTCAGCACGGCCACCACCGTCAAGGTGACGCCGGAGGGTCGCACCGTCCACGACGGCCCCTTCGCCGAGACCCGCGAGCAACTGGGCGGCCTGTACGTCATCGAGGTGCCCGACCTCGACGCCGCGATCGAATGGGCGAAGAAACTGCCGATCGCCAAGGGCGGCTCGGTCGAGATTCGCCCCACCCTGGGCATGCCCGAGGACGCGTGACGGCCCTGCTGGACCAGACGTTCCGGGAGGCCGGCGGGCGCGTCGTCGCCGCGCTCGCCGCGTCCTTCCGTGATCTGGACCTGGCCGAGGATGCCTTCGCCGAGGCCTGCCCCCGCGCGGTCGAACGGTGGGGGACCCAACCACCCAGCGATCCCGCCGCCTGGCTCTATGCCGTCGCCCGACGCTGGGCGCTTGACCGGTTGAGGCGACGCGCCACCGCCGCCGGATATCGGCCCGAAGACCCCGAACCGCCCCCGACGCCCGAGGACCAGGCCATGGCGCTGGACGACCCGATCCCGGACGAGCGGCTGCGGCTGATCTTCGTCTGCTGCCACCCCGCAGTGAATGCGGAGGCGCGGGTGGCCCTGACGCTGCGAACCGTCTGCGGCCTGACCACGCCCAGCATCACCGCCGCCTTCCTGACGCCCGAACCGACCTTGGCCCAGCGGCTCGTCCGGGCGAAACGCAAGATCGCCGAGGCCGGCATACCGTTCGAGGTGCCCGGCCCCGACCGCTGGCCCGAGCGGATGGACGCCGTCCTGTCGACGCTGGAGATCGCCTATGCCCAGGCCCATGCCGATGCAGCCGGTCTGGGCCCCCACGCCGACCTCGCCGTCGAGACGCTGGCCCTGACTGCGCTGCTGGGCCGTCTCGCCCCCGACGATGCGGAGGTGCAAGCCTTGGCCGCCACCGTCCGCTTCACCGAGGCCCGCCGCTCCGCCCGGCTGGCCCCGGACGGCACGATGATCCCACTGACGCACCAAGACAGCCGCCTGTGGGACACCGATCTGATCGCCGAGGCCGACCACTATCTGGCCCGGTCCGCCGCCCTCAGCCAGACACACCGCACCCGCCCCGGCCCCCGCGCCCTGCAGGCCGCCATCCACGGCGCCCATGCCGGACGCCGCAAGACCGGCGTCACCCCGTGGGCGGCGATCCTCGGCCTCTACAACGCCCTGCTGCACCTGCGCGACGACCCCGTCATCCGCACCAACCGCGCCGTCGCCCTGGCCGAGGTCGAGGGACCGGACTCGGCCATTGCGGCGCTGGACGGCACGCCGGTCGTCGGCTGGCTGCCCTGGCATGCGGCACGGGCGGATGTGCTCGCCCGGCTAGGTCGGGGCGAGGATGCCGAGGCGGAATACGACGCGGCCCTGGCCTTGTGGCCCTCACCGGCGGAAGCGAAATTTCTGTTCGCGCGCCGGGCGGCGATCGCGGACTGACCTCAACCCTTCTTCCGCATCGCCACCAGATAGACTTCGGATGAGCCCTTCCGGCTGGCGGCGGGCTTGACGTATTTCACCTCCTCGAAGGCCGCGCGCAGGTTGGCCAAGACGTCGCCGGCGTCGCCCCCCTGGAAATTCTTGGTCACGAAATGCCCGCCGGGCTTCAGCGTGCGGATGGCGAACTCCGCCGCGATCTCGATCAGGGCGATGATCTTCAGGTGGTCGGTCTGGCGATGGCCGACCGTGTTGTGGGCCATGTCCGACAGCACCAGGTCCGGTGGCCCGCCCAGCTCATCGATCAACCGTTGATCCACACCGGGCTCGGTGAAGTCGGCCTGGATCAGGGTCGATCCGGGGATCGGCTCGATCATCAAAAGGTCCACCCCCACGACGGCAGCAGCTCCCCGGTTGACGCAGACCTGCACCCATCCGCCCGGTGCCGCCCCCAGGTCGATGACCCGCGAGCCCTTCTTGACCAGATGAAACCGGTCGTCGATCTCGCTGAATTTGAACGCCGCGCGACTGCGCCAACCCTCGGCGCGGGCCTTCTCGGACCAAGGATCGGCCAGCTGGCGCTTGATCCACTGGATCGAGGACATCGACTTCTTGTCGGCCGTCTTGATCGCGGTGCCCATGCCGCGACCGGCTGCGGTGCCGCCCGTGGGCGGACGCACCATCTTGCGTCGCGCGGGCTCGGCAGGCTTTTCATCATCACTCATGCTTCCCACATAGCGCCCGTGGCCCTCAGCGGCTATGACCCCCGCCATTATCGAACAACGGAGCGCCACGAATGGCCGACCAGACCCTGACCTTCACCCTCGACACGGGCTCCGGCACCGGCGACGTCGTCATCAAGCTGCGCCCCGACCTGGCCCCCAACCACGTTCAGCGCATCACCGAACTGGCCTCGGAAGGCTTCTATGACGGCGTGGTCTTCCACCGCGTCATCGCCGGCTTCATGGCCCAGGGCGGCGACCCGACCGGCACCGGCACCTCGGGCTCCAAGAAGCCGAACCTGAAAGCCGAGTTCAACAAGGAACACCACGCCCGCGGCGTCTGCTCCATGGCCCGAACCAACCAGCCCGACACGGCCAACAGTCAGTTCTTCATCTGCCTGGACGACGCCGGGTTCCTGGACGGTCAGTACACCGTCTGGGGCGAGGTGATCGAAGGCATGGACCACGTCGATGCCCTGCCCAAGGGCGAACCGCCGCGCAATCCCGGCAAGATCGTCAAGGCAACGGTCGCCTAAACAGATCTGTGACATCGAGAGGGAGGCGCGCCGCAGGGCCGCCTCCCTTTTTCGTGGGTCAGTCGCCGCCGTACCAGCGGAAGCGCGCGTCTGGAAACGTTCGCCCGCCGATCGTGAGTCTGCCAGTTAGCACCGGGGCCTCGTCGCCCAGATTGCGACGCGCGGTCGCCAGTGCCTCCCGGTCCAGCCGCACGACCAGCGCGACGGTCCCCATTTCTTCGCTTGAACCGGCGAACCGGACCTGTTCGTCACTCACCGCATAGGCCGTCGGCAGCACCCGCACCGTCACGCTGTGCGCCTCGCCGAGTTCGGTCTGCACCATCGGGCTGGAGGTATCATCGAACGACAGCATGACCGGCGCAAATGTGCCGTTTCGCTCGCCGCCCTCCCAGGCCTCGAAATCGAACCCCTGTCCCAGGAAGATGTGATCCAGCCGATACGGCCCGACCGCCACCTCGGCCACCGGCAGATAGTAGCCAGAGACATCCCCCTCCACCGTGTGCACGAACGCCCTTCCCGGCGCGGGCGGTACAGATGGCCGGGGCGCATCCGGTGCGGCGGGCGGTGTCGGTGCATCGACATCCTCGCACCCGGCGAGAGCCACCACGCCGATCAACGCCAGCGCCGCGAGAAGCCGTCCCCTCATCGATCCAGCGCCTTGTCCAGCGCCCGGAACGACGCGATGGCTAGGTCAGTCGAGGCCGTGAACACCGCCGGCGTCACCTTCTCGAAATCGTCGGTCGGCTTGTGGTAATCCGGGTGGTAGTCGACCCCCAGATACAGGAACGGCACGCCCGCGCGGTAGAAGGCCCCGTGGTCCGAGGCCTCGACCCAGTTGTCCGCTCCCGTATCCTGCGGCGTGTCCTTGCCGAAGGCCAGCGACACCGGCCCCGGTGACACGACGGCCTCCAGCATCGGCCGGAACGTCGGATGCTGATAGGTACCCGTGACCCACAGCTTCCCGTCCGTCTCGGCCCGCGCCGTCATGTCGAAATTCAGGTTGAGCGCGATCGACGACAACGGCACCGGCGGGGCCTCGACGAAATGTTTCGCCCCGATCAGCCCGCGCTCCTCGCCGTCGAAGGCGACGAAGATCACGCTGTGCTCGGGGGCCTGGGCCTTAAGCTGATGCGCCAGCTCCAGCATGGTGGCCACACCCGAGGCATTGTCGTCGGCCCCGTTGTAGATCTGGCCGTCGTTCATCCCGACGTGGTCGTAGTGGGCACTGACGACAATGTAGCGATCCCCCACCCGCGTGCCGGGGATCAGCCCCAGGATGTTGGTCCCGTTGAAAGTTTTCGGCCCCTCGCGCGTACGCCCCTGGGCCTGGAACGGCTGGAGCCTGCCCATGGCCGACGGTTCGACCCCCAGAGCCTCCAGCCGCGCCACGATATAGGCCCGCGCCCGCTCGCCGCCGGGGGCTCCGGTATCGCGCCCCTCCATGTCGTCGGCGGACAGGGTACGCAGGTCGGCGATCAACTGGCTCTCGACGGGGGCGAAGACATCGGCGACCGGGGCGGTCTCTCCCGCCGGCATGGCGCAGGCGGTGATCATCAACAGCGCCGCGAACGGCAGGACACGAACGATCATCGAGATGACTCCTTGGATTTCCCGAGCCTTAACAGGCATGGTCGCGGAAGTCAGATTACGGGGGCGTAATCCATCAGGCCGCGCGCCAGCGCAACCGAAGAGGTTCATCACGAAGAGCACCAAGAAAACACGAAGATCACCAAGGCAGCCCGGCTCTCTTCGTGATCTTCGTGCCCGCTTCGTGGTCTTCGTGATGAACCTGCCTGAAGCCGCATGATGGCTCGGCTTGACGCTTCGCGTCGGGTTGCGGAGGACGGATGGTTGGGGCAGTCCTGCGGCATGGAACAGCCCGCCGTCCCTGACCTGACTCCTGCCGAAGCCGAGGCCGAGCTCGCCCGCCTGAGCGCGGAACTGGCACGTCATGACGCCCTGTATCATCAGCAGGATACACCGGAAATCTCGGACGCCGACTACGACGCCCTGAAACACCGCGCCCTGGCCATCGAGGCCCGTTTCCCCGACCTGACCAACCTCGACACCCCGTCCCAGACCGTCGGTGCCCCCGTCTCGACCCAGTTCGCCCCCGTCCGTCACGGCGTGCCGATGCTGTCGCTGGACAATGCCTTCGACCCCGGCGAGGTCGCCGATTTTGTCGCCCGCATCCGCCGCTTCCTGAAACTGCCCGCCGACGAGCCCGTCGCCTTCGTCGCCGAGCCCAAGATCGACGGCCTGTCCGCCAGCCTGCGCTACGAAAAGGGCATCCTGGTGCGCGGCGCAACGCGTGGCGACGGCCGCACGGGCGAGGACGTCACCGCTAATCTGCGCACCCTCGACGACATCCCCGAACGCCTGTCCGGCACCGGCTGGCCAGAGGTCATCGAGGTGCGGGGCGAGGTCTATGCCCCCAACGACGCCTTCGACGCCTTCAATGCCGCCGCCGAGGCTGCGGGCCAGCGCACCTATGCCAACCCCAGGAATTTCGCCGCCGGGTCGCTGAGGCAGAAGGATGCGGCGATCACGGCCCAGCGGCCCCTGCGCTTCTTCGCCTACGCCTGGGGCGAGGTCTCGGCCTCGTTCGCCCAGACGCAAGCCGAGGCCCTGAAGGCGCTGGAGACCTGGGGCTTCCCGGTCAATCCCCGCTCCGCCCGCGTCGAGGATACGCCCGGCCTCATCGCCCTCTACGACGGCCTGCAAACCGACCGTGCGACGCTCGGCTATGACATCGACGGCGTGGTTTACAAGGTGGACCGGCTGGACTGGCAGGCTCGCCTAGGCTTCGTCGCTCGCACCCCCCGCTGGGCCATCGCCCACAAATTCCCCGCCCAGCAGGCCCAGACCGTCCTGGAGGGCATCGACATCCAGGTCGGCCGCACCGGCTCCCACACCCCCGTCGCCCGCCTGCATCCGGTCACGGTCGGCGGCGTCGTCGTCCGGAACGCCACCCTCCACAATGCCGACGAGATCGCCCGACTGGACGTACGCATCGGCGACACCGTCACCCTGCAACGCGCGGGCGACGTCATCCCCCAGATCCTGAACGTCGTCGATCCCGACCGCCCGGACCGCGCCGAACCCTATGCGTTCCAGACCACCTGCGCCTGCCCGTTGCAGACCCCCTTGGTGAAGGAAACCAATGCTTCCGGCGTCGAATCCGTCGTCCGCCGCTGCACCGGCGAACTCGCCTGCCCGTTCCAGCGCATCGAACACCTGAAGCATTTTGTCAGCCGCCGCGCCTTCGACATTGAAGGTCTTGGCGAAAAGCAACTGATCGCATTCCACGAACGCGGCTGGATCAGCGAACCGGCCGACATCTTCCGCCTGGCCCGCGACGAGGCCCGTCTGGCCGAACTGCGCGTCGAGGACGGCTATGGCGAGACCAGCGTGCGCAATCTGGTCGCCGG
The DNA here is from genome assembly GCA_943369795.1 of Rhizobium sp. Q54. GTDB lineage: Bacteria > Pseudomonadota > Alphaproteobacteria > Caulobacterales > Caulobacteraceae > Brevundimonas. The sequence continues at coordinate 88,258 of CALROO020000007.1, read as the reverse complement.
GATCGACGCGCGCCGCACCATCGGCCTGGACCGGTTCATCTATGGCCTCGGCGTCCGCGACATCGGCGAACAGACCTCCATCGTCCTGTCCCGCGCCTTCGAGACCTGGCCCGCCTTTGAGGCCGCCTGCGTCGCGGCCTCGTCCGGCATCGCGTCGGACGCCTGGGTCCGGCTGGCCGAGACCCATGCCATCTCGCCCCGCGCCTTGGCCGTGCTCGCCGAGACCCACCCGCCGTCCACCGACCCCTGGCCCGAGGCCCCAATGGACCAGAAGATCGCCCTGGCCTTCCCCACCCTGGCCACGCCCGCGCGTCGCAGCCTGGCCACCATCGCCGCCGCATGGGCCGATCTGGTCGAACTGGCCCGCGTGGCCCGCGAGGACGGTCCATCCGATGCCCTGGGCCAGATCGCGAGCGTCTCCGGCGTCGGCCCCGTCGCGGCCCGCGCGCTCGCCCTGTTCTTCAAGGAGCCGCACAACCGCGCCATGGTCGATCGACTGGGCGAACAGATGACCCGGATCGAGGACGCCGAACGCCCCAAGACCGACACCGCCGTCGCCGGCAAGACCGTCGTCTTCACCGGAGCCCTCGAACGCTTCACCCGCGACGAGGCCAAGGCCCGCGCCGAAAGCCTGGGGGCCAAGGTGTCCGGATCGGTGTCGAAGAAGACCGACTATCTGGTCGCCGGCCCCGGCGCCGGCTCGAAACTGGCCGACGCCCAGAAACAAGGCGTCACCGTCCTGACCGAGGACGAATGGCTGGCGCTGATCGGCGGTTAGCGGTTCAGCGAGGACTGGGCCGCCGCCGCATAGCGGTGGCCCACGGCTGCGTCCTTCGGGAAGACCTCTTCGATCGCGGCCAGATCGTCTGGCGTCAGCTCCAGATCGACCGCGGCGGCATTCTCCTCCAGCGTCCGCACCCGCCGCGTGCCCGGGATCGGCACCAGATGCGGCCCCTGCGCCAGCACCCAGGCCAGGGCCAGCTGCGCCGCCGTTACGCCCCTGGCCTTCGCCACCTCGGTCACGGCGGTGACCAAGTCGATGTTCTTCTGGAAATTCTCGCCCTGGAAGCGCGGGTTCTGACGCCGGTAATCGTCCGCCGCCAGGTCGTCGAGCGACGTGATGTCCCCCGACAGGAAGCCTCGGCCCAACGGGCTGTAGGGCACGAAGCCGACACCCAGTTCGTCGCAGGTCGCCAGGATCTCGTCCTCCGGTTCGCGGCTCCACAGCGAATATTCGGTCTGCAAGGCCGAGATCGGATGGGTCGCATGGGCCTTGCGGATCGTCTCGGGCGCGGCCTCCGACAGTCCCAGAAACCGGACCTTGCCCTCCGTCACCAGTTCAGCCATCGCGCCGACCGTCTCCTCGATCGGCGTGTCGGGATCGACGCGGTGCAGGTAGTACAGATCGATGTGGTCGACGTTCAGCCGTTTCAGACTGCCTTCGATCGCCCGGCGGACATTGGCGGGCGACCCATCGACCTTCAGCGCGCTGCGATCGGCATTATAGCCGATGCCGAATTTGGTCGCGATGAAGGCCTCGTTCCGACGCTTGGCCAAGGCCTTGCCGACCTGGACCTCATTGGTATGCGGGCCATACATTTCGGCGGTGTCGAACAGGGTCACCCCCAGATCGAGCGCACGATGGATGACCTCGGCGGCCTGTTCCTCGCTGGACGCCTGACCATAGAAGGCCGCCATCCCCATACAGCCCAGGCCGATGGCCGAGACCTCGGGTCCGTTCTTGCCAAGCGTTCGGGTCTTCATGGGGCGCTCCTGTGCTGGGGAGCCCAACAGGTCGTGACGCCGAGCGAAAACCGCAAGCCTAGAGCGGCGCGCACTGACCCGTCAGCCAGTCCAGCACGTCGCCGTCCAGCAAGGGCCCCACCTTGGCCAGCGTCTGCGCATGGTACCCATCGACATAGGCCCGCTCGTCCATCGTCAGCAGATCGGCATCGATCAACCGCCGATCCAGCGGCGCGAACGTCAGCTGCTCGAACCCGTGCATCGGTCGTTCACCGCCCGGCACCGGCGTGGGCTCCGTCACCACCTGCAAGGTCTCGATCCGGATGCCCCAGTGCCCTTCGCGGTAATAGCCCGGCTCGTTCGACAGGATCATGCCGGTCAGCAGCGGCTGGGTGTTGACCAGTTTCGCGATCCTTTGCGGTCCCTCGTGGACCCCTAGATAGCTGCCTACCCCATGACCCGTGCCGTGATCGTAATCCAGCCCCGCCATCCACATCGGCAACCGCGCCAAGGCATCGATCTGATGCCCCGTTGTCCCAACCGGGAACCGCACCGTGGCCATCGCGATATGGCCCTTGAGTACCAGGGTGAACATTCGCCGCTGATCCGCCGAGGGCTCGCCCACGGCCATGGTCCGGGTCACGTCCGTGGTGCCGTCCAGATACTGTCCCCCGCCATCGACCAGCAGCAGCGATCCCGTTTCCATCCGCCAGATCTTGTCGCCGACGGGCTTGTAGTGCGGCAGGGCCCCGTTCGGTCCGGCCCCTGCGATGGTGTCGAACGACAGGTCCATCAGGGCCCCCGTCGCCTCGCGGAAGCCTTCCAGCGCCTCGACCACCTCGCGTTCGGTCGGCAGGCTGTGCTGCGCCACCGTATCGACCCAGTGCAAAAACCGCGCGAGCGCTGCCCCGTCGCGGATATGAGCCTGTCGCGAGCCCTCGATCTCGACCGCATTCTTGGCCGCGCGCGGCAGGGCGCAGGGGTCCATGGCGCGAACCACCTCCGCCCCCGACGCCGCCAGCCGGTCGAAATACCAGGCCGAGGACTGGGCCGGATCGATCAGCACCTTGCGCCCCGCCAGCCCGTCCAGCGCCGTCTCCAGCGCCCCGGTCGCCTCGATCCGTACGTCGTCGCCCAGCCAGCCGGGCAGTTCATTCGTGACCTTGGCCGGATCGATGAACAGCCGCGCCGTCCCGTCCGTTTCCAGGATCGCCTGCCCCAGCGGCATCGGCGAGCGGATCACGTCGCCGCCCCGCACATTGAACAGCCAGGCGATCGACGACGGCGCCGTCAGCACCACAGCATCGGCCCCCGCCGCCTCAACCGCCCGGCCGATCCGCGCCCGCTTCGACGCATGGCTCTCGCCGGAATACCGGTCTTCGTGCGGCACGACCGGCGCGGCGGGTTGTGCCGGTCGATCCTCGCCCCAGGCCTGATCCAGCGGATTGGCATCGACCGCCTTCAGCTCGGCCCCGGCCCTGGTCGCCGCATCGCGCAGCGTCGCGAGGGCATCGGGGCTGTGCAGCCGCGCGTCATAGCCGATCACTGCCCCCTTCGGCACAGTCTCCAGCCAGGCCGCGACGCCACTACCCTCCAGCGCGCAGATCTCGAACTGGCCGGCATCGACCTGGGCCCGCACCTGCACCGTGTAGCGCCCGTCCGCGAACACCGCCGCCCGGTCGCCCAGCACCACCGCCGCCCCCGCCGAGCCCGTGAACCCCGTCAGCCAGGCCAGCCGGTCGTTGGCGGCGGGCAGATACTCGTTCTGATGCTCGTCTTCGTGCGGCACCAGCAGGCCATCCAGACCCTGCGCCCGCATGGCGGCCCGCACGAGCGGCAAATGCTTCGCTCCAAAGGACGGATCGGTGGTTTCGTCGAAGGTCTGGCGCATGCAGATGACCTATGCCGATCGGCGCATTGGCTCAAGACATCCGGACTTCATCCGTCTCCGACAATCCGTATAAGACCACTGGACCTTTCGGAGCGCTCCTCATGACCTACAGCCTCGGCGACGCCCTGCCTCACCCCGTCGCCTCGACCGAGCTGTTCGACCGGCTGTCCACCCGCCGCTCCGCCTCGGCCCAGACCCTGCACGCTCCCGGCCCCGGCCCGGCGGAGATCGACAGCATCCTGACGATCGGGGCCCGCACGCCGGATCATGGCAAACTGTTTCCGTGGCGCTTTGTCGTCATGGGTCCCCATAGCCGCCACGGCATAGCCGACCGCCTGCGCCTCCTCGCCGAACGCCAGCCCGATCCGAAAAAGGCTGCAGCCGTCCTGGGCAAGCTGACGGCACCCCCCGTCACCATCCTGGTGGTCTCCAGGCCCGACCGCAGCCATCCGGTCGCCGTCTGGGAACAGGAACTGTCTGCAGGTGCCGTCTGCATGAATCTTGAACATGCCGCTGCCGCCTTCGGTTTCTCCACGAGCTGGATCACCGACTGGTACAGCTATGACGCCGAGGCCACGGCCCTGTTCGGGATTAGGGACGACGAGCGGATCGCCGGCTTCATCCATATCGGCACAGTGACCGACGCTCCGCTGGAGCGCGTCAGGCCGGACGTGGCGGCCCTGACGACTCATCTGCCCTAGGCTCCTCCTCCGGTCGATGCACCCACGACACCATCACCACCGAGATGATCATCAACAGGAACCAGCTGCCCAGCTTGGCCAGGGACACCATTTCCCACCCGCCTTCCTGCCCCGGATAGACCCAGGCCCGGCCCAGCGTGCCCAGGTTCTCCGCGAACCAGATGAACAGCGCCACCAGCCCGAAGCCCAGCAGCAAAGGCATCGACCGCCGCTTCCGGTCCGCCGTGAAGAAGAACCACCCCCGCCCGAACAGCAGAACCGTCGCCGCGAACAGCGCGATCCTGACATCCGGCAGCCAGTGGTGGGCGAAGAAGTTGACGTAGATCGCCGCCGCCAGCACCCAGGTCGTCCACAGCGGCGGATAGCCCCGCACCTTGATGTGAAAGATGCGCTGGACCCGCGCGATATAGCTGCCCACCGCCGCATACATGAAGCCCGAGAACAGCGGTACTGCGCCGATCCGCAGCACCGAATCCTCGGGATAGATCCACGACCCGTGGGCGGTCTTGAACAGCTCCATGATCGTGCCCGCGACATGGAACAGGAAGATCACGATCGCCTCGTCCCGGCTCTCCAGCTTAAATGCCAGCATCCCCGCCTGGATCAGCAGCGCCCCCACCACCAGGAAATCATACCGATTGATCCTTGCCCCCTCGGGCCAACACAGGAAGGTCCCAAGGATGAGGGCCAGCATCAACCCGCCGAACAGGCAGGCCCACCCCTGTTTCAGCCCGAACATCAGGAACTCGAACGCCCACCCCCGCACCCGCGACCGATCGGCCCAGGCCTGGGCATCCGTCAGCCAGCGACGGCCCCAGGTTTCGAGCGGAAGGCGGCGGCTCGTCATCGCGTCAGCCAGCCGCTTTGACGCAGGCGAGCGACCCGGGCGCGCGACACCGGTGCCTCCAGTCCGCGTTGCAGCCTCAGACGGGTATTGCGCCCGTCCTCGATCACCCCGGCGACGGCTGCCCGCGCGACCCACCACGAGCGATGGGTCTGCTGGCCGTCCAGATCGGCCAGACCGGCGATCGCCTGCGACAGCGACATCAACACGAGGGCAGACCCTTCCTGCGTATGCACCCGCACATAGTGATCCTCCATCTGCAGACACAGCACGGTTCGCCCCAGCCTGGACGGCAGCCGATCACGCGGGTCCGCCGAAAGAGGAGCCGGCGCACCGGTCGAACGGGTTCTCGCCTGGGTCGCCCACATCATCCCAAGTGTCAGCAGGGCACTGATCGCCAGTCCCTGCGCGTACCACTCGACCCAGCCGATCCGCTCCACGACCGGCCACATCCTGACGGCGGCGACCCGGCTGATCGTCACTGGCAAAAGGGCCAGCAAGGCGATGGTCGGCGGTAGCCACAGCCAGACGGGCAACCCGGCAGCCTGCGCACGACGCTGCACGAGCGGCAGAAATACGCCGAACGTCAGCCAGCCGATCCAGAGACACCCTACCCAATAGGCGACGCGCGTCGGCAGGGTGCCGTTCAGATAGCTGCCGAACGGTCCAATCACCCCCAGCACCACACCGGCAGCCGTCGATATCGCCGCCCCCAGCGTCACCGGCCCCCAAAGCCGCACCTGTCCCTGTCCCGAATCCATCGTCACAACCTAGCAAGGACAGTCCTCGAACACATCCGTTCGCCCGGCGACGAACCCGTTCGCCCATTCGCCCAAATCCGCTGGAAGGTCCGCCGTGTGGCGGCTCAGACAGGGCCATCCTTCGTACCTGAACAGGCCCCATGACATGACGCTCCTCCGCCTCCTCGCCGCTGGTCTCCTGATGACCGCACCGCTCGCCGCCCAGGCACAGCCCGCAGGCTCGATGACCTCCAGCCAATCCGGCTCGTCCCCGGCCACTCAGGCCGTCGCGGTTTCGCGGCTGTCGGTTCCCGACGCCGATCATCCGGCGCTTGAGGTCGGTGTCTGGGCTCTCGCTCCGATGAACGACACCCCGCGCCCGCTGATCGTCATCTCGCACGGTAACGGCGGCGACTATCGCAGCCATCACGATACGGCCCAGGCCTTGGCCAGGGCCGGATTCGTCGTCGCCAGCCTGACCCACACGGGGGACAACTGGCGCGATCAGAGCCGCGCGACCGATCTCGGAGGCCGCGTTCGCCAACTGACCGCTCTGGTAGACTACCTGACGCTCGAGTGGACCGGGCGCGGGACGATCGACTCGAAACGCGTGGGTGCCTTCGGGTTCTCGGCGGGTGGATTCACCGTGTTGACGGCGGCCGGCGGCGTGGCCGATCTCGAGCGGTTACGCCCGCATTGTCGCGCCAACCCAACCTTCTTCGACTGCCTTCTGATCCAGCAGCATGCGGAAACGGTGGCTGGGCATCGCACCGCCCCAACGGCGGGTCCGGGCCACCGGCTCAAGGCCCTGGTGGTGGCGGCGCCTGCCCTCGGCTTCACCTTCACCGACGTGGGTCTGGCCACCGTGACCCAGCCGGTGCAGCTCTGGCAGGCTTCGGACGACGAGATTCTCCCGGCACCGTTCTATGTCGAGCCCGTGCGGGAAGCCCTGCCCGATGCGCCCGAATACCATCTTGTGCCAGATGCAGGACATTTCGACTTCCTGCCGCCCTGTAATGCCCAGCTCACGGCCGCCGCCCCGATGATCTGCACGCCGACCCCCGGCTTCGACCGAGCGGCCTTCCGCGACCGCTTCAACGCCGAGATCGTCCGCTTCTTCCTTACCCGTCTTTGACGCCGACCGTCCTTGGCTCATCCTCGCCCGCGATAGGTCGGCACGCCCTGGTCCGGCAGCCACAGGCCCTCGGGCGCGATCCCCGTCTGCCAGAAGACGTCGATCGGAATGCCGCCACGCGGATACCAGTAACCCCCGATCCTCAGCCATTTCGGGGCCAGCAGGTCGGCCAGCTTCCGCCCGATCGCAACGGTGCAGTCCTCGTGAAAGGCTCCGTGGTTGCGGAAGCTGGTCATGTACAGCTTCAGCGACTTGGACTCGACCAGCCAGTCGCCCGGCGCATAGTCGATGACGATATGAGCAAAGTCCGGCTGGCCCGTGACGGGGCACAGGCTGGTGAACTCCGGCACGGTGAACCGCGCCAAGTATAGGGAATCCGGATGCGGATTGGGCACCCGCTCCAGCACGGCGGTTTCGGGCGAGGTCGGCTGGGCCGTCTGGGTGCCGAGCTGGCTAAGGCCGGAGGTGTCTGTGGTCATGCCCCGCCTTAGCGGTTTCGCGTGGCGCTTTGAAGCGCGACGATTGCCTTCCCCCACGACAGCCCGCTAAGCGTAGTCAAACGAAACTGAGGAGACGCCCGTGGCCATTCCCGCTTCCCTGCAAAAGGGTCTGACCCTGCCGGTCATCGAGGCCCCGATGTTCCTCGTCTCCGGCCCGGATCTGGTGGTCGAATGCTGCAACAGCGGGATCATCGGCACCTTCCCGTCGCTGAATCAGCGGACCACCGAGGGCTATCGGGACTGGCTGGTTGAGATCAAATCCCGCCTGACGCCCGATGCTGCGGCCTATGGCGTCAATCACATCGTCCACCATTCCAACACCCGTTTGATGGCCGACCTGGCCGTGACGGTCGAGCATCAGGTGCCGTTGGTCATCACCTCGCTCGGCGCGGTCAAGGATCTGATCGACGCCGTCCACGGCTATGGCGGCGTGGTCTTCCACGACATCGCCAACATCCGCCACGCGAAGAAAGCCGCCGAGGCCGGGGTCGATGGTCTGATCCTGGTCGCCAATGGCGCGGGTGGGCACGCGGGCGTCGTCAATCCGTTCGCCCTGGTAAACGAGGTGCGCAGCTTCTTCGAGGGCACCATCATCCTGTCAGGCTGTCTGTCGACGGGCCAGGACGTGGCCGCCGCCCTGATGCTGGGGGCCGACTTCGCCTATATGGGCACCCGCTTCATCAACACGACCGAGGCCATGGCCCAGGACGAGTACAAGGCCATGATCGTCGCCTCGGGCGCGACCGACATCACCTACACCCCCGCCGTCTCGGGCATCCCGGCCAATTTCATGACCAGGTCGCTGGAAGCCAACGGTATCGACCCCAAGAAACTCCCCGAGCACAAGCTGGACATGGGCGAGGAGGCTCGCGCCTGGAAGACCGTCTGGTCCGCCGGACAGGGCGCGGGTGCTGTGCACGACGTCCTGCCCGCCGCCGAACTGGTCGCCCGGCTGCGCGCCGAATATGCTCAGGCGACGGATCAATTCGCCAGGAAGGTCGGCGTCGGCTAGGGAACCGCCGCGCGTCCCGCGCGTCTGGAGCCCCATGTCCAAGATCGTCCTGGCCGCCCTTGCCGCCACCACCCTCGCAGCCCCTGCCCTGGCCCAGGACCGCGACAACGTCCGCTATGATCCCGACCGGCCCTCGCCCCTGTCGTTCGAGTTCGGGGGCGCAACGGACAACCGTTCCAAGGGTGCCTCCAAGAGCGGCAGCGACCCCTATGTCTATGGCGAGGTCCAATATAACGCGGCCAATGGCTTCTATGCCGACGCCGAGTTCGAGACGATCGAGTCCGCCGGTTCGCGCGTCGAGACCGAGATCGAGGCCGGCTGGCAGTTCTCTGGCCTGGGCCTGGATTTTGATACCTCGACCTCGCACAAATGGCGGGTCGATGCCGACCCCGGTCAGGACGACGCGGCCTGGGAATTCCAATTCGACGCCATGCGCGACTTCGGTCCCGCCGACGCTCGGCTCAGGATCGAACATTCGCCCGACGGGCTGGGCTCCACCCGGGCCTGGACCTGGGTCGAGGCTCGCGTCCGCTGGCCCCTCGCCGACCGTCTCCAGGCCGCCGTCATGGTCGGGCGCCGCGACCAGGACAACGCCCCGGACTACACAGGCTGGAGCGCCGGTGTCGGCTATGCCCTGACCGACATCGCCGAGCTGGAACTGAGTTGGCACGACACCGACATCTCCGATCAGGGCGAACAGTATGAGGGGGCGCTTGTCGCGGCCCTCAACCTGTCTTTCTGAGATCGGTTCCCGGCGCGGCCAGATGCCACGCGGGGCGATTTCGCGCATCTGCGAACGGCGTTGTCTCGTCTATCCGGCATGGCCGCACCAAGGCGGCTGCTCTCAGGAAACATCCCGATGACCCTCAAGATGATGCGCGGCGTCGCCACGGCGGCCCTTCTGTCCGGTGCCCTCATGGCGTCGGGCTGCATGACCATGGATGGCGGCATGTCCGCAGACGCCGGAGCAACCGTCATGGTCGGCGGTGCTGCCATGTATCCGACAAAGAACATCGTCGAGAACGCCGTCAACTCGGCCGATCACACGACCCTGGTCGCCGCCGTGACCGCCGCCGGTCTGGTGCCGACCCTGTCTGGTCCCGGCCCGTTCACGGTCTTCGCACCGACCAATGCCGCCTTCGCCAAACTTCCCGCCGGGACCGTCGAAACCCTGGTCATGCCCGCCAACAAGGCGACCCTGACCAAGATCCTGACCTATCACGTCGTCGCGGGACGGGTGTCCGCCGCCGACCTGATGGCCCAGATCCGCGCCGGTGGCGGCCGCGCGGCCCTGACCACGGTCGAAGGTGGCACCCTGACGGCCTCGCTGCGCGGCAATGCCGTGATCCTGACCGACGAAAAAGGCGGCGTCGCCACCGTGACCCAGGCCGACGTATTCCAGTCGAACGGCGTGATCCACGTCACCGACACGGTCTCGATGCCGAACTAAGACTTCAGACCGACAGGGCCTGATCCAGATCCTGGATCAGGTCCGCCACGTCCTCGACCCCGACCGACAGCCGGATCAGGTTGTCGGTCACCCCGCCCGCCTCGCGCAACTCTTTCGGCACGCTGGCATGGGTCATGATCGCCGGATGGTTGACCAGGCTCTCCACCCCGCCCAGCGACTCGGCCAGGGTAAAGACCTGCACCCGCTCCAGCACCCGCTTGGTCCGTTCCAGATCGCCGTCGATCATCACCGACACCATCCCGCCAAAGCCCCGCATCTGATGTGCCGCCAGTTCGTGCTGAGGATGCGAGATCAGCCCCGGATAGATCACCCTCGCGACGCCCGCCCGGCCTTCCAGCCAGCGCGCGATCTCCAACGCGTTCTCGCAATGCGCCTTCATCCGCAGACCCAGCGTCTTCAGCCCCCGATTGGCCAGGAAGGCATCGAACGGCCCCATGACCCCGCCGACCGAGTTCTGCAGGAACTTGATTTCCTTGGCGACATCCGCATTCCCCGCCACCAGCACCCCGCCGATGATGTCGGAATGGCCGTTCAGGTATTTGGTCGCCGAATGCATGACGACATCGGCCCCCATCGCCAGCGGTTGCTGGCAGAACGGCGTGGCGAAGGTGTTGTCGACAACCAGCAGCAGGCCATGCGCCTTGGCCACCTTCGACAATGCCGCGATGTCGGCGATCTTCATCAAGGGGTTGGTCGGGGTCTCGACCCACAGCATCCGGGTCTTGTCGGTGATCGCCGCCTCGACGGCCGCGATGTCGCTCAGGTCCACGTAGGCGAAATCCAGCCCCATCGACCGCCGCCGGACCCGCTCGAACAGTCGCCACGACCCACCGTACAGATCGTCGCCCGTGACGATGTGCGACCCCGCGTCCAACAGCTCCAGCGCCGTCGAGGTCGCCGCCATCCCGCTGGCGAAGCCGAACCCCTGAACCCCGCCCTCAAGGTCGGCGATACAGGCCTCGAACGCCTCACGCGTCGGGTTCTTGCCCCGCGCGTACTCATAACCCTTATTCACGCCCGGGCTTTCCTGGGCATAGGTCGAGGTCGCATAGATCGGCGTCATCACCGCCCCAGTGGTGGGATCGGGCCGCTGTCCGGCATGGATGGCGCGGGTCGAGAAACCCTGGCTGTTCTTTAGGTTGGCCATTCACGCCTCCTCTAGTTCAGGCGGCATTTCCGCAACGATCCAGCCGGCTTCGGTCCGCTGCGCGTAATGGCCTGGTTTGATGTCTGGAAGTTCGAGAGTTTCAAGAATCGGCATGAGATGATGGAGGTGAACGGTGTACGCATCTGCTTCGCCGTGATCGTATGAGGCACATAACACCTGCACTACACCGTCGAGATCGTGGGCGACTTCGGCGACACTGGCCCCATCGCTGATGTGTCGACACACGATGCAAAGTGCGTCGCCATTCATGTCGTAGCCGAGCGCCCGAACGCGCATTTTATCGGTTCAGGCTAAGGTGGTTGATCAGATCGACCCGCGCGATCAGGCCGACGAACTGTTCCCCGTCCAGCACGATCGCCACCCGGTCCCGATCGAACAGCGGGATTAGGGCGTCTAGCGGCTCATTGACCTGAACCGTGTCCAGCGCCGTCGTCATCACCGTGCCGACCGTCTTCTTGAACCGTTCCTGGCGCGTGATTTCGTCGGTGTTCATGACATGGACGATGTCGCTCTCGTCCAGGATTCCGACCAGACGCCCGTCTAGGATCACCGGCAACTGGGACACATCAGCCCCGCGCATTCGCTTGAACGCGGTGTCCAAGGTGTCGTCCGGTCCCGCCACGACCACGTCGCCGCGCGCGTATTTCCGGCTGATGAGGTCGGCCAGATTACCCTGGATCTCCCGCTCGCCCAGCCCCTGATCCGCAAGCCAGGCGTCGTTGTAGACCTTGGACAGATATTTCGCCCCCGTGTCGCACACGAACGTCACGACCCGCTTGGCCTCCGTCTGCTCGCGGCAGTACCGCAGGGCCGAGGCGATCAGCGTGCCCGACGACGACCCCGCCAGAATGCCTTCCTTCAGCAGCAGTTCGCGCACCGTCGCGATCGCCTCCGCGTCCGGGATCGAATAGGCCTTGTCGATCAGGCTCATGTCAGCGGTGTCCGGCACGAAATTCTGCCCGATGCCCTCGACCGTATAGCTGCCCTCCGGCCCCGGCACCCCGTCGTTGACGATGCCGGCCAGCGTCGATCCGACCGGGTCGGCCAGGATGATTTCGGTCTTGGCGCCCACACTCTTCAGATACTGCGCCACCCCCGTGATCGTCCCGCCCGAGCCGATCCCGGCGACGAAGGCATCGACCTGATGCCCCATCTGTTCCCAGATCTCCGGCCCGGTCGTGGCGACGTGGGCCGCCGAATTGGCGTCGTTCGCGAACTGGTTGACGTAGAAGCCGCCGGGAATCTGCTGGCTCAGCCGCTCCGCCATGTCGGTATAGTATTCGGGATGCCCGTGCGGCACGTCGGAGCGCGTCAGCCGCACATCGGCCCCCATGGCGCGCAGGTGCTGGATCTTCTCCTTGGACATCTTGTCGGGAATGACCAGCAGGACCTTGTACCCCTTGGCCTGCCCGACCAGCGTGAGCGCCAACCCGGTATTGCCCGCCGTCGCCTCGACGATGGTGCCACCTTCCTTGAGATAGCCCTGCGCCTCCGCTGCCGCGATCATCGACAGGGCGATGCGGTCCTTGATCGACCCGCCCGGGTTCTGGGCCTCCAACTTCAAGAACAGGCGGCAGCGGCCGGTGTCGATCTTGGTGACCTCAACCATTGGGGTCTTGCCGATCAGATCCAGCAAAGATCCGGTGGGGCGGCTGAGCGCGGGGGCGTCGGTCATCGACATGTGCAGGGGTCTCCGAAGACGGATAGGGTTGCCGCACGGTCTAAGGCCGATCGCGGCCAATTGCGACCCGGCGTAAAAATGGCTAGACTTATGGCCAGAAATCGGAGGCCGGTCATGGCTAGCTACGGCGTCGCGGAAGCCAAGAACAACTTCACCCACCTGCTCGACCGGGTGCAAGCGGGTGAAAGCGTTACCATCACGCGGCACGGGAAACCGATCGCCGAGCTGCGCGCGACGCCGAAGCTAACGCCACGAGAACGACAGGCGAAATGGGCGGAGCTCATGGCACGGCCCAACCGCGACTCGGTACCTCATCTTTCGGCTGCGGAAGTGGTGCGCAAAATGCGTGACGAAGAGATTTAGTGGCCCTCTACCTCGATGCCAGCATCCTTGTCGCCGTTCATGAGGACGAAGCCACACGCCCGCTTTTCGCCGACCTCTTTACCGAGCGGGAAATCGTCCTGATCAGTGACTTCGCCGTGGCGGAGACGTCCGGGGCTCTTATGACCCTGTGGCGGACCGATCGGCGTTCAAAGGTCATGATACAGACCGAGCTCTCACGCCTGGATGAGTGGGTGAGCGGGATTGCTGATCGCGTTCCAATTTCACCAGATGACGTTGCCGACGCGACCCAGTTCGTCCGCAATACGGCCACGGCCCTTCGTGCCCCCGATGCCATCCACATAGCCGCCGCCCGGCGGCTAGAATCGACCCTACTCACGCTTGATCGCGGCATGGCACGCGCCGCCGCAATGCTCGGCGTCGCCTGCATCAATCCGACAGACGCGACGACGAACCGAAAGACCTGAATGTCCAAACCACCGCGTCGCCCCCCCTCCGGCCTGCCCGACAAGGACACCCTGCTGCGCTTCCTGCGTGAAGCCGGGGAGGCCGATAAATCCGACCTCGCCCGGGCCTTCGGGCTGAAGGGCGAGGATCGGCGGGCGCTGCGCGAAATGCTCCGCGAACTGGAGGCCGAAGGCACACTCGGCAAGCGGGGCAGGAAGGGCTTCTCCGAGGCCGGTGCCCTGCCCCCCGTGGGCGTGGCCGATGTGGTCGAGCGCGACAATGACGGCGAGGTGTACGTCCGCCTGGTCGATGCCGCCGCCGACGCGCCCCGCGCCCTGTTGGTGCCTGACAAGACCGGACAGGCCGGCCCCGCCCCCGGCATGGGCGACCGAATGCTGGTCAAGTTCGAGCGCGGCCCCGACGGCTGGGAAGCCCGGATGGTCAAGAAGCTGGACGTCGGTACCAACCGCGTCCTGGGCGTCATCCGCAAGTCCAACAAGGAAACCCGCGTCGAGCCCGTCGATCGCCGCTCCAAGGACGTGCTGATCATCCCGCAACTGCTGGCCGGTGACCTGCGGGACGGCGACCTGGTCCTGGCATCTATCGAACGGTCCGAGAACCGATACGGCCCCAAACGCGGCAAGATCCTGGAAAACGTCGGCCGCGAGGACGACCCGCGCGCCGCCTCCCTGATCGCCATCCACGCCCATGGCGTCCCGACCGGCTTCTCCGAGGCCGTGGAGCGCGAGGCCGAGGCGGTCGAACTGCCGACGCTGAAGGGCCGCGACGACCTGCGCGACATTCCCTTCGTCACCATCGACCCCGCCGACGCCCGCGACCATGACGACGCCGTCTATGCGATGCGCGACGACGATCCGAAGAACGACGGCGGCTGGATCGTCTGGGTCGCCATCGCCGACGTCGCCGCCTACGTAAAAGGCGGCTCGTCCCTGGACCGTGAAGCCCGCGCCAAAGGCAATTCGACCTATTTCCCCGACCGCGTCGAGCCGATGCTGCCCGAGCGGCTGTCCAACGGCCTGTGCAGCCTCAAGGAAGGCGAGAACCGCGCGACCCTTGCCGTACGGATGGTGTTCGACAAGGACGGCAAGAAGACCGGGCACAAATTCCATCGCGGCCTGATGCGGTCGCACGCCAAGCTCAGCTATGAGCAAGCCCAGTCCGCCATCGACGGGGTCGAGAACGGCGGCGGCACCGACGACACCACCGGCCCCATCATGGAGGCCATCCTCTATCCGCTGTGGAACGCCTATCACACGATGCTGAAGGGCCGCCTGAAACGCAGCCCCCTGGCCATCGACAGTCCCGAACGCCGCATCCTGATGGCCCCGGACGGCGGCATCGCCGCCATCGTCCCGCGCAAGTCCCTGGAGGCCCACCGCCTGATCGAGGAGATGATGATCCAGGCCAATGTCTGCGCCGCCGAGACGCTGGAACAGAAGAAGACGCCCCTGATCTATCGCGTCCACGAGGCGCCCAGCCAGGAGAAGGTGTTCAACCTGGCCGACTTCCTCTCGACCATCGGCAAGCCCTGGAACAAGGGCGAGGCCCCGACGACCAAGCGGTTCAACAAACTGCTAGACGAGACCCGCGACGGCCCCCATGCCGAGGTCGTCAACGAGGTCGTCCTGCGCAGCCAGATGCAAGCCATCTATGCGCCCGACAACGTCGGCCATTTCGGTCTGAACCTGGACCGCTACGCCCATTTCACCTCGCCGATCCGGCGCTATTCGGACCTGATCGTGCATCGCGGCCTGATCCGGGCGCTCAAGCTGGGCAACGACGGCCTGACCGACCGCGAGATCGCCGAACTGGACGCCATCGCCGAACAGGTCACCCAGACCGAGCGCCGCTCCATGGCCGCCGAGCGAGACGCGATGGACCGCTACGTCGCCGCCTTCCTGGAGGACCGGGTCGGAGCGACATTCGAGGGGCGGATCACCGGCGTGACCCGGTTCGGCCTGTTCGTGCGTCTGGACGAGACGGGCGCCGACGGCCTGGTGCCGGTCTCGTCGCTGGGCAACGAATATTTCACCCACGACGACCGCGCTCACGCCCTGGTCGGCGAACGCAGCGGCCAGCGGTTCACCCTGGGCCGTCGGGTCGAGGTCCGGCTGAAGGAAGCCACGCCCATCACCGGTGGCCTGCTGTTCGAGATGCTGAGCGACGCCGAACCGCGTGATCCGAATGCCCAGGCCCCACGCCTGGGCGTCCGCGCGCGTGATCGCGGACCCGGTGGCAGTGGCCCACCCAAGCGCGGGTCTGGCCGTCCCGGCGGGCCCAAACCGCCGTCCGGCGGTCGCCCGTCCGGTGGCCTGAAGGGCGTGCGCAAGGGCAAGCGTCGGTGAACCGCGCGCTCAGAGCAGCGTCCAGATCAGCCCCCCACCCGTCACAACCGACACCGGCCCGATCAGCCGGACGGCTGCGCTCGGTATCCGTCGCGCCCACCCCTTCGAATAGGCCGCGTGCCAGCGTCGGGGCAACAGGCTGAGGATCAGCGCCGTCAAGATCAGGAAGCCGCCGACAACCGTCGTCGCCATCGGAAAGCGGGATACCGAAGCCGCCACGACGAAGGCGACGCCGATCAGGGCTCTCAAGCCCATCTCGCCGAAATGGATCGCGGGCGTGCTGCCCATCCGACCGAGAACATTTAGCGCGCGGCCCGGCCACAGCGTCATCCAGACGCCTAGCCCCGCCAGCCACAGTCCCGCCAGGACCACCAGACCCTGCGCCGCGATCGAGATCATGTCCGCCCCTGGCCGACGCTCCGGCACCGATCGATCCTTGAGCCCGATCATCGAGCGATTCAAGCCAGTCGCGGATCGCCGATACCGTGCCGTTGGAGATGTCCTCGCTTGCCCGAACCTCGAGATCGGGTCCACCATGTCACGGTGAACGCGCTTCCGACCACCCCCTTCGATGCCGCTCAGGATCTGGCCGATGCGCCGCGTCAGTCTGGTCCCCGACAACGCCCGAAAGACGCCGCCACACTGATCCTCGTGCGAACTGGTCCAGACCCACAGGTGCTGATGGGCCGCCGTGCGCCCGGCCACGTCTTCATGGCGTCGAAATGGGTGTTTCCAGGCGGGCGGATCGACCGGTCCGACTTTACGGCCGCGTCAGGCAATGATCCGCATACGAGGACCGCCGCCTTGCTGCACCGCGAACTACCGCCACACCGCGCGCGTGCCCTTTTGCTGACCGCCGTGCGCGAGACGTTTGAGGAGACCGGCCTGATCCTGGGCACCGCCGCCCCGCCCGCCTCCGTGGCAGGCCCGTGGCGTGAGTTCCGCGCCGCCGGAGCCCTGCCCGACCTCGCCGCGCTTCGATACATCGCCCGCGCCATCACTCCGCCCGGTCGGACCCGCCGGTTCGACGCCCGCTTCTTTCTGGCAGATGCAGAGGCTTTGCTGGCCGCCGAACCGACCGCCGGCTCTGGGGAACTGGACCAGATCGCCTGGTTGCCACTCGACGATGCGCGCGCGCTGGACCTTCCCGCTATTACCCGGTTTGTCCTGGCCGAGGTCGCCGACCGGCTCGAAGGCCCCGACCGGCTGATCCCGTTTGTCCGCATGGTGCGTGGAAGACATATCGTGACCCATGGCTGAGATGGCCCTCACCCTTCGCCTGACCATCGTCGATCCGGTTCCGGGCGTCCGCTACAGCCTGCAAAAGGACGATGCGCCGCTGGACCCGATTACGGCCACCGACGCGCCCCTGTCGTTCGACGTGCCGGTCAAGCTGGCTGCCGACGGGCGGCTGCTGGGGCCGTTCATCCGGCGCGAAGGACCGGAGCGCCGGTTCGTCTACATCCGCATCGGTCAATCCGCAGGCGACTGCGCCAGCCCCTGGACCCGCCGCGCGAAGATCGACGTACACGACATCCCGTTGGCGATGCGGACGCCGGGTGCGGTTCTGGAAGTCCGCCTGCCCGGTCGCGCAAAGGATGGTGGTCCCGCCTGCGCCACCGTGCGCCCTCTCGAAGGCTGGGGACCGGTCTGACTATTCGGCGACCGGCCGGGTCAGATCGAACGATACCCGCAACAGCCGGTTTGGGCGCGACAGCTCATAGACATAGCTGTCGCCCGGATTGACCTCCACGGCCCAGACATTGGTGGTCGAGACCGACGCATTGCCCGCGTGGAACAGTTCGATCGAGAAATCATCGACCGGGAACTCCTGCCGGGTCGCCGTCCCCGCTGTCGTCGTATCCCCGCCGTACCAATGCAGTCCGTCCGGTCGCCCCTGCGGATCGCGGTGATCGTGTTTGAGCGTCAGGCCTTCACCGGTCCGCGTGATCACCCAGGTTCTTGACCGGTCGGTGCCCACCCAGAAGGGGATGCGAATCTCCTCGGCCGAACAATCCCGCACATGCATCAGCAGGCGTTGAGCCCGGAAATCGGCATCGGCGGCGTCGGTGGTGACCACCTTGCCTTCGAATCGTTGGCCACACAGGGCGGTCAGGTTGGCGAAGAACTGGTCCTGCTGAGCGGACGCCTTGGGCAGGGTGGCGCAGGACGACAGGGCGAGGGCGGAAACGGTGAGGACCAGGGCTGCGAGCTGTTTCATGGCTGTCACCGTAGCGGTTGAGACAGCCCACTCAAGACGCCATTCGCGAGGTTGACTTGGCGGCGTTCCTGAGTATGTTCCGCGCCTCTCATTTTAAGCGGCTTTCGCCGTCGCAAAGGTAGCACCGATGGCCAAGCCAGCTTCAATCAAGATTCGCCTGAATTCGACCGCCGACACCGGCTTCTTCTACGTCACCAAGAAGAACGCCCGCACCATGACCGAGAAGATGGTGGTCAAGAAATACGATCCCGTCGTGCGCAAGCACGTCGAGTTCAAGGAAGGCAAGATCAAGTAAAGGTCAACCCGACGCGGCCTCAAGCAGCGCGAAGCGCGGTAGGCCCAAACGGAATGCACGCCCGGTCAGCGATGACTGGGCGTTTTTCTTTGCCCGAACACCAGGCACGAAAAAGCCCTCCGGAGCGATCCGGAGGGCTCGTTACGTTCAGGTCGCGTCGGATCGAGAAGGCGGAGCCTTCTGACCGCGACCCGGCATCAACGCGCGGCTTGCAGCTTTTCGACCGAGGCGGTGACGCGCTCATTGATCGGCTTGAAGCTGTCCTTGACCGAGGCGGTCAGGGTTTCGGTCATCTTGGAGACTTCCGACATGTAGGTTTCCATGGCCGACTTGGCGAAGTTGGTCTGAAGCTCGATCAGTTCCTGGACCGAACGGGCCTGGGCGATCGTCTGGGCGGCGGCGACGCTGTGTTCCCAGCTGGTCTTCGAATATTCCAGAGCCTGTTTCGACAGGGCCTCGGCACCCTTCTGGGCGGCGGTGGCCGATGCGGTCAGGGCTTCCAGGTTCTGCTTGGACTGGGCGCTGAGCTCGGTCATCGAGGCCGAGGTCTTCTCCATGCCTTCACGCAGAACCTTGGCACCGGCGGCGTGGACCTTTTCGGCCTGGACCTGGGCGGCAGCGGTGTTCTTTTCGACGGTCTTCTTCACGGTTTCGACGGCGTCAGTCATGATCTCGTACTCCTGAAACGGGCCATGAGGGGCCACTATGATTTTTCCCGCAGCAGGCGATTCCGCCGCGACGAAGCTCATATGGTGCAAGTGCGAAGAGTCGTCAAGGGCATATTGTGCAGTGCAACATATGAACGCCGACAACCGTATCGATCGATCGTGACATGCCGACGATGCGTCCGATCAAATCTGCGTTGACAGCTTGTTAACCACCTCGAAACCCTGGTGACGCATGCTAGCCTCTTGCCTTGCCGCGCCGGGGGGCTGCCCACATCCGCGCCATCGCGGCTCCACAGTACCGAGGCTATCGCTTTGACGATGATCGCCCCATCGAACAGCCTGTTGCGCGGTCGGACCGTCCGTCGCGCCCTGACCGGAGCCACGGCTCTGCTGGTCATGGTCGCGATCCCCACACCGGGCCTGGCCCCGCTGGTCGCCCAGTCGTCTGACAACAGCCGCTATGCCTCGATCGTGGTCGATGCGGCCTCGGGTGAAGTGCTGTTTGGACGGTTCGCCGACAGCCGCCGCTATCCGGCTTCGATCACCAAGGTCATGACCCTGTATCTGGCGTTCGACGCCCTGCAACAGGGCAAGGTGCGGCTGGATGACGTGATCGTGATCTCGCCGCGCGCCGCGTCCCAGCCGCCTTCGAAACTGGGGCTGGCGGCGGGTCAGCGGATTACGCTCGACGACGCCATGCGGGCCACCGCCGTGCGGTCCGCCAACGACATGGCCATGGCAATCGCCGAGCATATCGCAGGCTCCGAGGCCCGGTTCGGTGCCATGGCGACGCTGAAGGCCCAGGAGCTGGGCATGACCCAGACGCGGTATGTCAATCCCAATGGCCTGCCCGACAGCCGCCAGATCACCTCAGCGAAGGATTTGACCATCCTGGCCCGCGCAGTGATGCGGGATTTCCCTCAGTACTACAGCTATTTCGGCTTGCACGACTGGGCCTATCAGGGGCGCGACTACCGCAACACCAACGGCCTGCTGCTGCGCGGCGACGGTTATGACGGGATCAAGACCGGCTATACCAACGCGTCCGGTTACAACCTCGCGGCCTCGGCGGTGCGGGACGGAAAACGGGTCATCACCATCGTGCTGGGTGGCCGCTCCAGCGCCAGCCGCAACGCCCATGTCGCCGAACTGATGAACACCGGTTTCGAGGTCCAGCGCCGTCGCAGCCAGGGCGAACCGATCCAGGTGGCCCAGACCTTCTTCGAACAGCGCGGCTTCGGGATCGGCAACGCCATCGATCCGACCCCGCCCATCGCCTACGCCTCGATCAACGGGGGCGAGGACCAGGGTGGCGAGATGGACACCAGCGGGACCGAGGTCAGCTACACCGCCCTGCCCGCCCCGGCGCCCCAGCCCGAGCGCCGCGTGACGCCGCCCCCGAGTCCCACCGCCTATGCCGCCGCCGCACCGGCCGAGACCGGCCCGCAGCCGACACCACCGCCCGTAACGCGCACCCCGACACCGGCACCTCCGCCCGTCGCCCGGGCCGAGATTCGTGCACCGGTCAGCCTGACCGCTTCGCTGAACGGAGCTTCGGGCACGGTGCGGGCCGCAGCGACGCCGCCACGCAATACAACCACACCCCGTCCCGCCGCCACGCCTGCCGCCGGAGGATGGTCGGTCCAGGTCGGGGCCTTCCGTGACGAATCCGTTGCCCGCGACTGGCTGATTGAGGTCAATCGCCGTTTCCGCACCCAGTTCAGCAATGCCCAGCAGAACGTCCAGAGTGCCGCCGGCTGGCACCGCTCGCGCTTCACCGGCCTGACCGAGACCGCCGCCCAGGCGGCCTGCACGACCTTGGCCGAACGTCGCGTGACCTGTCTGGTGATCCGACCCGAATAGGGGTCAGCGCACGTCCACCGACTGGGCGATCTGTTCGGCCATCAGCCGATCGGCCCCCTCAAGGCTGGACACCCAGACATGGACTTCCGAGGGGCGGGTCGCCCGCTGGAACAGGTGTTCGACCGCGCGACGCTGGACGCCTTCGACGGTGACGACCGAAGCTCTGCCGGCGGCTTCGACGATGTCGCCGCTGTAGATCGGAAACTGGGACGATGGACCGGCGTAGACCATCACGAACGGCTGATTGCCACGCCGGATGGTATAGACGTTGAAGTCCGGGCCGGGACGACCGGTCGTGATCTGAAAACCGGTCGGCAGGGTGATGCTGAAGGGCAGGGCCGCGACCGCGGCCGGGTTCAGGACCGTGGGCGGTGCCGGGACCGGTGATGCCGTTGCGGGCGCGGGCTCCGAGCGGCTCGACGCAGTCGGTGGGATCGGGGTCGGAGCCGGACCTCTGGATGCGGTCGTGGCCGATGTCGTAGGCCGTGCCGTGACGGCGGGAATGGCGTTGACGGGAGCCGTTGGGACCACGGCGGAGGCCGGTGACGCGGGGTTTCCTCGGGGCACAGTCGTGGCGGGAGGGCCCGCGACACCCGGCGCCGCGGTTGTCACAGGCGAAACCGGCGTCGTCGCGGCTGCCGGCCGAGCGGGGGACGAAGGGACCGGTCCTTGATTGACGGTCGCCGGAGCGGTCGCTGGAGGCGCCCCGTTCAGGCTTCGCGTCAGAGCATTGCCCGTCGCCTGTGGCGATGGCTGCGCCGTTTGAACCTGTATTGAGGTCGATACTAACGAAACGAGGATGAGGCCGGCGACGGTTTTCATGGCCGCGATCCTCGCGCCTCAGCCATAGAACGGCAAGGCCCTCAGCACATAGGCGACCCCGCCGACCACGACGACGCCTGCGAGACACAGCCCCAAGAACCAGACCAGCTTCTTCCAAAGCGGCCCTGATGGCTCGCCGGGTTCGGGCGGCGGGACGGGTCTAATGATGATAGCCGACCTCCGTGTCGATCTTGCCCCGGAACACCCAATAGACCCAGGCCGTATAGCCCAGGATCAGCGGCAGGATCATCGTCGTTCCCGCCAGCATCAGACCCAGGGCATTGTCTGGAGCCGCCGCCTGACGATAATTCAGGGCATAGGGCACGATATAGGGGGCGAAGCCGACGGCCAGTCCCAGGTAGCCCGACACGAACACCATCATGGCCCCGACGAACGGCCAGCGATGCGCGCCGCGCCGAGCCATGGTGGTGATGACGGCCAGCCCGGCAAGACCCAGCAGCGGAATGGGCAAGAGCGGCAACAGCGTCGCCAGTTCCAGCGCGAACCCCTGGCTGAGATCGAACCCCCACCGCAAAGCCACGCGCGGATGAATGATCAGGGTGGCGAGGGCCACGATTGCCAGCATGACGCCGGTTATCGGTGCGGCGATCCCGGCCCAGCGGCGAGCATCGCCATGCAGGTCGTCCTTGGTCTTCATCATCAGCCAGGTCGCGCCCAGCAGCGCATACCCCGCGACCAGGCCTGCGCTGACCAGCACCGTGTAGGGTGTGAACCAGTCGAATTGCCCGCCCGCGAACCGGCCGTCGCGCACGGTTACCCCCTGGATGAAGCCGCCCAGGATGAACCCCTGCGCCACCGTAGTCAGGATCGAGCCGCCCGAGAACATCCGCGTCCAGAAGGCCCGGCCCCGGTTGCGCGCCCGGAACCGGAACTCGAACGCCACGCCGCGCACGATCAGTCCCGCCAGCATCAACAGAACCGGCAGATAGAAGGCCGGCATCACGATCGAATAGGCCAGCGGAAAGGCCGCCATCAGCCCTCCTCCTCCGAACACCAGCCAGGTCTCGTTGCCGTCCCAGACGGGTGCGACCGTGTTCATCATCACGTCGCGATCCTCGACCGATCGCGAGAACGGGAACAGGATGCCGATCCCCAGATCGAACCCGTCCAGGGTGACGTAAAGCAAGACCGCGAATGCGATGAGCCCGGCCCAGATCAGCGGCAGATCGAGCGTCATGCCGGGTCTCCGTCAGTGTCGTTCGGGGCCTTGGCCATCGGCGTGCCCGGTGCACGCTGACCGTCTGGCACCGGTTCGGCCGTGACCGCGACCGGCCCTTCGGCCATCAGCCGCAGGATGAAAATGGCCCCCGCCGTGAACACCACCGCATAGACGGCGATATAGACCATCAGCGACGTCGCGACCTGGCTGGCAATCACGGGCGAGACGGCGTCGCGGGTCTTCAGCACCCCATAGACCACCCAGGGCTGACGTCCGACCTCCGTCACCATCCAGCCCGCCAGCACGGCGATAAACCCGGATGGCCCCATCAGCAGTGCAAACCGCAGGAACCACGGACTGTCGAACAGCCGTTTGCGGACCAGCAGCACCGCGCCCCAGGCCCCCAAGCCGATCATCAGCAAACCCAGCCCCACCATGATCCGGAAGCCGAAGAAGGGGATGAACGGCGGCGGCTGGTCGCGCCGCTCATAGGCATCAAGCCCGGTGATGACCTCGTCCTTGGGCAGGTTCTGGATCAGGTTGCCGACCCCGGGGATCGAGATCTGGAAATGGTTCTTCTGGGCCTCGCGATCGGGGATGCCGAACAGATGCAGTGGCTGGTCGGCGCGCGTTTCCCAGTATCCCTCGATCGCGGCCGTCTTGGACGGCTGGTATTTGTGCGTCACCTCGCCCGAGGCATGGCCGACGACCAATTGCAGCGGAGCCAGCACCGCGATCAGCCCGACCGCCATGGCCAGGGAGATGCGGCTCTCGCTCCAGCCCTCGGTCTTGACGCCGTCCTTGCGGTCCTTGAGCAGCCGGTAGGCCGAGGCCGCGCCGACGACGAGGCCCGTGGTCAGGAAGGCGGCCAGCAGCATATGCGCCAGCCGGGTCGGGAAGCTGGGGTTGAAGATGACCTTCAGCCAGTCGGTCGCCACGAACGTCCCGTCGGCCAGGATTTCATAACCCTGCGGCGTCTGCATCCAGCTGTTGGCCGACAGGATCCAGAAGGCCGAGATGGTCGTACCGATCGCGACCAGCACCGTCGCGGTGAAATGAAGCCGTGGACCGACCTTCTTCCAGCCGAACAGCATGACCCCGAGGAACGACGCCTCCAGGAAGAAGGCCGTCAGAACCTCGAATGCCATAAGCGGGCCGATCACCCCGCCCGTCAGGCGGATGAACTCACTCCAGTTGGTGCCGAACTGATAGCTGAGCACCACCCCCGACACGACGCCCATGCCGAAGCTGAGCGCGAAGATCTTGACCCAGAACAGATACAGCGTCTTGAACGCTTCACGCTTGGTCCACAGCCACAGCCCCTCCAGCACCGCCAGATAGGCGGCCAGCCCGATGGTGAAGGCCGGAAACAGGATGTGAAACGCAATCGTGAAGGCGAACTGCATTCGCGACAGCAGAAGGGCGTCGAAATCCACGCGATACATCCCGTCGGTTTTGTGTGTCGACACAATGCGCCGATCCCGCGCCGGTATCCATCGCAATGCGGTCGCGCGGCGCTGCGTCGCAGCAATTCACCAGCCGATGAATATCACGGTCAGGCCGATGGCAGTTCGATCCAGAAGGTCGCGCCCTCGCCCGGCTTCGAAATCACGCCAATGCTGCCGCCCATCAGTTCGACCATCCGTTTAGCGAGCGCCAGGCCGATCCCGTGACCTTCGACGGTGGACCTCTCGAGCCCCAGGCGATTGAACGGCTCGAACAACTGCGCCTGTTTGGCCTCGGATAGACCCGGCCCCAGATCGATGACCTCTATCCGCACGCCGTCGTAGATCGGGCTGGCCCTGAAGGTCACGATCCCGCCCGCGCCACCGTACTTCACGGCATTGGTGGCGAGATTATCGATGACCTGAACAAGTCGCTGAGAATCAGCCAGGGCCACGAGCCCGTCGCCGTCGCAGACGACGTCCAGCCGCAGATGCTCGGCCTCGGGCCGAAGCGCCGTCGAGCGGCGCACGTCTTCCAGCAAACCCGGCACGTCTGTCGGACGCAGTTCGACCCGGACGGTGCCCGCCTCGGCCCGCGCCACGTCCAGCAGATCGTGAGCCAGGGCCTCGACCTGACGCGCGGTCTTGACCAGCATCTCGGCCATTTCCTTCTGCGTCGGGGTGATCGGTCCCAGCTGTCCGGTCGACCACAGGTCGCCAATGCCGATGACGCCGCCGACCGGGCTCTTGATCTCGTGAGCGACGTTGGCCAGCAGCCGCGACTTGGCCTCTGACGCCTGTTCAGCTCGTTCCTGGCCCGCGCGCGCGCGGGCCGAATAGCGGTCGCGCTCCTGCAACAGCGACGCGACGAGCATGATGGGCAGACAGCCGAACAACAGGTTCATCTGGGCCAGCAGGATACGTTCGGAAACCGGCACGTCAGCGAACGCCGGGGGGCCATAGCCGCCCAGGATCGCCGCCACCGAACTGATCGACACGAGCACCAGGGCCAGCGAAATTCCCGCGATCCGCATCCGCACCGCGATCAGGATCAGGATCGGCACGACCAGGAACAGCGCCGGAACCGGCAGATAGAAATAGGCGAAATAGGCCGCCAGCCCCAGCAGGCCGAACAGCATGACGGCCTCGGCCGCCCGCCACGGGCTCTTCAGGAAGACCAGCGACGTCCGATCGACGGTCAGAATAAGGGGGGTCATCGTCGCCAGCCCCAGCGCATGCCCGAACCACCAGGTCTGAAAACTGATCAGGAAGGGCGCGTCGCGCATCACCAGCATGGCGATCGAGGCGAAAATCGCCGCCGGGATCGGCGCCAGCATCGCGGTGGCCATCACGAACCGGACGGTTCCTTCGACGCTACACAGGTTCAGCGAGGCCGAGAATCGGCGCGCAAGCAGCACTGCGCCAACGATCTCGACCATGTTGGCGATCGTGAAGACCAGCGAGGTCGCGGTATCGTTCCCGGCCAGGAACTCGCCCACCAGGATACCCATGGTCATCAGGGCCCCGAAACTGAGATCGTGCGACAGGCCGCGACCCGTCTTCAGCCACATCCCGGCTGCCACCGCATTCGCCAGCCACAGGGCGACGATCAGATCGGCCGAGCGCGCGGTCAGGATCGCGACGAGGGTCAGCATCGCGACGACCACGGCCGTCACCATGGGCTTGAGCGGCGTCAGACCTGGCGACGGGTCCTTGCTGTCTTCGACAGAACGTGCGGGAACCGGGGTCGTCATCGCCTGATCCTCGAAGGTCTGGCTGGTTCTCAGGACCTGACTGGTCGGCATGAAGGCGATCTCGAAGCAACTCCGGCGACGAAGAAAACCACGCGCGTCCTAATATCCCCTGAAGCCGACTTCGCCCAAAACACGGTCGAAGGCTCGCACGGCCGCTGCAGCCCCCTCCGAAAAGGACCAGACGCCCGCGCTCACAGCGACGAAATCGGCACCGGCCGACACCATCGTCGGTGCATTCTCTATCGTGATTCCACCGATCGCCACGCAGGGCACTTCCATCGTCTGCTGCCAGATGGTCAGGATATCAGGATCGGGGCGATGGGTCGTCGCCTTGGTGCCGGTGGGAAAGAAGGCCCCGAACGCCACATAGTCGGCTCCCGCTTCCGCCGCCTCCATGGCCAGATGCCGACTGTCGTGACAGGTCGCGCCGATCATCGCCGCCTTGCCCATGATCCGCCGCGCGGTCGCGACATCGGCATCGTCCTGACCGACGTGCACCCCGTCACAGCCGGTGGCCGCCGCCAGGTCGGGCCGGTCGTTCAGGATCACTGCCACATCCCGCGCCTGGGCGATCGGGGCCAGACGGGCGACCGCGGCGCGGATTTCGTCGTCGTATGCGGGCTTTAGCCGGATCTGCAGGGCCGCCACATCTCCGGCGTCCAGCGCCTGTTCCAGCACCACGGCGAATGCCTCCAGATCGTCGATCCGAGGCGGCGTGATCAGGTAAAGTCGGCAGCGGTGATCAGTCATGGCCTGTGCCGTGCGACACGACGATGAAATCGTCAACAGCCGGCAATGAGAACGCCTTGCAATCGCGCGCGGACTGCTATAGCGAACCATTCTCAGCGTTGTTAAGGGACTGCCCGCCTTGTACGTCTGCAACTGCAACGGCCTTCGCCAGCGTGACGTCGCCCTCGCCATCGAGGCCGGCGCGACCCGCGCCCGTGACATCTTCGCCCGCAATCAATGCTCGGCCCAGTGCGCCAAATGCGTCTGCGAGATGCGGCAGATGATCCAGGACGCGCGTCAGGACTATGCACTGGCCGCCGAATAGGTGTGAAACCTGTCTTTCGACAGACAATCATTCGCACTATCAATGTGTTGAAAGATACTCGCAAGTAAACCGCAGCCTTTTTCCTGTGCTATAGCCACACTCATGAAGACGAACGGATGGCCATCGGGGCGGTCCGCCATGACAGACCACAAGGCACGACCATGAAGGGCGATCCCGCGATCATCCGCACCCTCAACGCCGTTCTGACGAACGAGCTGACGGCGGTGAACCAGTATTTCCTGCATGCCCGCATGTTCGAAAGCTGGGGCCTGAAACACCTGGGCGAGATCGTCTACGAAGAGTCGATCGGCGAGATGACACACGCCGACAAGCTGATCAAGCGCATCCTGTTCCTGGACGGCCTGCCCAATATGCAGGACCTGAACAAGCTGAAGATCGGCGAGACCTGCGTCGAGTGCCTGGGAGCCGACCTGCAGCTTGAGATCGACGGTCGCGCGGCGCAGCTTGCCGGCATTGCCCAGTGCGAAGCGGCATCCGACTTCATCAGCCGCCAGATCCTGACGGAAATCCTGGCCGATACCGAGGAGCATATCGACTTCCTCGAGACCCAGTTCATCCTCATCAACCAGATCGGCGAGCAGAACTACCTGCAGTCCGCCATGACCGAGATCGCCGTCGACAAGAGCGCGACCGGGAACTGACCCCGGCATCCGGCCATTGGCATTCTGAGCCTTCAGGAGCACCGACATGACCGACCTTCCAGAGACATTCGACGACGCGATCGACGCCGCCGCCGAGTTCCTGAACGCCGATGAACGCGACGTCGGTCACGTGGTGCTGGGCGTCGCGGTCACGGTCGGGTTCGCCCTGCTGGCGACGGCGATAGCGACCGGCGTGATCGGCCCGCGTCATCGCTCCGCCCGGCAGGCGCTCCGAGGCGAAGGGCCTGTCACCGAACGCCCGCGTGGAGCCTTCAGTCTGGTTCTGCCCGCCGTTTTTTCGGCGACGACCCTGTCGGCCGTCCGGGTCTGGAACGCCCCCGCCAATCCGACCCGGACGGCCGCCATGGGTCTGTGGGCTGGAGCCCAGGCGATCAACGCCATCTGGATCGCGCTGCGCCCCGCCAGTCGTGGCATGCAGATCGCCGCCGCCATGACCAGCGCCGGCTTGGCCGCCGCCTTCGCCCACGAGGCACGAAAGATGGACCCCAAGGCCGGCAAGCTGGCCTCGCCAACCGGCGTCGGTGTCCGGCTGGGCAATATGTTCGACCGCAAGGCCAGGGACGCGACGCCACCGACCCTTCATTAAGGTCCGCCCCCTCCCCCATTGCCCTTTGGCAGCGGTTCCTCTAGGCATCGCCACCCTTTCGCGCGCCCGTCACGGGGACCGGCGGCGACCCCAGACCCGGTTATTCCATGGCCAAGATCAACGGCAACACCATCAAGCCCGGCATGGTGCTTCAGCACAACAACGGCCTGTGGGTCGTCACAAAAGCGAGCCACGTCAAGCCCGGCAAGGGCGGTGCCTTCGCCAACGTCGAGGCCAAGAACCTGGAGACCGGCAACAAGCTGAACGAACGCTTCCGGTCCGAGGACAAGGTCGAGCGGGTCACGCTGGAACAGAAGGATTTCTCCTATCTGTACGAACAGGGCGACGCTCTGGTCTTCATGGACGACGTCTCCTACGAGCAGATCGAGTTGCAGAAGGACTGGGTCGGCGAGGATTCCATCCCCTACCTCCAGGACGGCATGAAGGTCGTAATCGAGATGCACGAGGATCGCCCCATCGGCCTCAGCCTGCCCGACCAAGTCACCCTCACGGTCGCCGAGACCGAGCCCACGGTGAAGGGCCAGACGGCCTCGTCGTCCTACAAGCCCGCCAAGGCCGACAACGGCGTCCGCATCATGATCCCGCCCTTCATGGGCGTGGGCGAGCGGATCATCGTGGACACCACGACTGGCGAATACGTCCGCCGCGCCGACTGAGGCCGACCGCCTGAACGACCCGGAGCCGCGATCCTGCGTCTCCATGACCTTCTCCGACTGTCCGGGCGACCCAAGCCTTGAAGGACTTTCGGACCAGGAGATCCGCATGGCCCTTTCGTCCGCCCTTCTCACCGTCATGATCGACGCGGTCCGCAAGACCGCCCGGCCGATGCTGCGCGACTTCGGCGAGGTGGCCCAGCTGCAGGTTTCGCGCAAAGGCCCCGGCGACTTCGTCACGGCCGCCGACATCAAGGCCGAGGACACCCTCTACGAACTGCTGATGAAGGCCCGCCCGGGCTACGGTTTCCTGGGCGAAGAGCGCGGCCTGATGGAGGGCACCGACAAGTCCCACATGTGGATCGTCGATCCGATCGATGGCACGACGAATTTCATGCACGCCATGCCGCATTTCGCGATCACGGTCGGCCTGCAACGCACCGTTCCGGACGGATCGTCCGAGATCGTCGCGGGCGTCACCTACAACCCCGTCATGAACGAGCTGTTCTGGGCGGAGAAGGGCAAGGGGGCCTATCTGAACGATACCCGAATCCGGGTGTCGGGACGCCGCGACCTGGCCGAGAGCCTGATCGGCACTGGCCTGCCCTTCATCGGCAGAACCGGCCATGCCCAGTCGATCAAGGACATCCACGCAGTCGGTCAGCGGGTCGCGGGCATTCGCCGCCTCGGCTCGGCGGCGCTGGACCTGGCCTGGGTCGCCTGCGGTCGCTACGACGCCTTCTTTGAGCGCAATCTTAAGCCTTGGGACGTGGCCGCGGGCATATTGTTCGTCACGGAAGCCGGCGGCACGGTCACCACGATCGAGGCCGATGGCGATCCCAAGACCGGCTCGTCGGTGCTGTGCACCAACACCGAACTGCACCCGGCGCTGCGCAAGGTCTTGCTGGGCTAGGCAGTCGCCGGGTTCGGGGCCTTCGCATCAGCGGCAGCTTCGACCGCTAGCGCCTTGGCTCCGTCAGAGCCCGCCTTGGGCCGTCCGCCCAGTCGGTCGCACAGGGCGAAGACGAACGGGTTCAGGGCGATCGACAGAAGAGCGGCGGCCAGGACCAGATCATGGGTCTCCTGACGCATGGCCCCCAGCGAGACGCCCAGCGCGGCGAGGATGAAGCTGAACTCGCCGATCTGAGCCAGACTCGCCGCGACTGTCAGACTGGTCTCCCGCGTCAGTTTGAAGGCGAAGGTTATGGCCAGGGCCGCGACCGACTTGCCGACGATCACGATCCCCAGAACCCCCAGCACCGACAGCGGCTCGCGCACCAGAATGGTCGGATCGAACAGCATCCCGACCGACACGAAGAACAACACCGCAAAGGCATCGCGCAGCGGCAGGGAGCGCTCGGCCGCGTTGTGTCCCAGCGGCGTCCCGTTCAACACCAGCCCGGCGACGAAGGCCCCGAGGGCGAAGGACGCACCGAACACCGCATAGGCGATCCAGGCGATGCCGAGGGCGATGGCCAGGACGCCCAGGGTGAACAGCTCACGCGACCGAGTATGGGCAATCCGCACCAGCAGCCACGGTAGCACCCTGCCCCCCACCACCAGCATCAGCCCGACGAAGGCCGCGACCTTGACCAGGGTCAGACCGATCGATCCGGCCAGATCACCCGCAGACAGGGTCTCGCCCGGCTGGATGACGATGAGCGGCAGCAGGACCAGGGCGATGACGATAACCAGATCCTCGACGATCAGCCAGCCAACGGCGATCCGCCCAACCTCGCCCTTGACCTGCTTACGCTCTTCCAGCGCCCTTAGCAGCACGACGGTAGAGGCGACCGACAGGGCGAACCCCATCAGGGCTGCCTCCAGATCGTTCATGCCCAGCAGACGACCCAGACCCCAACCCAAGACGGTCGCCGCCGTGATCTGGACCAGAGCCCCCGGAATGGCGACCTTTCGGACCTTCATCAGGTCGGCGGGCGAGAAATGGAGACCCACCCCGAACATCAGCAGGATTACCCCGATCTCGGCCAGCTGTGGGGCCAGTTCGGTATCCGCCGTCCAGCCGGGCGTAAACGGCCCGACCACGATGCCGGCGACCAGATACCCGACCAGCGGAGACAGCTTCAGCCGGTTGGCCAGCATCCCGAACACGAAGGCCAGCACGAACCCGGCGACCAGGGTGAGAATCAGGCTGTCGGCATGCGGCATCAGCGCTCCTTGGTGGGTACGGGCGGTGTCAGTTCAATTTGTGAACGCAAGATATGGGGTTTGGTGCCGATAACGGCAAGGCTTGGTGTAGCCTATGAGCGCCCGCCGCCGAAGTCGAAATCCTTGCGGGCCGCGATGATCGTGACGATGAATCCGGCCAGGACGTCCAGCAGCACCATGGTCATGATCAGGAAAAAGACCGACGTCGCGAACCCGCCCAGCAGCAGGAACTCGATCAGGCAGACCACGAACAGGACCATCGACAGGGCGTGATTGACGATCGCCGCCTTCTGGCTGGTCGTGGACTTGAGCAGCTCGAAGAACAGCAGGATCAGCGACAGGAACAGGATCAGGTCCCCCACCGACACCGACCACCGCGCGCCCGACGCCATGGTCACGGCGAACAGCGGGTCGGACAGCACGTCGCTGGCCACCGCCAGGCCGCTGACCGCGTCCTGACCGGCGAACAGGATGACGATGTTGTAGATCACCACCGGCACGATGAGCAGGGGAATGGCGATCAGCATTGTCTCAGTTTCCGGACGCGGCACGGCACCGCTTGGTCCTGCATATCGCGCTTCGCCGGATCGGAGTAGCCCGGTTCAGTATTCGCTGATCCCACCGGGCCTGCGCGAGCGAGTCTTTAGCCAGATCACGCCCAGCAGGTCCGACAGTGACGCCACCAGCCGACCCCAGTTGGTGTATTTCGATCGTCCGACCTCGCGATGACGGTGGCCGACGTCCAGGTACAGATTGCGATAGCCTTCGCGGATCACCAGCGCCGGCAGGTAGCGGTGGATGTGATCGAAATACGGAAGCCGCAGGAAGACGTCGCGGCGAAAAGCCTTCAGCCCGCAGCCGGTGTCATCGGCGTCGTCATTCAGCAGTTTGCGCCGGATGCGGTTGGCCCAGACCGAGGCCTGACGCTTGGCCTCCGAGTCCTGACGACGGGCGCGGACGCCGCCGACCAGGGCCACGTCGGCGGGCGCGGCCAGTAGAGCATCGACCAGTTTCGGCGCGTCCACCGGTGGGTTCTGACCGTCCCCGTCCAGCGTCACGACGATCTCGCCCCGCGCGGCCAGCACACCGGTCCGCACCGCCCGGCTCTGCCCCGCGTTCGAGCCGTGGCTGAGCACGCGCAGGGTGGGCAGGTCGGCCATGGCGGCGCGCAACTCTGCCAGTGTCGAGTCATTCGAGGCGTCGTCGACGAAGATCATCTCGAACGGCCGCCCTGCGAAGGCCGTGGCGATCTCTCGCGCCAGCAGGGCGGCATTGCCCGCCTCGTCATGCACGGGCACGACCACGGAAATCTGGGGAGGCGAAGCGGAATCCATCCGGCCTCTTAGCCCAAGCGGAAAAGCCGCGCTATTGGCGGACCGCGCGGCCATGGTAAGCAGCCTGAATGACGCGCCCGAACCTGGATCGATACATCGCCGGTTGGCGCGGCCCTGTCCTGGCGGCGCTGCTGGCCATGATCGCCGGCCTGCCCAGCCTGCTGCTGCTGCCGCCACTGGACCGGGACGAGAGCCGATACGCCCAGGCGACCTCCCAGATGCTGGAAAGCGGAGATTACGTCGACATCCGCTTTCAGGACGATCCGCGCTGGAAGAAGCCGATCGGCATCTACTGGATGCAGGCCCTGACAGTGGCGGCCACCTCCACCGTCGAGGCACGCGATATCGCGGCCTATCGTTTGCCATCGTTGCTGGGGGCGATGATGGCGGCGGGGGCGGCGGCCTGGGCCGGGGCGGCGCTGTTCGGACGGCGGGCCGGGTTCCTGGCCGGGGCCATGCTGGGGGCGACCTTCCTGCTGTCGTCCGAGGCCGGGATCGCCAAGACCGACGCCATGCTGTGCGGGGCGGTGACGCTGGCCATGGCGGCGCTCGCGCGAATCTACATGGCGGCGCGAGCGGGGACGACGCCGCGGCGCCATCACAAATTCATTTTCTGGGCCGCGCTGGGCCTGTCGATCCTGATCAAGGGGCCGATCGGACTGATCGTCGTGGTGCCGGCGATGCTGATGCTGTCGGTCTGGGATCGGGACGTCACATGGATGCGGAGGCTCGGCTGGGGCTGGGGCCTGCCGCTGGTCGCCCTGATCGTCGGGCCGTGGGCCATCGCCATCACCATCGTCACCGACGGCGGCTTCTGGCGCGAGGCGATCGGTGGCGACCTGGGCCAGAAGGTGACCGGGGCCGACGAAGGCCACTCCGGCTTTCCCGGCATGTATCTGGCCTTGGCTCCGCTGCTGGTGTTTCCGGCGACCCTGATGCTGCCGGCCGCCATTTCGGCGGGATGGCACCGGCGGGCCGAGCCGGCGATCCGGTTCATGGTCTGCTGGCTGGTGCCGGCCTGGCTGATCTTCGAGATCGCCCCGACCAAGTTGTGGCACTATACGCTGCCGACCTTTGGGGCCATCGCCCTGCTGGCCGCCGCCGCCCTGACCCAGCCGATCGGGACGCTGTCGCGCAGGCTCGGCGCGGGGCTGATGGTGTTCGCGGGCGTGCTGATCTGCGTCATCACCGTCTACGGCCTGACCGAGTTCGGGCGATCGACGGCCCAGACCTGGGCCACCATCACTATCGTCTGCGCCTTCGTAGGGGCGGCGGCAGGAGCCTTCCTGCTGATCAACCGGGCGGCGGTCTCGGCGGTGCTGGTCTCGATGGTGTTCGGCATTCTGGCTCATGCGGCCTTGGCCGGGACGCTGCGTCAGCTTCGACCCCTGTCGGTCTCGCCCCAGCTGGAGAAGACGCTGGAGCAGGCCGGCCTGCATCCCCGTCAGGGTCGTGTGCCGGGGCCGGTGGCCATCACCACCTATCACGAGCCCAGCTTCGTCTTCCTGACCGGACGCGACACCGAACTGACCGATGCGGCGGGTGCAGCACGAGCCCTGGCCGAGGGCCGTCCGGCCATCGTCGAGGCCGGCGATGCCGAGGCCTTCCGTCAGGCCCTGGCTCCCACCGGAGCGGTCGGACAGGCCGTAGGCACCGTCAACGGCCACAACTATTCCAACGGCGACGACGTCAGCCTGACGGTCTATGCCCCGGCGGATGCCGCTGGGCCCGAGGCTCCGGAGTGAGCCGTTTCATCCAGATCGTCGAGGTCGGCCCCCGCGACGGCCTCCAGAACGAGAAGACGGTGCTGGACCCCTCGGTCCGGGCCGAACTGGTCACGCGGCTGGAAGCGGCGGGTGCGAAAAGGATCGAGGCCGTCAGCTTCGTCCATCCAAAGTATGTGCCGCAGATGGCCGGGGCGGAGGAGGTCATGGCCGCCCTGCCCGCCTCCCCAGGCCACAGCCGCATCGGCCTTGTGCTGAACAGCAAGGGCTATGATCGCGCCTTGGGCACCGGGGTGGACGAGGTCAATATCGCGATGTCCGCCACCAACGGCTTCGGACTTAAGAACCAGGGCCTGGACGTGCGGGGTCAGGTTTCGATGCTGACCGACATCTTGGCCGGACGCCGGAACTCCGAGGGCCAGCCGAGCACGCCGAGCCTGTCCGCCACCCTGTCCTGCATCTGGGGCTGTCCCTTCGATGGCGAGGTGTCGGTGGGTCAGGTCGCCGATCTGGTCGGAGAGATCGCGGCCCTGGGCGTCGCCGAGATCGCCTTGGCCGACACCATTGGAGCGGGCGACCCCTGGGCGGTGACAAAGAAGGTCGAGGCGGCGAGGCGGGCCGCTCCCCATGCGACCCTGCGCCTGCATTTCCACGACACCCGCAACACGGGCCTCGCCAATGCCTATGCGGGGATCGAGGCTGGGATCGACGTTCTGGACGCCTCGGTCGGTGGCATCGGCGGCTGTCCCTTCGCCCCAGGGGCCACCGGCAACATCGCCACCGAAGATTTGGTCTACATGCTGGAACGCGCGGGATTTGCCACGGGCTATGATCTCGATGCCCTGGTTGCCGTGGCGCGTTGGATCGGTGAGCGGATCGGTCGCCCGGCTCTCAGCGCGCTCAGCCGCGCGGGCAGCTGGCCGAAAACCGCCTGAGCCTCTGCGCTGCGACACAGTCTCGCCAAGGTTGCGAGTTGATCTCCAGAATCGACGGGGATCAAACATGCTGACACGACGCGGATTCGGGCTGGCCACGGTCGCCACGGGGATTGGCTGCGCCCTGCCCGCCTGGGCCCAGACGGCGTTGACGCCGGAAGAGCAGTTTTTTCAAGAGGGACGGTATCTGCCGCGATACCTCGACCTTCAGGCCAAGGCCTCAGCCAGAGACGAGGCGGCGAAGAGTTTCCTGATCCAGTATGCGTCCTTCTTGGGCGACGAGGCGACGGCAATCGGCCTGGGCGAAAGCCCGCGCGACCCGGCGGTGCCGATCCCGGGCCTGGCCGAAGCCGAGAGCCGGGACGCGCTGGAGGCCATCATCGACGCCGCCGCGTCATCACAGATCGTGATCCTGAACGAGGCGCATAACGTCTCGGGACATCGCGCCTTTGGCGCGCGGGTGATGCGGGCGCTCCGACCCATGGGCTTCGACTGGTTCGCGGCCGAGACCTTTACCCAGCCTCAGGAAGAGCCTGCGCCGTCGATCCGGGACTATCGACACGGAACGCCGTTCCATTCGAGCCTCGGGTTCTACAGCAACGATCCTGTCTATGCCGAGATGGTGCGAGAAGCGGCGCGACTGGGCTATCGGTTCGCCGACTACGAGATCCGATCGGACCAGCGCGCCTCGGACGACGCGGACACCGCCACGCAGATCGCCACGCGCGAAGAGGCCCAAGCCGATAATCTGATCGCGGCGATCCTGACACCCAACCCCTCGGCCCGTATCTTCGTCTTCTGCGGCTACAGCCACGCCATGGAGAAACCCCACCGCACCGGCACCTGGTTCGCAGCCCGGCTGAAAGACAAGACCGGCATCGACCCCCTGACCATCGAACAGTCGAACAACTGGCCCGCGACCCGGCCCGAGAACGACACGGTTCATGTCGCCGCCGTCTTGAACCGGTTCCAGCCGACCGCCCCGATCTCGGTGACGATGAACGGGACGATGGTCGGATCGCGGAACTATCAGGGGCAGATGGACATGGCCGTCTTCCATCCGCGCCTGGCACCCGTCGCGGGTCGTCCCGGCTGGCTGGCCGCCGACCCCGAACGGCGATCGGTCGAGGTCGAGCTGCCGCCCTTCGAAGGGCCGACGCTGTTGCAGGCCATGCGGTCCGGCGAAGGGCCCACGGGCATTCCAGCGGATCAGTTCCTGCTGACGCCCGGCCAGACGCGGGCGACCATCATCCTGCATCCCGGCCCCTATTTCCTGCGTCTGGAGCGGCAAGGTGGAATCGACGCGGCTTTTGGAACGATCGAGGTCAAGGCCTGACCGAGAACGTCTGGGGC
The DNA here is from genome assembly GCA_943369795.1 of Rhizobium sp. Q54. Taxonomy (GTDB): domain Bacteria; phylum Pseudomonadota; class Alphaproteobacteria; order Caulobacterales; family Caulobacteraceae; genus Brevundimonas. The sequence continues at coordinate 51,457 of CALROO020000007.1, read as the reverse complement.
CTACGCCTGTTCAAGCCCGGCCCGCGCGCCTATATCGCCCGCTCGCCGGAGACCGCCCTTGCCCTTCCCGTTTGACATCAAGGCCACGCAGGGCCGTGCGCGCACTGGCGTGCTGAAGACACCGCGTGGCGACATCCGCACGCCCGCCTTCATGCCCGTCGGCACCGCCGCCACGGTCAAGGCGATGAGCGTGGATCAGGTCAAGGCGACCGGTGCCGACATCATCCTGGGCAACACCTATCACCTGATGCTGCGCCCCGGCCCCGAGCGGATGGAGCGGCTGGGCGGGCTTCACAAATTCATGGGCTGGGACAAGCCGATCCTGACCGACTCCGGGGGGTTCCAGGTCATGTCCCTGGCCGGCATCTCCAAGGTCAAGGAGGAGGCCGTCACGTTCTCCAGCCATATCGACGGCTCCAAACACGTCCTGTCGCCGGAACGCTCGATCGAGATTCAGGCTGACCGGATCGGTGCCGATATCTCGATGCAGCTCGACGAATGCGTGGCCTGGCCCGCCGAGGAGCCCCGCGCCCGTCAGGGCATGGAACTGTCCGCCCGCTGGGCCGCGCGGTCCAAGGCCGCCTTCGGTACGCGCGAGACACAGGCCCTGTTCGGCATCCAGCAGGGCTCGACCTTCGAGACTCTACGGCGCGAATCGTCGGACCGGCTGCAAGAGATCGGCTTCGACGGCTACGCCATCGGCGGTCTGGCCGTCGGCGAGGGGCATGAAGCGATGTGCGAGGTGCTGGACTATGCCCCCGACATGCTGCCCGCCGACCGCCCCCGCTATCTGATGGGCGTGGGCAAGCCCATCGATCTGGTCGAAGCGGTCTGGCGCGGTGTCGATATGTTCGACTGCGTCCTGCCGACCCGGGCGGGTCGTCACGGTCAGGCCTGGACCTGGAATGGGCCGATCAATCTGAAAAACGCGCGGTTTGCCGAGGATCAGGACCCTCTAGACCCCACGATCGACTGCCCCGCATCGTCAGGGTATTCGAAAGCCTATCTGCATCACCTGATCCGAGCGGACGAGATTCTGGGCAAGACGCTGCTGAGTTGGCACAACATCGCCTTCTACCAGGCACTGACAGCCGCCATGCGCGACGCCATCGCTCACGGACGGTTCGAGGCCTTCCGCAACGATTTTCACGCCCGCCATACGTCCAACTAGCGCGGACGGCGCCGGGTCTCGGGTCGGAACCAGCTCGGCGCGGCCGGCGGTGCGCAGTTCTGCTGCATACCCATGCCCTTCAGGAACGAGCGCCGCATCAGCCCGGCCCGGATTGAGGCCTGGACGTCCTGACTGTGCCGCTCGGCCCCGGTCAGCCGGCGGATCCAGCTGCGGCCCGGAATGAAATCACGCACGCCATCCCGAACCAGATCGAGCGCCAGATCGGCACTGGCGTCGGCGACCTGTTCGCTGCGAGTCGTTCCCTGCCCCGGTGGCGGCTCGTCGGTGTCGGGGCCCAAGGCTCCGTTCAGGCGGTGGACCTCCTGGGCGATCGTGGCGCATCGGTTCAGATTGCGCATGTCGTAGGGATTGTCGCGGGCCTGAAGCAGGACGGTCGGGATGTATTCCCGTCTCAGGTTGAAATCGTCCAGAGGTGCAGTCGCCGCATTGCCGACCCCGCGACCGAACTTTCCGGCCCCCTCCATCGCTGCCCGGCCAGATGCGCACCCGCCGAGGCCCATCAGAAGGATTGCTGAAAAACACAGGATGGGAACGGAATATCGCGTCATGACCACTCAACGCCTGAAAACGAGAATGGTACGTCCTCTCGGGCTCGAACCGAGGACCCTCTGATTAAAAGTCAGATGCTCTAACCAACTGAGCTAAGGACGCACATCGTCGGGCGAAACCGCGAAGGTGGGCCTTCTGTTGCATCGCAGGCGTCAGGTCAAGCGTCGTCAACGATGAAATCGATCGGACCCGGCAATGTTCGACCGGAACCTCACGGGTCCGGCGACCGACGAAAGGTCAGCGCCCCGTTGCCGAGGTCGCCCGACACCGCCTATGGAACACCCGTGAATCCGGCGCGTTCGACAGCCGATCCGGGGAGGAATCCGATGAAGCGTATCCTGCTGGCCCTGAGCCTGACCGCCCTCGCCCTGACGGCTTGCGACGACTATGGCTACGAGCAGTCAGACGCGCCGCCCGTCGTCGTCGAAGCCGCACCGGCCGCCGAAGACGCCGCCGTCGATGTCGTCGAGGTTGCGCCGGAACCGGAGGCACCCGTCGATCCCGTCCCGGTCCTGCCGCCCGACGAGGCGACGTCGGAAGAGAGCGTGACGCCCGAGAGCGAGACCCTGTTTTACTAGCTTCGCCAAGCCTTTGCCGCCTTCGTGCGCAAATGACGCCCGCCCCTCCACGAAAGTACGATTTTTGAATACCAGGCCGGGATCGCTGTCAGCAGGACGTTCACGCTTTGCCGCATCCGGGCTGGCGATCGTCGTCGCCCTGGTTTGCGCTGTCCCTTCGCTCGCCCTTGCCGATCCCCGCGCCCAGATCCGGGGCGAGATAAATGGCGAGCTGCGCGCCCAGATCGAACGCGCCGTCGGCGAGGTGGACGGTCCCCCGTCGAACCGGTTCGAAGCCCGCCGCCGCGCCCGCGCCGCGCTGGAATCCGCAGAGGCCTTGCTGCGATCCGAAGGCTACTACCAGCCGACGCTGGAAGACCTCGTCGAGGGCGAGGAGAACCCGGTGGCCATCGTTGCGGTCACGCCCGGCAAGCGGTTCCTGATCGTCCAACCCGCCATCCGATACGTCGCCCCGGAACCCGACCCCGCCGTCGCCACGGAAGTCGCCGAAGAGATCGATCTGGAGGCCGGGGAACCCGGTCGCGCCGTCGACGTCATCGCCGCCGAGGGCCGGATCATCGCCGGCCTGACCCGGCGCGGCTATGCCGATGCCGAAACCCAGCCACGGCGCGTCGTCGTCGACCATGCCACCTTCACTGTACAGCCGACCTACGCCATCGTGTCGGGGCGGCTGGTGCGCCTCGACGGCATCCGGCTGGAGACGCGCGGCCCGACCAACCCGGACTGGGTCGCGGGTCTGGCACCCTGGGAACGGGGCGAGGTCTATGATCCCGAGGATGTCGCCGAACTGGAACGACGGCTGCTGGAGACCGGCGTCTATGACGGCGTCGGCGTCGCCCTGTCGCCCGCCGACCAGACCCTGGCCGACGGCAACCGCCCCGTCATCGTCACCCTGACCGACCGTCCGCGCCGCATCCTGGAGGCCGGGATCACGGCCTCGACCGCCACCGCATCCCCGACCGCGACGGCGGCGACCCTGACCACGGCGGGCGGGTCGGGCGTTGATGCCATCTGGACCTGGTACAACCGTTTCGGGCGGGCCGACACCCTGCGTTTCGAGGCGCGACTGACCGATCTGGACAGCCGCCTGGGCGTCAATCTGTCCCTGCCCCACTGGCGTCGCCCCGGCCAAACCCTGGCGCTCGCTACCGCCATCGTCAACGAGGATACCGACGCCTATCGCCGCCTGGCCCTCACCGCCGCCGCCGACCTGCGCCAGCGTCTGGGTCGCACCTCCTACTACAGCTACGGCGTCGGTCTTGACGCGGGGCAGTATGACGAGAACCGGTTCGATCCGATCACCCAGGCTCCCATCGACGTCAGCCGTAACCTCGCCATCCTGACCGGACGGGGCGCGGTCTACACTGATCGTTCGAACGATCCTCTCAACCCGACCACTGGCTATCGCTTCACCGCCAACCTGCAGCCGACCGCCGTGACCGGCGACGACAGCCTGCTGTTCCTGCGGGCTGACACCCAGCTGACCGCCTATCTGCCGGTTCAGGACAACGCCAAGACCGTGCTGGCGGGCCGCATCAAGCTGGGTTCGATCATCGGGGGCGAGGAACTGACCATTCCGGCGGACCGGCTGTTCTATTCCGGCGGCGGCGGATCGGTGCGCGGGTTCGAATACCAGGGCGTCGGCCCCCGCCTGCCCGACAACACGCCGCGGGGAGGCCTGTCGCTGTTCGAGGTCTCCGCCGAGGTTCGCCGCGACATCGGTCAGAGCTTTCAGGCTGTGGCCTTCGTCGATGCCGGGGCGATCGGTTTTCAGGAAACGCCCAATTTCAACAACCTGCGCTATGCCGTCGGCGCGGGCATTCGCTATAAGCTGCCGTTCGGTCCCGTCCGTTTCGACGTCGCCCTGCCGCTGGACAAGCGGGACGGCGACGCCGACTTCCAAATCTACATCAGCATCGGTCAGGCGTTTTGACCGATCCGACCCTGCCCGAAGACGCGCCCGACACCCCCGCCGAAAAGGCGAAGAAGAAGCGCACGCGGCTTCAGGCCCTGGCATTCTTCGGCGGCATCGCGGTGGCGGGCCTGCTGGCCCTGCTGATCGTCGCCCTGGTCGGGGGTCGGATGTATCTGGTCTCGGGACCGGGCCGCGATCTGGTCACCAGCTTCGTCTCGGGCAAACAGATCAGCCGCTATGGCCGGATCAACGTCGAGGGGCTGTCGGGCGATCTGTTCGACGACTTCCGCATCCGGCGCGTCACCGTCACGGATGCCGAGGGGGTCTGGCTGGAGGCACTGAACGTCCGCGTGGATTGGTCCTATCTGCCGCTGCTGACGCGCCGCTTCCATGCCGACGAGATCACCGCCGACACCATCCGCCTGATCCGCCGCCCCGCGCTGGAACCCTCGACCGAGCCGGGCGGGCCATCGCCCCTGACCTTCGACATCGACCGGTTCGCCACCAATGTCGAACTCATGGAGGACTTCAGCCAGGAATACGGTCGCTGGCGTCTGACCGGCGAGGCCCTGATTCCGCGCACCGGCGACAAGACGGCATCCGTCAACGCCTACAGCCTGAACCGCAAGGGCGACTATCTGCGCGCCACCGCGACCCTTGGCGACACGATCGAGGGCCTGCGGCTGAACCTGCGCGCCAATGAGGCCCAGGGCGGGCCGCTGGCGGGCGCGCTCGGCTATTCGCCGGACCAGCCGTTCTCGGCCGTCGCCCTGGTGACGGGCGAGGTGGTCCAGGCCACGGTCCGCACCGGCACCTTCCGGCCCCTGCGCATCAATGGCCGCTATGGCGAGAACGGCGCGCGGATCACCGGCTATGCCGATTTCCGGGGATCGGACCTGCTGGAGCCCTTCGTCTCCCGCATCGGTCAAACCGCCCGCTTCGGCTTCGCCGCCATCCCCGATCCTGATCGCGAAGGCATCCAGGGTGTCGGCTGGCGGCTGATGTCCGACAATCTGAACTCCCGCGCCCAGGGCCTGATCCGCACCGACGATCAGACCGCGCCCGAAGGTGTGGCGATCGAAGTCTCGACTCCGTCCCTGACCCGGCTGGCCGGAACCCCGATCGCGGGACCGGCGGCCTATACCGGCACCTTCACCGGCACGCCCCAGGCCTGGCGGCTGGACGGGGCGGTCAGCCTGCTGAATACCTCCTTGGCCAGCTATCAGGCCACCCGCGTCTCCGGTCCCTTGAACATCGCCTCGCGCGCCGGTCGGATCGATGCGGACGGCGACATCCGCGTGGTCGGCGGTCGGGCCGAGGGCATCATCGGGGCGCTTCTAGGCTCGACCCCCCGCGTACAGCTTCAGGCCGCCCGCATGGCCGACGGGGCCATCCTGCTGGAACGCGTCGATGCACGCGGCAAGGCCCTGACGCTGACCGGCGCGGGGTCGCGCAATCTGGTGGGCGGCCTCAGCTTCCGGGGCCGCGCTGACCTGACCGACGTGTCCGCCATTCGCCCCGATGCGCGCGGCGCGTTCGGCGGCCCGATCCAGGCCTCCTCGGCCCGAACCGGTGCCCCGTGGCGGCTGAGCTTCGACGGACGTGGCACCCGTCTGGCCAGCGGCATGGCCGAGCTGGATCGGCTGCTCGGCGCGACGCCGCGCCTGCAACTGGCCGGTCTGCTGAACGGCGGACGGATCGAGATCGATCAGGGCCTGCTGACCGGAGCCGCCGGTCGCGCCTCGGCCAGAGGCCTGATCGAGCCTGAAGGCCGTCTGCGTCTGGCGCTCGACTGGAATGCACAAGGCCCGTTCGGCGTCGGCCCGGTTGCCATCGACGGGGCCATGACCGGCAAAGGCGCCCTGACCGGCACATTGGCTCAGCCGCGCGCCGACCTGACCGCCGCCTTCGACAAGGTCGCGGCCGGTCCCCTGACCCTGACCCAGGCCAATCTGGTGCTGAGCTTCCGCAAGGGGGCCGATGCCTCCGACGGCCGGATCGTCGTCAACAGCGGCTCAAACTACGGACCGGCGCGGGCGGCGGGCAATTTCTATCTCGGCAACGACATGATCCGGCTGACCGACGTCGATCTGGATGCCGGTGGCGTGACGGCCCAGGGGTCCGTGGCCCTGGCCAACAACATCCCCTCCAGCGCCGACCTGACCTTCACCGCACGTCAGGGAGCCTTCCTGCGTTCGGGCACGGTCGACGGTCGCATCCGCCTGACCGAGGGCGCGGGCTCCGACACCGCCATCCTGGACGTCACGGGCCGCAACGTCCGCATCGTGGGTCAGGACGACCTGTTGATCCGCAGCTTCGACCTGAACGGTCGCGGCACCCTGGAGCGCCTGCCCTTCACGCTGAAGGCCGACGTCGGCGGGGCCAACCCGGTCGATTTCGACGGCTCCGGCGTCTACTCCAGGGTCGGGAGCGGCCAGAGCGTGGCTCTGAACGGGTCGGGCCGGGTGCGAGAGGTCGCCTTCTCGACACGCACGCCCGCCGTCATCGCCCTCAACGGCGATGGCCGCGTGGCCCGCGTCGATCTCGGGATCGGCGGCGGCTTCCTGACCGGCGAACTGCGTCAGGACGCGACCGCCGCCGTGATCGAGGCCGACCTGACTGCCGTCGAGTTGGGCTCGATCCTGCCCGACCTGCGCGGGCGGGTGACCGGGCGGGTCTCGGTGCGCGGCGCGGGTGACGACCTGGCCGGATCGGCCAACGTCACCCTGGCTCAGCTGCGTTCGATCGATGCCCCGCGCGGCGTCGCCGTCGACGGTACCATCAACGCCACCCTGGCCGGCGACAGCCTGCGCATCCAGGCCGAGGCCGCCGACGGCACCGATGTCCGGGCCACCGCCGACGTCACCCTGCCGGTCGAGGCCACCGCCGCGCCCCTGCGCCTGGCCATCGCCCGAACCCGCGAGATGTCCGGCACCGTCGCCATCAACGGCCAGGTCCAGCCGATCTGGGATGTCTTCATGGGCGGCGAACGGTCTCTGGCCGGACAGGTCGATGGCCAGGCGACCCTGGCGGGCACCCTGAACGCGCCCCGCATCAACGGGCGGCTGAACCTTGCCCAGGGCACCTTCCGCGACAACGGCACCGGCGTCGGCCTGAACGGCCTAACCCTGGCCAGCCGGTTCGACGACACCACCGCCCTGATCGAGACCTTCAACGCCAACGACGGCTCGGGCGGCACGGTCAGCGGCGACGGGCGGATCGGCCTGCGTCAGGGCTCGGGCTCCAGTCTGGAGCTGGTGCTGACCCGGTTCCGCATCATCGACAACGACATCGCCCAGGCCCGCGCCTCGGGTCCGATCACCGTCACCCGCGCCGAGGACGGCAACATCCTGCTGGCCGGACCGATCGACATCGACGAGGCCCGGATCGAGGCCAATCCCCCCGGCTCCAACGGCATCGTCCGCATGGATGTCGTGGAGATCAACCGCCCCGGCGGCGATCCGGAAACCGAGGAAGCAGACGCGCGCACGTCCGGCCCCCAGATCAACATGAACATCCAGCTGCGCTCGCCCGGCGGCGACGTCCGGGTTGTCGGACGCGGCCTGAACGTCGAACTGGGCGTGAACGCCACGGTCACCGGCTCGATCGCCGCACCGGTCCTGTCCGGTACGGCCCGTATCGTGCGCGGTGATTACGAGTTCGCGGGCAAGCGGTTCGTGTTCGACCCGCGCGGCACCATCGCCCTGTCGACTGATCCAAACCGCATCCGGCTGAACCTTTCGGCGGTGCGCGAAGACCCTGCCCTGACGGCGACCATTCGCGTCACCGGCACCGCCGCCTCGCCGGAGATCGCTCTCACGTCCGTGCCTGATTTGCCGCAGGACGAGATCCTGTCCCAGGTGCTGTTCGGGCGTTCGGCGTCTCAGTTGTCGGGCTTCGAGGCGGCGCAACTGGCGGCGGGCGTGGCCTCGCTCGCGGGTGGCGGCGGCTTTGACGTGATCGGAAATCTTCGCGAACTCGCCGGGCTCGACCGGCTGTCGTTCGGCGGCGAGGCGTCCGGCCTGACCGTGGCTGGCGGCCGCTATCTGACCGACGACATCTACCTTGAGGTGATCGGCGGCGGCGAAGGTGGGGCGGCGGTCAATGTGGAATGGCAGGTGCGCCGGAATCTGACCGTCAGTTCCAAATTCGGCGGCCAGGGCGACGCCAGCATCTCGATCCGCTGGCGCCGCCAGACCCGCCAGCCCGGCACCGGCCGCGAGGACACGCGGCCGAACCGGTCCGAATAGGCCTCAGCGCCGCAGCAGCAGGCCGATCAGGATGCCGATGCCGACGGCATAGGCCGCCGTGCGGATGGGCTCTTCCTGAATGACGGTGCGGGCCCGCTGGGCGCGTTCGGCTGCCCAATCTCGGCCTTCGGCCAGATCGTCGCGGATGGCCTGACGCAGCGAATCCGTCCGGTCGAAGGACCGACCTTCCAGGATCGCATCAGCCCGCCCGGACAGCCGGGCCGACATCGTGTCGGCGGTATCGTCGATGTCGTCGACGAGCGATTCGTTGGCATAGGTGTCGGTCATGGGGGCTCTCCTGACAGGGTTGGATGTCGCCCTTCAGAACCGTCGCCCGCCGCCCCGGTTCCGATTTGCCAACGCGATCGTGACTGAACGGCACCGCGTTCGATGCGTTGATCCCCGAGAGAGGAAATCAGACCCATGACCGACCCGACACCCCAGGAAATTCCCCACGAGACTCCCGGCACGACGCCCTTGCCCGACAATGATCCGAGCCCTTCGCCCCAGCCCGAGATCGACCCCTCCAGCACACCCGACGAGATGCCGCAGTTTGGCGAGAACGACGGCGGTGCCGCAGTTCCGCCCCAGCATGGTCAGGCGGACGCCCCTCCGGGACCACTCGACTCAGCTATCTGACATTAAACATCTTTGGAACCTTGGCTGCGGCCTCGGGTTCATTCTGCAACCACACCGTTAGAGTAGAGAGGAACAACCGAATGGCCGATATTCAGCCCAACCGTCCGTCGGGTGTCTCCAAGCGGGGCTTCGCCTCCATGGACCCGGAACGTCAACGCGAGATCGCCCGCAAGGGCGGTGCCAGTGTCCCCAGCGAAAAGCGCAGCTTCTCCCAAGATCGTGGCCTGGCAGCTCAGGCCGGCCGCAAGGGCGGGGAAGCATCCCACGGCAGCCGTCGACCCGAAGACGAGGCACCGCCTGCTGAATAGGCATTTCAGACATCGCAATCGCGGAAACGGCGGGGCCTCGGGGTCCCGCCGTTTTTGCTGTTCAGATCAAGCGCTGAAAACGGCGAGGGCGACCGACGGATCCGGTCCCTGGTCGAACGACACCAGGGTCCATCCCGATGCCTCGGCCATGGCCGCAATGGTCTCCGGCGTGAATTTTCGCGAGCTTTCGGTGTGGATGGTCTCGCCTGCCGCAAAGGCGAAGACCCGGTCGCCGACCGACACCCGCTGATCCCGCGTGGCGCGCAGATGCATCTCCATCCGCGACTGTTCGCCGTTCCACAGGGCCAGATGCTCGAACCCGTCGAGGTCGAAATTGGTCCCGACCTCGCGGTTGGCCCGCACAAGGACATTCATGTTGAATGCCGCCGTCACGCCCTGTGCATCGTCATAGGCCGCGACCAGCACCGCCGGATCTTTCACCAGATCGACCCCCAGGATGAACAGCGCGCCCGGAGCCAGCCGGTCGCGCGCGGCTTTCAGGAACTGGATCGCCTGGTCGCGGTCCAGATTGCCGATGGTGGACCCCGGAAAGAACCCGATCCGTCGGCCGCGTCCCAGTTCGGGGAGTTCATCCAGGTTCAGGAAGTCGCCCACGAAGGGCACCACCTCCAGATGCGGATAGGCCGTCCCGATCCGCTCCGCTGCTTCGGACAGGGCATCGGGGCTGATGTCGATCGGCACATAGGCCGCCAGCGACGGCGCGGCGTCAAGCAGGATACGGGTCTTCTCGCTAGCCCCGGATCCGAACTCGACCAGCACGGCATTGTCGCCGAACCGCGCCGCCAGCGACGGGGCCAGATCACGCAGCAACGACGCCTCCTGACGCGTCGGATAATATTCCGGCAGGCGGGTGATGTGCTCGAACAGCCGCGACCCCTCGGCGTCATAGAACCATTTCGGAGACAGGGACTTCTGGGGCTTCGACAGCCCCTCGATCAGTTCGGCGCGGAACCGCGCGACCTCCGGATCGTCGTCGGTCACGGATACGGCCGCGACGTCCTCAGCCAATCTCAGTCCCATGAAGGCCCATCTTTGATGCGGATAGAAGAAGTTGCGGTAGGTCGCGCGCGCATGCCCCTGCGGCGTGGCGAAGGACGACCCTCGCAGCACCGCCTGATTGGCCATGAATTTCCCGTTGTATTCCGACGCGGTCCCGTCGGTCGGCCTGAACCCCGGATAAGGCGCATAGGCGCTGGAGGTGAACTGCCAGACCTCGCCGAACAGGTTCGAGAAGGCGTCCGGTGCCGTCACCGCCGCATGCTCCCACTCGGCTTCCGTCGGCAACCGCTTGCCTGCCCAGCGGGCATAGGCATCGGCCTCATACTGGCTGACGTGGCGGACCGGAGCGGCCGGATCGACGGGCTTGCGTCCCGTCAGCCCCATCACGGTCCAATGGCCGTCGTCGCAGCGCCAATAGAGCGGCGCTGTCCAGCCCTCGGCCTTCACCGTCACCCAGCCATCGGCCAGCCAGAACTCGGCCTTGGCGTAACCGCCGTCCTGGATGAAGGCGATCCAGTCGCCATTGGTCACCAGGTCGCGCGCCAAAGCAAACGGCTCCAGCCAGACCCTGTGCGCCGGGCCCTCGTTGTCGAAGGCAAAACCCTCGATATGGCCGATGGTGACCAGCCCGCCGTCGAACGCCTGCATGCCCCCGTGCGCCGCCTCGAGCGTCGCGCGGCGCGGTTCCACGGCATAAGCCGCCGGGTCCAGCGGCGATCGCGACATCAGGTTCAGAATGTCCATCGCGAACAGTTCCTGATGCTGCTCGTCGTGGTGAAGGCCCAAGGTGAACAGATACCGCTCGTGGCCGCCTGTCAGTCCTCTCGACAGCCGGTCCACCATCCGACGGTCGATCTCGCGGCGATAGGCCAGCACATCCTCCAGAGACGGCCGGGTCATCAGCCCGCGTTCGTGCCGCGCCACACGCTCTCCCAGGGCCTCGTAGTAGGAGTTGAACATCTGCTGGAAGCGCGGATCGACCGGCTCGTATCCCGGCTCGGTGCTCAGGATCATCGCCTCAAAGAACCAGCTGGTGTGGGCGAGATGCCATTTGCCGGGGCTGGCATCAGGCATGGATTGAGCCGCCATATCCTCGGCGGACAGACCATCGGCCAGGACCATCATCCCCGACCGGACGGCCCGATAGCGAGCGATATCGTCGGCTTCGACGGAGGTGGTCTGGACGGGTGCGTTCATCGGGGTCGCGGCTCTGAGATAAAGGTCATGTCGGCGACGCTTCGTGAACTGTGCAATGTCGCGCAGGGCGGTTCGTTCCCGTGTGCGACACCGTACGCGGACAGGAACGCTCTGAAACTGCCTGCGTTTCGGTGCCGTACCTGTCGGCTTGTTTGGTCGTTCCGGTCGGATCGTAACAGTAAGGCTTGCCCCCAATGTCGCTCGATTCCGCGTCTCTGGTCACCGATGGCGAACCCCATATGGGTGCGATCGCCGACCGGCGCGACTGGCGGATCGGCGTCATCTCCCTGATCCCTTCGCTCAGGGCGTTCGCCTGGTCCCTGTCGCGAAATGCCGCAGACGCCGACGATCTGGTGCAGGAAACCCTGACCAAGGCCTGGACCCACCGCGAACGCTATGAGGCGGGGACCAATCTGAAGGCCTGGCTGTTCACGATCCTCAGGAACACCTGGTATTCCGCCGTCGCCAAGACCCGCCGCGAGGTCGCCGACGAGGACGGTCGTCACGCCGCCGTCCTGACCGCCGAGGCCAGCCAGGAATGGAAGGCCGAGCTGACCTCGCTCCAGGCCGCCCTGAACGAACTGCCTCCCGATCACCGCGAGGCCATCGTCATGGTCGGCGCCGCCGGCCTGTCCTACGAGGAAGCCGCCGAGATCGCGGGCGTCGCCCTGGGCACGATCAAGAGCCGCGTCAACCGCGCCCGCAACCGACTGGCGCAGCTGATGTCGATGGATCGGCCCGGTAGCGACGCCTGACCCGCCTCAAGTCGCACGAAGCGCGTCAGGCCCTAACGCACAGCCTTACCGCCGTGCTTGGCGTATTCCAGCCGCGCGATCGTGCGGTTGTGCACCTCGTCCGGACCATCGGCGATTCTCAGTGTACGGACGGTCGCGTACATCTCGGCGAGAACAGTGTCGCCGGACACCCCCGCCCCGCCAAACGCCTGGATGGCGTCGTCGATGACTTGCAGCGCCATGCGCGGGGCCGCGACCTTGATCTGGGCGATCTCGGACTTGGCGTTCTTGGCCCCGGCCTGATCAATCATCCAGGCCGCCTTCAGCACCATCAGCCGCGACATCTCGATATTGGTCCGCGCATCCGCCACCCGCTGTTCCCAGACAGAATGTTCCGCGATCTGCTTCCGGAACGCCGTCCGCGTCAGCAACCGCTCGCACATCAGCTCCAGCGCCCGTTCCGCCGCCCCGATCACCCGCATGCAGTGATGAATGCGGCCCGGTCCCAGCCGCCCTTGCGCGATCTCGAACCCCCGGCCCTCGCCCGCGATCAGGTTCTCGACCGGGACACGGACGTCCTCCAGCACCACCTCGGCGTGGCCGATCGGTCGCTCGTCATAGCCGAACACCGTCAGCATCCGGTCGATGCGGAAACCCGGCGTGTCGGTAGGGACCAGCACTTGCGACTGCTGCTGGTGCGTCGCTGCGCCCGTGTCCGTCTTGCCCATGACGATGGCGATGGCGACGTTCGGATGGCCCATGTTGGTCGACCACCATTTGCGCCCGTTGATCACGTAGTGGTCGCCGTCACGCACGATCGAGGTCTGGATATTGGTCGCGTCCGACGACGCCACCTCCGGCTCGGTCATCAGGAAGGCGGAGCGAATCTCGCCCGCCATCAACGGCTTCAGCCAGCGGTCCTGCTGGGCCGCATTGCCGTACATGTGCAGGACTTCCATGTTGCCGGTGTCCGGCGCATTGCAGTTGAACACCTCCGGCGTCCACAGGCCCGCTCGGCCCATGGCCTCGGCCAGCGGCGCGTATTCCAGATTGGTCAGCCCCGCCCCGTGGTCGCCAGGCAGGAACATGTTCCACAGACCGGCGTCGCGCGCCTCGGCCTTCAGGGCTTCCATCGTCTCCGGCTGCACCGTGTGATCGGCATGGACCTCGGCCCAGTAATCGGCAGCACGCGGCTGGATGCGCTCGGCGATGAACCGGCTGACCCGCTCCTGGAAATGCAGGGCCTTGTCGGAATGTTTGAAGTCCATGAGGCGATCCTTCTCCCTCCCCTTCATGGGGAGGGACGGCGAGGCGGAGCCGAGCCCGGGTGGGGCAGAACGAAGCATCCGCGTGATATCGGACTTCCCCACCCTGTCGATGCTGCGCATCGACGGTCCCTCCCCATAAAGGGGAGGGAGAAAAGTCGTTCTACCGCTTCAGCAGCGGAGCCAGCTTCTGGGCGATCATCATGTCGCCGGCGATCTTCAGCTTGCCCTGCATGAAGGCCATCATCGGATCCAGCTTGCCTTCGGACAGAGCCATGAAGTCGTCCCAGCTCATCGACACCGTCGCGTCGGCGGGCTTGTCCTCATTGGTCACCGTGTTCGGCACCGAGGCCCCGTCGATGTAGATCTTGCCGTGGTCACCCAGGTCCAGCTTCACGGTCTTGCCCAGACCCGAGTTGTCGCCGACGGCGCCGCGGATGTGTTCGGTCACTTGAGCCAGATCGGCCATGGTCGTCTCCCTATGACGTTGGTGGTCTCTGACCTACCCCCCCTCGCCGCCCCTGCCAAGATCACGCGAGGTAAGGATCGCGTGTCCGTTCAGCGCGACAGCGGACCCATCAGCAGCGACTTGATCCGCGCCATCGCCTGCGGCGTCATGGGCCCCATCAGCCCCCTCGCCTCGACCGGAAGATGGGCCATCGGATCGTCGCCGGTCTGGAAAATGTAGTGGTCGAAGAAGGCCCGCCACGACGCCCGCTCGGAAGCCGGCAAATCGCGGATGGTCAGCAGGGCGTGGTAGAGGGTGAAGGACGGCGTCACCATCCAGTCCGGCCCGTCCCGCCACCAGAAATTCACCAGCGCTCCGAAGTCTTCCAGAGACTCGACGTGGTGGAACCACAGGCTGGGAATATAGAGCACGTCGCCCGGCCCCAACTCCACCACCAGCGCATGTTTCATCGCCTCGGCGAAACGCGGATGGGCTTCAAGATCGGGCTCTGCGAAATCCACCAGACTGATCGGCTGACCGGCCAGAGTGTTCTCCAGCGGCCCGACATACAGGTTCGCCACCTGATCCGGCGGAAACAGGATGAACCGTCTGCGCCCCGCCACGACACAGGCCAGGTTCTGCGCCAGATCCCAGTGCGCCGCCGTCCGCGTCCGGTTGCCCAGCCACAGCGACGTCAGCCGCTCGACCGAAGGGTCCAGCAACGGGATCGGATTGTCTTCCGCCAGCCCCGGCAGATGCGACGGCACAGGGATGGCCCCCGCATACAGATAATCGGGCCCGCCTGCCGCCAGCCGATCCAGCAGATCCGACAGTGACATTTTGATCCGGTCGAAATTGAAGCCCTTCAGACCCTCGCCATAGAAGAACCGCCCCTTCATCTCCGGTGTGCCATGGAAGGCGGCGACGGGCTGGGTGGTCTCGAAGCGACGCAGATAGTCGGGCAATCCGCTGCCGGCCTGGACCAGGGGCCAGTCACGAACAGGCCCGCGCATGACGACAGGCCGGGCTCCGGCGGACAGGCTCTCGCGCGTCACCTCCAGACCTGCCTCGTCGACGGGTCGCGGCTTTGGCAGGTTGCCGATCAAGGGACGGTCCCCACCACCGCAACGGCCTCATTGGCCAGAGGCTGGTTCGCGTTCGCGTGCCCCAGCGTCAGCATCTCGGAACGCGGGGTTGCCAGGCGGATGACGATGTCCGCCTCGAAACCCGTCACCGGGTAGCGCAGATCGACCCTGGTGGCTGTGCTTCGGACCAGCCGCGAGCCGAACCCGGTCCTCCGGGGCTCGCCGACCGGCGGTCCACCCGTCTCGCGCCACTGGATTGTCAGGTCTCCGGCGTCGATTGCCCAGACCACGGTCACGCGTCCCTCAGGTCGGCTGAGCGCGCCGTATTTGGCGGCGTTGGTCGCCAGCTCATGGATGATCAGCCCCAGTTGCAGGACCGCCTCGGCCGCCAGCCAGGTACTCGGTCCGTCCAGCACGCATTGCTCGCGGTCGTAGTGGCCGAACTCGGCCTCGAACACGGTGCGGATATCGGCCCCGGACCAGACCTCGGCCGTCAGAAGGTCGTGGGTAGCGGCCAGGGACATCAGCCGGGCCTGAAACGACGTCGTGAACGCCTCGAGGGTCTCGGCCTTGCGCGCGCTCAAGGCCGCCATCGACAGGATCGTGGCCAGGGTGTTCTTCACCCGGTGATTCAGTTCGTTGATCAGCACGCGCTGACGGGCCTCGCTGCGGGTCAGGGCCTGAAAGGCGGTGCGGTGGGCCGTCACGTCCTGGATGGTCCCCACCAGACGGCGCGCGCGCCCGGCCCCGTCCACCAGCATCCGCCCGCGAACCTCCAGCCAGCGGCCGTCGCGCATCTCGTAGTCCGCCTCGTAATCCTTGGCCTCGGCGATCGACTGTTCGAGCAGGGTGGAGCGATGGGCGGCGCTCTCGGGTGTCAGCAGCCCCGCGACCAGACCCTGATCGAACGGATCACCGGGCTTGAAGCCCAGAAGAACCCGCCCGTGCTCGGACAGCGTCAGCCGCCGCCGAACCACGTCCATCTCCCAATAGCCCAGGCTTCCGGCGCGCATCGCCAGCAGGATGATCTGCTTCTGATCCAGCAGACTGGCCCCCAAGGCCAGGAACAGCAGCAACAAGGTCAGGCCGGTCACCCCAAATGCCAGCCAAGCCGTCGGAACCCCTGATACCGCGGCATCGGCCGCGCCCGGCGTCAGAACGACTGCGGCCATGGCCGTATAGTGCATGGCGACGATGCCTGCCCCCAGCAGCAGGGCCGCCCCGGTTCGCCAGACCAGCAGACTGTCTCGCCGTGCTGCCGCCAACGCCAGGATCGACGCGATCAAGGCCACGGCCACCGACGCGGCCACCCATTCCGGTCGATATCCAACCAGAACGGCACTGCGCAGGGCTGACATGCCCAGGTAATGCATCCCGCCGATGCTCAGCCCCATCACCAGCCCGCCGGCGACGATACGTGGTCTCGGCGCATCCGGCGGTGCGCAGATGGCGAAGGCGATGGCAGTGCCCGCAACGGCCAAAGCCAGCGACAGCAGGGTCGGCACCACCGCATAAGATACCGGCGTCCCGGGATCGAACCCCAGCATGGCGATGAAATGCATCGACCAGATGCTGACCCCCATGGCCAGGGCCGAGGCGGAGACCCACCGCATCTGCACACGCCCGCCATGCCGCCTGGCCCGCCCGAAAAGGTCCAGCGCGGTCCAGGCCCCGAACACGGCCAGCACGCTGGACAGCAGCGGATAGATCAGGTCGTGGTGGTGATGCACGCAGACGCCTCGGGTGATGCCTTGGGTTAGCCGAAGCCGGTCGCCTTGACTACCGACGCCTTGCCCTGGCGACGTCTGGCGTCCGTCGGCGACCGCGCGTAAGCACGGGCGTGCGCCCGACATCCTCCGCCTTTGCCATCCTGTTCGTCGTCAGCCTGATCGCGGCAGCGGGAAACATGGGTCTGCAGTCGGTCCTGCCCGCCATCGGACGACAGTTCGAGCTTTCCGACACCCTCGTCGCCGGTGCCTTCGCCGTCTCGGCCCTGCTGTGGACCTTCGCCTCGCCGGTCTGGGCGCGGCTGTCGGACCGGCTGGGCAGGAAGAAGGTCATCCTGATCGGCCTGTCCGGCTTCGTCGTGTCGATGAGCAGTTTCGGCCTCGCGGCGACCTCCGGGCTGGAAGGCTGGCTGGCAGGCGGGGCGGCCTTCTCGCTGATGGCGGTCGCCCGCGCCGTCTATGGCGTGTTCGGCTCCGCCGCCCCGATCGCGTCCCAAGCCTATGTCGCAGATCGGACATCGCCGGAAGAGCGCACACAGGCCATGTCCCTGCTGGCCTCGGCCCAGGGGCTGGGCACGGTGATCGGGCCGGTGATGTCACCGCTGTTCATCCTGCCGATCGTCGGTCTGGCCGGGCCGATGTATGCCTTCGCCCTGATGGGGGCGGTGGTGCTGGCCGTCGTCTGGATCAAGCTACCCAGCGGCGATGTGGTCCGAACGCCTTCGCCCAGCGGTCGTCAGGACGACGCCGGCAAGGGCCTGTGGAAGGACCCGCGCGTGCGCGACTTCCTGCTCTATGGTCTGTTCGTCACCGGGGCCCAGGCGGTCAACATCTCGGTGCTGGGCTTCCACATCATCGACGAGATGGCCCAGACGGGCACCGGCCTGACCCAGGCCCAGCCTTTCATCGCCGTGGCCATGTTCGCCGGGGCCGCCGCGACCCTGATGGTCCAATGGGGGCTGATCCCGCTGCTGAAGCTGCAGCCCGGTCCGCTGATGCGGTGGGGCGCGGCCCTGGCCCTGGCAGGCAATCTGATCAGTATCGCGGCCCCCGGCTATTACGGCGTGGTTGTCGGCTATGCGATCGTCTCGATGGGCGTCGGGTTCGCCCGACCCGGCTTCACCGCCGGATCGTCGCTGGCGGTCGGATCGCACGAACAGGGAGCGGTCGCGGGCCTGATGATGGCATTGGCGGGGCTCAGCTTTCTCGGCCCGCCGGTCATCGGTGTCGCCCTGTACGAATGGTCGGAGCCCGCGCCGTTCGTGGCCAACTCGGTCCTGCTGGCCGCCGCCGTCTGGGTGGCCATGACCAGCAAGCCGCTCCGGGCGGCCGTCGTCGGCACGCCGACCGACGCACCCCCTGCGTCCCAGCCCGGCCCCGAGGGCAACAGTTAGGCCGGATCGACCTCGGCGGCCCGCGCACGTTTCAGCTTCGGCGTCACGATCGGGATGGTCAGCATGGTCGATCCCACCGCCATCAGCAGAAGCGCCGTGAACGCCTCATTGGTGATGATTTGCCGGTCCAGCAGGATGTTGGCGAAGATGATCATGATCAGCGCCTTGGTCTGCAGCAGCCAGCCGATCGTCGACGCGTCGCCCTTGGGCCATTTCAGGATGCGACCGGCCAGATGCACCCCTGCCAGCTTGCCCGCCACCGAGGCGACCAGCAACAGCCCCGCCGCCCCGAACACCATCAGCCCGCCGACGTCCCACTGGGTCCGCAGTCCCGTCGACAGGAAGAAGACCGGCATCACCGCCAGCAGGATGTGATCGCGGAAGAAGTCCATCTTCTTCCTGTCAAACCAGTCGCTGTCCAGCACCGCCCCCGACAGGAATGCCCCGACCATATAGTGCAACCCCGCCCAGTCGGCGGCCAGTCCGCACGCCGCCAGCCAGATCAGGCCGACGTACCAGCGGTCCTTCTCCGGCAACCGCCGCATCAGCATCCGGATCGCCACGCTGGCCACCCCGAAGGCGACGAGGAACGACCCCTGTCGCCCGACCCGTTCCCAGTCCAGCAGGATCAGCGCCAGCACGCCCCAGATGGCGATGTCGTCCAGGCTGGCATAACGCAGCACCCTCTGCCCCAACGGCTGGCGCAGGATCTCCAGCTTCTCCATCAGCAGGACCAGGATCGGCAGGGCCGTCACCGCACAGGCCATGCCGATGCCCAGCACCACCTGCCACGGCTGCCCCGCCTCCCCGGCCCAGCCCGGCGTCTGCAACATCACGAGCGCCGCCAGACTGCCGAACGCCAGCGGCACGACCAGCGCCAGACCCGAGGTGACCCCGGTCTCGACCCGGTGCTTCCACGCCTGCTTCAGATCCAGCTCGATCCCGGCGATCCAGACGAAGATCATCACCGCCCACCAGGCGATCCCGTTCAGCGCCCCGATCACCTGCGGATTGAAGACGAAGCTGTAATAGGCCGGAAACACCGCCCCCAGCACGCCCGGCCCCAAAAGGATGCCGCACACGATCTGCACCACCACCAGCGGCGCATAGTATTCGGTCCGCAGCCCCCGCCACAGCAGATAGGGCACGGTGAAGATCAGCAGGACGGCGATCAGAAAGACTTCCGTCGTCGTCATCGCATGCATGGTGTGTGGCCCCCGCCCTCAATCGCCTGTGCGAGGCTTACCCCGTCCTTCCGGCCTGCGCGACCTGCATCAGATCAGGCCCGCGACGACGGTCAGCGTGCCCAGCCCGATCGACAGTGGGGCCCTCAGCAGGATCCACCCGCCAGGTGTCAGGCCGAGCGCCTTTAGCCTCAGATCGACCAGCAGACTGCCCATGATGGCGACGCCCAGTACGATCAGCGACGGCCCCGGCCAGGTCCCGCCCGTCGCCCACGGCCAGGCGGTGGCCAGGGCCAGCAGCGACGGTACCACTGCCGCGATCCAGACCCACCCGGGCGTCCGCGCCCCGCCCATCGCTGCCAGCCCCCACCAGACGCCGCCCAGGAAGCTGTAGATCAGAGCCGCATAGCCAAAGCCGACGCTCAGCGCCGTGAACCGTACATCCGCCCCGCCGCCCAGTAGCAGGGCCACCACCGCCAGCTGCGGGAGCAACCCTGCAAAGCCCAGCATCCGGGCGATCGGCGGCAGGGTCGGACGGACGCCCTCGGCCATCACGACCGCGCCACCTGGAACCCGGCGAACGACTGGCTGACCGGCATCAGCTCCAGCGTATTGATGTTCAGATGGGCGGGCAGCTCTGCCACCCACAGCAGGGTCGCGGCGATGTCCTCGCCCGTCATGGGGTTGGCCCCGCCATAGATGGCATCCGACGCCGACTGGTCCCCGCCGGTTCGCACCAGGGTGAACTCGGTCTCGACCATGCCCGGCTCGATCGACGTCACCCGCACCCCGGTTCCGTGCAGGTCCGCTCGCAGCCCCAGCGAAAACTGCTGCACGAAGGCCTTCGTCCCGCCATAGGCATTGCCGCCCTTGTAGGGATAGGTTGCCGCCACCGAGGATATGTTGATGATCGCCCCCTTCGCCGCGATCAGCGATGGCAACAACCGGTGCGTCATCGACACCAGAGCCGTGACATTGGTGTCGATCATCGTCTTCCACTGATCCAGGTCCGCCTCCTGGGCCGCCGCCGTCCCCAGGGCCAGACCGGCGTTGTTGATCAACAGGTCGATCGACGCGAAATCCTCGGGCAGGCTGGCGATCGCCGCATCCCGGGCCACCTCGTCGCGTACGTCGAACGCCAGCGTATGGACCCTGTCTCGCCCAATCGCCTCGGCCAGAGCATCCAGCCGACAGGCCCGCCGCCCGGTCGCGACGACCCGCCACCCCGCGCCCGCAAACGCATGGACGGCGGCCTCCCCGATGCCGGAGGTCGCACCCGTAATGAAGACGGTTTTCATGTCAGAGCTGTCCCATGGTGTTGTCGTGATCGACGGCCTGTTTCTTCAGCCAGCCCACGAAGGCCTGGGCGCTCTGCGAGGCCGGTCGGTCGCGTGGCAGGATGACGTGATAGGCGAACCCCACCGCCTCCGACCCGTCCGGGAACGGCGCCACCAGCCGCCCGGACGCCAGGTCCGCCTGAGCCAGGGCCCGCTTGGCCAACGCCACCCCCCGCCCCGCCAGAGCCGCCTCGATCAGCAGGCTGGACTGGTTGAACCGCTGGCCCTTCCTCGGATCGGGATGGCGCACCTTCCGCGCCTTCAGCCACATGGCCCAATCGGGACGGCTGGGGTCCGCATCGGCGGACACATCGTGCAGCAACGGCTTGTGCAGCAGGTCGGCGGGCGTCCGGATCGGATGGTCCCCCTGCATCAACGACGGCGAACAGACCGGCAGAACGGTCTCGCTCATCAGCAGGTCCGCGATCGTCCCCGCATAGCCCCCCGGCCCGTACCGCACCGCCAGATCGACATTGCCGTCCGACAGGCTGACCGGCTCCATGTCGGCGCTGATCCAGACCTCGATCTCCGGATGCACCGCATGAAAATCATCCATCCGCGGCATCAGCCATTTGGCCGCGAACGACGGCGCGACACTGACCGAAACCTGCTTCTTCCTGACCGGCTCCCTCAACATGGCCGAGCCGTCCATCAGCCGCTCGAACCCGTCCCTCAGCAGCGGCACCGCCGATCGCCCCAAGTCGGTCAGCTGCAAACCCTTGGCCTCGCGCCGGAACAGGGGCTGGCCGATGGTATCTTCCAGCAGCCGGATATGCTGGCTGATCGCACCGGGCGTGACCGACAGCTCGTCCGCCGCCTTGGAGAAACTCAGGTGCCGCGACGCCGCCTCGAAGGCGCGCAGGGCGTTCAGGGGAAGGAGGGGTCTGGCCATCGCGGTTAGAAATCCTATTCGGCCTGCGAACACAATCTGGTTTGTTAGCGCACCGCCGATTTCAGCATAAGCCGGGCTCGGATCGTCCGTCGCAACGGGCGTCGGCGATGCGGGAGCCTGATACCTGATGCACGTCTTCCTGGCCTCGATTCCCTTGAGCGACACCCGTGTGGTGGTGGTCGGCGGTGGCGAACCGGCTCTCGCCAAACTGCGGCTGTTCATCACCAGCCCGGCCGAGCTGACCTGGTTCACACCCGACGGCCCGCCCGCGGAAAAGGAACGCTCGCGCGGCGGCCCCACCCCGATTACCCGCATCCCGACGGTGGAGGATTTCTCCAACGCCCGCCTGGTCTTCATCGCCATGGAGGACGAGGCCGAGGCTGCCCGCCTGGCCGCCCTGGCCCGGTCCGCCGTGGCCCTGGTCAATGTGGTCGACAAGCCCGCCCTGGCCGATTTCCAGACCCCCGCCTTCGTCGATCGCGACAGCGTCGTCATCGGCATCGCCACGGGCGGCACCGCCCCCATCCTTGCGCGGGATATCCGCTCGAAGATCGAGGCCATCGTCCCCGCCGCCGTCGGTCCCCTGGCCCGGCTGGCCGGAGACATCCGCGACACGGTCAAGGCCAGCGTCCCCGACTTCCTGGCCCGTCGCCGGTTCTGGGAACGCGCCTTCCGGGGCCATGCCGCCGACCTGGTCGCGGCGGGCAAGCCACTGGAGGCCCGGCGCGAGATGCTGCGCCTGCTGAACGCTGCCGCACCTGAGCCCGGCATCGTCCACATCGTGGGCGCTGGTCCCGGCGATCCCGAACTGCTGACCCTGAAGGCCCTGCGCGTGCTTCAGGACGCCGACGTCATCATCTACGACAAGCTGGTGCCCGAGGCCGTGCTGGAGCGGTCCCGTCGCGACGCCCGTCGCCTGTATGTCGGCAAGACGCGCGGCGACCATTCCGTGCCCCAGGATCAGATCGAACAGCTGATGATCGACGAGGCCCGCGCCGGACAGCGCGTGGTGCGCCTGAAGGGCGGCGATCCCTTCGTCTTCGGCCGTGGCGGCGAGGAGCTGGAGGCCATGCGCAAGGCGGGCGTGCCCGTCTTCGTCATCCCCGGCGTCACCGCCGCCCTGGCCTGCGCGGCCTCGGCGGGCATTCCCCTGACCCACCGCGACCATGCCCAGTCGGTGACCTTCGTCACGGCCCAGGAAAAGCCCGGCGGCACCCCGCCCGACTGGACGCGGCTGGCGGGTCCGAACCAGACCCTGGCCATCTATATGGGCACCGGTCGTGCGCACAAGACGGCGGCGTCCCTGATCGCCGCCGGCCGAGCCGGGTCCACTCCGGTAGCCATCGTCGAGAATGGCAGCCGCCCGGACGAACGGACCCTCACCGGCACGCTGGACGATCTGGGCGGACTGGTCGCCCGCTCCAACCTGACCGGCCCAGCCCTGCTGTTCGTCGGCGAATGCGCGGCCTTCAGCGCGGCTGAACTCGATGTCCGGGCCGAGGTCGCGGCATGAAGCTGATCACCGCCAATCGCCTGTCCGACGGTCGGGTCATCTATCTCGGCGCGAACGACGAGGCCGTGGACGCGATCGCCGACGCCGCCACCTATGACGACGCCCCCCTTGACGGAACCCGCGCCGACGCCGCCTTGGCCCTTGCCGCCGCCCGCCCCGACGTCTTCGTCAATCCGTATCTGGTGGAGGTGCGCGACCACACCCCCTCGGGCCGCGACCGGTTGAAGGAGACCATCCGCTCGACCGGCCCCACCGTCGGCCACAGCCTGGACGCCCTCTGATGTACCGCTACGACGAGTTCGACGCCGCCTTGGTCCGCGACCGCACCGAGGAGTTCCGCGACCAGGTCGCCCGCCGCGTCTCCGGGGCCTTGACCGAGGACCAATTCAAGCCGCTGCGCCTGATGAACGGCGTCTACCTGCAACTGCACGCCTATATGCTGCGCGTCGCCGTGCCCTATGGCGTGATGAACAGCGCGCAGATGCGCAAACTGGCCCACATCGCCCGCACCTATGACAAGGGCTATGGCCACTTCACCACCCGGACCAATATCCAGTACAACTGGCCCGCCCTGACCGACCTGCCGACCATCCTGGAGGAACTGGCCATGGTCGAGATGCACGCCATCCAGACCAGCGGCAACTGCATCCGCAACGTCACCACCGACGTCTTCGCCGGGGCCGCCGATGACGAGATCGAGGATCCCCGTCCCTGGTGCGAGATCATCCGCCAGTGGTCGACCATCCACCCGGAGTTCAGCTTCCTGCCGCGCAAATTCAAGATCGCGGTGATCGGGGCCGAGACCGACCGCGCCGCCATCCGCACCCATGATGTGGGGCTCCAGATCGTGCGGGGCGAGGATGGCGAGACCGCCTTTCGCGTCTTCGTCGGCGGAGGTCAGGGTCGCCTCCCCCATATCGCCAAGGAGATCGCACCCGCCGTGCCGGGCGGCGAGATCCTGGCCTATCTGACCGCCATCCTGCGCGCCTACAACCTGCTGGGTCGGCGCGACAACATCCACAAGGCGCGGATCAAGATCCTGGTCGAGGCCCTGGGCATCGACGCCTTCCGCGACGAGGTCGAACGCCACCACGCCGAACTGCGCCTCGAAGACCTGGTCCTGCCCGATGACGAGCTGGCCCGCATCCGCGCCTATTTCGCCCCGCCCCCGTTCGAGACGCTGGACAGACACTCCGGCCCGTTCGACCGCGCCGTCCTGGCCGACCCCGACTTCGCCCGCTGGAGCCGCAACAACGTCCGCCGCCACAAGGTGCCCGGCTATGCCAGCGCCGTCATCTCGCTGAAGCCCCTCGACGGCGTCCCCGGCGACATCACCGCGGCCCAGATGGAGGTCGTCGCCGAATTGGCCGAAACCTACGCCTTCGACGAGGTCCGCGCCGCCTATGAACAGAACCTGGTCCTGCCCCACGTCAAGCTCGACGACCTGCCCGCCGTCTGGCGCGCCCTGGACGCTGTGGGACTGGCCACCGCCAATGCCGACCTGGCCACCGACATCATCGCCTGTCCGGGCCTGGACTATTGCAGCCTGGCCAACGCCCGCTCCATCCCGGTCGCCCAGGCCCTGTCCCGGCGTCTGGCCGACCTCGATCATCAGGAAAAGATCGGCCCCGTCCGCATCAATATGAGCGGCTGCATCAACGCCTGCGGCCACCACCACGTCGGCCACATCGGCATCCTGGGCGTCGACCGCAAAGGCGAGGAATACTACCAGATCACCGTCGGCGGCTCCCCCGATGAACAGGCGGCGCTCGGCGAAATCGTCGGCCGCAGCCTGTCCGCCGACGAGACCCCTATCGCCATCGAGCGCGCCCTGAACCGATATCTGGACATCCGCACCGATGGCGAACGCTTCATCGACACCGTCCGCCGCGTGGGTGCCGCGCCGTTCAAGGATGCGATCTATGCGCCGCTAGAGGCATAGGAATTTCTCCCTCCCCCTCATGGGGAGTGGAGGCAGGATCGCACTGCGATCCGACGACGGGCGAAGCGCAGCGAGCTCGGGTGGGGCCGTGACGGCATCGACGGCCGGGCTTTTTTCACACATCCCCACCCGCGTTCGGCTGCGCCGCACGGTTTCTCCCCATG
Source organism: Rhizobium sp. Q54 (assembly GCA_943369795.1). GTDB lineage: Bacteria > Pseudomonadota > Alphaproteobacteria > Caulobacterales > Caulobacteraceae > Brevundimonas. Next base: position 26,124 of record CALROO020000007.1, on the reverse strand, counting down.
AAGGGGAGGGAGAAAAATCCACTTCGACTCCTCACAACTTCCCACGACCAACCCCAATGAACCCCTGACGACACGACCGTTTATGTCGTGTGGAAACCCCCTTCACCCCGACACCCCTCCGACCCGTGGTAGCTTCCTTTCATCCCGTCGATGGCGACGCCAATCTGGCTCTTCGGTGCGGATAGACGATCCGACCTATCCGGACGGTTCGGACGGTTCGGACGGTGTTTTTCGTCCAGGCGGGCGGCGGCATGAGCAAGGAGATTCACGCGAAAATCGACAGCAAATCTGGGGCCCAAGAGCGCAGCGAACCCGATACCCTCAAAATGTTCTTGATTTGTTCCGTTTCGACGATACAGTCGCTTCATGTCCCTCCCGGCCACCCCGCCACTGCATACGAAAGGACGCGGGGCCAGAACCAACACCAGCGGCCGGTTCGAGCCGGTGGTGCATGAAGCCATCGACGACGGCTGGACGCCTGAAGACGCGACGCCCCCTCCGCTCCGCACCACCCTGACGCCGGAACACGCCCGCACCATCATCACCAAAAACACCAGCCCCGACATCGGTTTCGACCGGTCGATCAACCCCTACAAAGGCTGCGAACATGGCTGCATCTACTGCTACGCCCGTCCATCCCATGCCTTCATGGGCCTATCCCCGGGCCTGGATTTCGAGAGCCGGCTCTTCTTCAAGCCCGAAGGCCCGCGTCTCCTGGAACAGGAGCTCGCCCGGCCAAGATACGTCTGCAAACGCATCCACATAGGCGGCAATACCGACCCCTATCAGCCGGTCGAGCGCGAGCAGAAGATCACCCGCGGCCTGCTCGAGGTGCTGCAACGGTTCAACCAGCCCTTCAGTATCATCACCAAGTCGCACCTGATTACCCGCGACATCGACATTCTGGGGCCGATGGGTCGGCATCGACTGGCCAGCGCCTTCGTCTCCATCACCACCCTGGATCGGGATCTGGCCCGCACCATGGAGCCGCGCGCCGCCACGCCTCAGCGCCGTCTGGACGCCATCCGCGCCCTGGCCGATGCGGGCATCCCCGTCGGCGTCGGCTTCGCCCCCGTCATCCCCGGTCTGAACGACCATGAGCTGGAATCCGTCCTGGAAGCCGCCGCGAAGGCCGGGGCGACGACCGCCATGTACGTCACCCTGCGTCTACCGCTGGAGATCAAGGATCTGTTCCAGGAGTGGCTGGCCGACGCCCGGCCCGACCGCGCGGCCCGGGTCATGTCCCTGGTTCGCCAGACCCGCGGCGGCAAGGACTACGATCCCGACTGGTCCCAGCGCATGAAGGGAACCGGCCCCGTCGCCGACCTGATCGCCACCCGCTTCAAAGCCGCCGTCAAACGTTATGGCCTCGACGGGCCAAGGCATGATCTGGACGTCACCCAGTTCCGGGTGCCCCCGGACATGCGACCCCAGATGGACCTGTTCGACCTGGCATCATGAAAGGACTGGCGGAGACGGAGGGATTCGAACCCTCGGTACCCCTTACAGGGTACGACGATTTAGCAAACCGTTGCCTTCAGCCACTCGGCCACGTCTCCGGCAGGTGGGCTCGATAGCGGAGCCCGAACGCCTGTGCAATCGTCAAGTCGCACGGAGGCCTGAAGACGCTGAATGACCGGCGTTAACGCGACATGCACGGGGTCCGTGCACAGTGTTCGTCATGTCTCTTGCCCGCAAACCCTTGGCCGCCGACATGCCCGCGGGCATCGACGATCGGACGATCGACACGGCGCGCATCCCCGGGGCCGCGGTGCTCGACGTCGGTGGCGCGGCACGGCGCGGCCCGTTCCGGCCGGAGATCTGGCTGAACGCGCGTCAGAGGCACGCCTCGCGTCTGGCCGTCCACTATTTCCGTGGCATCGACGTGCTGGCGGTCGTGGCCATCACCATCCTGTCGGCCTGGGCGATCGAACCGCAATCGCTATTGCACGTCGAGCTGTCGCGCGTCCTGCCGTTCGTCGTCGGAGCCATCACCGTCCTTGGGCTCCTGCGCTCGATGGGCCGCTATCGGTTCTCCCGAGGCCAGAGCACGGCGACCCATTTGGCGTCTATCGCCGCCATCGTCACCTTTGCGGGGACCGTCGCCCTGACAGTGGGCTGGCTCCTGCGAGGTTCCGGGGTCGAGCTGACAGCCCTGCTGATCTGGACCGGCCTGACCATGCTGGCTCTCTATGGCCTGCATCTGTTCTGGAGCGAATTGGTGCTGAAATGGCGGCGCAGTGGGGCCCTGACCCCCAATGTCGTCATCGTCGGCGCGACCCGCCATGCCGAACGCCTGATCCGAGAGGCGCTGAACCGGCGCGACCTGAATATTCTGGGCGTCTTCGACGACCGTCTGGCCCGCTCACCGGACAGCGTCGCGGGCGTGCCCGTCCTGGGCGGGGCCGACGCCCTGCTGACGCACCGGATGACACCCTATGTCGACCGGATCGTCGTTGCCATCGATCCCAAGGCCCAGGCCCGTGTGCGCGAACTGACCGCCCGTCTGGAGACGCTGCCGAACGAGGTCACCCTGCTGGTCGATCCGCAAGGTCAGGACGAGACCAATGCCGCGCTGGAGAAACTTGCCGCGGCGCCCCTGGCGTCGCTGGATGGCCCGATCGACGCCGACCGCCGCGCCTTCAACAAGCGCCAGCAGGACCTGATCGTCGGACTGATCGCCATGCTTATCCTGGCACCGGTCATGGCCCTGGTCGCCCTGGTCATCCGGTTGGACAGCCCCGGCCCGATCTTCTTCCGCCAACGCCGCCACGGCTTCAATCAGGAAGAGATCGTCGTGTGGAAATTCCGCTCGATGCGTCAGGAGACCGCCGACGCCACCGCCAGCCGACAGGTCACCGCCGACGACGACCGCGTCACCCGCGTGGGCAAGGTCATCCGCGCCACCAGTCTGGACGAACTGCCCCAGATCCTCAACGTCCTGAAGGGCGAGATGTCGCTGGTGGGCCCTCGTCCGCACGCCATCGGCATGAAGACCGGTCAGATCGAGTCCGCCCGTCTGGTCGCCGAATATGCCCACCGCCACCGGATCAAGCCGGGCATGACCGGCTGGGCCGCCATCAAGGGATCGCGCGGACCGCTACATACCGCCGCCGACGTCCGACGCCGGGTCCAGCTGGACATAGACTATGTCGAGCGGCAGTCCCTGTGGATGGATTTGTGGATCATGGCCGTCACCATCCCCGTCCTGCTGGGCGACCGCTCGGCCATTCGTTGACCTGGTGCCGCTGATGTTCTGGCGCGGCGTCTGGGGCTACCTGCCCGCCCAGATCGTTCAGGGCGTGGTCGGATTCCTGACCATCGTCGTCTTCACCCGCTTGCTCAGCGCCGAGGATTTCGGCCGCTATGCCCTGGCCTTCTCGATCTTCAGCCTGGTCCACGTCCTGGTCTTCACCTGGCTGGAGGCGGCGATGGCGCGCTTCTGGGCGACCGAGACCACGGCCGAGGGCATGGCCGCCCATTTCGCGGGGCTATATCGCACGGCCTTCATCCTGACTGCGCTCTTCGTGCCCATCGTCGGCCTGGCGGTCTGGCTCTGGCCCATGGACCCGGCCCTCAAGTTGGCGGTGGCGGTCGGTCTGGTCGGGATTCCGATCCGCTGTTTGACCAAACTGGGCCAGGAACGTCGTCGGGCCGAGGGTGAGGTGACGTCAGCCGCCCGCCTCGACATGTTCGTCTCGATCGGCGGACTGGTCGCGGGTGTGGCACTGGCTATCGGCGGTGCCGGAGCCGCTGCTCCCATCGCGGGCCTGATGATCGCCCCCCTGCTGGCCCTGCCCTTCGTCATGCCGGGCGAGGTTCGGCGCGGTCACGGAGCCCGGGTCGAAGCGGCCCGGATGATCCGGTATGCCCGGTTTGGATATCCGATCGCTGCGGGGTTGATCCTGTCGTTGGTTCTGGCCTCCACCGACCGGTTCCTGTTGGCCGCCTTTCTCGATGAGGCAGCGGTCGGGGCCTACCACGCCGGCTACAGTATCGCGAACCGAACGCTCGACGTCCTGTTCATCTGGCTCGGCGCCGCCGGAGCCCCCGCCCTGATCATGGCGCTGGAACGGGGTGGCGCGGACCAGCTACGTATCGCCGCCCGCGAACAGGGCTCGATCTTCATCCTGATCGGCCTGCCCGCCGCCGTCGGCGTTGCCCTGGTCGCCACGCCGCTGTCCCAGGTGCTGATCGGCGAAGACCTGCGCGGTGCGGTCAGCCAGGTCACGCCCTGGATCGCCCTGTCGGCCCTGCTGTCAGGGCTGTGCACCTACTATTTCGGACAAGCCTTCGTGCTCAGCCACCGCACCGGCCTGCTGCTGCTGACGGTCGGCATTCCGGCCGTCGCCAACGTGATTCTCAACCTGATCCTGATCCCACGCTTCGGCGTTCTGGGTGCGGCCTGGTCGACGGCGGCCAGTTTCGGCATCGGCCTGATCGCCACCATCATCCTGGGCCGAGGCCCCCTGGCCATGCCAGTGCCGTGGGCGACGATCGTCCGATGCAGCATCGCCTGCGGTCTGATGGCACTGGTGGTCCGCGCCCTCCCTTCCCCCGGCGGTGTCGTCGAGCTGATGTTACACGCCAGTGTCGGCGGCATCGTCTATGCCATCGCGGTGGTGATCCTGAATGCTGCGGGCGTCCGCGATCTGGCCCGGCGCATGATCGGTGAACGTCGCGCCCGGAGACTGGCCTCGTGATCGACATCACCGACAACGCCGCCTGGACGGCCGCCACGCCGACCGTCTCGGTGCTGATGCCCTTCCTGCGCGACGACCCCCGCGACCTTCTGGGCCTCCTGGATCGGGAGGCCGCTGCGCTTGGCGGCACAGTCGAGATCGTACTGCTGGACGACGGCACCAGCGACGCGGCCCTGACCGCGGGGTTGAAGGCCCAGATTGCCAACCTGAATCTGCCCGTCCGCCTGATCACCCTGAGCGCCAACGAAGGCCGGTCCAAAGGCCGCAACCGCCTGTCTCAGGCGGCGCGTGGTGGCTTCCTGCTGTTCCTCGACAGCGATATGCGGCCCGACACCGACCATTTCCTGACGACCTGGGCCAAGATCGCGAGGGACCGCAACCCCGCCGTCGTCTTCGGCGGTTTCTCCCTGCTCCAGGCCCCGACCGACGACCGGTTCGCCGTCCACCGGTCCATGGCCGCCCGGTCCGAATGCGTGCTCGCCGACGTCCGGTCGCTTTCGCCCGAGAAATACGTCTACACCTCCAACCTGCTGGTGCGGCGCGAGGTGTTCGATGCGGAGGCCTTCGACCCCGCCTTCACCGGCTGGGGCTGGGAGGATGTCGAATGGGCCATGCGGGTCTCTCGCCGCCATCCCGTCCTGCACATCGACAATCCGGCGACCCATATGGGGCTGGACACGGTCCAGGCCCTGGCCGGGAAGTACGAACAGTCCGCCGCCAATTTCGCCCGCGTCGTCGCCCGCCACCCCGACATCGTCGCGACCTACCCCAGCTTCAAGGCGGCCAAGACCCTGAAGCGGATTCCAGGCTTGTCGTTGCTGCGACCGCTGATCCGTCAGGCGGCCATCTCGCCGCTACTGGCGGTTCCGGCCCGATCGTTCGCGTTGAGACTCTATCGCGCAGCGCTGTATGCGGACGTGGTCTAGCCCATCATCCGCTTCAGAAACCCCGGGGCCTTATAGGTCGAGCGATTCATGACCACCCCGGCGATCCGTCCGCCGACCGATTCGATCTCGTCCCTCAACGCCACCGGCCCATCCGCGCTGGTCGTCCCGGCTGCCACCACCAGGACCGTTGCATCCACGAACGGGGCGAGGACGATCGGCATGTCGTTGCGGTCTGCCGCCGGGGAATCGATGATGATCGTGTCCGCATGCCTGCGCATGATGTCCCAGTAGCGAGGGTCGTCCACCGGCTCGGCCCGCTGGCCCGAGCGCAGGCTTTCCGCCCGGAACCGCGTCACCCACAACCGCCCGCCCAGGCACGACCGCGCCGTCATCAACCGCGCCGGAGCCAGCGGCTGCCCGTCCCGCCCCATCACCGGCGGCGTCACCGCATAGAAGATCGAGCCGTCCGGCGATGCCGCCGCCGCCTCTCCCACCTTGCCAAACCGGTCCGGCTGGGCCGAGACCGCATCCAGCTGTCCCTGCTGCGCCAGGTCCGCGTCGATCAGCCAGACGGCCTTCCTCGCCCGCACCGCCGCCAGCCGCGCGAACTCCCGCGCCACGGTCGAGACGCCTTCGCCGGTATTGGCCGAGGCGAACTGGATCACCCGCCCGCGATGGGCGGGAGCCGGTCCCAGCGCGGCCCAGAGGCCCGCCATCTCAGCAGTGAGGTCGACCATGCGAATCGTTCAGGCCCGGATCAGAGACTCAGACACTATCATAGCCCTACGCCCGGGCGGTCTTCATCGGGGCCACGGCCAGAACGGGCATCTGCAGGGTCCGCCCGGCTGAGGTCGGCGTCACGAAACCGCGCCGCATGAAGATGCGCAGCAGGCCGACGCACAGGGCCGTGAACCCGGCGAACAGGATCACCAGCGCCAGCAGCGGGATCTTCAGGCTCTTGCCGCGGGACGGCGGTGCCGCCCGCTCGATCACCCGCACATTGTCGGCCCCTGCGGCGACCAGACCATTGTCGGCGCGGGTCTGGGTCTCGCGCTGCTGGAAATCGCGGATGTTGGCGGTCAGGACGTCGCGATTGCTCAGCAATGTCGCATTGCGGCTTTCGATCCCGGACAGCCGGGTCTGGCGTTGCAGCAGCTCATTCAACTGGCGTTGCAAAGCGGCGAGCCGTGCGGCCAGGGCGTCGCGTTCGGCGGCGGCGTTGATGCGGGTGTTCTCGATCTCGTTCCAGACGGTGTTGGGTCCGGTACGGACCTCCTTCGGCCCCACCGTCGTGCCCGTGGCGACATAGGCATCCAGCTCGGCGATCCGGGCGTCGATATCCCGCACCGGCTGGGCATCAGGCGTATAGCGGGCCAGCAGCTGCGCCCGCTCGGTCCGCGCCTGACGCGCCAGATCCTGCGCCGAAACGTTCAGATCCTGTTGCAGCACAATCTCGGACGGGATCGACCGCTGCTGCGCCTCCAGGGTAGCGACCCGCTGGTTGGCCTGGTTCAACTGGGCCTCCGTCGACAACCGGTCGGCCAGCACCGTCTGATAGGTCGTCGTCAGCGCCGCCTTGGCCGAGGCGAAATCACCGATGTCGTTGGTCCGCAGGAACCGCTCGTAGTTGGCGTCGGCGACGCCCAACTCCTCCTCGAAGGCTTCGCGTTGGCTCTGGATCAGGGGGGCCGAGACGTCCTGGAACACCTCGCGACGGCGCGCCAGATAGGCGTCGATGATGGCGTTCAGCACCCGTGCCGATAGATCGGCGTCGTCGCTTTCATAGTAGAGGTCGATCACGCCGCGCAGCGGGGCCGTCGCGACACCCAGACCGTCCTCGATGGCCTTCAGCGCATTGCCTTCTCGCACGGCGATCGAGCCCTTGGGCGGCTTTCCATCCTCGAACGCCTCGACGCCGACGGCCCGCACGGCTCGCAGACGCACCTCGCGGCTGGTCAGGATCGCCGCCTCGGACTGGGCCACCTCGCCCAGGGTCGGCGGAGCCGATCCCCGGTCCTGCAGGATACCGACGCGCGGCTGATAGACGTATTCCTGCCCGACCCCGACGTTGATGCTGGCGGTGGCCGTATAGGTCTTCTTCAGCATCAGGACCGCCGCCGTCCCGATCGCCGCGACGACCAGAAAGATGACGATCATCAGGATCAGCTCGCGGAACAGCAGGCCGACGATATCCAGCAAGCCGTAACGCGGTCGGGCCGGGACATAGCTCGTCGAACGCATGGGCGGGCGAATCCATCAAAAGAACAACGCCGTCATCTTTCGCCCGGCGGCATTAACCAACGATTACCCATGTTCGCCCACCCTGTGGGAAATCGACCTCGCCGGACCTCGGAACATGATGCTGGATCGTCGCCACCTGCTGATGAGTTTTGGTGCCGCCGCCCTGGCCGGCTGTTCGGCCCTTCCCCGGCCCCAGCCCATCGTCGGCGACGTCGCCTTCACCGACATCGGGTTCGCGGACTGGACCGACGCCGAAGCGGAATATCTGCTCTATCCCGGCGACGAGATCGAGGTGGCGATCCCTACAGCCTCGGAACTGACCCGCACCCAGCGCGTCGGGCCGGACGGGCGGATCGCCATGCCGCTGGTCGGTCAGGTCATGGCGGCGGACAGGACGCTATACGAGCTCGGCCAGTCGGTGTCCCAGGCCTATGTCGGCAAGCTGGTGCGTCCCGTTGTGGAGGTCAGCGTCAAGACGCCCGGCCCGATCAATGTCTGGGTCGATGGCGAGGTCCGCACGCCCGGCATCTACGCCATGACCGGCGACCTGAGCGCCCAGCAGGCGGTGATCCAGGCCGGAGGATTGCTGCCATCCGGCAAGCCCCAGAACGCGGCCCTGATCCGGCGGGGTCCGGGCGGAACCCGGATGCTGAAGGTGGTCGACGTCCGCGCGGTCCGGGGTCAGCCCGAGGCGCTGCGGCGCGGCGACATCATCTTCGTGCCGAAATCGACACTCGGCGAACTCGCGGCCTTCTTCACCCAGTTCAAAGCCGCCTTGCCGATCGGATTCAGCTATTCGATCAACGGCGCGAACGGCAGCGGCTTCGCGAATTTCTGATCAGGCTGCGTCGGGTTGAAAAGGCGCAGCTTTTGACCGCGGCCTCAGAGGCTAGGCCGCCAGCGAAACCACCCCGGCGTCGATCCAGCGACGGGCCGCGCGCTGGGCTTCCGAAATCTCGTCGCGGTCCATCTCTTCGCTCATCTCCCGGCGATAGACCCGGGCTTCGATCGAGCCCTTCATCGCCGCCAGATTGAAGATCATGTGGGCCGAGACCCGGTCCATCGGGCAGCCACCCGAGCCCGACGAATACATCATGCCCAGACGGAACAGGTCGTCCCCGGACATTTCCGGCGTGGGCAGAGGCAGAAGCGCCTCGTTCGTGGCCATCGCCAATTCTTGCGCGATCATTACCGTATCCTCCGTGCGTAGCCCGTTCTGGGCCCGCTCTTCGATACCGCATCAAATACCGCCGGTTTGAAGTTAAAGTTAACGAGGGCGGGCCGCGAAAACTCTTTTCAGTAAAGGGGTTATGAAGACCTACAGCGTTGTTCAGGGCTCGGAAACGTCTCGGTCATACCGCCTTCATGACTGTGAATCAGGCGTTATCGCGCGCGCTGCCCGAACAGAACCTTACGCGCCTCTTCCGCTGCCTTGCCGGACGCTACCAGGTTCGCACGCAGTTCTTCCCCCACCGCCCGCCCCGCCTTGACCGCAGGCCTGGCCCCGACCCGTTCCATCCAGGCCGCCAGATGCGGAAAATGGCTCATGTCCTGGCCCTGGGGCTCGGGCAGGATCCACGGCCAGGCCGCCATGTCGGCAATCGAATAGTCGCCCGCCAGATAGTCCCGATCCGCCAGCCGCCTGTTCAGCACCCCGTAGAGCCGATGCGTTTCGTCGGTGTATCGCCGCACGCCATAGGCGATCTGCCGCTGATCCTTGATCAAGGCCGGGGCGTACTGACGGAAATGATGGGTCTGCCCCGCCATCGGCCCCAAGCCCCCGACCTGCCAGAACAGCCACTGGTCCACCTCGGCCCGCTGACGAACGGCTGTCGGATAGAACTGGCCCGACTTGTTGCCCAGATACTGAAGGATGGCCCCGGACTCGAAGATCGACAGCGGCTGCCCGTCCGGCCCGTCAGGATCGACTATAGCTGGCATCCGACCGTTCGGGCTGATGGCCTGGAACGCGGGCTCGAACTGTTCGCCGGTGCCGATGTTCACCGGCCGGACCTCGTAGGGCAGCCCCATCTCCTCCAGGGCGATCGAGACCTTCCAGCCATTGGGCGTAGGCCAGTACCAAAGCGCGATCGGACGGGTCATCGGGAGGGCTCCGAAAAGGGACACGGTGTCGCTTACGATCTGGGCAGACCGCCTCGCGCGCGCAACCCGCTTGCTGAACGAACCTGACACCGCTGTTCAGAACGCGTTCAGGCTGGCGGGCCCACTTTCCCATCATGTTCAACGGGCTGGTCGGCGAAATCCGTCGGCGATCCCTGATCGAAGGAGCAGATGATGAACCGTTTCACCAAGGCCGCTCTGGTCGCCGTCGCCCTGGCGACGACCGCAGCCCCGATGGTCGCCTCGGCCCAGGATCGTGGCGATCGTCGCGAATACCGTCAGGACCGCCGCGAAGACCGCCGTGAGTTCCGCCAGGATCGTCGCGACAATCGCCAGGACTTCCGTCAGGGCGAAATCAATCGTCGTGAGTTCCGCGAGGAACGCCGGGACGATCGTCAGGACTTCCGCCGCGAACGCCGCGACGACCGTCAGGACTATCGCCAGGAAGTGCGTCGGGACCAGCGCTGGGATCGCAACAATCGCGACTGGTATCGCGGTCGTTCGGACTTCCGCGACTATCGCGGGGCCCGCAACGGCTACTGGTATGCGCCCAGCTATGGCTACTACCGGGTGGAGCCGCGATACTATAATTACCGGTGGCAGCGTGGCGGTTATCTTCCCGCTTCATACCGCAACTACTATGTGCGCGACCCTTACGTCTACAACCTGCGTCCGGCCCCGCGTGGATACCGCTACGTCCATGCCGGTAACGACATCGTCCTGATCGCCGTGGCGACCGGACTGATCGCGAGCGTGCTGTCGGGCGTCTATTGACCCTGACAGACTGACTGAAGGAAGCCCCGCAGGCCCATGGCTTGCGGGGCTTTTTCATGACCGAAAGTTCATGATTTCCGGCGAATTCCGTTCAGTGATGGTTCATACGGCAGGCCCGATCCTGTTCTCAAGCCGCCCATCACGGGCGTGCGTGGAACCCGAGACATGAAACGCCCCCTGATGGTGACGGTCACGATCGCGGCGCTGCTGGCCCCCCTCGTGGCTCAGGCCAGCGTCGCCTTCGCCCAGGACCAGGACCAGGCCGATCGACGCCAAGCGCGTCAGGAACGCCGCGCCGCCGAGAGCGGTGGCGAGGCACCTGCAATCAGCCCGCAGCAACGCGAAGAGCGGCGCGAGGCCCCGGCACCCGAACAGCGCCGTGAGGACCGCCAGGAACGTCGCGAAGAACGCCGCGCGGAGCGCCCTCCGGTGACGCCGGAGCAGCGCGAGCAACGCCGTGAGGATCGCCAGGAGCGCCGCGAGGATCGTCCGCCTGTGACGCCGGAACAGCGCGAGCAGCGGCGCGAAAACCGGCAGGAACGCCGCGAAGAGCGTCGCGACGACCGCGCGACCCCCAATCGTCCTGTGACACCGCAACAGCGCGAGAACCGCCAGGAGCGTCGCGAGGAACGGCGCGACGATCGTCGTGATGACCGCCAGGACTGGCGTCGCGACAATCCCCGCCCCTCCACGCCCAACGAACTGGAACGCTGGCGCGAGGACCGTCGCGAGAACCGTCAGGACTATCGTCAGGACCGGCGTGAAGATCGCCGCGAGTACCGGGAATTCCGAAACCGCTTCAATCGCGATCAATGGCGTCAACGCTGGAACGCCGACCGCCGCGCCGACTGGTGGCGTTCGGACCGACGCTTCCGCAACTACGGCGGCGTCCGGATCGGCTTCTATTTCGCGCCCAGCTACGGCTACTACAGCGTTCCGCGCCAGTATTACGGCCAGCTGTGGAACGTCGGCGACTTCCTGCCGTCGATCTTCTGGCGCTACACGATCGACGACTACCGCACCTACGGCCTGGGCTATCCGCCGCAAGGAACCCGCTGGGTCGTGGTCGACAACGATATCTATCTGATCGACCAGTACGACGGATACATCATCGAGGTCATCCACAACGCCTGGCGTTGGTAAAGCCTCTTCCCTCTCCCTTGATGGGAGAGGGCTTGAGCGTCCGAGAGCGTCAGCGATCGGTATTGCGCGAAAGGGTGAGGGTGCAGGCGCTGGGGACAGCATCCGCCGCCTTACCCCTCACCCGCCCGCGCCAGAACGACGACGAAGACGCCGCGGTGCGCGGCCTCCATCTCCCACAAGGGGCGAGCGAGCCGTCTTACAGCCCCAGCTTCGCCTTCAGAATCTCGTTGACCGCCGCCGGGTTGGCCTTGCCGCCGGTCGCCTTCATGACCTGGCCGACGAACCAGCCGATGGCCTGGGGCTTGTCCGCCACCGCCGCCGCCTTGTCCGGGTTCGCGGCGATGATCTCGTCCACGGCCTTCTCGATCGCGCCAGTGTCATTGACCTGGACCAGGCCCCGCGCCTCGACCACCGCGCGCGGCGACCCTTCGCCGGCCCAGACGTGGTCGAACACCTCCTTGGCGATCTTGGAGGAGATGACGCCCTCCTCGATCAGGGCCACCAGTTCGGCAACCTGCGACGCCGGCAGCGGGCTTTCGGAAAAGTCCTTGCCGTCCGCCGCCAGCCGCGCCGACAGTTCGTTCGTGACCCAGTTGGACACCAGCTTGGCATCGCGACCTGTCGCCGCCGCCTCGAAATAGTCGGCCTTGGCCTGTTCCGAGATCAGCACCACCGCATCGTACTGCGACAGGCCGTACTGCGACATCAGCCGCCGACGCTTGTCGTCCGGCAGTTCGGGCAGGCTTGCCTTGATCTCGTCGATCCAGGCCTGTTCCAGTTCAAGCGGCAACAGATCGGGATCAGGGAAGTAGCGGTAATCGTTCGCCTCTTCCTTGGACCGCATAGAACGGGTCTCGCCCGCCGTGGGGTCGTACAGCCGGGTCTCCTGCACGATCGACCCGCCGTCCTCCAGAATCTCGATCTGGCGGCGGGCCTCATAGTTGATCGCCTGCGAAATAAAGCGGAACGAGTTCACGTTCTTGATCTCGCACCGCGTGCCCAGATGGCTGAACGATCCGGTTTCCTTGAACTTCGCATAGCCGCCCTCGCGGCAGACCGACACGTTCACGTCGGCCCGCAGATTGCCCTTCTCCATGTCCCCGTCGCAGGTGCCCAGATAGATCAGGATCGTCCGGATCTTCTTCACATAGGCGACGGCTTCCTCGGGCGAGCGGATGTCCGGCCGCGACACGATCTCCATCAGGGCCGTACCCGCGCGGTTCAGATCGACATAGCTTTCGGTCGGCGACAGGTCGTGGATCAGCTTGCCCGCGTCCTGTTCCAGATGCAGCCGCTCGATGCCGACGTTGAAGAACGACCCGTCCTCGGCCTCGACCTCGACGACGCCCTCGCCGACGATCGGGAAATACAGCTGGCTGATCTGATAGCCGGTCGGCAGGTCGGGATAGAAATAGTTCTTGCGATCGAACTGGCTGCGGCGATTGATCTGCGCCTTCAGCCCCAGGCCGGTCTTGACCGCCTGTTCCACGCAATGGCCGTTCAGCGTCGGCAGCATGCCGGGGAAACCGGCATCGACCAGCGACACCTGCTCGTTCGGCCCCGCGCCGAAGCCGACGGCAGCGCCGGAGAACAGCTTGGCCTTCGACGCCACCTGGGCATGGATTTCGAGGCCCATGACGATTTCCCAAGGGCCGGTGCGGCCTTGGATGAGTTTGGAGTTTTCGGTCACGCTCACCACCACTTCTCCGCCTTGCCCGTGAACCCCGCCGCCGTCTCCAGCGCAGCCCCCACCTGGAACACCGTCGCCTCGTCCAGCGCCTTGCCGATGACCTGAAGCCCCAGCGGCAGTCCATTAGAGTCCACGCCAGCCGGCACCGAAATTCCTGGCAGGCCCGCCAGATTGGCGGTCACCGTAAAGATGTCGTTCAGATACATCTGCAGCGGATCGACCTGTTTGTCGCCAAGGGCAAACGCCGCCGACGGTGTCGAGGGCGTCACGATCGCGTCCACCTGATCCCAGACCGCATCGAAATCCTCGGCGATGCGGCGGCGGACCTTCAACGCCTTGACGTAGTAGGCGTCGTAGAATCCGGCCGACAGCACATAGGCCCCGATGATCAGGCGGCGCTTGACCTCGGCCCCGAAACCCTCGGCCCGGCTGGATTCATACAGGTCGGTCAGGGAGGTGGTGCCGGTCGCCCGGTGCCCGAACCGCATCCCGTCGTAGCGAGCCAAGTTCGACGACGCCTCGGCGGGCGCCACAATATAGTAGGTCGGCAGAGCGTATTTGGTGTGCGGCAGGCTGATCGGCACAATCTCGCAGCCGGCGTCCTTCAGCCAGGCGATGCCCTGGTCCCACAGGGCCTGGATCTCGGCGGGCATGCCGTCGACGACATATTCGGCGGGCACGCCGATCCGCAGGCCCTTGACCGACTGGCCGACCGACTGACTCCAGTCCGGGGTCGGGATGTCCAGGCTGGTCGAATCCTTCACATCGAACGAACACATCGATTTCAACAGCAGGGCCGCGTCGGCCACCGTCTTGGCGATCGGCCCGGCCTGGTCCAGCGACGAGGCGAAGGCGACCATGCCGAACCGGCTGGCCCGGCCATAGGTGGGCTTGATCCCGACCGTGCCGGTGAAGGCCGCCGGTTGCCGGATCGAGCCACCCGTGTCCGAGGCCGTAGCCGCCAGACACAGGTCGGCGGCGACGGCCGACGCCGACCCGCCCGAGCTGCCGCCTGGCGTCAAGTCGGCGTTCGATCCCTTTGATTTCCAGGGGTTCACCACCGGCCCGAAGGCGCTGGTCTCGTTGGAAGAGCCCATGGCGAACTCGTCCATGTTCAGCTTGCCCAGCATCACCGCCCCGTCGCGCCAAAGATTGGCGGTGACGGTCGATTCGTACGGCGGCACGAACCCACGCAGCATGTTGGAACCCGCCGTCGTCTGCACCCCCTCGGTGCAGAACAGATCCTTGATCCCCAGTGGCGCGCCTTCCAGCACGCCCGCGGTGCCGGATGCGATCCGGGCGTCGGCGGCGCGGGCCATGTTGATCGCCTTGTCGGGGGTAACCTCGACATAGGCGTTCAGGGTCGGGTTGGCGGCCTCGATATTGGCGATGAACGCGCGGGTGATCTCCTCGGACGAGAAGGCTTTCGCGGCCAGACCGTCGACGGCGGCCTTCAGGGTCAGTTTGGTCAGGTCGCTCATGACTATTCGACCACCTTGGGCACGACGAAGAAGCCGTCCGCCGAGCGCGGCGAGTTGGCCAGGACATCGGCGACCTTGCCGCCGTCGGTGACCACGTCGTCGCGCAGCCGCAGCGGCTGGGCCACGTTGGAGGTCATCGGCTCGACACCCTCGACATCGACCTCGTTCAACTGGTCGATCCACGACATGATGCCGTTCAGCTCGGCCGCCAGGGGCTCCAACCGGTCGTCGGGGGTCTTGATGCGGGCGAGGTGCGCGACCTTGCGCACTGTCGCGGCGTCGATGGCCATGCGGCCCTCCAATAGGCGTCTTGGGGTGGTTGTCAGTCAGCGGTGACTAACGGCCCGGTCCCGAAATCACAAGGACGAGCGACTATCGCGCGGGCGTCACGGTCACGCGGGTCGGCGGCGCGCCATCCGGGCCCGGGGTCCAGCGGACGATGGCGCGTCGTCGGCTCTGGACGATCTCGCCCGACCCCGGATCGACAGCGTCCTCGGTGATCTCCAGATCGAGGCGGCCCGGCGTGATGGCCCGGACACCGACGTCGCGAAAATCGCCGAGCCGATAGACGCTCCATCCGTCCGCCGGGCCGGCGAAGAAGGCCATATAGGTATAAAGCCCGTTCACTGCCGGATCACCGCCCGCTGTAGAGAACAGCTTGGCTCCCTGGCCTTCGATCGGGACCAGTTGCACGACAGACGCCGCCCATTGCAGGTTTTCGTCGCCGTCGGTCGAGAGCGGGCGAGGCGATCCCACGGGCTCCAGCGGCCGGACGCCTTGATCGCCCCCACCGACCGCTCCAGCAGGAGTCGCACCCTTCTTGGCTTCGGCTCCAATCGCGCCGGTCGAAACCGCGATCTCGGGCTCGCGCTCGCCCTTCATTTTCCAGTCCGGGGCCTCGCAGGCCCCCAGCGCCGCGATGGACGACAGGGCAAGAACGGTCGCGATCCGCATCGATCGGCTCCCAGCAACTGACGGTTTCAGCCTCGCCTTTGACAGCGCCGCGATCAAGGCCTAACCGCCCGCCCGTGCCCGTCCTCGACCTCCTCGCCCTGCCTGCCGCCTGCCCCCCCGGAAGCGCGTGGATGGGGCTCGACCTGGGCGAAAAGACCATCGGCGTGGCAGTGTCCGACACCACCCGGCTGATCGCCAGCCCGCTGGAGCTGATCCGGAAATCCAAATTCACGCTCGAGGCCGAACGCCTGTTCCAGCTGATGGACGCCCGCAAGGTGTCCGGCCTCGTCATCGGCCTGCCGTCCAATATGGACGGAACCGAAGGCCCCCGCGCCCAGTCGTGCCGAGCCTTCGCGCGCAACCTCGACCGCATCCGGCCCGTCAACGTGGCCTTCTGGGATGAACGGCTGTCCACATCGGCGGTCGAGCGGTTCCTGATCGAGGACCTGGACCTGAACCGCAAACGCCGCGCCGAGGTCGTCGATCGCACCGCCGCCGCC
This sequence comes from Rhizobium sp. Q54, assembly GCA_943369795.1. Taxonomy (GTDB): domain Bacteria; phylum Pseudomonadota; class Alphaproteobacteria; order Caulobacterales; family Caulobacteraceae; genus Brevundimonas. The sequence continues at coordinate 9,630 of CALROO020000007.1, read as the reverse complement.
TGGATTCTTCAGGGCGCGCTGGACCGGGTGCGTGTTCTCCCTCCCCTTCATGGGGAGGGACGCTGATGCGCAGCAGCAGCCGGGTGGGGCCGTACGAAGAGTGCGCACGGACCACACTGCCCCACCCGCGCTCGCAAGAGCTCGCGGTCCCTCCCCATGAAGGGGAGGGAAAATGAACAGTCTGATCCTCGGCGTCCTGCCGGTCTTCTGTCTGATCGCCATCGGCTATGGGCTGCGCAAGTCCGACTTCCTGCCCGACGCCACCTGGCGGCCGATCGAGAAGCTGTCGATCCATCTGCTGTATCCCGGCTTTCTGATCCCGGCGATCTGGAATGCCGACATCTCGGGCGGCGGGGCCAGCGCGGCGGGGGCGGCGACCGTGACGACGGTCGCCATCATCGGCACCCTGACCCTGCTGGCCAAGCGGTTCATGACCATCGAGGGCCCCGCCTTCACCAGCCTGTTCCAGGGCGTGATCCGATGGAACAGCTTCGTTTTCCTGCCCGTGATCCAGTCGATTTATGGCCCCGACGGCCTGGCGCTCGCCGCAGTAGTCATCGCGGCCATGATCCCGATCACCAACATCGCCTGCGTCGTCGTGCTGGCCCGTTGGGGGGCCGATCAGCGGGCAGTGTCCTCGACCTCGCTGTTCCAGGCCATGCTGTCCAACCCGATCCTGATCGCCTGCCTCATCGGCCTAGCCCTGAACCTGTTGAAGGTGCCGCGCATCCCCGGCGTGTCCGACACCCTGGAGCTGCTGGGCGGGGCCGCCCTGCCGCTGGGCCTGATCGTCGCCGGGGCCGGGCTCAGCTTCGCCGAGGTGGCGCGCAGCCGCGTGACGATCGGGGCGGTGTCCTTTGTTAAATTGATCGTCACCCCGCCTCTGATGTGGGGCCTGTGTGTGTTGTATGGCGGCGACGAGACGGCCCAGGCCATCGCCCTGCTGTGCGGGGCCTCTCCGGGTGCGGCGGCCAGCTACATCCTGGCGCGGCAGATGGGCGGGGACGCGCCGCTGATGGCGGGCATCGTCGCCCTGACCACGGTGGGCAGCGCCATCAGCATCCCCATCCTCCTGACGCTATTCCATCTGGGCTGATCAAGCCCTATAGCCCAGCCTCGATGACCGAAGCCCATGCCGCCGTCGATGCCCTGATCTCCGAGCGGCGGGTTCCGTTCCCGACCCCCCATTTCCTGTCCGCCGGCGACCTGAACCCCGCCACAGCCCGTGCGCTGCTTGACCTCGCCGACGTCTTCGTCGACTTCAATCGCCAGTCGTCCAAGGCTCTGGACCTGATGCACGGCCGCACGGTCGTGAACCTGTTCTTCGAGAACTCGACCCGCACCTCCTCCTCGTTCGAGATCGCCGCCAAGCGGCTTGGGGCCGATGTCGTGACCATGCCGGTCGGGGCGTCCTCGGTGAAGAAGGGCGAGACCCTGATCGACACGGCCATGACGCTGAACGCCATGAAGCCGGACATCCTGGTCATCCGGCATGGCTCATCCGGTGCCCCCGCCCTGCTGTCGCAAAAGGTCGGTTGCGCCGTCGTCAACGCGGGAGACGGCCGCCACGAGCATCCGACCCAGGCCCTGCTGGACCTGCTCAGCCTGCGCCGTGCCTTCGGCGACGTGACCAGCCTGACCGTCGCCATCTGCGGCGACATCGCCCACAGCCGCGTGGCCCGTTCCAACGTCATCCTGCTGTCGATGCTGGGCTGCCGCGTCCGCCTGATCGGCCCGCCGACCCTCGTCCCCGGCGACGCCGACCGCTGGGGCTGCGAGGTCTTTCACGACATGAAGGAGGGGTTGAAGGGCTGCGACGTCGTCATGATGTTGCGGCTTCAGCTGGAGCGGATGGAGGGGGCCCTGATCCCCTCGACCCGCGAATATTTCCGCTTCTGGGGCCTGGACCGCGAGAAGCTGGCCTGGGCCGCGCCGGGCGCCAAGGTCATGCACCCCGGCCCGATGAACCGCGGCGTGGAAATCGATTCCGACGTCGCCGACGACCTGACCGTCTCCCTGATCCAGGACCAGGTCGAGATGGGCGTCGCTGCCCGCATGGCCATTCTTGCCTCGCTCTCAGCTCGACTGGGGGACGCGACATGAAGATCGCCATCGTCAACGCCCGCTTGCTCGACCCTGCCTCGGACTACGACGGTCCCGGCGGCGTTCTGATCGAGGGCGACCGTATCGCCGCTGTCTTTCACGGCCAGCCCGGCTCCATCTCCGCCGACGCCGACGTCATCGATGCCGACGGCCAATGCCTCTCCCCTGGCCTGATCGACATCCGCGTCACGACCGGCGAGCCCGGCGCGGAGCCTAAGGAAACCCTCAAATCCGCCAGCCTGTCCGCCGCTGCGGGCGGCGTCACCACCCTGGTCATTCAGCCCGACACCGACCCCGCCGTCGACGACCCGGCCATGGTCGAGTTCATCCGCCGTCGCGGGGCCGCTCTGAACCTTGTCAACATCCACGCCGCCGGGGCGGCGACCCAGAAACGCGAAGGCCAGCGCATGGCCGAGATCGGTCTGATGTCCGAAGCCGGTGCCCTCTATTTCACTGACGGCGACCGCGTCATCACCAACACCCGCACCCTACAGCGCGTGATGAGTTACGCCTCCGCCTTCAACGCCCTGATCGCCTGCCGCCCGGCCGAGCCCTGGCTGTCCGAGGGCGGCGTCGCCACCTCCGGCGAACTGGCCACCCGGCTAGGTCTGTCGGGCGTGCCCGCCATCGCCGAACGCATCCAGCTGGAACGCGACCTCGCCCTGGTCGAACAGACCGGTGCCCGGTTCCTAATCGACCAGATCTCCACCGAGGCCGCCCTCGACTGCCTCGCCCGCGCCCGCGCCAAGGGCCTCGACGTCGCCGCCAGCGTCTCGATCAACTCCCTGTGCTTCAACGAGATCGACATCGGCGACTACCGCACCTTCTACCGGCTGGACCCGCCCTTGCGCCCCGAATCCGACCGCCAGGCCCTGATCGAGGCCGTCCGCGACGGCCTGATCGACGCCATCACCTCCGCCCACGCCCCCGCCCCCGCCGAGGACAAGCGCCGCCCCTTTGCCGAGGCCACGCCCGGTGCCATCGGCCTGGAGACCCTCCTACCCGCCGCCCTGTCACTCCACCACGAAGACGGCCTCGACCTCCTCGACATCCTGCGCCCTCTGACCCAGGGCCCCGCCGCCCTCCTCGGCCTGGACTCCGGCGTCATCCAGGCCGGAGCCCCCGCCGACCTGATCCTCTTCGACCCCGGGGCGCCCGTCGTGATCGACGCGGCGACACTGCGCTCCAAATCCAAGAACTCCCCCTTCGACGGTCGCCGTCTTCAGGGCCGCGTGCTGCGCACCTTCGTCGCGGGCCGCCAGATCCATGCGCACGAAAGGAGCCCCGCATGAGCCTGTCCGGCCCCTATGATCCCGACAACATCTTCGCCAAGATCCTGCGCGGGGAGATCCCGGCGGTGACCGTCTGGGAGGACGACCACGTCCTCGCCTTCATGGACGTCTTCCCCCAGTCCGAGGGTCACGTCCTGGTCATCTCAAAAACCTCACAGGCCCGGACCATCCTCGAGATCGAACCCGACGTCCTCCAGCACCTGACCGCCGCCGTCCAGCGCACCGCCCGCGCCGTCGAACGCGCCCTGTCGCCCGAGGGGTTCAGCCTGATGCAGTTCAACGGCGAGGCTGGCGGCCAGACCGTCTTCCACCTGCATTTCCACATCGTCCCCCGCTGGTCCGACCGTCCGATAACGGGCCACGGCCATGCGCCGATGGCCGACACCAAGGTGCTGAAGGCTACCGCTGCCAGGATCGCAGCCGCGCTCGACTGACTTTTTTCAGAGCTTGGCCTTTCGCCAAGCCGTCGCGCTCGCCACGTCCGACCACCCGCCCCTCCGCCAGAGCCTCCCAATGCCCGCTGCCGCCTCCGTTCTCGATCTGATCGGCAATACGCCGCTGATCCGCCTGCGTCGCCTGTCGGAACTCACCGGCTGCACCATCCTGGGCAAGGCCGAGTTCATGAACCCCGGCCAGTCGATCAAGGACCGCGCCGCCCTGTCGATCATCCAGTCGGCCAAGGCATCCGGCACGCTCCGTCCCGGTGGCACAATCGTCGAGGGCACGGCCGGCAATACCGGCATCGGCCTGGCCCTGATCGGGGCGGCCTTGGGCCACCCCGTGGTCATCGTCATCCCCCGCACCCAGGCCGAGGAAAAGAAGGCTGCAATCCGCGCCCTTGGGGCCCGGCTGATCGAGGTCGATGCGGCCCCGTTTTCCAGCCCCAACCATTTCGTCCACTATTCCGGCACCCTGGCCAAACAGCTCGACGCCGAGCTTCCCGAGGGCGCGATCTGGTCGAACCAGTTCGACAATACCGCCAACCGCGACGCCCACTATGCCACCACCGGGCCCGAGATCTGGGCCCAGACCGATGGCCAGATCGACGGTTTCGTCAGCGCGGTCGGGTCGGGCGGCACCATCGTCGGGGTTTCGACCTATCTGAAGGAACGCAATCCCGACATCCGCATCGCCCTGGCCGACCCGGCGGGGGCGGGACTGTTCAACTGGTTCACCCACGGTGAAATGAAGTCGGAAGGCTCGTCCATCAGCGAAGGCATCGGCGTCGCCCGCATCACCGGCAATCTGGAAGGCTTCACCCCCGACCAAGTCTACCGGATCGAGGATGCCGAGTTCCTGCCCATCCTGTTCGACCTGGTCCGCGACGAGGGCCTGTCGCTGGGCTCGTCGGCAGGTGTCAATGTCGCGGGCGCCATCCGGCTGGCGCGCGAGATCGGGCCGGGCAAGGTGATCGTCACCCCACTGTGCGACCCCGGCGCGCGCTATGCGTCCAAACTGTTCAATCCGGAGTTCCTGCGTGCCAAGGGCTTGCCAGTCCCGCCCTGGGCCGACGCCTGAGCGGATCGACCGTCCACGGACGGGCCGTCACCGCACCGTCGTGCGGGCGTCGCACGCACGCCGTCTGTGACGGTTAGCAGAGACGCCGACATCGACAGGGTCTTGCCGTCGCGGCGAGCCATCGACCGGGGACCGCGCCATGACCATCGACCGTCGTTCGCTTCTGGGCTGGATCGGCGCAGGCTCCGCCGCCGCGACCACTGCCGTAGCCCAAACGCCCGTCCCGGACCTGCCCGTGACATTCCAGCACGGCGTGGCCTCCGGCGATCCGCATTCTGATAGCCTGTTGCTGTGGACCCGTGTCACGCCGGGCAGCGAGACCGGCGTGATCGCCGTGGACTGGCAGGTTCAGGGGCCGGACGGTCGAAACGCCGCGGCTGGAACCCTGACCACCTCGGCCGAGCGCGACTATACGGTCAAGGTCATCGCCGATGGCCTGCAGCCGGGCCAGGAATATCGGTATGTGTTCGTCGCCGGAGGCGTTGCTTCGCCAGAGGGTCGCGCCCGAACCCTGCCCGTCGGGGCGACGGCGGACGTCGTCCTGGCCGTGGCGTCATGCCAGCTGCATCCGGGCGGCCTGTTCAACGCCTACGACGCCATGGCCAGGCTGGAGCGGCTGGATGCGGTCGTGCATCTGGGCGACTACATCTACGAATACGGGGCCGGGCCGACGGATTACGGCATGGCGACGGCGACCCGCCTGAACCGCATCCCGCAGCCGCCGCATGAGATCCTGACGCTGGCCGACTACCGGCTGCGGCACGCCCAGTACAAGTCCGATCGGGACCTCCAGGCCGCCCATGCCCGCGCAGCCTTCATCTGCGTCTGGGACGACCACGAGATCACCAACGACGCCTTCATCACCGGGGCCGAGAACCACCAGTCCGAGACCGAAGGCGACTATGCGGCCCGCAAGGCCATCGCCTTGAAGGCCTACTACGAATGGATGCCGATCCGCGAACCGCAGGCGGGTCTGACCCTGGATCACATCAACCGCAGCTTCGACTTCGGCGACCTGGCCAGCCTGCACATGGTCGAGACCCGACTGCTGTCGCGGGGCGAACAGCTGGACTATGAGAAAGACCTGACCGTCACGACCGTCGATGGCCAGGCTCGTCCGGACGTCGCTGCCTTCGAGGTCAAGCGCAACGACCCGTCGCGCGACCTGCTGGGTGCCGGTCAGCTGGACTGGCTGGAGGCGGCGCTGAGGGCGTCCAAGACCTCCGGCAAGCCTTGGCAAATCCTGGGCAATCAGGTCGTCATGGCTCGCGTGGCTGGGCCCGACATCGCCAAGGCCGCCACGCCCGAACAGATCGCGGGCTTCATGGGAGCCTTACCAGAGGCCTACCGGACGCGCGTCCAGGCCGCGCTGGACCTGTTCAAACTCGGCGTCCCATTCAACCTGGACGCCTGGGACGGCTATCCGGCGGGTCGCGAGCGGCTGTATGCCGTCTGCGCCGAGGCCGGGGTGCAACCGATCGTCCTGGCCGGTGACAGCCACGCCTTCTGGGTCAACGAGCTGAAGGACGCCGCCGGAGCCCGGCGTGGGGCCGAGTTCGGCACGTCCTCCATCTCCAGCCCCTCGATCGGCGACCTGTTCGGCCCCCTGCCGCTGGGCGACCTGCTGGCCCAGGCCAATCCGGAGGTCGTGTTCTGCGACCAGAAAGCCAAGGGTTTCGTGCTTCTGACCATCACGCCGGAGGCCGTGACGGGGCAACTTCAGGCCGTGTCGACGATCCTAACCAAGCCGTTCGACGTGGCGACGGTGAAGACATTCGCCGTGACGCGCGACACCGACGGGATCAGCGCCCCGACGGAGGTCTGATCTCCTCTACTGGCTTCCGGCCGCCGTTGTCGGGGCCTTCAGATTCTGGTCCAACCAGCGGGTCATCTCCCACAGGGTGTGGCCGACGGATTCCCGGGCGCGATAGCCATGCGCCTCCAGCGGCAGGACGACATAACGGACCGTCGCCCCCTGCCCCTTCAATGCGGCGTAGAACCGCTCCGACTGGACGGGGAAGGTGCCGGAGTTGTCGTCGGCCTCGCCGTGGATCAGCAGGATCGGCTCCTTGATCCGGTCGGCATAGGTGAAGGGCGACATGGCGTTGTAGGTCTCGGTGGCCTCCCAGTAGGTCCGCTGCTCGGCCTGGAAGCCGAACGGCGTCAGGGTGCGGTTATAGGCCCCCGAGCGCGCAATGCCGGTCTTGAACAGGTCGGTATGGGCCAACAGGTTCGCGGTCATGAAAGCCCCATAGCTGTGGCCTCCCACCGCGATGCGCGACCGGTCGGCGACCCCCATCCCGACCACCGCATCGATCGCTGCCTGGGCGCTGGCGGAGAGCTGCTGGATGTAGGTGTCGTTGGGTTCGGCCCCGTCCTGGCCGACGATCGGCATCGAGGGGTTGTCCAGAACGGCGTACCCTTGCGTCAACAGGAACAGATGGCTGGACCCGCCCGGACGGGTGAAGCGGTTGGCGGTATCGACGACCTGTCCGGCGACGGCGGCGTCGGTGAATTCTGCCGGATAGGCCCACATCAGAAGCGGCAGGGGTCCGTCGCGGTCCTTGTCGTAACCCGCCGGCAGATACAGCGTGCCCGACAGTTGGACGCCGTCGTCGCGGGTATAGGTGATCAGTTGTTTCGACACCCCGGCCAGCTGCGGCGCGGGATCGGGGAAGGTGGTCAGGGGGGCGACGTCGCCGCCGACGGTCCGAATTTGAAGGTTGGGCGGATCGATCCGGCTCTCGCGACGCGTCAGCAGACGACGCCCGTCGGCATCCAGCACGCCCAGCACCGTTTCGTAATCGCCTGACGCCGACTGCCAGAGCCGCTCGGTCTGGCCGGTCGCCAGGTCGAGGGTGCCGAGGAACGGATATTCACCCTCCCGCGTCGCGCCATCGCCGTCGACGAACATCTTTGAGCCGTCGGCGGTGAACTGAATGACTGGACGACCGGTGGCGTTAGTCTTCAGAACCGGCGATCCGGGGTCGTTGTAACGGTCCTGATAGTTGCGATCGACGATAACCCGACCCGCGCCGGGATTGGACGGATCGACCACCGAACGGGTCTCGTGCCGGGTGTTGAACCAGCGGGTGTTGACCAAGGCGACGTCATTTCGCCCCCAGGTGATCCCGGCATACCGCTCCTTCAGATCGATCAGCGTGGTCGGCGTGCCGGTGAACGGGGCCTCCAGCATCAGGACGCGGTCGCGGACCTCGGCCGGCGTGCGGGGATCGCCGCCGTCCTGGGCCTCGACCCAGACGAGGGTGGAAGGCGCATCGGCGCGCCATTGCGAGGCGCGCGGCCCCGTGGCGACGGCGTCGAACGGCGGCGGGATATTGTCCCGCAGCGGCAGGTCGGCGACCGTGTGGACCACAGCCCCCGTCATGTCGGTGATCACGACATCGGCGGGAAACAGATTGGCGGGCACGACATAGCTGAACGGTCGCTTGGCCACGGTGCGCAGCATGAACCGGCCGTCGGGCGAGACCGACGAGCCCAGGATGATGGCGGGCTGACCGACCACACGTGGCGCGCCGCTCAGGGGCACGATCGTGGTCTGGGCCGTGAAATAGTGATCAAACAGGGCCTCGTCGCCGGGATCGCTCAGCAAATCCTGATACGTCCGCACCGGGGCGGCGCGACCGCCGGTCTCGGCCAGGATCGGACCGGACGGGGCGACGGTCACGTCCGGCGCGGCACCGCGTCCCTCGGGCACGGCCTGGACGACCAGACCCGAACTGTCGGGCAGCCAGCCGAAGCCGCTGCCGGTCGCGGCATTGACCCGCGCCCCGAACACTTCGCGCGCCCGGGCCGTGGCGACGTCGGCGACCCACAGGGCCATGCCGGTCGGCTGATCCATCAGGAAGGCAATCGACTTGCCGTCGGGCGACCACGACGGCGACGTGAACCGTGCACCCGTGGGCAAGGCAACCGGGCGGGCCGTGCCGCCCTCGACCGGCTGTACGCTGATGCCGGTCAGCCATGTCAGGCGGCTGTTGGCCGGGCCATTGTTGCGCGGATTGATGCGGTAACCCGCCAGCCTCAGTTGTGGCTCGGCCAGTTCGGCGATCGACGGCAGGTTCGACCGATCGAACAGCGCCAGGACGGTGTCGTCCGGGCTTAGGCTGGTCGTCGGGACGGGTTTGGTGTCGAGGATATCGGCGATCGGGCTGGGCGGCTGCTGGTACGTCAGGCCCGTGCCGGGCGTCTGGGCCAAGGCCGGAACCGCCGCCAGCAGAACGAAGGCCGGAAGGAAGGCCCGAAGAAACCGATGCCGCATGACGTCCACCTCTGATGTCTCGAATATGTGCCAAAGGTGTAGGGGCCAGTTCGACGCGGCGTCAACGCCCACGCGAAAGCCCCATCGCCCATGAGGCGCGGGTTGGGAGGGGGACGGAGCGCGGACCTTCGTCCGGAACCGGAAAACCTCCGATCCTGGAGGCGCTATGAGTTTTCGACGTCAGCCTGCGCTCCGTCACGGTCGGTTCACGCAAGCGGATCGGACGCTGGGCTCTTTTGCCGGTACCGTGGGGGCCTATCCCCCGCAGCGCGTGTCTCCCGGTTCACCCTCCACCGATCCTCAGCCTGCGACGGGCGAGGGGCTACCAGACCCCCCGGACCCTCCGGATTGGCTTCCGAAGCTGGCCCCGCTCGACCGTTCCCCGCCGCCGCTTCAGGCCTGGTACCAAGAGGCGCCTCCCCCGCGACGGGAACG
>CALROO020000006.1:0-134372 GCA_943369795.1 Rhizobium sp. Q54 | reverse complement strand
GGACCAGCGCCCGCCGCACGTCGCTGTCAGGCCTTCTCGATGGCCGCCGTGATCTGGTCGCCGGTCTGGCCGTTCAGATCCTTGGCGATCTCGCCGACCAGTTTGGATTCGGTCTGTTTGTGCCAACCCTTGCGGAGCTGACCCAGCGTCTTGGGTGCCGCGATGACCAGCAGGTTATCGACCTTGCCGTTCAGGACGCGGGCATTGATGGCATTGGCCACGCCGACGGCAAACCCGTCCTCGGCCTGGGTGTCGTTGTCGGGATTGGCGCCGCTGGATGTGCGGCCAGAGGCACCCGAGGCCCGTTCCTCGATCGCACCGACCGGCAGGGCCTTCAGATCGATCTCGGTGCCGCCGACGTTCTCGAACAGGGCCAGCTTCTCGCCATCGACCACGGCGACCAGGGTGCCTTTGGGAATTTTCATGGGACGTCTCCGACAGTTGGGGGAGACGACCTAACGGACGGGGGTGTCGGCGGTTGCCCGCTAAGTGGCGGTCAACGTGTCCGTCACCGCATAGACCATGATCCCGGTGGCCACGGCCAGATTCAGGCTGTCGGCCCGGCCGCGCATGGGAATCTTGACGTTGACGTCGCAGGCGGCGGCCAGGGCGTCGGTCAAACCGGCCTGTTCGTTTCCCATCAGGATCAGGGTCGGCGACGTCAGGGGCGCGTCGCGATAGCCGTGGGTGGCATCCAGACGGGTGCCGATGACGCTGCCCGGCCAGAACGCACGCCAGGCCAGAAACGCGTCCGGCGTCGCCCGCGCGATGGCGACGGCGAAGACCGAGCCCATGGTCGCCCGGACCGCCTCAACCGAGAAAGGATCGACGCAGTCGCCGATCAGGATCACGCCACCGCAGCCCGCCGCGTCCGCCGTCCGGATGATGGTGCCCAGATTGCCGGGGTCGCGGACCTGTTCCAGCGCGATCCAGCATGGCGCGGAGGTCGGGTCGATCGCGTCCAGACGGGTGAACGCCTGTTCGAACACGGCCAGCACCGTCTGGGGGTTTTCACGGCGGCTGATCTTTTCCAGGATCGGGTGGGTGACGGTGACGACGTCCCCGCCGGTGCGCCGCGTCTCGGCGATGGCGCGGTCAAGCAGGGGGTGGGCGCGTGCCTCCATCCCGACCAGCAGGGTCGTCGGCGTGCGGCCCTGATCCAGAGCCTCGCCGATGAATTTCAGCCCCTCGGCCAGGAACAGGCCGGTCGTTTCGCGTTCCTTGCGCATGTGCAGGGCACGGACGGCCTTGACCGTGTCATTCGTCAGGGAAGTGACCAGACGCCCCTGATCGGGCGGATAGGCGCTCATGCCGACCACCGGGCGAAGAAGCTGAGGCCTATGGCGCGGGCCTCGGGGCCGTCTTCGGACAGGGCCAGTTCGCCCCAGTCGATACGGCCGCCGCGATCGCCGATCGCCTCGCGCATCAGATGGGCCAGTGAGATGCCCGAAATCCGCGCGGCATAGGCGTTCAGCAGCAGGAAGGACGCATCATCGGCCAGCAGGGCTGAACAGTCCTTCAGCAGGCCCGGTATGTCCTCGAACAGCCGCCAGACCTCGCCGTCCGGACCGCGTCCGTATTTCGGCGGGTCCAGGATGATGCCCTGATACTTCGAGCCCCGCCGGACCTCACGGGCGACGTATTTGCGGGCGTCCTCGACGATCCAGCGGATCGGGGCATCGGCCATGCCGGACTGGGCGGCGTTCTCGCGGGCCCACGCGACGGACTTCTTCGAGGCATCGACGTGGGTCACTTCGGCCCCGGCTGCAGCGCAGGCCAGCGATGCGACGCCGGTGTAGCCGAACAGGTTCAGGACTCTTGGTGCGCTAACGGCCTTCGGGCTACTTGAGCGCAGGCTGCCTATTCGCCGATCCAGCCACTGCCAGTTCGCCGCCTGCTCCGGAAAGAAGGCCAGATGCCGGAACGGCGTGAACCGGCCCGTGAAGCGCGCATCGCCCCAGGCCAGGGGAAAGGTCTCGATCGGCTTGCCGGCGAAGCGCCAGCGCCCGGCCTCATCCTCGTCGTCCGGATCGAAGACGGCGTCGGCGCGTGTGAAGGCCTCGGGGTCGCGCGGCGACCACCAGCATTGCGGCTCGGGCCGGACGACGGTGTAGGGGCCATACCGCTCCAGCTTCTTGCCGTGGCCGCTATCGAGCAGGGCGTAGTCGGCCCAGGCCGTGGTCAGCAGGGTTTCGGGTGTGGGCGACAGGACGGGAGGCATGGGGCTGATTAGGCGGTCAGGCGGCCCGACGTCCAGCGTCCTCGGCGGCCACAGTCAACGGGACCGGGTCGGGGCGGTGACGGGTCTTGTCCCAGGCGAAGGGCTCGGCAATCAGCCGCCAGAAGGCCTGACAGAAGGCGAGCGTCAGCAGGGACCAGTAGACCGGGCTCATCACCATGTCGTTGGCGTCATAGGGGACGTGGGCGCGCTGGGCCCCGATCTTGTTGATCAGCACCGCCGCTGCTGTGCCGAGGATCAGGACGCTGACCGCGAACATCGGCGTGGCGGGCGACAGGCCCGAAAAGAGCGCGATCAGAACCGACGATGCCAGCCAGGCCAGGGCCAGGGCGTGGGCCGCCGCTGCGGCGATGGTCGATCCCAAGGTCATGATCAGGGCAAGGATTCCACGGACGCCGAGGCCTCGGAGATCGCGGGTGTGGACGCCCCAGGTCTGCATGAACCCCTTCAGCCATCGGGTCCTTTGGGGCAGCCAATCCTCGAGCTCGTTGGGCGGAACCTCATAGGTCGGACGCTGGATCAGGCCGGATCGCCACCCGTTCCGCCAGAGACGAAAGCCCAGGTCGGCATCCTCCGTGACATTGTAGGCGTCCCAGCCGCCGAGCGATCGCAGCACGTCTGTGCGGAAATGATTGCTGGTGCCGCCCAGCGGAAAGGGCAGTCCAAGCCTTGCCATGCCAGGCAGGGTGACCTCGAACAGGGCGGCGTATTCGACCGCGAATTGCCGGTGCAGAAAGGCCGACCGAGGCGCGGTGTCATGGCGTCGACGAATGCGGAGGGGAGCCTGCAGGCAGGCCAGGCGCGGATCGCCATCAGCTTCGAAGCGGCTGGCCGCTTCGCGCAGTTGAAGAGGATCCGGATCGTCCTCGGCATCGTAGACGGTCACGAGGCCACCCGTCGCCATCGACAGACCATGGTTAAGGGCGCGTGGCTTGGTCAGCGGCAGCCCTAGCGGGACGACGACGACCTGCAGCCACTCCGGACGGTCCGCCGCCTGAGCTGCCTGGATCGTTTCCAGATCGTGGGCCTCGACCAGCAGCAGGCCCTGGAGGCGGTCATGCGGATAGTCGATCCGGGAAAGGCGCTCGACCAGCTGGTCCATCACATCGACCTCGTCGTGTAAGGCGACCAGGATCGTGTAGGGCGTCAAGACCTCGGGCACCGGGGAGGGTGGCTGAGGCCAGCGGCTGGCGAGGATCAGCAGAATTCGCCATGCGGCGCAGATCAGAAATGCCCCCTGGACGGCCAACTCCAACACAGCCAGCGTCGCCGAACCGTTCCAGCGCCATGCCGCGACGATGACAAGGGTGCCGCAAACCACTGTCCCAAACTGATGCCCGGTCAGGCCGCGCCGATCCGCGCGCGCGTCGAACCGCAGCGACTTGTTATCGCGCTCTTTTCCGGCACCCCTGCCCATGTCGACATCGGTATGGCAACTTCGACGGATCGGCAAGGGATTGGCACCCCGGCCCGATAGTCGCTATTCGTCGAGGACCGCGGCCCGGTGTCGCGCACGATCCAGGTGGAGTTTGCGATTGTCCGGCCTATCCGTCGCCAAGATCGGTCCGCCGGTCCGCTCCGGTCGCAAGCCCAAGGGCGAGGGGCATTCCAGACGCGCGGAAATCCTGGCGGCGGCAGAGCGCATTTTCGTGGATCACGGCTATGAAGGGGCGACGATCCGCAAGATCGCCGACGAGGTGGGGCTGTCGTCCACGGCCCTGTACATCCATTTCCCCGACAAGGGCGCGATCCTGCACGACATCTGCCGGACGGCGTTCGAGACGCTGATCGCCTCGATGCGGACGATCATGGATGCGACGGGATCGCCGGAGGAACGGCTGAGGCGCATGCTGGCGGCTTATGTCGCCTTCGGTTTCGCCAATCCCAATGCCTATCGGCTGATCTATCTGACCCGCCCGGTCGAGGCGCGCGACGGGGCCGAGAGCGCGGCGCAGCAGATGGGGGCCGAACTGTTCAAATCGTTCGCCGACGTGGTCCAGCAGGTCGCCGATGTCGGGCGGCTCAGGACTGACCCCAGGGTCGCGGCCCAGGTCTTCTGGGCCGGTGCGCATGGCGTGGTTTCGCTGATCATCACCAAGCCCTATTTCCCGTGGGCCGATCAGGATGTGCTGGTCGAGACGACGCTGGACACGCTGTTGGCGGGATTGCTCAGGCCGTGAGCCTGCTGGCGCGCGCGGTGATGGCCGGGGGGCTGGGCTTGATGGCGACGGCGGCGTCGGCCGAGCCGTTGCGGGTGATGTCGCTGGACCAGTGCGCCGATCAGTATGTGCTGGCTCTGGCGCCGGATGCCCGTCTGGCCCTGTCGCCGCGCGCGGACGATCCGGATTCGTGGATGCGCGAGGCCGCGAAGGCTCACCGGCAAGTCCGACCGACGCTGGAAGCCGCAGTGGGGTTTCGGCCGGATGTGGTGGTGCGATACTGGGGCGGGGAGCCTCGTCTGCTGGGGCGACTGGACCGGCGGGGCAGTCGGGTGATCACCCTTGCCGATGCAAGCGACTTCGACGGCATCCGAGGCAACATCCGGACGGTGGCCAATGGCCTGGCCGTGCCGGAGCGGGGCGAGCGGCTGATCGCGACGATGGATCGGCGGTTGGCCGCTGTCAGGATCGACGGCAAGCCGCCAAAGCCTGCCCTGTATCTGACCGCAGGCGGGTTCACCTCGGGATCGGGCACCCTGATGGATGCCATGCTGAAGGCTGCCGGGTTCGGCAATGCGACGGACAGGCCGGGCTTCGGGCCGGTCAGTGTCGAGCGGATCGCGCTTACGCCGCCCGCGCGGTTCGTGCTGGGCTTCTTCGATCAGGTGCGGGCCGACTGGCGCGGGCCGGGGCGGCATCCGGTGGTCCAGCGGGCCGCGAAGGAGAGTACCGTGACGCGGCTGCCCGCCGCCGTCCTGACCTGTCCGGCGTGGTTCACGGCGGACGGCGTGGCCCGGATCGCGGCGAACGCAGGGTGACCGGTGCTGGGCGGTCGATCGGGCTGATCCTCGGGCTGGGTGCGGCCATCGGGCTTGCCCTGGTCGCGGCCGTGTTGTTCGGCGAGGTCGGCTTGTCGATGGCGCAATATGTCGAGGCCTTGCACGATCGCGCATCAGGCCCCGCCGAGGTGGTGTGGCAGGTTCGGGCTCCTCGGGCGGTCTGCGCCCTGATGGTCGGGGCGGCGCTGGGGCTGGCCGGGGCGGTGCTTCAGGGGTTGTTGCGCAATCCGCTGGCCGATCCCGGCGTGCTGGGGGTGTCGGCGACGGCGGCTCTGGGGGCGGCCTTGGCGATCGTGCTGGGTCGGGCAGCATTGCCGGGAGCGGTCGAGATCGCGGCCCTGGCCGGCGCGGCCCTGGCCGGGGCGTTGCTGGTCGCGGCGTCCGCGCGGCTGCGCTCGCCCGAGGCGCTGATCCTGTTCGGGGTGGCGCTGTCCAGTTTCGCGGGCGCGCTGACGGCGCTGATCTTCAACCTGTCGCCGTCGCCGATCGCCTCGGCGGAAGTGATGTCATGGCTGCTGGGGTCGGTGCAGAACCGCAGCTGGATCGACGTCGCCTGGGTGGGGCCTCCGGTGTTGATCGCGGGTTGGCTGGCGGTACTGGCCTCGCCGGGTCTTCGCATGCTGGCGCTCGGCGAGGAGGCGGCGGCGACGTCGGGCCTGTCGATGGGACGAATGAAGATGCTGGCCCTGATCGCGGCGGCGATCGCGGCAGGGGCGGCGGTGGCAGTGGCGGGGGTGATCGGCTTCGTCGGCTTGGCCGCACCGCATCTGGTGCGCAGCGCGGTGCGGGGCGATCCGGGGCGGCTGCTGTTGCCGTCGGCGCTGGCGGGGGGGCTGATGTTGGTCGTCGCGGACTTGCTGGCCCGGCTGACGCCGACAGATCAGGAGCTGAAACTGGGCGTGTTCACGGCCCTGATCGGTGCGCCCCTGTTCGCCCTGATCGCCTGGCGCGCGGCGCGGGAGTGGCGGCTGTGAGCGCGCTGGAACTCCGCGCGGCGGTCGCGCGACTGGATGGGCGGGCCGTGCTGGATAGCGTGGAACTGGCGGTCGCACCGGGCGAGATCGTCGCCCTGGTCGGCCCCAACGGCGCAGGCAAGTCCAGCGTGATCCGGGCCTTGCTGGGGTTGATCCCGCTAGATGCGGGCGATGCGCTGCTGGGCGACACATCCGTTCTGCGCATGTTGCCGCGTGCGCGGTCCAATCGCGCCGCCTATCTGCCGCAGGAGCGACGGATTGCTTGGAACATGCCCGCCGTGGAGATCGCGGCGCTCGGTGCGCCATTCCTGGCGGGTCCCGAGGCGATCCGGCGAGCGCGCGAGGCTCTGGAGGCCGTTGGGGCTGGGGCGTTGGCCGATCGCGGCGTGGCCGACATGTCCGGGGGCGAACGGGCTAGGGTGCTGTTGGCACGGGCGCTGGTGTGCGATGCACCGGCGCTGCTCGCCGACGAGCCGATCGCGGGGCTGGACCCGGATGCCCAGCTGATGGTGCTCGACCTGCTTCGAACGCGCGCCAAGTCCGGTCAGGCGGTGCTGGTCAGCCTGCACGACCTGACGCTGGCCGCGCGGCATGCCGACCGGGTCGTCGTCATCGATCGCGGACGGATCGTGGCGGATGGCACGCCAACGCAGGCCCTAAGTCCCGGCCGACTGGCGGACACCTTTGGCATCGAGGGCCAGTGGATCGACACCCCGTCCGGCCCCTTGCTGGACCTCAGCCGCCGTCAGGGCTGATATGCGCGCGGACCGGGCGGGTTGCCGTGTCCGATGTCCTGTGTCGTCGTCAGGGGGGCGGTGCCGCCGTTCAGGCGGGCCTTGTAGACCGCCATGTTTTCCATCACCCGCATCATGTAGTTGCGCGTCTCGGTGAAGGGGGCGCATTCGATGAAGTCGATCGGATCGACCCGACCGCGCGGATCGCCACAGCGGACCACCCACTGAGGTGGGCGGGCGGGGCCGGCGTTGTAACCCACCGTGGCCAGCAGCATCGAACCGCCGAAATTATTGGTCAGTTCCTGGAGGTGATAGCTGCCCAGCTGCATGTTGTAGTCCGCGTCCCACAGCCGATCCTGCGAATAGGGTAGCCCCATTCGACGGGCGACCCCGGACGCCGTGCCGGTCAGGAACTGCATCATGCCGCGCGCATCGGCACCGGAACGGGCGCGCGGGTCGAAGCTGGATTCCTGGCGCGTGATAGCCAAAGTGAACTCCAGCGGCGCAGCGCCCGGCACGGCGGTTGGGATGCGGACCGGGAACATCCGCTCGGGCATGAAGACGCCGCGCTGGTTGGCGGCGCGACCGACCTGCATGGCCCCGAAGCCGTCGCCATAGCCGTTCATCAGGTCCATCAGCAGGGCCAGATCGGCCGGGTTCGGCACCGTGTCGTCCAGGTGATAGGCGAAGACGCGCAGCAGCGGCTGTTCACCGACCTCGCCCAGGATCCGGGTGGCGCGCACGACCTCATTGCCCTCGAAGGCGGCGACGTCGGCCTGGGTCGGGGCGGGGTCTGAGGGCAGGGTGATGGTGGTCTGGCCGGCCTTCTGGGCCGCGAGTTGGCCGTAGAAGGTCTGAATGTGTTGGGCACCCCGCTGGTACCAGCCCTGGGCCCCGGCGGTGTCGCCCTGGGCCTCCGCAGCGCGACCCAGCCAATACAGCGCCCGGCCCTGGGTGATCGGGGTCGAGGACGACTGGCGTAGAACCTCGAAATGGCGGGCGGCGCGGGCGGGATCGCTCTGTTTCGTCAGCGCGACCCAGCCGGCGAAGAACTCGGCATCGACCTTGCGTTCGCCTCCGGGAAAGCCGTGACCGGCCATGGCGTCATAGGCGGCGGTCCAGTTTCGCTGCTGCAGGGCGTCCAGGAAATAGTTGCGGCGCTCGTTCCACAGGGCGGTCTGGCCCTCCGAATGCGACGGCGCGGGCGGCAGGTAGCGCAGGAGGGTGAACCCCTCCGACTGGCGATCGGCGGCGCGCAGGATGCGGGCGCGCTCGAAGGCGATATTGGGGTCGAGCGCCTGATCCGGGCTCAGCGAGGCGACCGTGGCGTCGGCGCTATAGGCGCTGCGTAGCGATATCGCCGCATTGGCCACGGATTGCCGCTCATAGGGGACCAGCCCCACCATCGCCCGCGTCGCCGGACCGTGCGGGCCGAGCAACAGCATGTTAAGGCGCGTGACATGGTCGTCAGGGCTCAGCCATCCGCCCCAGCGACCCAGTATGCGGGACTGCGACGCGTCGTCGAACGAGCGGGTGCGCCACCAGTCGCGGATCAGACCCTGGGCCTCGGATTGCCGCCCGCGCTGTTCCATCGCGTCGGCGAGCGAGATCGCACCCTGGATGGTCGTCGGCGGGGTGTCTGCAAAGAAGGCCAGCGCGGCGTCCGGCCCGGCTCCGGCGCGGTCCAGCGCGATCTCACCCGCCGTGCGACGCGATTCGCCACGTGGCCAGCCGTTCAGCAATTGCTGATCCTGCGCCAGTTCCGACCAGGACAGCTGTTCGCCGGACGTATCGACCAGGGCCCATTCGACGAGCTTCCTCGCCGTCGGATCGCCGATCTGGCGCAGGGTGTTCTGGGTGCCGATGACGTCGCGGGCGCGGGCCTGGGCCAGTCCCTGGCGGAAAAGCGCCGTGTCCTGATCGTTCAGCACGCGCGGCTGATAGCTGGCGCTGGCGGCATAGGGGGCGGGCTGGCTGTTCAGGGACTGCGGCTGAACGGGAGCCAGTACCGCCAAGGCGGCCAGAGTTGCGGTCAGCATGCGAAGCGAAATCCTCATTCAATCCGGTTGCGACGGCGGCGTCGGCAACCTACCCTTTGAAACCTGTCACGGGCGCGCATCGCCCCTTCCCACCCCAAGGTGCCTTGTTCCCCATGACCGCCCCCTTGTTCAAGGGCGTGATCACCGCCCTGATCACACCTCTTCGTGACGGAAACGTGGACGAAGCCGCCTTCGAAGCCTTGCTGGAACGCCAGATCGCCGCCGGGGTTCACGGGGTCGTGCCAGTCGGCACGACCGGCGAGAGCCAGACCCTGCGCTTCGACGAACATATGGACCTGGTGACGCTGTGCGTCCGGCTCGCGCGGGGCCGGGTGCGGGTGATCGCGGGCGCGGGCGCGCCGGCGACGCACGAGGCCATCGACCTGACGCGCCATGCCAAGACCGTCGGGGCCGACGCGGCCCTGGTCGTCGCGCCGTTTTACAACAAGCCGTCACAGGCCGGGCTGGTGGCGCATTTCGAGGCCATCGCCGAGGCGGTGCAGCTGCCCCTGCTGCTGTACAACGTGCCGGGACGGACCGCAGTGGACATGAGCAACGAGACGGTCGCGACCCTGGCGGCCCATCCCAACATCGTCGGCATCAAGGACGCGACGGCCGACATGGCGCGGGTCGCCTGGATGCGGGCCCATATCGGCGGCGATTTCAACCTGATCTCGGGCGATGACGCCAGTTTCCTGGGCTATATGGCGCAGGGTGGCCATGCGGTGATCTCGGTGGCCTCTAACGTCGCGCCGGAGGCGATGGTGGCCCTCTACGACGCGTTCGTGGCCGGTGATCTGGCCGCCGCACGGTCGTGGCAGGACCGGCTGATCGACCTGGACAAGGCCCTGTTTCTCGACAGTTCGCCCAGCCCGACCAAATACGCCCTGGCGCGTCTGGGTCTGTGCCGCGAGGAGGTGCGGCTGCCGCTCGTCCCGACGCATGACGCGGTCAAGCCCGCCATCGACGCGGCCCTGGCGGCGGCGGGCGTGATCTGATGGCCCCAGCCAAGGAAAAGGCACCGCTAACGACGTCCAAGGTGATCGCCGAGAACCGGCGGGCCAAGTTCGACTATTTCCTGGAGGACAATATCGAGGCCGGGATCATGCTGCTCGGCACCGAGATCAAGGCGCTCCGCATGGGCCGCGCCAACATCGCCGAGAGCTATGCGGCGGTCGAGGGGCGCGAGATCGTCCTGATCAACGCCGACATCCCCCCCTATGCCCAGGCCAACCGGTTCAACCACGAACCGCGTCGGCCGCGGAAGCTGCTGCTGCACCGGAAGCAGATCGACCGGCTGATCGGCGCGGTCCAACGCGATGGCCAGACCATCATCCCGATCCGGCTGTATCTGAACGACGCCGGCAAGGCCAAGCTGGAGATCGCCCTGGCCAAAGGCAAGAAGCTGCACGACAAGCGGGAGGCCAGCGCGGATCGGGACTGGCAGAGGGACAAGGCGCGACTGATGCGGGACAAGGGGTAGGGTCTCTACTCCGCCGAACCGGCCGTCAGCGCCTGATGCGCCCGAACGATGGAGTCGACGACCTCCGTCCGTTGCGCTCCGAAATTCTTGCGGCGACGGATCGTGTCGTACAGCCCCTGAAGGTAGGCGCGATCCCAATCGGTGAGGGTGCCGGTCTGTCCAGGATCGTCGAACACATTCAAGATCGTGGCATAGGCGGACGTATCTGCATCGGGATCCACCTGGGCCAAGGCAACGAACGCCAGATAGTCCCCGAGCTGTTCCAGCGACACATCGCCAATCTTGTCCACGTCCACGATGATGAAGCTTCGCTTGGTGTCGTCCACGATCTGGGTCGTGAGGCGCGACGGCTGTACCTTGATCATTGGCGGCGTTTCGTCGCCTGGCATCCTCACGGCAACGAGCCCCGTCTCGTCATTGACCGGCACGCTGACGGTCCACCAACGTACGGGTTGCTCGCTGTCCACAAACGCCTCGAAAGCCGTTGATCCCCGGTCCATTCCAGCACCGCCGACCCGAAACAGGCGAGGGCGCACCTCGACGAACTGCCGCGTGAAAGTGGACGCATCGGTCGTCGCGACGATCAGGACATGAGGCTGGCAGCCCGGCTGGCTAGGCTTCAACCCCACATCCTGCGCCACCGTCGAAACGCGATCGGCGATGTACTGGGCGATTTCTCCCTGGAGGTTCACCACGCCGACACAGAGCCCGTCACGCCAGCGCGACATGCCGCGATTACGGGCGGGCGCAGCTACCTCACGCACGAAGGTCTGGGTGAGGTCTTCGAGCGGACGTCCGTCCACGACGATCTCGCCCAGATCGACGGCCGGCGAGGATGGACCTTGCGGAGGCAGAGGCCCCGGCTGTTGGGTGGCCGCCTGAAGCAAGGCAAGAGAAAGGATTGTCCCGATCATGGTGTCAACTCCATCGCTCGTATCATTGGTCGGTCGGGGGTGAGCTTTCCTCCATCGCCGTCAACTGGCGGTGCGCACGAACAATCGAATCCACGACCTCGGTTCTTTGACTGGTTCGGTTCAGGCGCCGACGCTCGGTGTCGTAGAGACCGATCAGGTACGCGCGGTCCCAGTTGGTCAGGCCAGGCGTCTGGCTTGGGTCGTCAAAAATGTTCAGGATCGAGGCATAGCCCGAAGTGTCCGCCTCCGGATCGATCTGAGCCAGTGAGACCATGGCCACGTAGTCGGCGAGCTGGTCGAGGGAGATGGTCTGAATCTGATCGACATCGACGATGACGAACGACCGCTTGGCGTCGTCCACGTAGGAGGTGGTCAGCCGCGATGCCGCCCGTAGGGAAACGATGGGTGCGTACTGATCGACCGATCTCGGGCCTGTTCCGTTACCATTCAAGGTTCCCGGCAACCGGACGGAAGCTTTGCCCGTATCATCGTCGGTCTTGATGCTGACCGTCCACCAGCGAACCGGGCGATCATTCGTTTCGAAGCGTCGAAGAGCGGCGGATCCCTGGTCCATACCTGACCCGCCGACCTGAAACAGCCGCGGTCGCTGAGCGACGAACTGCGGCGTGAAGGTGTTGGCGTCGATTGTGGCGATGACCAGAATGTTCGGTGAACAACCGGGCGATCCTGGCCGCAGCCCCACGTCCTCGACGATGGTGGAAACCCGATCCACGATCTGCTGTGCCAGGTCGGCTCGCAAATTCGCGACACCGACGCAAACGCCGTCCCGCCAACGCGCCATCCCTCGGTGTTTGACCGGATCGGACACTTCCACAACGAACTGCGACGCCAAGTTTTCGACGCGCCGTCCCTCGACCACGATCTCCTCAAGATCGACAGCCGCCCCCGGAACATCCTGAGACGCGGGCCCCGCGACCGCCTGTGCGGCGGCTTGAAGAAGGGCGAGAGAGAGAACTGGTCCGATCATTTCCGGCTCGCTAAACAAGAATGGCGCTATGTCAGTCGGCGGCAGCGCCGTCCGCGTCTGCCGTAAGTTCGTGATGGGCTCGGACGATGGAATCGACAACCTCTGTGCGCTGCGCACCGAGGTTCTTGCGCCGACGGATGGTGTCGTAGAGGCCCTGCAGGTAGGCGCGGTCCCAGTTTGTCAGACTGCGTGTCTGCTCTGGGGCGTCGAAGACATTCAATATCGTCGCATAACCGGACGTATCCGCCTCGGGGTCGACCTGTGCCAAGGCCACAAAAGCCAGATAATCAGCGAGTTGTTCCAGCGACACGTCTCGGGTCTTGTCGACATCAACGATGATGAAGGCGCGTTTGGTGTCATCGACGATCTGTGTCGTGATGCGAGAGGCCTGGACACGATTGATGGCCGGCCCGTAGCCGGGCATTCGGATCGCGATCCGGCCAGTCTCATCATTAACAGGAACGCTGACATTCCACCAACGCACGGGTTGATCGTTGTCGATGAAGGCTTCGAAGGCCTTGGCACCCCGATCCATACCGCTGCCGCCGACGCGGAACAGACGCGGTCGGACCTCGACGAACTGTCGCGTGAAGGTGGATGCATCGACCGTTGCCACGATGAGGACATGCGGTTCGCAGCCCGGCAACCCCGGCTTCAGTCCCACGTCCTGGGCCACGGTCGAAACCCTGTCGGTGATGTACTGGGCGATCTCCGGCTGAAGGTTGGCGACGCCGACACACAGGCCGTCGCGCCAGCGCGCCATGCCGCGATTGCGCGCCGGGGCGGCGACCTCGCGGACGAATGTCTGCGTCAGATCTTCCAGCGGACGACCATCCACCACGATGTCTTCCAGATCGACCGCAGGCGGCTGCGGATCAACTGGAACCGCGCCTGGTAGGGGATCCTGTCCAAGCGTCAGAACCATCATTGAAGCGAGGGCGGCTACGAGCATGATCGAATCTCCGGCGGACGGTGGAAGGCAGATTACGGGTCGGCGGTAACATCCCTTGCGGCCGTAAGGGCGCGGTGGGCACGAACGATCGAATCGACGACCTCGGTTTGCTGTGCATCGAAATTCTGACGCGTTCGCACGGTGTCATAGAGGCCTTGCAGATAGGCCTTGTCCCAGTCGGTCAGGGTTCGGGTCTGCTCAGGGTCGTCAAACACATTCAGGATGGTCGCAAAACCGGATGTATCAGCATCCGGATCAACCTGTGCCAGCGAGACGAAGGCAACATAGTCGGCGAGCTGTTCAAGAGAAATATTCTGGATCTGGTCGACATCGACGATGATGTAGGCACGCTGGGTGTCGTCGACGACCTGGGTCGTGAGACGCGAGGCCGCGCCTCGACGGATGACCGGTGCGGTCGGCTCTCCCGCTGGATTCGTGTCCGTCGGCAGTCGGACCGCCCTTCGTCCGGTGTCATCGTTGACGGGGATGCTGATGTTCCACCAGCGCACGGGGCGATCGACGGTGATGAATTTCTCAAGTGCGCCGGAGCCCAGATCCATGCCCGAGCCGCCAACACGGAATATCCTGGGGCGTTGCGCGACGAACTGCTTGGTGAACTCCGATGAATCGACGGTCGCGATCACGACGACGTTCAGATTGCAGTCGGGGAGCCCTGGACGCAAACCCAGGTCGGCTGCCACCGTGGAAACCCGGTCGATGATGTATTGAGCCGTCTCACGCTTGAGGTTGATGGCACCGACGCACACACCATCGCGCCATCTCGCCAGACCACGGTTCTGGGCCGGGGCCGCCACCTCGCCGACGAACTCCCGGGTCAGGTCCTCGACCCGTCGGCCATCGACAACGATGTCTTCCAAATCGACGACGGGATCAGCCGTCTGCTGGACCTGAGGTGCCACCTGCTGCGGAGCCGAGGCGACAAGCAGGATGGCGAGGGCGGCACCAATCATGTCACCGATCCGCGGAGAGGGGGCTGTTCAAACGCCTAGTCATCGGCTGCGGCATCGGAAGCCGCGGTCAAGGCGCGATGGGCACGGACGATCGAGTCCACCACCTCGGTGCGTTGTGCACCGAAATTCTGGCGGGTCCGGATCGTGTCATACAGACCCTGCAGATAGGCCTTGTCCCAGTCCGTCAGGGTGTGGGTTTGCTGCGGGTCGTCGAAGACGTTCAGGATGGTCGCATAGCCTGACGTATCGGCGTCGGGATCGACCTGCGCCAGCGAGACGAAAGCGATGTAGTCGGCGAGCTGCTCCAGCGAGACATCCTGAATGCGATCGACATCGACGATCACGAAGGCGCGTTGGGTGTCGTCAACGACCTGCGTCGTCAAACGGGATGCGGCTCCACGATAGATGATCGGGGCTGTCGGCTCTCCTTTGGCATTACTGTCTCCGGGGAGTCGAACGGCACGCCGGCCCGTGTCGCTGTCGACCGGCATGCTGACATTCCACCAACGGACCGGGCGATCGACCGATGTAAACTTCCGCAAGCCCCCGGAACCGAGGTCCATGCCGGACCCCCCCACTCGGAAGATGCGCGGCCGCTGGGCGACGAACTGGGTTGTGAAGGCCGTGGAGTCCACAGTCGCAATCACCAGGACGCTGGGTTGGCAACCCGGCTCTCCGGCCTTGAGACCGACATCTTCGGCCACTGTTGAAACGCGGTCTGCGATATACTGCGCCATTTCGGGCTGCAGGTTCACCACCCCGACACAGACTCCGTCCCGCCAGCGCGCGAGGCCCCGGCGCTGGGCAGGGGCCGCGACTTCACGAACGAAATCCTGCGTCAGATCCTCGACCCGCCGTCCATCGACGACGATGTCGCCTAGATCGACGACCGGACTGGCTGGATCCTGAGCGGGCGGCGGTACGGCCTGCTGTGGCGCGGACACCATCAGGAGAGAGGCGAGAGCGGCAGCAAGCATGACACGACCTGATCAGATGGACTTTACTTTGTGACGACGCTAACACGCAGGTGGAAGGTCGGCAACCATCGGTAGTTGGGATCTAAACAGGCGGATCAGGTGTCGATCATCGCCTTCGCCCGCTGAAAGATCGCCTCGAACATTTGAGGCGTCAGCCGTCCGGTGTTCGTGTTCAGCCGGGAGCAGTGATAGCTGTTGATCAGCCGGTATCCGCCCGCCTCGCCCTCGACGCCGTGACCCGGTGGGATCGCGGAACCCGGCAGGCCGAAAGTCTTCAGGACGCTGCGGCGCGAGACGTCGCCCAGGGTGACGATCACCTTCAGCCGGGGCAGGGCTTCCAGCCGGGCCTTCAGGAACGGGCGGCACGTGGCCTCCTCGACCGGCAGAGGCTTGTTCAGCGGCGGGGCGCAGCGGACAGCGTTGGTGATCATGCAGTCCACCAGCCGCAGCCCGTCGTCGGGCCGGGCGTCATAGGTGCCGACGGCGAAGCCCGTCTTGATCAGTGTCTCGTACAGGATCCAGCCCGCCCCGTCGCCGGTAAAGGGCCGCCCCGTGCGGTTCGCGCCCGTCCGGCCGGGGGCCAGGCCGACGACCAGAAGCCTCGCCTCCGGATCGCCGAACGACGGGGCCGGTCCGTTCCACCAGTCGGGGTTCTGGGCCGCGTTCTCCTGCCGGTATGCGACCAGACGGGCACACAGGGGACAGTCGCGGGGCGGCTCTGCGGCATGCAGGCTCATGCCTCGTCCCGGTCGAAGGTCCGGACCGACGGCGTGGTCGCGGGTGTCCGGGGACGGGTCCACTCGCCGATCCGGTCGGCCAGGTCGATATAGTCGTCCGCCTGACGGCGCAGCTCGTCGGCGATCATCGGCGGCTGGCTCTTCATCGTCGAGACGACCGTGACCCGCACACCCCGCGCCTGCACCGCCTGGACCAGCCTGCGGAAATCCCCGTCCCCCGAAAACAGCACCATGTGATCCAGATGCGGGGCCATCTCGAGCATGTCGACGGCGATTTCGACGTCCATATTGCCCTTGGTCCGGGTGTGGCCCTGGGCGTCGGTGAATCGCTTGACTGGCTTGGTCACCACCGAGAAGCCGTTGTAGCCCAGCCAGTCTACCAGGGGTCGGATCGGAGAGAACTCTTCGCCCTCGATCACCGCCGTGTAATAGTAGGCGCGAACCAGGACGGCCTGGTCCCGGAACGAAGCGACCAGCTTCTTGAAGTCCAGGTCCACGTTCAGCGCCCGCGCCGCCGAATAGAGATTGGCCCCGTCGATGAACAGGGCGATGCGGTCGGTCGGGTAAACGGTCATGGACAATGCGCTTTCTGAAATGAACGGTCCGACCCCCGTCAATATCGGCGGGGACTTCGATCTGGACAGCGCAGTGATCGTCGCCCTCGGCTGCAATGACAAGGGGGTCTGGGCGTCGTGCCGGGAGGCGCTGGAGGCGGCGCTGGCGCGGTTCCGGTCCGAGGGGATCGATGTGGTGGCGCGGTCGTCCTGGTGGCAGTCGCAGTCCTGGCCCGACCCGACCGATCCGACGTTTCTGAACGGGGTGGTGATCGTGCGAACGGCCCATGATCCGCATGCTCTGATGGCAGCCTTGGGCCGAATCGAGGAGGCCTTCGGGCGGGTGCGGTCGGGCCAGAATGCGCCCAGGACGTTGGATCTGGATATGATCGCCTATGGGCGGGAGCAGGGGGACTGCGCAGGACTGATCCTGCCGCACCCCCGCGCGGCGGAGCGGAAGTTCGTCATGGGGCCGCTGGCGGAGATCGCGCCGGGGTGGATGCATCCGGCAACGTTGACGTCCGCAGAAGCTTTATCGGCGTCGGCGACAGTCGGACGTGACGCCACTCCGCTGCGTTGAACGCCCCAAAACCGCCCCTGTGGCGTTGCACAAATCCATGCTTATCTGTATCAGGCGCGGTTCTCCCGCCGACCCGCCCCGACTTCCAAGGATTCCCATGGCTCGCGTCACTGTCGAAGACTGCATCCAAAAGGTGCCGAACCGGTTCGGTCTGGTCCTGCTGGCCGGCAACCGTGCCCGTGCGATCGCCAATGGCGCGGCCCTGACGCTGGATCGCGACAATGACAAGAACCCGGTCGTGGCCCTGCGCGAGATTGCCGAGGACACGGTCGTTCCGGGCGACCTGCTGGAGACCGTCGTGGTTGGCCTGCAACGCGTCGACGAGCGCACCGAAGCCGAGGACGAAGCGGAGATCGTCGGGCTGCTGGCCGAGCCGCAGCACATGAACATGGCCGAGCAGGAGCTGATCCGTGCCCTGCAAAGCGATCGCGACGGCGGGCAGGAGGAGCGGTACTGACGGCACAGCCTGCCAACGGTATCACCATTCTTCCGGCGCGGTCCGGTCCGACCCCGCCGCCGACCACCCTTGCAAACGACATTGCTTCGCCACCGGTGGAAACGCCGGTGGCGAAGCGCATTCCGGTCCTGCGACAGTTCGAGCTGATCGAGGCGGTCAAGGCCTATGACCCCACCGCCGACGAGGCCCTGCTGAACCGGGCCTATGTTTATGCGATGAAGATGCATGGCTCGCAGCTTCGGGCCTCGGGCGACCCCTATTTCGCCCATCCGATCCAGGTCGCGGGCATCCTGACAGACTACAAGTTGGACACGGCGACGATCGTCACCGCCCTGCTGCACGACGTGGTCGAGGACACGTCGGCCACCCGCGACGACATCGCCGCCATGTTCGGCGAGGAGGTCGCCAGCCTGGTCGAGGGCGTGACCAAACTCAGTCGGCTCGAACTCCAAGCCGAACACACGCGCCAGGCCGAGAACCTGCGCAAATTCATCCTTGCGATCTCGAAGGACGTCCGCGTCCTGCTGGTGAAACTGGCAGACCGTCTCCACAATATGCGGACGCTGAAATACGTGAAGCCGGAGAAGCGCGAGCGGATCAGCCGCGAAACGCTGGAGGTCTATGCGCCGCTTGGCCGGTCGATCGGCATCCATTCGATCGCGTCCGAGCTGGAAGAACTGGCGTTCGAGCACCTGAACCCCACGGCCCGCACCGCTATCGAGCGGCGGCTGGAGGCGCTGAAGCTAGAGCATGGCCGGGCCACCGAGGGCGTGTCCGGTGAAATCCAGCAGGTGCTGAGCGAGGCCGGGATACCCGCGAGGGTCTATGGCCGCCAGAAGACGCCCTATTCGATCTGGAGAAAGCTGCAGAGGAAGTCGGTCGGCTTCTCGTCCCTGTCAGACATCTATGGGTTCCGAGTGCTGGTCGAGTTCGAGGACGACTGTTACCGGGCCCTGGGCGTCATCCACCGCGCCTGGCCCATGGTGCCGGAGCGGTTCAAGGACTTCATTTCGACGCCGAAGTCGAACAACTACCGCTCGCTGCACACTACGGTCGTCGGGCCGGGTGGTCTTCGCATCGAGATGCAGATCCGTACCGAGGCCATGGACCGGGTCGCCGAGGACGGGGTGGCCGCCCACTGGGCCTACAAGAACAAGTCCTATGGCTTCGACCAGGCGGCGATGGAGGCCGAGGGCGGGCGCGATCCGCTGCAGAACCTGCGTCACCTGGTGCAGGTGATCGAACACGGCGAGGGCGGCGAGGACTGGGTCGAGCACGCCAAGCTCGAGATGTACCTGGATCAGGTGTTCGTCTTCACGCCCAAGGGGACTCTGATCACCCTGCCGCGCGGCGGGATGGCCCTGGACTTCGCCTACGCCGTTCATACCGAGGTCGGTGACACGGCTGTGGGGGTCAAGATCAACGGCGAGCTTAAGCCGATGCGGACGCAACTCCAGAACGGGGACGTGGTCGAGATCGTGCGGGGCTCCAAGCGCGAGGCCCCGGCGGACTGGCGTTCGTTGACGGTCACGGGTCGAGCCCGGTCGGCGATCCGGCGCCACATCCGCCATTCGGAACGCGACGAGTTTCAGAAGCTGGGCAAGGCGACGCTGGAACAGACGCTGTCGCGCGCGGGCAAGGCATTGGGTGAGGTGACGCTGAAACCCGCTATGGAGACCCTGGCCATCGCCACCGAGGACGATCTGTTCGACGCGATCGGGCGCGGACGGTTGCCCGCCAACAAGGTCGCCGAGACCCTGTTCCCCGGACTGAAGGGCACGCTGGCGGCCCAGCCGGATCGCAAGCGGATCGGCGATGCCCAGGCGCGACTGTTCGTGCGGGGCGGCGGTCTGACGCCGGGTGTCAGCATTCATTTCGGAGCCTGCTGCTCGCCCGTGCCCGGCGACCGGATCGTCGGCATTCTGGAACCGGACAAGGGACTGACCGTCCATGTCATCGACTGCCAGAAGCTGGCCGATTTCGCCGACGACGACAGCGTCTGGAACGACCTGCAATGGACGCCCCAGGCCGAACAGGGCGTCGCGGTCGCGAGATTCCGCGCGACCATCAAGAACGCGCCCGGCATGCTGGGCCAGGTCGCGACCGTGATCGGCGAGGCGGGCGGCAATATCCTGAACCTGAAGATGACGCTTAGGCAGTCGGACTTCTTCGATCTGGATATCGATGTGGAGGTCACCGACGCCAAGCACGCGACCACGGTGATGGCTGCGCTACGGGCCAATCCGTCGGTGGATACGGTCGAGCGAGCGCGCGGCTAGGTCCGCGACATGTCGCGCTGACGTCTTGCCCAGCGGTGACTTACGGAATAGGTCGCCATCATGACCTCAGAAGACGTTCTCGACGAGTTTCGCGGTGCCGGGGCCCTTCGCGAGGGGCATTTCGTGCTGTCGTCGGGGCTGCACAGTCCGGTCTTCCTGCAGAAGAACCTGGTGTTCATGGACGCGCGGCGCTGCGAGCGGCTGTGCAAGGCGCTGGCGGTCAAGATCGTCGCGGCTGTTGGCCCGGTCGATGTCGCCATTTCACCGGCGGTCGGGGGGATCATCCCCGGCTATGAGACCGCGCGGCATCTCGGCGTACCGTCCATGTATGTCGAGCGCGAGGGCGGGGCATTCAAGCTGCGTCGTGGCTTCCATATCGAGCCCGGCCAGAAGGTCGTGATGGTCGAGGACATCGTCACCACGGGCCTGAGTTCACGGGAATGCATCGCCGCGATCCGCGAGGCAGGCGGCGATGTGGTCGCGGCGGCCTGTATCGTCGATCGGTCGGGCGGACGGGCGGATGTCGGCGTGCCGTTGATCGCCTTGGCGACGCTGGATGTTCCGGCCTATCCGGCGGATGCCCTGCCGCCCGAACTCGCCGCCCTGCCGGTCGAGGATCCGGGCAGTCGGCGGCTGGCGAAATAGGGGCGGGGCGATGGGCGAGCGCATCCGTCTGGGCGTCAACATTGATCACGTCGCGACGATCCGGAACGCGCGCGGTGCGGCCTATCCGGACCCGACGCGCGCGGCGATGGAGGCCCTGGCGGCCGGGGCAGACGGGATCACGGCCCATCTGCGCGAGGATCGCCGCCATATCGCCGATTCGGATATCGAGACCCTGGCCGAGACGCTGCGGGTCCAGGGGCGACCGCTGAACCTCGAGATGGCCGTGACGTCGGAGATGCTGGAAATCGCGCTGCGGCACCGCCCCCCCGCCGTCTGCCTGGTGCCCGAGCGGCGCGAGGAGCGGACGACCGAGGGCGGGCTGGATGTCGTGGGTGGCCACAACTGGATCACGCCCTTCGTCAGCAAGCTGACCGAGGCGGGGTCGCGGGTGTCGCTGTTCATCGGAGCCGATCCGGCCCAGGTGGAGGCCTCATACCGGGCAGGGGCGGCCGTGGTCGAACTGCATACGGGGGCATTTTGCGACGCGATCCGCGACAGTGATGACTCGTTGGCGGCCGA
Source organism: Rhizobium sp. Q54 (assembly GCA_943369795.1). GTDB lineage: Bacteria > Pseudomonadota > Alphaproteobacteria > Caulobacterales > Caulobacteraceae > Brevundimonas. Next base: position 113,311 of record CALROO020000006.1, on the reverse strand, counting down.
GGAATTAGAGCGGCTGAAGGCGGCGGCGACGCAGGCCCAGGCCCTGGGGCTGGAGGTCCATGCCGGGCATGGCATCGACTATGAGACTGTTGCTCCCGTCGCCGCCATCCCCGAGGTGATGGAGCTGAACATCGGTCACTTCCTGATCGGCGAGGCGATCTTCGTCGGGCTGGGTCCGGCGATTGCGCGGATGCGGGCTCTGATGGACGCCGCGCGCGACATCGCGCCATGATCATCGGGGTCGGGGCAGACCTGACCGACATCCGGCGCATTCTGGCGTCGCTGGACCGGTTCGGCGATCGGTTCAAGACCCGCTGCTTCACCGAACTGGAACGCACTCGGTCCGACCGCAAGCCGGACGCGGCCTGGAGCTATGCCAAGCGATTCGCGGCAAAGGAGGCCTGCGCAAAGGCCCTGGGCACCGGCATGCGGCGCGATGTCTACTGGCGCGACATGGGGGTGGTGAACTTGAGGAGCGGACAGCCGACCCTGGCCCTGACCGGTCATGCCGCAGAACACCTCGCCCGGCTGATGCCGACGGGGCACGAACCGCACATTCACCTGACGCTCAGTGATGAGCACCCCTATGCCCTGGCCTTCGTGGTCATCGAAGCCTTGCCGATGGCGTAATCTGGCTTTACCCGTCCCCGGACGATACCGCGCGCCGCGGTGGACAGGCTTATCCGACGATGAACGACCAGGACGGCACCACGGTGACCAGCGAAACGACGCCACCGGTCTGGGCCGGCAAGGACACCAAGAAGATCAAGGCCAGCGAGGTCGCCAAGTCGGCGGGCAACGAGACGCTGGAGATCATCAAGACGGTCGTCTTCGCCCTGCTGATCGCCTTCGTCCTGCGGGTTCTGTTGTTCCAGCCCTTCACCATCCCGTCGGCCTCGATGGAGCCCAATCTGTATGAGGGCGACTATATCGTCGTGACGAAGTGGTCCTACGGCTATTCGAAATTCTCCAGCGGCCTGCCGATCGACCTGCCGCTGGGCGAGGGGCGCATCCTGGGCGATTTCTTCGGCATGCCGGAGCGGGGCGACGTCGCCGTGTTCAAACTGCCGCGCGACGACAAGACGGACTATATCAAGCGCGTGATCGGCCTGCCTGGCGACCGCATACAGATGATCCAGAACAAGCTGCACATCAACGGCGCGCCGGTTCAGGACGTCGTGGTCAGCGAGGCCCAGATCGACGACATGTTCGGCCCGCGTCCGGTGACCCAGATCCGCGAGACCCTGCCCAACGGCAAGTCCTTCATGACCCAGGACTTCGGTCCGGGCGGCGAGCTGGACGACACGCCCGTCTATGAAGTGCCGGTCGGCTTCTATTTCATGATGGGCGACAACCGGGACAACTCGATCGACAGCCGGGTGGCCGAAGGCTCGGGCGTCGGTCTGGTCCCGGACGAAAACCTGATCGGCAAGGCGCAGATCATCATGTTCTCCTGGGAGCCGGGCGCGTCGCTGTTCAACCCGGTCAGCTGGTTCGCCAACGTCCGGCCCAGCCGCTTCTTCAACCTGCTCGATTAATGGGTAACGTCCGGTCAGAGGCGGTGGCCGAACTGGTCCGCCGGCTCGGCCACGATTTCGCTGATCCGGCGCTGCTGGACCGGGCCCTGACCCATTCCAGCGTCGGGGAGGGGGGGACGCCCCCCAGCGGCAAGATCGCGCGCCATAACCAGCGGATGGAGTTCCTGGGCGACCGGGTCCTGGGTTTGCTGGTCGCAGACCGGCTGCATCGCGATTTCCCCGAGGCGGATGAGGGTCAGCTGTCGTCGCGGCTGCATTCGCTGGTCGATCGCACGGCCTGCGGACGGGTCGGAGAGCGACTGGGCATCGGTCCCGCCCTGCGACTGTCGCCCGGCGAGACCAAGAGTGGCGGCCGCCAGAAGGAGGGCGTCATCGCCGACGCCACGGAGGCGGTGCTGGCCGCAGTGTTCATCGATGGCGGTCTGGAGGCGGCCCGAGCGGTCTTCGACACGGCCTGGGCCGAGGAACTGGCCAAGCCGCCCGAACGGTCGCTGACCAATCCGAAATCGGCGCTGCAGGAGTGGGCCCAGAGTTTCGGTCGGCCCCTGCCGACCTATCGCATCGTCGGCCAGACCGGGTCCGACCACGCCCCGACCTTTACCGTCGAGGTGGCGGTGCGCGACATCGAACCCTTGACCGCCCAGGGACGTTCGCGTCAGGACGCGGAAAAATCGGCCGCCGTGGCCATGCTCAAACGTGAAGGCGTCATTTGACCGATCCGATCCCCGAAGCCCCGACCGAAGGTGGGCCGCACCGCGCGGGCTTCGCCGCCATCATCGGTGCGCCGAATGCTGGCAAGTCGACGCTGGTCAACCGGCTGACGGGTTCCAAGGTGTCGATCGTGACGCAGAAGGTCCAGACGACCCGGTTCCCGGTGCGCGGGATCGCCATCACGGGCAATGCCCAGATCGTGCTGGTCGACACGCCCGGCATCTTCACCCCGCGCCGTCGCCTGGACCGGGCCATGGTCGCCTCGGCCTGGGGCGGGGCGCAGGATGCGGATGTGGTGGTGCATCTGATCGACGCAGCCTCGCATATTGCGTCGGACGGCAAGGAGGGCACGCCCGCCGACCGCAAGTCCGCCGAAGACACCGAGACCATCATCGCCAACCTGAAGGCCAGCGGCACCCAGGTCATCCTGGCGCTGAACAAGATCGACGGCATGCGCCGCGATACCCTGCTGGCGCTGTCGCACGCCCTGTTCGAGACCGGGGTCTATTCGGAGGTCTATATGATCTCGGCGGCGACCGGCGACGGGGTCGAGGACCTGAAATCGCGACTGGCGATGTCGATGCCGGAGGGGCATTGGCTGTATCCCGAGGATCAGAGCGCCGACGTGCCGATCCGGGTCCTGGCCGCCGAGATCACCCGCGAAAAACTGTATCTGCGGGTCCACGAAGAACTGCCCTATTCGGCGGCGGTGGAGACCACAGCCTTCGACGAGAAACCGGATGGTTCGGCGCGGATCGAGCAGACCATCTATGTCGAGCGCGAGAGCCAGCGTCCGATCATCCTGGGCAAGGGCGGCCAGACCCTGAAATGGATCGGCCAAAAGTCGCGCGAGGAGCTGATCGAGCTGCTCGACCGGCCCGTTCACCTGTTCGTGACCGTCAAGGTCGACCCCAAGTGGCAGGATAGCCGCGCCCTGTATGCCCAGTTCGGGCTGGATTTCGACGTCTAGGTTCAGTTGTTTCACGTTCCCAGAAGCGCCGGGGGCCATCCCCGGACCGTGATCGCCGTTCTGGCGGTCGTTCTGCTCGGCCTGTCGGCCTGGGGTGGATACCGGCTGATGGGGCGGATGGTGCCGGATGTCGATCGTGCAGAGGCCGCTGTGCCTGTTGTGCGACCGCCGGTCGTGGAGGTCGAGGCCCTGCCGCAGCTCGCCGAACGGCTTCGAGGCGAAGGCGAGACGGGGCGTTTCATGGGGGCGGTGCTGGTCGCGCGTGGTGACGACGTGCTGTTCCGCCAGACCTATGGCATGGCCAATTTCGAGACGGGCCAGCCGCTGGCGCTGGACGCGAAATTCCGGCTGGCCTCGATCAGCAAACAGTTCACGGCAGCGGCGGTGCTGAAGCTGCAGGACCAGGGGAAACTGACCGTCGGAGATCCAGTCTGTCAGTGGGTTCAGCCGTGCCCGGCGGCCTGGGCTCCGCTCAAGCTCGGGCATCTGATGTCGCACACATCGGGCATTCCGGACGTGATGGCCCAGGCGGAGTGGGGCCGCATCCGGGTCACGCCACGCACCAAGCAGGAACTGACCGTTGCCTCGGCACGGTATGGGCTGTCGTTCCCGCCGGGGACCAAGATTCGTTACAACAACGCGGGCTTCAACCTGCTGACCCAAGTGATCGAGAAGGCCAGCGGCAAGGCGTACGAGACCTATCTTCAGGACGAACTCTTCACGCCGCTTGGGATGATGAACACCGGGTCCGATGCCGATGGGCAGGCGACCGATCTGGTCATGGGTTATGCCAACTTTCCCGGAGGCCTGACGCCACAGCCCTTGGCCAACGTCAGCGTCGTGGTGGGGGCGGGGGCCCTGTATTCGACGCTTGACGACCTGCTGACCTGGAACCGGGCGCTGCATAACGGCAAGGTCCTGAGCGATTTCAGCTATGCGCAGATGATCTCGGATCACAGCCCGCCGGATCAGCCCGACGAGCGGGGACGGCCGCATCGCGTCTGGGGCTATGGAGTCTTCGTCAACAGCCTGGGCGAGCGGGTCGAGCCGGGGTTTTCGGAGCGGCAGATCTACCATACGGGCAGCTGGGCGGGGTTCCGGAATCTGGTGACCTATGAGCCGGTGACGGACACCACGGTCGTCGTGCTGGGGAATAATTATCATCAGCGCGAGCAGGTCTTTCTGATCTCGCAGCAGGCCATGGCCGAGGCGCTGGGGCATCCGTTTCCGCAGGCGGGTCGCGAATAGTCAGGTCGAGGCCAGACCTCCGGCCAGGAGGGTCGCGCGACCGGCCAGGCTGAGCTCCAGCAGGGCTGCGGCGACATGCGCGACGGGCCGGTTGACGGCGCGGGCCAGCTCGTCGCGGGGCGTCGGCGTCGGTGACAGCAGGGCCGCGACCTGTTCGATCAGGACGTCGTCGAGATCGTCGGGCATGTCGGTGAACGACGGATCGCCGCCGGGTTCGTCGAGACGGCGCAGGGTCTCGAAGGCGCGCTGTACGTCATCGAGCCCTTCGCACAGGATCGCCCCCTGACGCAGAAGTTCGTTCGGCCCCTTCGAGCGGGGATCCAACGGCGAACCGGGCACGGCAAAGACGTCGCGGCCCTGTTCCGCCGCCAGCCGGGCGGTGATCAGGGAGCCGGACCGGATCTCGGCCTCGACCACGATGACGCCGCGCGACAGGCCGGAGATGATGCGGTTGCGGCGGGGGAAATCACGCGCCTGGGCGCGGGCTCCCATCGGGCTTTCGGACACGACGCAGCCGCGTTCGACGATCCGGTCGTAGAGGTCGGCGTTGTCAGGGGGATAGACGTCGTCCACCCCGCCGCCGAGCACCGCCACCGTGCCTGTTTCCAGCGATCCGGCGTGGGCGGCGGCGTCGATACCGCGCGCCAGCCCCGAGACGACGACAAACCCGGCCTGACCCAGAGACTGGGCCAGGCCGCGCGCGATCCGCTGACCGCCCGCTGAGGCGATGCGGGCCCCGACGATGCCGACGGTCTCGCCGCTGAGCAGGCCGACGTTGCCCCGCGCCCAGAGCATCGGTGGGGGTGGATCGACAGCGGCGAGGCGGGGCGGATAGCTGGGGTCGCCCAGCACCATCAGGGTGGTCCCCTTGCGATCGGCGGCGGCGATCTCATCCTCGATCCGGGCGATGTCGGGCAGGGTGTAGGCGGTGCCACCCCCGCGCCGGACGAGATCGGGCAGGGCCTCCAGTGCGCGGACGGCGCTGCCGTAGCGGGTCAGCAGCTGGCGGAACGAGACCGGCCCGACCCGATCGGCGCGCGACAGCCGGAGCCGGGCGAACCGTTCGGGCTCGGGCAGGGCGGTCACGCCTTTTTCGCCCCGATGCGCGGCTCGATGCCCTTCAGCAGCCGGCCGATGTTCTCGTTGTGCCGGACCCAGATCAGGATGGCGGTGAAGGCGCTGAGGATCAGGATCGGCTGGGCGACCGGCAGACCCAGCGCGGGCACCGGCGACAGGGCATAGACCGGGGTCAGCAGGGCCGCGATCAGGGCCGCGAGCGACGAATAGCGCAGGCCGAAGGCCACGATCAGCCAGGTCGCCCCGGCCAGCAAGCCCAGAGGCCACCAGGCCGCGATCATCAGGCCGAAGAAGGTGGCGACGCCCTTGCCCCCCTTGAAGCGCAGCCAGACAGGGAACAGGTGTCCGAGGAAGGCCGCGCCACCCGCTATGGCCGGGGCCAGATCGCCGCCGATCAGCCAGCGCGCCAGAAGCAGGGCGACGGCTCCCTTGCCCGCGTCGAGCAGCAGGGTGGCCAAGGCCAGGTCCTTGCGCCCGGTCCGCAGGACGTTCGTCGCGCCGATATTGCCGGAGCCGATATTGCGGACATCGCCCGTGCCCGCCGCCCGGGTGATGACGACCCCGAACGGGATCGACCCCAGCAGATAACCAGCCACCGCGACCAGCCCGAGCGTCAGGAATCCGGGCGTGGCGAGCGCCGGTGCGACCAGATCCTGCAAGACGATTCGCTCCGTGAGTGAGGTGGCGTGGAAGATGCGACGGCGAGGCGGTTGGGGCAAGGCGGGATGGGGAAGGGATCAGGTCTTGGGGCTTAGGGCTTGAGTTCTGGCTTGTCCTTCCTTTCGTCATTCCGGGCGCAGCGCAGCGGAGACCCGGAACAGGGCGGCACCGAAGGCGATCTGTTCACGCGGGATATCTGCAGTCAGTGTCCGCGACGGGTTCCTGCTCGCGCAGGCCGCCCTGTTCCGGGTCTTCGCGCAAGTGCGCCTTCGCCCGGAATGACGAAAGAGATGAGACATGCGTCCGCACCCTCAAGCGGCTCACCGCTTTAGCTCTTGGGAGGTGGCGGAGCGCGGGCTTGGCCCGGAACCGGTGTGGCCCCCTGCTTTCGCGTTACGGGGACCGGTATGTGATTTTCGGCTTTCGCCCATGCTCCGCCCCAACCGGTTCACGCGAGCGTTCCGGGACGGGTGTCGTCGGCCTGCCGGGCGTTTTCAGTGCCCTGCGCTTTTCGCCGTCAGACCCTTTCGGAACGAAGCCCACGACGGGCGGAAGGCGGCCAGGCCCTCCGGGCTCCGGGGTTTTCGCCCCCCGGACAGTCCCGCGCCGCGTCTTCGAGGCCACCCGCAGTCCCAGATCATTGCCGGGAAAGGGCTCCGAAGCCTCAAGCGTTTGACGCAGTGTCCCGCTCGATCGTCCCCGCCGCACGCGATGGCCCTGGTGCCAGACGCCCTCCCCACGCGACGGGATGAGCAGAGCCTAGTCGAGGTTTTGGGTCAGGCGCGGAAGTCGGATCGAGAAATCACCAAAGCCGGGAAATCGACCGCATTGGCGGGGTCAGGTTCCGAGAACTACCGGGGTCGATCGCGCGCTTTCGAGATCATCGCGGTGCTGATTAGACATGAGCATCGTGTTTGCGCCGAGACACCAAGGACCGATTTCGACCCGTTGCGGACGTTCAGAGCGTGACTGACTTTCATCAAAGTCACCATTAGGCTGATTACTAAGGGGACGTCGTTACAGCGCTTCGGGTTGCCCTGTTCGCGATTGGTGCCCGAGAAACACTTCCACCTCGGGATGAGCCTCCGCAAAACGTCTGAGGCGATCCGCCGACTGCTCGGCGGCGCGACGGGCTGAGGCCGGGACGGGCTGGGGCATTCCAGCGTCCCAGCCGAGACGGGTGCTAACCGCGTCGCCGACAATCAGTTTCGGCCCATCGACGGCGTTGATCAGATAGGCGGTGGAGCCCGCCGAGTGTCCGGGGACGCTCAGCGCCCAGACCGAGCCGTCGCCGAACACGTCAAGCACACCCTCGAAGTCGCCGTCGGGATCAGGCGAGAACGCCCACTCGCGCAATGGGCCGTAGCCTTCGAGGATGGCGTCGGCCGGGCTGCCGAGGACGAGATTGATCCGGCTACGATCTTCAGCCTCGCCCGTTCCTAGGTAGACGGGCGTGGTCAGGGGCAGGTCGATCAGGCCGCCGACATGGTCGAAATGCAGATGGGTCAGGAACACGGCGCCCGGAACGATCTGGCCCGCCAGCCACTGTCCCGTCGTCCGTTCGGTCCGGATATTGAGGTCGCGCACGCCGCGCCGCATGACCCAGTTGAGGCGGTCGTCGAGTTCGGCCGACACACCCGCGTCGATCAGGACCCGTCCGAACCGGGGGTGATCGATGACGTAGGCGTAGATGGTCGCCTCTTCGCTACCCTGCGGGACTTCGACCGTACGCGGATCGGCCCGGTCGATGAAGGTCCCGCGTCCGCCCGTCCAGTGGGCGAACGCGACGCGCTGAAACGTCACAGTTCCCGGGCGCGCCAGGCTGGTCGTCATGTCCGACGCCGACGCCGGGACCCCCAGGTCGGCGGCGATGACCGGGTGGCGGGTCGTCGGGGTGGCGCAGGCCGAGACCGCGAAAGCGAACCCCAATCCGGCGAGCAGGGATAAGATCGGGCGCACCATGGGGTATCCTCGATTGCATTAGCAACTATATCGAAATACATAAAAATACTGCTGTCAATCAGCCAAACCCGCAAGCACTCCATGGCCCTGCTCCTTGAGTTTCCGCCGCCTGTTCCGTCCGAGCCGGCGACGTATCACCGCATCCGTCGGCTGAGCCGGCCGCTGGAATGGCTGTTCACGGGTTTGTTCGGCCTGGGCGCGTTGTTGCTAAGCGTCGCCGTCGTCGCAGTGCTCTTCTATGCCGGGACGCGACTGCAGGTCCGGCCGGGCGGAATGCAAATCTTCATCGAGGCCCAGGCTCCGCCCCTCCATCCGGGCTGGTGGACGGTAGGCAGTCTGCCGTTGATCCAGAAACTGGCGCTGGCGACCTCGGCGACCCTGATGATGGGGCCGGCCCTGGCGGTGCTGTGGCAGCTTCGACGGCTGTTCAGCCTCTACGGGACGGGGGTGGTGCTGGAGCCCGCGAACGCGCGTTGTATGACGGCGATCGCTTTGTGGCTGATGGCATATGCGATCGCACCGACCCTGGGGCACGTTGTAGTAACCTTGGCCGGCTTCCATGATGAGGGCTGGTTGCGGATGGACAGCGTCAAGGCCCTGGGCCTGGGACTGATCCTGTTCGTCGTGGCCCGGGTCATGGCCTGGGCGGCCGAGGTCCACGACGATGCCTCGCGGTTCGTTTGATGCCCATCGTGGTCCGCCTCGATGTCATGATGGCCCGCCGCAAGGTGCGCTCGAGGGTGCTCGCCCGCGCGATCGGGATTTCCGAAACCAACTTGTCGCTGTTGAAGTCCGGCAAGGTTCGCGGCGTGCGGTTCGCGACGCTCGACGCGATCTGCCGCTATCTGAACTGCGCGCCCGCCGACATCCTGGAGTTCGAGCAGGACGAGGTCGCTAGCAACGAGCCGGAGCAACTGAAGGGTTCGTCGCGTCTTTGACGCAGCGTCAGCCAGCCAATGTCCGCTTCCCACCCATAGCCGACTTTCAGAACGTCGGATTTCGGTCGTCCGACCGTTTTCGCGATGGCGCTCCATCTCACTGGCGGCTCCGCGCCGTTTGCGCCAGAAGAGCGTCATGTCTCGCACCGTCCTGATCGCCTCCCGTCTGACGCTTGTTCTGGCCCTGACCGCGACGGCCTGCGCCGGCACGCCTCCGGCCGTGGCGAACGAACCCGCACTGGCCGCCTATTTCGACTGTGTGCGTGAGACCGGCGTCGCCATCTCGGCCCACCGTGCACAATCCGCGGAGGATCAGGCCGAAAACTCCGTAAGGGCGATCGAGGCGACGGGGCGGGCGATACCGGGGGCGATCGTTGAGATCGATGCGGCCCTGACGGCCGACGGGCGGCTGGTGCTGATGCATGACGAGACGCTGGACCGGACCAGCACCGGGATGGGGCGGGTCGCGGACCTGAGCTTCGACGAGGTGCGGCGGGCGCGGCTGACCGCGACCGACGGCACGGTGACCGACGCGCCGCCGCCGACCCTGGCAGAGGCGCTGGACGCCGCCGGACGGGTCGGGGCCATCGCCAGTATCGACCTGAAACCCGCCGACGAGGCCGCGACGATCGCCCTGGCGCGGGTGGTGATCGACGACGTGCGTCGGGCGGGGGCGGCGGACCGGGTCATCCTGATCACCTACAGCGCCGAGGCCGCGCGGGCGGTGGCGGCGATGGCGCCGGAGATGATGATCTCCGCCGGGCTGAGCGACGTGGCGGGACTGGACGGATTGAACGCGGCACAGATCCTGGCCTGGACCGGCACGCGGGAGGCCCGACCGGCCCTGTGGTCGGCGCTGAAGGCGCGCGGCGTGGAGGCGCAGTTCGGGACCCTGGGCGCGGCCGGGCGGCGGCTGGACGACGTCTTTGCGGCGGACGGAGACGTGTCGGAATACCGCGATCTGTGGCGGGACGGGGTGTCGGTGATCGCGACGGATACGCCGCTGGCGGTCATGGGCGTGTTGGGGGCCGAGGTCGCGGCGGCGGCGCGGTGCGGTGCGAACGCTGATTAACCAACAAGATTAACGGCCAAGCTACGGTTTGTTAGGTATCTTTCCTTATCAAGCATCAACCGTGTTCACGCTCAGAAGGAGCGTCCTTGTTGCCCGAGCATATGAAGCCGTATTTGCCGACCGCCGCCCTGTTTCTGTTGATCGTCTATCTGGGCGTTCAGGCCCTGACGGGGCAGAGGGGCTTGCTGAGCGGGGGCGAGCGCGATGCGCTGCTGGAGCGGCGCGAGCACGAACTGGCCGTCCTGAACGAACAGCGAAACGACCTCGAACTGCGGGTCCGGTATCTTCGCGCCGGGCATCTGTCGCGCGACATGCTGGAAGAACGCGCCCGTGTCGTTCTGGGGTTTTCCGATCCGCGGGATTATGTGATCCGGGTCTCGGCTCCGACGGCGCCGAAAGCGGCCATCGCCGCCTCCTGACATCTTGTTACAGCGTTTGCGGCGTGCTTTGCCTTTCGGGAACGAAGGCTGCTAAAGCCGCTTTCCGTAACGACAAGACGCTTCGTCGATAGAAGCTCACCCGGGAGATGCCGGATGGCGAGAGCCGCCCAGAAGACCACCTCATCCAAGGCCGTCTCGGTGCCCAACGCGCCGACCGCCACCAAGGACGAGCTGCTCAAATACTATCGCGAGATGGTGCTGATCCGCCGGTTCGAGGAGCGGGCGGGGCAGTTGTACGGCATGGGTCTGATCGGCGGCTTCTGTCACCTGTATATCGGCCAGGAGGCCGTGGCGGTCGGCGTCCAGGCCAGCCAGAAGAAGGGCGACCGGGTCATTACCGGATACCGCGACCACGGCCATATGCTGGCCGCCGGCATGGACCCGAACGAGGTCATGGCCGAGCTGACCGGCCGTTCCGGCGGATCGTCCAAGGGCAAGGGCGGGTCGATGCATATGTTCGACGTGCCGACCGGGTTCTTCGGCGGACACGGCATCGTGGGGGCGCAGGTGTCCTTGGGGACCGGCCTGGCGTTCGCGTCCAAATACCGGGACGACCAGTCGGTGGCCTTCATCTATTTTGGCGACGGCGCGGCCAACCAGGGCCAGGTCTATGAGAGCTTCAACATGGCCCAGCTGTGGAAGCTGCCGGCCATCTACATCATCGAGAACAACCAGTACGCCATGGGGACGTCGATTGAGCGGTCGTCGTCCACGACCGAACTGGCTCAGCGCGGGGCCAGTTTCGGCATTCCGGGCGAGAAGGTCGACGGCATGGACGTGCTGGCGGTCAAGGACGCGGTCGAACGGGCCGTGGCGCGGGCTCGGGCAGGCGAGGGACCCTTCATACTGGAGGTGAAAACCTATCGCTATCGTGGCCATTCCATGAGTGACCCGGCGAAGTACCGCACCAAGGAAGAGGTCGACGAGGTCAAGAAGACCCGCGACCCGATCGACCACATCAAGGCTCTGCTGGCCGACGCGAAGGCGACCGACGAAGAGATCAAGGCCATCGACGCCGACATCAAGGCGATCGTGGCGGAGGCGGTCCAGTTTGCCCAGGAAAGCCCGGAGCCGGATCCGTCCGAGCTCTATACAGACGTGTACGTGGAGGCCTGACCGTGACCGACATTCTGATGCCGGCGCTCTCGCCCACGATGGAAGAGGGCACGCTGACTAAATGGCACGTCAAAGCGGGGGACACGGTCAAGGCCGGTGACGTCATCGCCGAGATCGAGACCGACAAGGCGACCATGGAGGTCGAGGCCGTCGACGAGGGCGAAGTCGCCGAGATCCTGGTCGCCGAGGGCTCCGAGAACGTGAAGGTCAATACACCGATCGCGCGGCTGGCGGGAGAAGATGGGGCTGCGGCGCCGGCTCCCAAGGCGGACACGCCCAAGGCCGAGCCTGCCGAGGACGCGCCCAAGGCCGCCGACGCCGAGCCCGCGAAGGCCGACGTCCCGGTGAAACCGAAGGCCGAACTGCGGGACCCGGAAATCCCGGCCGACGCCAAGCTGGTCAAGACCACCATCCGCGACGCCCTGCGCGACGCCATGGCCGAGGAAATGCGGCGCGACGAAAACGTCTTCCTGATCGGCGAGGAGGTCGCGCAGTACCAGGGGGCCTATAAGGTCAGCCGCGAGCTGTTGCAGGAGTTCGGCGAGAAGCGGGTGGTCGACACCCCGATCACCGAGCATGGCTTTGCCGGTCTGGGCGTCGGCGCGGCCATGGCGGGACTGAAGCCGATCGTCGAGTTCATGACCTTCAACTTCGCGATGCAGGCGATCGACCACATCATCAACTCGGCGGCCAAGACGCTGTATATGTCGGGCGGTCAGATCCGGGCGCCGATCGTGTTCCGGGGGCCGAACGGGGCCGCCAGCCGCGTGGGGGCCCAGCATAGCCAGGACTATTCCGCCTGGTACGCCAACGTCCCCGGCCTGAAGGTCGTCGCACCTTATGACGCCGCCGATGCCAAGGGCCTGCTGAAGGCCGCGATCCGCGATCCGAACCCGGTCGTCTTCCTCGAACACGAGATGATGTACGGCATCGAGTTCGATGTTCCGGAAGGAGATTATGTCCTGCCGATCGGCAAGGCCAAGGTCCGTCGTGAAGGCACCGACGTCACCATCACCGCGCACAGCCGCATGGTCGGCTTTGCCTTGCAGGCCGCCGAGACGCTGGCCAAGGAAGGCATCAGTTGCGAGGTCGTCGATCTGCGCACCCTGCGCCCACTCGACCACGATACGATTGTCGAAAGCGTAAAGAAGACCAGCCGCCTTGTCTCGGCCGAGGAAGGCTGGGGGCCGATGGGCGTCGGGGCCGAGGTCGTGGCGCGAGTCATCGAACACGCCTTCGACTATCTGGATGCGCCGCCGCTGCGGGTGCACCAGGAAGACGTGCCTCTGCCCTATGCCGCCAATCTGGAAGTCCTGTCCCTGCCCGGCGTCGACAAGATCGTCGCGGCGGTCCGTAAGGTGATGGCGTGAGCGAACGGCCCGAGTTCCAGCTGACCACGCCCGACAGCGTCGCGGCGGATGCGGACGCCGTCGAGATCATCCGCATGTGGTGGTCGAAGGGCGAGCCGGTCATGTCGGTGAAGCCGGCCTTCGACGACCCGATCAAATTCGGCGAACTGCTGGCCATCGCGGCGCGGCACATGGCGCACGGCTATGCGGTGCGGCACGGACATAACGAGACCCAGGCCTACAACCGAATTCTTCAGGGGATCACGGACGTCATCAAGGCCGACAACGTCCGCACCGTCGCCGAACCCCTGGCCCCGACACGAGGGAACGCCTGATGACCGACATCCTGATGCCCGCCCTGTCGCCGACGATGGAAGAAGGCGTCCTGGCCAAATGGCACGTCAAGGTCGGGGATACCGTGTCCGCAGGTGACGTCATCGCCGAGATCGAGACCGACAAGGCCACGATGGAGGTCGAAGCCGTCGATGAGGGCGAAGTCCTGGAAATCCTGGTCGCCGAGGGCACCGAAGGGGTCAAGGTCAACACCGTGATCGCCAAACTGGCGGGCGAAGAGGGGGCCAAGGCCCCGGCTCCAAAGGCCGATGCGGTCAAGGTGGATGCCCCCGCAGCGGATTCCTCTTCCAATGCAGAGCCCGCGAAGACATCGGCCCCTGTAGCCACGAAAACCGATGCAGAAGCCGCGCCAGAGGCCGCTGGCGAGCGTGTGTTCTCGTCGCCGCTGGCAAGGCGGCTGGCCGAACAGGCCGGGCTGGACATCAAGACGATCAAGGGCTCCGGTCCGCACGGGCGCGTGGTCAAGCGCGACGTGGAGGCGGCGGGCAAGGGCGGTGCGAAACCCGCGACGGCATCGGCTCCCGCCGGAGCCACCGCATCCGCCGAGCCGCGCAAGGTGCAGTCGCTGGCCCAGATGGGCATCCCGGACGGCAGCTACGACCTGATCCCGTTGGACGGGATGCGGAAGGCCATCGCGCGGCGTCTTACCGACAGCTTCCGCGACGTGCCGCATTTCCCCCTGACCATCGACTGCGAGATCGACGGGCTGATGGCCGTGCGGGCCAAGGTCAATGCGATGCTGGAGCCGCGCGGGATCAAGGTCTCGGTGAACGACTTTGTTATCAAGGCCGTGGCGCTGGCTCTCAAGGCGGTGCCTGAAGCCAATGCGTCGTACAGCCCCGAGGGCATCGCGATGCATCATCACGCCGACATTGCCATGGCGGTCGCCATTGACGGCGGCCTGATCACGCCGATCATCCGCAAGGCCGAGACCAAGTCCCTGGCCGAGATCGCGACCGAGTCGAAGGATCTGGCCAAGCGGGCCCGCGAGCGCAAACTGAAGCCCGAGGAGTTCCAGGGCGGCACCTTCAGCGTCTCCAACCTGGGCATGTTCGGCATCAAGTCGTTCGCCTCGATCATCAACGAGCCGCAGGGCGCGATCATGAGCGTCGGCGCGGGCGAGCAGCGGCCCGTCGCGAAGAACGGTCAGTTGGCCGTGGCCACGGTGATGACGGTCACCCTGACCTGCGATCACCGGGTCGTGGACGGGGCGGCGGGGGCCAAATTCCTGCAAGCGTTCAAACCGCTGATCGAAGATCCTGTGACGATGCTGGCATAGGTGGGGATCGTGACCTCGGTTTATGATTTCACTGCCACCGGCATCGACGGCACCGAGATTCCACTGAAGCGGTTTCAGGGTCAGGCGCTCCTGATCGTCAATACGGCGTCCAAATGCGGGTTCACCGGCCAATACGAGGGGCTGGAAGCCCTGCATCGTCAGTTTGCTGATCAGCCGTTCGAGGTGCTGGGCTTTCCCTGCAACCAGTTCGGCAACCAGGAAGCTGGCAGGGCGGCTGAGATCGCGGCATTTTGTTCAACGACTTACGACGTGACCTTTCCGCTGTTCGACAAGATCGAGGTCAATGGACCGGATCGCCATCCCCTCTACGCCTGGCTGACGGAGCAGAAGCGCGGCTTCCTCGGCTCCAAGGCCGTGAAATGGAATTTCACAAAATTCCTGACCGACCGCGAGGGGCGGGTGATCGAGCGGTTCGCGCCGCAGGTGGAACCGGCCACGCTTGAACCGGCCATCCGCGCGCTCCTATGATCTGCTGTCGCTGAATCGGGGCGGGGAGGGCCGATGACGGATCACGCCATCGGTGCCACCTGCGCGGCCTGCGAGACTCCGCTAAGCGGTCGGTATTGTTACGCCTGCGGCCAAGACTCTCGCGCCAAGCCGGTACCGTTGCGCCAGATGGCCGTCGAGGTCGCGACATCTTACAGCCCCATCGACGGCAAGATGGCCCGGACACTGGCCGTGCTGCTGACCCGGCCCGGTCGGTTGCTGGAGGCGTACCGGGCAGGTGCAGGCTCGCTGTACGTCACGCCGCTGAAGCTATTCGTGGCGACGACGGCGCTGTTCCTAGCCGTGATGAATTTCAGCGGCACGACCCTTTATCAGTCGACCTGGCGGGCCATCCCCGGTCAGACGGTTGTGGCCGTCCATGACCCGGCCGCCGACATGGTGACGGTGGACGGGACGGACTATCGCGAACGCTGGCTGCAACCGCTCGTCAAGAACCCTGTCGATCCGGCCATCGGCGAGGCGCTGCTGCGCGCCGAAACCGAGACCAACGACCCGACGGCCCGCGCGGCCTACAAGCTGGAGCGAACCAGTCTGCAGACCGAGGTGCTGATGAACCAGCGACTGTCGGCCTGGCTGCCCAATGTGATCTGGCTGCTGATGCCGCTGTATGCTGCCGGTCTGATCCCCCTGTTCGGCCGTCGACTATTCATGGAGCACGTCATCTTCGCCATGTGGGCCCATGCCGTGGGGTTCATCCTCATGATGGCGGTGGCGGGATTGAACGGGCGCGGGCTGGGCGTTCCGGCCCTGAGCATCGTGCCGCCCTATCTGGCGTATTTCACGATCGCAGCAGCGCGATATTACGACAAGCCGCTGGGGTCGGCCTTCTGGCGCGGACTGGTACATCTGCTCGGCTATGCTTTGCTCGTGCTGCTGCCGGTCGCCTTCGCCATCTATATGACCGGCGTCGATTGGAGGGCGTTCGGAGCTTGGATGGTGGCCTGACTTTTCGTTTCCGTCGCGGCATCCACAGTGGCCCAACGAGGGTCGGACGGGCTAAGACGCTGTGACCTGATTGCCTTTACGTCGCGAGGAGCCTGCATGGCCGAGTTTGATCTGATCGTCATCGGTTCCGGTCCCGGAGGCTATGTTGCCGCCATCCGCGCGTCGCAGCTGGGCCAGAAGGTCGCGATCGTCGAGCGCGAGAACCTGGGCGGCATCTGCCTGAACTGGGGTTGTATCCCGACCAAGGCCCTGCTGAAGTCCGGGGAGAAATATGAAAGCCTGAGCCACCTCAAGGACTATGGCCTGTCGGCGGACAAGGTCGGTTTCGATTTCGACGCCATCATCGCCCGCTCGCGTGGCGTAGCCAAACAGCTGAACGCCGGCGTCGGTTTCCTGATGAAAAAGAACAAGATCGAGGTCATCGAGGGCTCGGCGAATATCGAGAAGGGCAAAGACGCGCCCAAGGTCGTCATCGACCTTAAGGCCGGGGGATCGCGCACGGTCGAGGCCAGGGCGGTCATGCTGGCGGTCGGTGCCCGGGCCAAGGCCATTCCGCAGATCGGTCTGGAGCCCGACGGAGACCGGATCTGGGCCTATCGCGAGGCCATGGCTCCCAAATCCATGCCCAAGTCGATCGTGGTCATCGGTTCGGGCGCGATCGGGATCGAATTCGGCAGCTTCTACAGAGCGTTGGGCGCTGAAGTTACGGTTGTGGAAGCGGTCGACCGGATCATGCCGGTCGAGGATGAAGAGGTGTCCAAGGCCGCGCAGAAGTCGTTCGAAAAGCGCGGCATGAAATTCCGTACCGGTTGCAAGGTCACCAAGGTGTCCAAGGGCGGGAAGGGCGTGCAGGTCGCGATCGAGGCCGGGGGTAAGGCGGAGACGCTGGAGGCCGAGGTCTGCATCTCGGCAGTCGGGATCACGGCCAATACCGACGGGATCGGTCTGGAGGCGCTGGGCGTCAACATGGACCGGGGCCACATCACCATCGACGGCCATTGCCAGACCAATGTGAAGGGGCTGTACGCCATCGGCGACTGCGCGGGCGCGCCGTGGCTCGCACACAAGGCGTCGCATGAGGGCATCCACGCCGCAGAATACATCGCCGGGTTCAAGTCGCCCGAGGTCCATTCGCCGATCGCGGGCTGCACCTATGCCCAGCCGCAGGTCGCCTCGGTCGGGATCACGGAGCAGGGGGCGCGCGAGGCCAAGCGCGAGGTCAGGATCGGCCGCTTCCCCTTCAAGGTGAACGGCAAGGCCATCGCGTCGGGCGACACGGACGGCTTCGTCAAGACGATCTTTGACGCGAAAACGGGAGCCCTGATCGGGGCGCACATGATCGGGGCCGAGGTCACCGAGATGATCCAGGGCTATGTCACCGCCATCACCATGGAGGCGACCGAGGAGGACATCCACGGCATCGTCTATCCGCACCCGACGATGTCGGAGGCGATGCACGAGGCGGCGCTGGATGCCTATGGCCGGGTGATCCACATCTGATGGGCCGGTTCGCGCGCGTCACAGAGTTGGGGAACGGCAAGGTTCACTGGGTGAACCTGGACCACGTTCGCCAGATCATCGAACAGAAGCCGTTGAAGGATGTGCCGGTCCACACCTCGATCCATCTCGACAGCAGCTGGTCGGAGCAGCGACTGGATGTCACCCAGACGCCCGAGGAAATTCGGGCTCAGTCGGCGCCCGCCGATGCTGGACGCATCTGAATAAATGCGCCACCACTAACCTTGGGTTCCTGATCGTCCCCGCAGTTGAGTTCAGGCGATTTCCGGGTTGGGTATGCAGGCACGATCGACGACCGCGCCAGGACCGCAGGACGAGGCGCTGGCCGCCGCCCACGCGCGGTTGCTGCGTGACGACAGTCTGCAATTCGACCGGGTCGGGTTCGAGCTGCCCGAGGTGCCGGGCTGGCTGCACTGGGTCGGAGACCTGTTCCAGGCCTTGGCCCCGGTGATGCAGTGGCTGTTCTGGGGTGCCCTGGCGGCGCTGGTGGCCCTGCTGCTGTTCTTCATCGGTCGCGAGATCCTGAACCTGAGAAAACCGCCGCCCAGGCCGACGCCGACGATCCTGGGCGACGAGCCGGTGTGGCGACCGGACCGGGACGCCGCGCGCGACCTGCTGGCCGCCGCCGACCGGCTGGCCGCCGAGGGCCGCTATGGCGAGGCGGCGCACCTGCTGTTGCTGCGCAGTGTCGAGGACATCCAGAGCCGAAGGCCCAAGGCGTTGCGGGTTTCGCTGACCACGCGCGAGATCTCGACCCTGGACGCCCTGCCCGGCGAGGCGCGACCGGCGTTCCGGCGCATCGGCCAGGTCGTCGAACACAGTCTGTTCGGCGGAGCGACCGTGGGGGCCGAGGCCTTTGCCGACTGTCGGCGGGCCTACGAGGATTTCGCGCTGCCGCAGGGCTGGACCGCATGAGAGAGGCCGTGGGGAAGGGGGCGTTCTCGCCCCTGACGATGATCGCCCTGGTGGTGGTCGGGGTGGTGGCGCTGGCCGGGATGGGCGTGCTGTCGGCCTATGCGCCGGAGCTGAAGTCCGGCAACGACGGCGGTGCGCATGGCCTGTCGAAATCGTCGGTCGGGTTTGGCGGTATCGTTCGGCTGTTGCAGGCGACGGATGTGCCCGTGGTCATGAGCCGGGGTGCCCTGGGGCCGGGGGCGCAGGGCAGTCTGCTGGTGCTGACGCCGACGACGCAGACGCCGCCGGATCAGATCGCGGATCGCGTCCACCTCGGGCCGAAACTGATCGTCCTGCCGAAATGGAATGCGCTGCCGGAACAGGCCAATCCGGGCTGGGTCAGCACGGTCGGGACGGTGCAGCCGTCCGAGGCCCTGGGCGTGCTGCCCGACGACATCCGGCCCGGCACGCAGATCGCCCAGAAGGCCGGGGTGGTCGGGGCCCGTCTGTCGCGACCGGACGGCGAACCGATGGGGCCGCCACTGGCCATCGAGACCTTTCAGACGATCTCGGGCCGCGACTGGATTCCGGTCGTGGTCGATCAGCGCGGCGCGGCGGTCGTGGCCCTGCGACGAAACACCCAGACCTATGTTCTGGCCGATCCGGACCTGCTGAACACTCAGGGGCTGAAGCGGCTGGCGGGCGCGCAGGTGGCGGTCGGCATTCTGGACGTCGTCCGGGCCGACGGGGAAGCCGTGGTGTTCGACCTGACCCTGAACGGGTTTCAGCGGACGCGCAGCCTGCTGCGGCTGATGCTGGAGCCGCCCCTGCTGGGCGTGACCCTGGTGATCGCGGCCCTGTTCGTCGTGGCGGGGTTCCAGGCGGCGGCGCGGTTCGGGCCCGCGCGCGACAAGCGCCGGGCGGTTGCCCTGGGCAAACAGGCTCTGGCCGACAACACCGCCGGGCTGGTGCGGCTGGCCGGGCGGGAGCACCGGATGGCCTCGCCCTATGCCGTGCTGGTGCGGGCTGCGGTCGCCCGGGCCATCGGCGCGCCGCGTCGGCTGAGCGAGCCGGAACTGGACGCCCTCCTCGACCGCGTCGGGGCCCAGTCGGGCTCCGAGGCCCGCTATTCGACATTGGCCACGCGCGCCGCAGAGGCCCGGACGGCGGGCGATCTGATGGCGGTCGCGCGCGACCTTCACCGTTGGAAACTGGAGATGACGCATGGACATCAATGAAGTCAGGGCCATCGCCGCCCGTATCCGCGGGGAAATCGCCAAGGCCGTCGTGGGCCAGGACGCGGCGGTGGACCTGTTGTTGACGGCGCTATTCGCCGGGGGGCATGTGCTGCTGGAGGGGCCTCCGGGCACCGCCAAGACCCTGCTGGCCCAAGCCTTCGCACGGACGGTCGGGCTGGACTATGGGCGGATCCAGTTCACGCCGGACCTGATGCCGGGCGACATCATCGGCTCCAACCTGTTCAATTTCCAGACGTCCAGCTTCACCCTTACGCGCGGGCCGATCTTTTCGGAACTGCTGCTGGCCGACGAGATCAACCGCACGCCGCCCAAAACCCAGGCGGCCCTGCTGGAGGCCATGCAGGAGCGGCGGGTGACCATCGACGGCCAGTCGCACCAGCTATCCAACCGCTTCACCGTCGTGGCGACCCAGAACCCGATCGAGCAGCAGGGCACCTATCCGCTGCCGGAGGCGCAGCTGGACCGGTTCCTGTTCAAACACGTCATCGACTATCCCAGTCAGGCCCAGGAACGGGCCATCGTCGCGGCCCATGGCGCACGCACCGGCCAGATGGACCCGGCGGCCTTGGGCGTCGCCACGGTCGTCGACCGGGCCAGCATCGATGCGGCGGTGGACGTCGTGGCCAATGTCCGGCTGACCGACGAGGTGATCGACTATGTCGTCGCCCTGATCCGGGCCACGCGGGATTCGGCGGATACGGACACCGGGGCCTCGCCGCGCGCCGGGGCCATGCTGGCGGTCGCGGCGCGGGCAAGGGCGGCGCTGGACGGGCGAGACTATGTCATTCCCGACGACGTGAAGGGGCTGGCCGCGCCGGTTCTGCGGCACCGGCTTATCCTGTCTCCGGCCGCCGAGATCGAGGGACGCAAGGTGGATCAGGTGCTGTCGGCCCTCGTGGATCAGGTCGCGGCTCCCCGGTGATCTATCCGACCCGCCGCGCCGTCCTGATCGTCGCCGCCGGAGCGCCGGTGGCGCTGGCGTTCGGCCTGATGGGACCCGTCGGCTGGGTCGCGGGGCCGGTGTGGGTGGCGGCCGTGCTGTTGCTGGCGGTTGCGGATGCCCTGATCATGGCGGGTCGCACCGGATTGACGCTGGACGAGCCCACGCCGCCTCGCGCCGCCATCGCACGACCGGGTCAGGCGGAAGTCTTTGCCCGGTTCGGAAAGGGCTGGACCCCGCTGCGGGCCGAGGCCGCCTTGGCCGCTGACGCCAGGCTGGGTTTGGCCGGGCCGATCGCCCGCGCGCCGGTCACGGATCGGGGAGCCAGCTTCGTCTTTCCCTTCAAGCCCGAGCGGCGCGGCGAAGCCATGCTGCGGTCCCTGTGGGTGCGGTGGAACGGGCCGCTGGGTCTGATCTGGAAACAGAAGACCTTCGCGCTCGATATTGCCGCGCCCGTGCTGGTCGATCTGCAGAGCGTGCGCGACGATGCGGTGCGGCTGTTTGCCCGAAACGCCCTGTTCGGAGCCAAGACCCAGATCGAGCTGGGGGAGGGGTCGGAGTTCCAGGCCCTGCGCGACTTCCAGCCGGGCATGGACCGCCGCGCGATCGACTGGAAACAGTCGGCCCGCCACGCCGCCCTGTTGGCCAAGGAGTTCCGCACCGAGCGCAACCACCATGTCATCATGGCCTTGGACTGCGGTCGGGCGATGAGCGAGCCGGTCGGCGGTGCGCCCCGCATCGACCGGGCGATCAATGCGGCCCTGCTATTGTCCTATGCTTGTCTGCGGTCCGGCGACCGGGTGGGCATGTTCGCGTTCGACAGCCGCCCGCGCATCACGACCGGGGCCGCGTCGGGGCTGGATGCGTTCCGGCTGTTGCAGCGGGTGGCGGGGCGGATCGACTATTCGTCAGAGGAGACCAACTACACCCTGGGGCTGACGACCCTGTCGGGATCGCTGCAACGGCGATCGCTGGTGGTCGTGTTCACCGACTTCACCGATTCGACCTCGGCGGAGCTGATGATCGAATCGCTGGGGCGGTTGCTGCGGCGGCATCTGGTCTTGTTCGTGATCCTTCGCGACGAGGAGCTGGAGGGGCTGACCGAGGCCGAGCCGGTCGAGCCGGACGACGTCTCGCGCGCCGTGGTCGCCGCCACCCTGTTGAAGGAACGCGACACGGTCGTCGCCCGCCTGCGCCGGACGGGGGTGCATATCGTCGAGGCGAAAGCCGCCAACGTCGGCCCCGCCGTGATCAACGCCTATCTGGATCTGAAGCGGAGGGATCTGCTGTGAGCATCGCATCCGGAGACACCCGGCTGAAGAGCCAGCGTTTCCGTCAGGAGAGAGAATCCGACTGGAAGCGGCTGGAAAAGCTTATGGATCGGGCCGAGAAGGGGTCGGCGCGCAAATTGTCGGACGACGACATCCTGGCCATTCCGGTCCTGTACCGTTCGACCCTGTCGGCCCTGTCGGTGGCGCGCGAGACCTCGCTGGACCGGGCGCTGATCGGCTATCTGGAGACCCTGTGTGCCCGGGCCTACTTCTTCGTCTACGGTTCGCGTTCGACCTTGAGCGGGCGACTCAAGTCCTTCTTTCAAAAGGACTGGCCCGCCGCCGTGCAGGCAACGTGGAAGGAGACCTGCGTCTCCGGTCTGCTGATGCTGGGCGGGGCGGTCGCGGCGGCCGTTCTGGTGGGGCAGGAGCCGGACTGGTTCTATGCCTTCGTGCCCGGCGAACTGGCGGGCGGGCGCGATCCGGCGGCCTCGACCGAGACCCTGCGGGCGACACTGGCCGGCGAGGACAGCAGTGGCGGTCTGTCGGCCTTCGCGACCTTCCTGTTCACCCACAATGCCCAGGTGGCGCTGCTGGCCTTCGCCCTAGGGTTCGCCCTGTGCATCCCGACGGGGCTACTGGTGCTCTACAACGGGGCGACGCTCGGCGCCTTCGTCATGCTGTTCGCAAGCCGGGGCCTGGGGCTGGAGGTCGGCGGCTGGCTGCTGATCCATGGGGTGACGGAGCTGTTCGCGGTGATCCTCGCCGGTGCGGCGGGCCTGAAGATCGGCTGGGCCGTGGCCTTTCCGGGCGACCTCGACCGGCTGGACGCCGCCGCCGAGGCTGGACGGACCGCTGCAACGGTCATGGGCGGGGTGGTCGTCATGCTGTTCGTTGCGGGTCTCCTGGAAGGGTTTGGACGACAGCTGATCGAGAGCACGGCCCTCCGCTACGGCGTGGCGGCGACCAGCGCCGTGATCTGGGGTCTGTATTTCTATGGCCCGCGCCGGAGCCGGATCGATGTCTGAAGCGACCCTGGCCAAGCCGGGCAAGAAGCCGCGCAAACCGACGCCGACACGCGAGCGGGCCTTCGTCACGCCGGAGGGCGTCGATCTGAGGCTGGAGATCGGCGATGCGGGGCAGAGGGCCGGCGCCTTCCTGCTGGACGCGGCGATCATCATCGGCGTGCTGATCGCCCTGACTCTGCTGGCGGTGTTCGCCGGCATCGGCAGCGTGATGGCCCGGGTGGCCAGCGGCGAATGGATCGTCGTCATCTGGCTGCTGGGGTTCTTTTTTCTGAGGAATTTCTACTTCACCGGTTTCGAGCTGACCGCCGGGGCCGCGACGCCGGGCAAGCGGGCCATGGGGTTGCGGGTGGCGTCGCGCGACGGCGGTCGGCTGCGGGCCGAATCGGTGATCGCCCGCAATGCCATGCGCGAGCTTGAGGTGTTTCTGCCATTCTCGCTGATCGTCAGCCGGTCGGGCGAGGGCGGCGTCGACAGCTGGATGTACCTGCTGGCCTTCGTCTGGGCGGCGATTTTCGTCTTCTTTCCGCTGTTCAATCGGGATCGGCTGCGCGCGGGCGATCTGATCGGCGGCACCTGGGTGGTGCGGACGCCAAAACAGAAGATGGTGCGCGACATGGCCGACGACGGTACGACGCGGCTGGGCCGCTATGCCTTCACCCCGGCGCAGCTGGACGCCTATGGGGCCAAGGAGTTGCATGTACTGGAAGACGTCCTGCGCAGTCGCGACAAGGACACGATGAAGGCCGTGACCGAGCGGATTGCGCGAAAGATCGACTGGACCCCCGAGCGGGACGAGGACGCCTACGACTTCCTCAGCGCCTATTATGCAGGCCTACGTGGACGGCTGGAGGGGCGGCTGCTCATGGGCCAGCGCCGCGCCGACAAGCACGATCGCTAGGCGTCAGTCGAACACCGCCGCCAGTTCATCGGCCCCCACGCCCTCCTTGGCGGTACGCAGTTCGTAGTAGATCGCCGCGACGCCCGATGAGCCGATGATCGCCTGGATCACGGCGATCAGGGGCGTGGCGATCAGGGTGACGGCCATATTGCCCGTCCCATCCAGATTGCCGCCCGTTGCCACGCTGACGCCGCTAACCGTGCCAGCGATCACCATGTAGACAATGAAGTAGATGACGATCAGTCCGAAGATGGGCCAGCGATAGCCCTTCGTCAGTTCGCGACTGCGCTGGAGGCTTTCGAAGATCCCACGCTTCTCGGCCACCAAGGACGGGGCTGCAACGCACCAAATGACTGCGAGAATCATGCCGGGCACAAACAGCAGTATCATTCCGAGGCCGATGCCGACACTCATTACGATCGCCAGTCCGAGGAGCGGCAGGAAATTCCTGATCCCGACCTCCATCATGTTGGCCAGCCGAACGGGGCGGCCATTCAACGAGTTTACGGCCCCGACGACGATTGCGGCTTGGAGCACATAGGTTCCGACGAGCGACAGGGCCCACCCGAACAGCAACAGCCCCCAACCTGTCGGTGACGTCGGTAACGGATTGCCGGCCTGGCCCAAAACGACCAGCGCCGAGGGGATTCCGGCCAATAGGAGAGCTGCGAGGACGAATGTCGCGAAATTTTTGCCGCTGACGGTGAAGGTCCGCTCCATCACCCGTCCAAGGTCGAATCGCCCGGTTCTGCCTGAATCCGTCACCGTTATGGGCCGCCCTCGCTGTTGCGAACGCATGAAAGCGAACCGCAACCAGGCTGACAACCTCTGGCGCGTGATAATCACGTGGAACGTCGGAATGTCCGCTGGCAACTCGGCATGGCGGACAGGGTGGGATTCGAACCCACGGTAGGCTTCCACCTACGGCGGTTTTCAAGACCGCTGCCTTAAACCACTCGGCCACCTGTCCCGCATACGGGATCGGGGAGGGGACATAGCAGGCAATCGATCGATTAACCAAAACGGAAATTCGGCCTGTCATCCTGTTTCCATGAATCAGGCGCAGACAGGGTGGGCGAAGGCGTTCCGGGCGGGGCTGGTCGGCGTCGGCCTGTCGGCCCTGGCGGCGTGCGGAAGCCTCGGGCGGGACGCGCCAGGCATTCCGATCGTCACCGATCCGGCCCCGATCGTGACAGGAACGATGCGGCCCTATCAGGTGCGCGGGCGCTGGTATCGGCCAGCGGAGGACGCCGACTATGAGGAGGTCGGGATGGCGTCATGGTACGGAGCGCAGTTCAACGGCCGACCCACGGCGTCCGGCGAGCGGTTCGACATGAATGCCCTGACGGCGGCGCACAAAACCCTGCCTCTGCCGGGTCTGGTGGAGGTGACCAACCTGGCCAACGGGCGCAGCGTGGTGTTGCGGGTCAACGATCGCGGGCCGTTCGTGGACGACCGGATCATCGACCTGTCGCGCGGTGCAGCCGAGGCGCTGGACATGCTCGGGCGCGGCGTGGACGTGGTGCGGGTGCGATACCTGGGCCGCGCACCCCGGAATGGCGGTGGGCAACGGTTGCAGCAGGCGGCGGTGACGGATCGGCCTCGCCGGACAGAGCGGGCTGAAGAGCCTCGGGGTTACTGGGTCCAGGCTGGGTCCTATGCCGATCCGCTGGCGGCGCGGTTGAGCGCAGACGGGCTGGGCGACCGGGCAGCGGTGCGGCCCGCCGAGGTCGGTGGGCGGCGGCTGTACCGGGTCGTGGTCGGGCCGTGGCCAGACGCCAACGCCGCCGAGCGCGGGCGTCAGGACGTCGTGGCACGCGGTTATGCCGACGCCCTGTTGATATCGGGACGATAATCCGACCGACGGGCTTGCCCTGAGCGCCCCGGTCGCCATTGTGCGCGGCGTGACACGCGGACGGTTCATCACATTCGAAGGCGGCGAGGGGGCCGGCAAGTCGACCCAGGTCCGCCGCCTGGTCGAGGCCCTGCGGGCATGCGGCCTGGATGTGGTTCAGACGCGGGAGCCCGGCGGATCGCCCGGTGGCGAGGCGATCCGGGCGCTGGTGGTCTCGGGCGAAGCCGATCGCTGGTCGGCGCGGACCGAGGCCCTTCTGATGTTCGCCGCCAGGTCCGACCATCTGGAGAAGACGATCCGTCCCGCGCTGGCGGCCGGCTCCTGGGTCGTCTGCGACCGGTTCGCGGATTCCAGCCGGGCCTATCAGGGCGCTGGCGGGGGGGCCTCGGGCGACTTCATCGAAGCCCTGGATGCCGCCGTGGTCGGGGCGGATCAGCCGGATCTGACCCTGATCTTCGACCTGCCGGTCGAGGTCGGGCTGGAGCGAGCCTTGGCGCGAGGTCAGGCCGATACGCGTTTCGAGTCAAAGGGATTGGCCTTTCATCAGAGACTGCGTGACGGCTTCGGCGAGATCGCGCGACGGTTTCCCGAGCGGTGCCGGGTGATCGACGCCACGGGGACGCCGGACGAGGTCTTCGCCCGTGTCTGGGCCGCCGTGGAACCGGTGCTGTGAGCGAGGAGCCTCCGCGTGATCGGTTCGACCTGCGTCCCTCGCCCGAAGCCGAGGCGGCCTTCGTCGATGCGCTGGAGCGCGGGCGGTTGCATCATGCCTGGCTGCTCTGCGGACCGGAAGGCGTCGGCAAGGCGTCGTTCGCCTATCGTGCGGCGCGGCGGTTGCTGGGGGCCGCGCCCGATCCGTCGCGCGGCGTGCTGGGCGCGCGGCCGGACGATCCCGTCAGCCGGCTGGTCTCGGCCCAGGCCCATCCGGACCTGCTGGTGCTGGAAAGGCTGGTCGAGAACGGCAAGACCAAGAAGGCCATCTCCGTCGATCAGGCGCGGCACCTGCCGGAGTTCTTCGCCAAGAGCCCGTCCCAGGCCCGGTACCGCGTGGCCATCATCGATACGGCGGACGATCTGAACGTCAATGCTGCCAATGCCCTGCTGAAGATTCTTGAAGAACCACCAGAGAGGGGCGTTGTGTTCCTGATCACCCATGCGCCGGGGCGGTTGCTGGCGACGATCCGATCCCGCTGTCGGCGGCTGGCATTTCCGGTCTGGAGTGAGCGGGCCCTGGCCGAGATGCTGATCGACCGGGCCGGGGTAGAGCCGGAAGAGGCGGAATCGATCGCGGCCATGGCGGGCGGATCGCCGGGCCAGGCCCTGGCCCTGTCGTCGGGGGCGACGCTGGAGGCCGACCGGCTGGCCCGGGCCTGGGTCCAGGCGGACGCCATCGACCGGGCCGAACAGCTGTCGATCGCCGACGGATTCCGGGGCGCGGAGGGGCAGGCGCGGTTCGAGACCCTGATGGACCGGCTGAGCGCCGCCGTTCAGGCCCAAGCCAAGGCGATGCCGACGGGGAAGGGGGCACGCTGGGCCGAGTTGTGGGGACGGCTGGCGGAGCTGCCGGACCGGACGGCGGGGCTGAACCTGGATCGCGGCGACGTGCTGGCCGGGGCTCTGGCCGATCTGGCGCGGACCAAGGCCATGACCGCATGATCATCGACAGCCACGTCAACCTGCACGCGGCCCAGTTCGACGCGGACCGCGACGCCGTGATCGACCGCGCGCGGGAAGCGGGCGTCCAGATGATGGTCGAGATTTCGGACAAGCTCTCGACCTTCGAGGCCACCCACGCCCTGGCCATGGCGCATCCGGACATCTGGTGCACGGTCGGGGCCCATCCACATGAGGCCAAGGATCATCTGACGATGACGGCGGACGACCTGATCGCCCTGTCGCAGCGGCCGAGGGTCGTGGCGATCGGCGAATGCGGGCTGGATTTTCACTACGACCTCAGCCCGCGCGAGGAACAGATCGCGGTGTTCCGGGAGCATATCCAGGCGGCGCGTGCGACCGGCCTTCCGCTGGTCATCCATACGCGCGAGGCCGACGACGTGATGGGCCGGATCCTGGCCGAAGAACAGGCGAGGGGGCCGTTCCGGTTCCTGATGCACTGCTACACCAGTGGTGCGGAACTGGCGGAACAGGCTGCGGAAATGGGGGCGTGGTTCTCGGTCTCCGGGATCGCCACCTTCAAGGCAGCGCATGATGTGCGCGAGGTGATCCGCGCCATGCCGGCGGACCGGATCATCGTCGAGACCGACTGTCCTTACCTGGCCCCGGTGCCGCATCGGGGACGGCGGAACGAGCCGGCCTATATCGGCCATGTGCTCCAGACCCTGGCCGAGGTTCGGGGCTGGTCGCTGGGGGAGGCGGAGATCCGGACGACCGACGCCTTCTTCGCCCTGTTCGATCGCATTCCGCGACCGGACCTCATGTGATGGATCAGCTGCGCGTCACAATCCTCGGATCGGGATCGTCGGGCGGGGTGCCGCGCGGGGATGGGGACTGGGGCGACTGCGATCCTGCCCAGCCGAAAAACCGGCGCACGCGGTGCTCGCTGCTGGCCGAGCGGATCGGGGCGGAGGGGCGGACCAACGTCCTGATCGACACCTCGCCGGACCTTCGGCAACAGATGCTGGCCAGCGATGTAAAGACGGTCGACGCCGTCCTCTATACCCACGACCACGCAGACCAGACACACGGGATCGACGACCTGCGGGTCTTCGCCATGCGGACACGGCGGCGGATTCCGGCCTGGATGGACGCGGCGACGCACGACGCCCTGACCGGGCGGTTCCGGTATATCTTCGAGACGGTGCAGGGCTATCCGGCCATTCTGGAGGCCCGGGCCTTGCCGCCCGACGGGACGGAATGGGGCATCGAGGGGCCGGGCGGGGCCATGCCGGTCGTGACCTTCGACCAGGCACATGGTCCGATCCGAGCGGTCGGATACCGGTTGAGCGACATCAGCTATTCCCCGGATGTCTCTGAATTGACGGACGCGGCGATCGAGGCGGTGCGGGGCAGCAGGCTGTGGATCGTCGATGCGCTGCGCTGGACCCGGCATCCGACCCACGCCCATCTGGACCGGACGCTGGACTGGATCGCGCAGGCGGGGGTCGAGCGCGCGGTGCTGACCAACCTGCATATCGACCTGGACTACGACGTGCTGAGCGCCCTTATGCCCAGGGGGGTCGAGGTCGGCTACGACGGCTGGACCGCGACGATCGCCCTCTGAACGGAAGCCTTCGGTGGGCGTTGGATTTGCAACCCACTGGAGCTGACCATGTCCAAGCCGCCCGCCGCATACGACGACCTGAGCGCCGTCTTCATCAACTGCAGTCTCAAGCGGTCGAAAGATGGGGAGGCCAGCCACACCCAGCGGCTGATGGACACGGCCGCAGCGATCATGACGGCCAACGGGGTCAAGACGTCGACCCTGCGCGCCGCTGATCTGGACATCCCGCCCGGTGTCTATCCGGACATGACCGAACACGGGTTCGAGACCGACGGCTGGCCCGAGGTGCAGAAGGCGGTGATGGCCGCCGATATCCTGGTCATCGGCACCCCGATATGGCTGGGCGACAAGTCGTCGATCTGTACGCGGGTGATCGAGCGGCTGTACGGCTATTCCGGCGAGCTGAACGACAAGGGCCAGTGGGCCTACTATGGGCGGACCGGCGGATGCCTGGTCACCGGCAACGAAGACGGCATCAAACATGTGGCCATGAACGTGCTGTATTCGCTGCAACATCTGGGCTTCGTCATTCCGCCACAGGCCGACGCCGGCTGGGTCGGCGAAGCGGGTCCGGGGCCATCCTATGGCGACGATGGCAAGGTCGGTCTGGATAACGATTTCACCCAGCGGAACACGACCTTCATGGCCTGGAACCTGATGCATATGGCGCGGATGCTGAAGGAAGCGGGCGGGATTCCGGCCTACGGCAACCAGAAGAGCGCTTGGGACAAGGGCGAGCGGTTCGACCATCCCAATCCGGAATATCGGTGAGCCGACACCTTGTATTTCGCATAATATATCTTAGGCGATAAAAGAATGCTGGTAAGTGGGATCGCGGTTCGCCGACCGTCATGCTCCCTTCGACCGCTCTAACCGATGCGGACGGCGGCGGCTGTAACGGCATTCAGGTCTTCGAGGGTTTCGATTGTCTGGCCAGTCACCGCGATGGCCGCGGCCTGCTCGAACCCTTCCACTGGCCGGTCCAAGGCCCGCAGCGTCGCGGCCACGCCGGTTCCGAACGCCAGGATCACTGCCCCTTTGGCCGAAGCCCGCACAATCGCATCGTCCAGCACCGTCCGGTCGTCTTCCGCCTCGGCCCCGCCCGGCACGACCAAGGCCTTCAGGGCCCCGCTATCGAGATCGGACGGCTGGGCCGTGGCCAGTACATAGGTGCCGCCGACGCTCAGACCGGCCTCACCGACCGACATGGGGGCCAGCGACAGACCGGCGGCGCGCAGGGTCGCCTCGGGATCGCTGATCGGCCCGAAATCCATGGCGCGACGCATGGCCAGGCCAATACGGGCGCGGATGGGCACCGGGCGATAGCCATAGCGGGCAACGGGGTTGGAACGGGGTGTGAACGGGGCTTTGCGTTGTGCGAACAAGACGTCTCCTTCGACGGTCGATGGGGCCCGGAATGCCGGGCGAATACGGCTCCGCCGACCCACGCGATGCGCGCGGGCGGCTGGATGTCCGAAGTTCAGGATAGACCGCAGATGGGGTCCTGGAGCCCCGATTGCAACCTCAAGCGCCGGTCTGCAGGTCCACAGGGCTCAGCGGAGATACAGCCCTGCCCGCTTTTCCAGCAGCGTCACGAGTTCGGGCTGCATGAAGGCGTAGTCGTCGGGGATGTCGAGGCAGACGACGCGGGTGGACTTCAGATTCTTCCTGAACCGCTTCTGCAGCCGTGTGCGGTGCACGCGCTCCATGACGAAAACGATGTCGGCCCATTCCACCAGTTCATCGGTGCAGGGCTCGTCCGCATCGGGCGCCAGCCCCGCCGACGCCGTTTCCACCCCCGGCCAGGCGGCGAACACCTGCTCGGCCGTCGGCGAACGGAGGCGGTTGCGGGAGCAGATGAAGAGAAGGTTGGTCACTCTATGGCAGCAGAATACCGTCGTTGGGGTCTAGCCAACGGACATTCCCACATGTGAAGACCTCAGCTAGCCGCGCGCGTTGGTCAAACGGGTCGATAGAAATTAGTTCCTCGAGGTTTTCCGAGTTGGTTCTGAACAATGTTCGGATCGCTTGATCATAAGGGTTAAACGCAAACCCAAAGATGACCAATCGCCTCGCTCTCTTCAGATGACGGGCGGCCTCTGCCCATTCCCACGCGAAAGTTTCATGCGGGGTCTTTTCCGCCATAGGTGGGACGATCAAGCACTTCCCCGTCATGCCAAAGCGGGACGTGGTGCTCTTCCCATCAACACTCCACGAAAGGCTTCCGTGCAGTTTCAGAAGCGGCACCGGGCCGGTCACGTACACGGGCTGAATGTGGGGATAGGGCGTTGTGCCGATGTACTCTCCGGGACGACCATAGTTGAAGCCTTTTGTACCTAGAGCGTATTCAACGAGGAGATCGTAGTTGGCTGTAAGAATGGCCGGATAGCCAAAAGCGAGTTCGCAATTTTGGAGGAATTGACGAGCCCGGATCACTCCATAGTTCTCGCGAGCGTAGTAGCTATTGATATAGAACGTGCGCCGAATGTAGCTTCCGCTTATAAATGGATCGGTTAGTCGTCGAGTGACGTACCAACCCGCATAGTCGAACCGCTTAAGGTTGGTTCTGGCCCAAGCAATGAACTGCTCATTGCTTTCCAAGGGGTACTGCGATCGCCACCTCCCGTAAGCCTCACTGACAATCTCTAAGCGGCGTGCTTCGCGATCATTTCCAGGATCGATTTCGAAGTCGAAAAGCTCGCTGACAAGCGGCAGGTTAGCCGCCCAGCGAGAAAAGCCCGCACCAAGAAGCAGTACCGTTTCCACCACTAAAGCGGAATATTATCGTGCTTCTTCCACGGATTGCTCTGCTGCTTGTTCTTCAGCGTCCGTAGCGCCCGGATTAGTCTCCGCCGCGTGCCGTGCGGCATGATCACGTCGTCGATGTATCCCCTACTCGCGGCCACGAACGGGTTGGCGAAGCGGTCCTTGTATTCGGCTTCGCGCGCGGCCAGGGCCTCGGGGTCGCCGGCTTCCTTCCGGAAAATGATCTCGACGGCCCCCTTGGCACCCATGACGGCGATCTCGGCGCTGGGCCAGGCGTAGTTGACGTCGCCGCGCAGATGTTTGGAGCTCATCACGTCATAGGCGCCGCCATAGGCCTTGCGTGTGATCACGGTCAGTTTGGGCACCGTGGCCTCGGCATAGGCGAACAGCAGTTTCGCGCCGTGCTTGATCAGGCCGCCGTATTCCTGGCGCGTGCCGGGCATGAAGCCGGGCACGTCGACGAAGGTCACCAACGGGATGTCGAAGGCGTCGCAGAAGCGGACAAAGCGGGCGGCCTTGCGCGAACTGTCGATGTCAAGAACGCCGGCCAGAACCTGGGGCTGGTTGGCGACGATGCCGATCGACTGGCCGTCCAGACGGCCGAAGCCGCAGACGATGTTGCGGGCAAAATCGGCCCCGATCTCGAAGAACTCGGCCTCGTCGATCGTCTTCAGGATCAGTTCCTTGATATCATAGGGCTGGTTCGGATTGGCCGGGACCAGGGTGTCCAGGCTGGCCTCGTCGCGGTCGGGGTCGTCGTAGCTGTCGCGGACCGGGGGCTTTTCGCGGTTGGACAGCGGCAGGAAGCCGATCAGGCGGCGGACCTCACTGAGGGCCTCCAGATCGTTCTCGAAGGCACCGTCGGCGACGCCGGATTTGCCCGCATGGACGCGGGCGCCGCCCAGATCCTCGTGGCTGACGACCTCGTTGGTGACGGTTTTCACGACATCCGGCCCGGTGACGTACATGTACGACGTGTCCTTCACCATGAAGATGAAGTCGGTGATGGCGGGCGAATAGACGTCCCCGCCCGCGCAGGGCCCCATGATCACGCTGATCTGGGGGATGACGCCGCTGGCCAGTGTGTTCTGGAGGAAGATGTCGGCGTATCCGGCCAGGCTCTCGACGCCTTCCTGGATGCGAGCGCCGCCGGCGTCGAACATGCCAATAATGGGCGCACCGTTGGTCAGGGCCATGGTCTGGAGCTTGACGATCTTGGCCGCATGCGCGCCCGAAAGACTGCCGCCGAAGACCGTGAAATCCTTTGAGAAGACATAGACCAACCGTCCGCCGATGGTCCCCCTGCCCGTCACCACGCCGTCGCCGGGAATACGCTGCTTGTCCATGCCGAAGTCGTGGGAGCGGTGCTCCACGAACATGTCAGTCTCCTCGAACGAGCCCTCGTCCAGCAGCACCTCGACCCGTTCACGCGCGGTCAGCTTGCCCTTGGCATGCTGGGACGCGATGCGGGCCTCGCCACCGCCCTGTTTGGCGGCTTCGCGGCGGGCTTCGAGCTGTTCGAGGATGTGCTGCATGGGCTGAATCTCTCCTTGGAGACCGACTTAGCCCTTATGCCGGAATGGGAGAAGGCCCGGCTATTCCGCCGCCAGGCCGGTCATGCTGGCGAGCCGCGTCAGTTCGGCGACGTGGGCCTTGAAAGCCTGGCGACCCTTGCCGGTCAGACTGGCCCAGGTGCGCTGGCGACCATCCTGGGTGGCCTTGCTGAGGGCGACGTAGCCCGCCTCCTCCAGCTGTTTCAGGTGTTTGGACAGGACCGAGTCGGACACCTTGATGGCGTCGCGGATCATGGCGAACTCGGCATCGGCGACCGACGACAGAATCGCGCAGATCTGAAGCCGGCCGGGCGCGTGGATCACCGCGTCGAAGACGGGCGCGACACTCATCACGATCCCTCCAGCAGGTCCCGGCGGTAGGCGCGCATCCACAGGCGACCGCCGATCGTGGCCGCGATCGCGGCCAGCGTCCCGGCCAAGAAGGGCACCCAGACCGGACCGTCGAACAGGCGCGTCCAGAACGACAGGCCCATCAGGGCCATCATCACCGGGACCAGGCCGAAGGCGACCCACCGCGCGCGGGGCGGGCTGTAGCCGCTGACCCACCAGCCAGTGCGGTTCCGCCACCAACGGACCATGAAGGCCAGGGCGACCAGCGACAGCACGAGCGTGACCGTGCTCCAGGGCTGCGGAAACCCGGCGCCCCCCACCATCAGGCCGAAGATCGCGCCGTAGAACAGATCCCAGGCGAACGGATAATCCAGCGATTTACCCACGCTGGCGCGGGCGGCCTGGATGGACGCCAGGGCTTCCTGGGGGTTGGGGTCTTGGGTCATGGCTGATCCTCACTTTCTGATATGGAAAGCGTAGCATCACTTTCCACATTGGCAAGCGATAATTTTCCAACACGGAAAGTTGCTCGATCCGGCTTACTCCTCCTGCGCTGGATGGAGGATGCCCGCGGCGAGTTCCGTGAACACGCCTTGCTCAAAGGCAAGTTTGGTTGGCAGGGTCAGTCGGGCACCGCGTCTATCAGCGTGATGGCATCGCGCACGTAGCGCGCATGGGTGACGACGCCGATCTCCAGCCGTTCGTCCTGAACGCGGACCTCCTGGGTCAGCAGGCCCGCGATGAAGGGGTGGTCGGGCTCGACCGTGCCGGGCCTGCGCCGTGCCGTCGGCGTCCAGAACACCGGCCCGCCCGAGTTGCCGGGAAAGACGGTGAAATCCAGCAGGAAGGTCGGAAAGGCCGCGACCGGCGACAGCGGGTATGATGCCACCCGCCCGACCCGCAGGATCGGAAACCCCGCCCGATTGGACGACAGGCCCCTCGGGAAGCCCAGCGACAGCAGTTCGTCGCCCGGCCCGACCTGCCACGCGTCGAAGGTGTCCGCATCCGCCAGCCAGCCCAGCGGTATGGCCGCGCGGGCGAAGGCCTCGGGCGCGATGACCTCCATCACGGCGATGTCGCGACCCTCGACCTGATACCAGAGCGGGGCGTTGTCGCGGTCACGGATACGGAGCGGCTGGGGATCGAATTTCCAGCTTCCGTCCGGCAGAGGCGTGCGCCAGCCGATCCGGGCCTCCACCGCGGGCATCCTGTCGAACACATGGGCGGCGGTGACCAGGACCACGCGCGGGCTGCCGTCCGGGCGCGGAGCCTGGATCAGGAAGCCGGTGCCGACCGTACGGCTGCCGTCGCCCTGGGCCTGGACCAGCTGCACCGTGGCATTGATCAGGCCGACGGTCAGGTCCCAGACCGGGGCCTGGACCGGTTCGGGCGCGGGGATTTCGGGCGGGGTCTGGGGGATGATCATCCGGTCATACCAACCTTGGCTTTTGTTCATTTGACGACGCCCCCTGCCCTCGCACAAGGTCCGCGCCGTCATACATATGGGGTGCCGCCATGAACCGTCGCGAACTGATCGCCTCCACCGCCGCAACGGCGGTCGCGATGACCGCCCCGCCTGCTTTCGCCCGCCCAACCGGAGCCCAGATGCCCAATCGCCCCGTTCCACCCGTCGCCAAGAAGATTCCGGTCACCATCGAACAGCTGGGCCGGACCCGGACCGACGACTATCAGTGGATGAAGGACGACAACTGGCAGGCGGTGCTGCGCGACCCGACCCTGATCAAGGCCGACGTCAAGGAGCATCTGACCGCCGAAAACGCCTACCGCGAGGCCATGCTGGCCTCGACCCTGCCGCTCCAGACCACGATGTTCGAGGAGATGAAGGGGCGGATCAAGCAGGACGATTCGTCGGTACCGGCACCCGACGGCGAATGGGACTATTACACCCGCTACAACACGGGCGATCAGCACCCCTTGTATTGCCGCCGCCCGCGCGGCCAGACGACCGGCGAGGTCGTCCTGCTGGACGCCAACGAACTGGCCAAGGGCAAGGCCTATTCCGAGGTCTCAGCTGCGGCCAACAGCCCCGACCACGCGCTGTTCGCCTATGCCGAGGACGCGCAAGGGTCGGAGGTGCATCAGATCTATGTGAAGGACATCGCGACCGGCCAGGTCCTGCCCGACCCGATCCAGTCGGCGGGCGGAAACTTCACCTTCTCGCCGGACAGCCAGTGGATATTCTGGGCCAACCGCGACGACAACGGTCGCCCCGACCGCATCTTCCGTCGCCCGGCACGCGGGGGTGAGACCAGCCTGGTCCACCATGAGGAGGACGAAGGCATGTTCCAGGGCGTCGGCCGCACCGCCGACGACGCCTTCATCGTCATCAGCATCCAGAACCAGGAAACGTCGGAGACCCGCTACATCCCGCGCGATACCCCGACGGCCGAACCTGTGGTGATGGAGCCGCGCGTCACGGCCCGGCTGTACGACGCCGACCACTGGGGCGACCGCTGGGTGATCCGCACCAATGCCGACGACAGCGTGGACTTCAAGGTCGTCGAGGCCCCGACCGCGACACCGGCCAAGGCCAACTGGACCGACCTGATCCCCCACACGCCGGGCCGCTATATCGAGGGCGTCTCGCTGGTGAAGAACTTCCTGGCGCGTCAGGAACGGGCCGATGCCAATACCCGGATCATCATCCGCGACCGCGCGGGCGACGAGCACGAGATCGCGGTGGACGAGCCCGCCTATGCCCTGTCGCTGGGCGGGGCGTCGGAGTTCGACACCACGGTCATGCGCTATGGCTACAACTCGCCGTCAACGCCGACCTCGACCTATGACTACGACCTGAAGACGCGCGAGCGGACGCTCCGGAAGGTTCAGGAGATCCCGTCGGGCCACGACCCGGCGGACTATGTCGTCGAGCGGCTGAACGCGCCCGCCGAGGATGGCCAGCTGGTGCCGGTGACGGTGCTGCGCCGCAAGACCACGCCGGTCGACGGCTCGGCCCCGCTGCTGCTGTACGGCTATGGTTCCTACGGCATCCCGATGGCGGCGTCGTTCTCGACCGGGCGGCTGTCGCTGGTGGATCGCGGCTGGATCTATGCCATCGCCCATATCCGGGGTGGGTCGGACAAGGGCTGGGGCTGGTTCCTGGATGGGCGCAAGTTCAAGAAGAAGAATACCTTCACCGACTTCACCGCCGCCGCCGATCACCTGATCGCCCGAAACTATGCCAAGGCCGGGCATATCGTGGCCCAGGGCGGCTCGGCGGGGGGCCTGCTGATGGGGGCCGTCACCAACATGCGGCCCGAATTGTGGGCGGGCGTGATCGGCCAGGTGCCGTTCGTGGACGTCATCAACACCATGTCCGACATCTCCCTGCCCCTGACTCCGCCCGAATGGCCCGAATGGGGCAATCCGATCGAGGACCCGGAGGCCTACGACTATATGCTGAGCTACAGCCCCTACGATCAGGCCGCGCCGATGGATTATCCTGCGATCCTGGCCACCGGCGGCCTGTCGGACCCGCGCGTGACCTATTGGGAGCCCGAGAAATGGGTCGCCAAGCTGCGTCCCGCGACCACCTCGGGCAAGCCGGTCCTGCTGAAGATCAACATGGAGGCCGGACATGGCGGGGCGTCGGGCCGGTTCGACTATCTGAAGGAGGTCGCCCACGACTATGCCTTCGCGGTCTGGGCCATCGACAAGGGGTGGGAGACGGCTTGATCCTGAGGGACGCTACGCCCGACGACCTTCCTGCCATCACGGCCCTCTATGGCCGCGAGGTGCTGACCGGTACGGCGACGTTCGAGCTGGATCCACCGTCGCTGACAGCCATGACAGGCCGGTTCGAGGCCGTGCAGGAACACGGTCTGGTCTGGATGGTGGCCAAGATCGATGGGGTCTTCGCGGGCTACGCCTACACCTCGCCATTCCGGCCCCGTCCGGCCTATCGCTATGGCGTCGAGGGATCGATCTATGTCGAGCAAGAGGCGCGCGGCCAGGGCGTGGGTCGTGCCCTGCTGACGGCGTTGATCGAACGAACCCGCGCCATGGGTCTGCGGCACGTCATCGGGGCGATCAGCGACAGCGCGACCAGCGAAGCCTCGATCCGCCTGCACCGGACTCTGGGGTTCCGCGACGTCGGGGTCTATGCCC
The DNA here is from genome assembly GCA_943369795.1 of Rhizobium sp. Q54. Classification (GTDB taxonomy): domain Bacteria; phylum Pseudomonadota; class Alphaproteobacteria; order Caulobacterales; family Caulobacteraceae; genus Brevundimonas. The sequence goes on along the minus strand of CALROO020000006.1, from coordinate 75,422 downwards.
AAGTCGGCTGGAAATTCGATCGCTGGCTGGACGTCACCCTGATGCAGCTGGACCTTGCCCCCGGCAGCGGGCCGCCGACCGGCCCCGGACTGGACCTGACGGGCGGTCTGGCTTGAGGTGGCGCACGGGAACGCCTAAACGCGCGGCATGACGGTGCTGCGATCAGTTCTGATGCTGCTGGGGGCCCTGTCGGTTCTGATGCTCGGAACCGTGGGTATGCCGGCCATGGCCGACGACGCGCCGCCGCCCTGTCACGAGACGGCCCTGTCTCACGGCCAAACGGACGCGCCGAGCTCGGACAAGGCTATGAAGGCCATGGGTTGCTGCGTCGCCTGCGTCGCGACCCCCGCCCTCCGTCCGCCCGCGCGGGTGACCCTGACCCACCCACCGATGTCGCCGTCGCCGCGCCTCCACGCCCTGCCACGCGGTCGATCGCCCGCGCCAGAGCACGGCCCTCCCCGTTTTCTGAACGCCTGATCTCTTCGCCGCCCCGGTTTCGATGCCGAGGCGACCCTTCAGACGTTTCAAGGAGGCCATCATGGCTCCCCGCATTCTCGCGCCGCTCGTCGGCGTCTCCCTGCTCGCGCTCGCCCAGGCGGCCAGCGCCCAAAGCCACGACCACCACGCGACCCCGTCCGCACCAGCCTCTGCATCGACCCCCGATCCCCACGCCGGTCATGCCATGCCCCAACAGCCTCCGACGACAGCGGCGATGGATCACACTGACCACGACATGGCCGATATGCCGCAGGGCAACGATCACGTCATGACCAGTGCCCTCGGTCCCTGGCCCCTCACCCGCGACGCGTCCGGCACCAGCTGGCAGCCCGACCTGTCCGAACATGGCGGCATCCACACCACAAGCGGCAACTGGATGTTCATGACCCACGCCCTGCTGAACCTGACCTACGACCGCCAGACCGGTCCGCGCGGCGACGACAAGACCTTCGTCTCCGGCATGGTCATGGGGGCGGCGCGACGCGATTTCGCCGATGGCTCGACGCTGAACCTGCGGGCCATGCTCAGCCCCGATCCCTTCATGGGCAAGGACGGGTTCCCCCTGCTGCTGGCGGCGGGCGAGACGGCCAACGGCGTCGATCCCCTGATCGATCGCCAGCATCCTCATGAGCTGGTGATGGAGCTGTCGGCCAGCTATGCGCGCCGCCTGTCGGAGACCGACAGCGTCTTCGCCTATGTCGGCCTGCCCGGCGAACCCGCATTTGGCCCACCCGCCTTCATGCACAGGATGAGCGCGATGGATTCGCCCGAGGCGCCGATTACACACCACTGGCTGGATTCGACCCATATCGTGTTCGGCGTGGCTACCCTGGGCTGGGTCCATGACGGGTTCAAGCTGGAGGCTTCGTCGTTCCGGGGCCGGGAGCCGGATCAGGATCGCTACGACATCGAGCGGCCCGAGTTCGACAGCTGGTCTGTGCGCGCGTCGTGGAACCCGTCGCCGCAATGGTCGCTGCAGGCCTCCTATGCCGACGTCACCGCGCCGGAACAGCTGGAGCCCGACGAGGACGAGACCAAATTGTCGGCCAGCGCCATCCACACCCGCCGCGTCGGGCTGAACGGATGGTGGTCCACGACCCTGGCCTGGGGCCGCAAACAGCATGAGGATGACGATCCAAAGGACGCCTGGCTATTGGAGAGTGCCGTTCATCCCAACGAGCGCTGGACGATTTTCGTCCGCGCCGAGCGGATCGAGACCGACGAACTGCTAGAAGCTCACGGCGACGGCCACGGCCAGGTCTTCACCGTTGGCAAGGCCTCGATCGGCGCGGTGCGGGATTGGCGCATCGCCCGCAATGCCCGCTTCGGCCTGGGAGCCCTCTATGCCGCAAACTGGGTGCCAGCCGGGCTTGAGCCCGCCTATGGCGGCGATCCGGATGGGGCGATGGTATTCGTGCGACTGAAGATCGATTGAGCCGAAACGCCGGGCCGACGTCGTTCAGATGTCGGCTCGGCCCAGGGTCGCAAGCCAGGGCGCGGGGCGGAATCGGCGCGGCACCTCTCCCACCCGACCGGTCGCGAGGTAGCGGGCGGCGAAGGCCACGGCCGCATGGATTGTCTCTTCGTCGAACGGTTTGGACACGGCCCCGAGAGCACCCGCATATCCATCGGGGATCTGTTCGGGATTGGCGGTGAGGAAGATGACGGCTGTGCCGTGGGCTTGCACCAGGCGCGCAGCAACGTCCGGACCCGTCAGCCCATCCAGCAGATTGACATCGACCAACGCCAGCTGGGGCTGTTCTCGGCCCGCGATCGAGAAGGCGCTTGCCTGGTCCATGGCACAGCCGACCACTATGTGGCCGGCATCGCCCAGTACCATTTCCAGCTCCATCGCCAGAATGGCCTGGTCTTCCACGATCATGACCCGAAGGTCAGACGATACCGACAAATTCGTCCCCAGCACTCAACCCGATTCACCACAACGATACTATGTCAGCTACCGGACACTTGATAACGCGGCGCAACAAAAAAGGTTCGTAGCGTCACCGCAGAAACGCTTGTTTCTGCGGCATGATCGGCTGGTTTCATGTGGGGATGGCTGGGGAACTAGGACTCGAACCTAGAATGACGGTACCAAAAACCGGAGTGTTACCATTACACCATTCCCCAGCAGGTCCGGCGTCCCGCAGGGCCTTGGCCTTGGGGAGGCGGTCGAATACGCCAAGGCCATCGGGGATGCAACACCCATCGCGGCGACTATTTGAGACGGGGTGGATTGTCGGCTTGCGGTCGCCAGACCCCCTCGCTATAAGCCCGCTCCTCAAGTCGGAGTGTGGCTCAGCCTGGTAGAGCACTGCGTTCGGGACGCAGGGGTCGGAGGTTCGAATCCTCTCACTCCGACCATTTTCTCGGTAGCCTGTCCCGAAGGGCACCGATCATGTCTCGCCCGATTTCGCGACCTCGCCCAGATGGCAACCGACGGTCTCGATCAACCGTTGATCCAGCGCACGGCGATGAGTCAGCAGCGCGGGCGAACCGGCATCGTAGTCGGACATCAGACGCTTCACGAACGACCCGTCGCGGACCTCGGTAAGCACGTCGTCCATGGCCGCGCGAGACGTCGGCCCGATCACGCGCGGCCCCGTCAGATAGGCTCCGTATTCGGCGGTGTTCGAGATCCGGGCAAAGGCCCCCGCCGGTCCCAGACTGTGCATCAGGTCGGTGACGAGTTTCAGTTCGTAGAAACATTCGAACCAGGCGACCTCGGGCGGATAACCCGCCTCGACCAGCTTCATGAAGGCGGCATCGACCAGCTCGACCGTGCCCCCGCACAGCACAACCTGTTCGCCGAACAGGTCGCTCTCGCACTCATCCTTGAACGTCGTCTCCAGTATGCCCTTCCTCCCGCACCCCAGCGCCGCCGCATAGGACAGGCCCAGTGCATGCGCGGCGCCGGACACGTCGTGATGCACGCCGAACAGGCAGAACACCCCCTCCCCGGCCTCGAACAGGTCGCGAATGCGTGGGCCGATGCCCTTGGGCGAGGCGAGGATGACATCGAGATCGGCGCGCGGCGTCACAAGACCGAACCGCACCGACAGGCCGTGGGCGAAGATCAGCGCCGCGCCGGGCCGGATGTTCGGCTCGATCTCGTCGCGCCACAGGTCGCGATGCGCCTCGTCCGAGACCATGACGGCCACGACGTCAGCCCTATCCGTCGCCTCGGCCGCGGTCCGGACGATAAAGCCGTCGGCCTCGGCCTTCACCCGCGTGGCCGATCCTGCCTTCAGGCCGATGACGATGTCGGCGACACCCGAATCGCGCAGGTTCAGCGCATGCGTCCGCCCCTGGCTCCCATAGCCGATCACGGCGACGCGCTTGCTCCGGATGATCGACAGGTCGCAGTCGCGGTCGTGGAAAACGGGCAGCGGTTTCGCTAGGGTCTGGGTCATGCCCGGTCTCATAACGCCATCCACCCTCATCGGCTTCTGGAAAGAGGCGGGGCCGTCCAAATGGTACAAGAAGGACCCGCAGTTCGACTGGCTGTTCCGCGAGAACGGCCGTGCCGCCCATTTCGCGGCGGCCCGTCGCCAGTTGGACGACTGGATGGAGACGGCGGAGGGCGCCCTGGCCCTGATGATCGTGCTGGATCAGTACCCACGGAACAGCTTTCGCGGCACGGCACATCAGTTCGCCACCGATCCCCTGGCCCTGATGTTCGCCAAACATGCCATCGCGAGGGGCTATCCGGCAGCGTTCGAGCCGGACTTGCGCCAGTTCCTGTTCATGCCGCTGATGCATTCGGAGGACATCGCCGATCAGGACGCCCTGCTGCCGCTGGTCGCCGACATGCCGGACACACTGAAATTCGCCCACATCCACCGCGACATCATCGTCCGCTTCGGTCGTTTCCCGCATCGCAACGCCTGTCTGGGGCGTGAAACGACAGAGGAGGAGCAGGCGTTTCTTGATGGCGGCGGGTTCGGCGGGTGACGCGCAATCTTGTGGGCAACCGAATCAGCGCGATGTGAACCGTCGCGAATCATCGGCACACTGTGCGGATGACCGCCGTCGCCACCCTTGCCGATCTTCAGACCCGCACCGGAGTGGTCGCCACCGACCATCCGGAATGGCAGTATCTGAACCTGCTGCGCGACATCCTGGAGACCGGCACCCGCCGCGACGACCGGACGGGCACGGGGACGCTGGGGGTGTTCGGCCGCCAGATGCGGTTCGATCTGAGCAAGGGGTTCCCCCTGCTGACCACCAAGAAGCTGCATCTGCGGTCGATCATCGTCGAGCTGCTGTGGTTCCTGCGCGGCGAGACCAATATCGCCTGGCTGAAGGAGAACGGCTGTTCGATCTGGAACGAGTGGGCCGACGAGGCCGGCGAGCTGGGGCCGGTCTATGGCAAGCAGTGGCGATCGTGGGCGGCTCCGAACGGCGAATGCATCGACCAGATCGCCCGGCTGATCGAGGGGCTGAAAACCAATCCCCACAGCCGCCGCCACATCGTCAGCGCCTGGAACCCGGCGGATATCGAGGACATGGCCCTGCCGCCCTGTCACTGCCTGTTCCAGTTCTTCGTCGCCGACGGAAAACTGAGCTGCCAGCTGTATCAGCGGTCGGCGGACGTCTTCCTGGGGGTGCCGTTCAACATCGCCTCTTATGCCCTGCTGACGATGATGGTGGCCCAGGTGGTGGGGCTGAAGCCCGGCGAGTTCGTCCACACCTTCGGCGACGCCCACCTGTATCTGAACCACGTCGAGCAGGCCGAGCTGCAGCTGACGCGGCAACCGCGCGATCTGCCGACCATGACGATCGCGCCGCGTCGGGATCTGTTCGCCTATGAGGCCGGGGATTTTGTGCTGAGCGACTACGACCCCCACCCGCACATCAAGGCCCCGGTCGCCGTCTGATGGCGCTGGATCTGGCGGCGCTCCAAGCCGATGTCCTTCGCATCTCCGACATCTATGCCGCCGAGCACGGGATCGATCGCGACCGCGACTGGGCCCTGCTGAAGCTGCAGGAGGAGCTGGGCGAACTGACCGCCGAACATCTGCGCCTCACCGGGCGGGCGCGGGGCACGCCGGATGCGACGGCCCAGGCCGACGAGGCGGCGGATGTGCTGGGGATGCTGTTGATCTATTGTGACCAGGCCGGGATCGACCTTGAGGCCGCCATGCGCCGCAAATGGCTGAAATGGCTGGAGCCGACCGAATGACCGTCCCCCATATCGCCCTCGTCGTCGCCCGGGCCAGGAATGGCGTTATCGGGCGCGATGGTGACCTGCCGTGGAAGCTGCGCAGCGATCTGCAGCGGTTCAAGGCCATCACCCTGGGCAAGCCGTGCCTGATGGGGCGATCGACGTGGGAGAGCCTTCCGCTGCGGCCCCTGCCCGGTCGGCTGAACCTCGTTCTGTCGCGCGACCTGTCCTACGAGGAGGCGGGCAAGGCCAGGGGGGCGGTGGTCTGCGCCAACCTGGGCGACGCCATCGATATCGCGCGCGAGACGGCGGAAGAGGACGGGGTCGAGGAAATCTGCGTCATTGGGGGCACCGCCGTGTTCGAGGCGACCCTGGGCCGGGCGAAACGGCTCTATATTACCGAGGTGGAGGCCGAGCCCGAGGGCGAAGCGGTGTTCCCGGCCTTCGACGAGGCCGACTGGACGGAGGTGTCGCGCGAGGCCCATCTGGCGGGTGAGAAAGACGACCACGATTTCGTCTTCCGCATTCTGGAGCGACGGGGTTAGGCTGTACCGTCAGGACAGGAGAACCCCATGCTGATCGTCACCACCAATGATGTGCCGGGTCACCGGATCGTACGCGTGATCGGCTTGGCGCGCGGCATCACCGTGCGGTCCCGCAACCTGGTCGCCGATGCGATCGGCGGAATCCAGTCCATGCTGGGCGGTCGAGTCGAAGCCTATGTGAAACTGGCCGAGGCGTCGCGGGCCGAGGCCTATGACCACCTGGTCGATCAGGCGCGGGCCATGGGAGCCAATGCCGTCGTGGCCATGCGCTATGAGTCCAACGAGATTATGGAAGGCGTGACAGAAGTCCTGGCCTACGGCACCGCCGTGGTCGCTGAGCCGGTTTAGGGGCCTATCGCGCGTTCGCGCGACTTGAGGCCTGTTGATTCTCGGCTGCGGGCGGCATGGCGTCCGTGCCGAACACTCGGTCCCAGAACCGGAAATAGAGCCCGAAATTCGTCTTCATATGGGTGTGGTGACGGCTGTGGTGGGTGGCGGTGATCATTTGCGCGCCCGGCCCTGAGCGCACCCAGCGATCCGGCCACATCTCCCAGCCGCAGTGGTTCATCACCGCCGTCGCCGTCATCACGGTCAGCAGCACCGCCAGCATCCAGATGTTGAGCGGGATCAGAAATGCCAGCAGCGGCAGCAGCCAGGCTGTGACCAGAGCCTCCGCCGGATCGAAAGCGAAGCTGGCGAAGGGGCTGGGGTCCCGCGCGCGATGATGACCGGCGTGGGCCCAGGCGAAGAAACTGCGATGATGCAGCAGCCGGTGAGTCCAGTAGTAGTGCGCGTCCTGGACGACCAGCAGCAGCACGAAACTGACAGGCAACCACCACAATGTATACGCCATCGGGTCGAGGTACATCTTGGTGCCGCCCGCCTTCCACGCCTCCAGCGCGATCGCGGTCGGAAAGGCGTAGATCGGCGTCGATAGCAGCGAGAATTTGATCTCGTGCCGCATCATCTTGCCCGACGGACGGTCGCGATTCAGGCGCTGCCCGATACCTTTCGCCCGTCCCCATTGCAGCCACCAGACGAAACCCGCGACCAACAGATAACGCACCCCGATGATGAGGCTGAGCCAGACGGTGGTGATCAGGACGGCGACGATCATGCGCGCAGAGGCATCGACCGTGCCGCCGTCCCGGTCAAGCGGGGCCTAGTGAAGCACCGCCATGTCTTCGCGCTTGAAGTCCTGGAGCTCGCTGGTGCGGCCCTCGCGGATCTTCTCGACCCAGTGCGGATCGGCCAGCAGGGCGCGGCCGACGGCGACCAGATCGAACTCGTCCTTCTCCAGACGGGCCAGCAGACCGTCCAGCGATGCCGGTTTCGACCCCTCGCCCGCGAAGGCCGCCATGAACTCGCCGTCCAGGCCGACCGAGCCGACGGTGATGGTGGGTTTGCCGGTGAGCTTCTTGGCCCAACCCGCGAAATTCAGATCGGAACCTTCGAACTCCGGCTCCCAGAACCGGCGCTGCGAACAATGGAAAATGTCGACGCCGGCGTCCGACATGGGGGCCAGCCATTCGGTCATCTGATCGGGCGTCTCTGCGATGCGAGCGGTGTAGTCCTGTTGCTTCCACTGCGACAGGCGGATGATCAGGGCAGTGTCCTCGCCGATGCCCTCGCGCACAGCCTTGATGACCTCCACGGCGAAGCGGTTCCGGTCGGCGATGGTCGGGCCACCCCATTTGTCGGCCCGCTGGTTGACGCCGTCCCAGAAGAACTGGTCGATCAGATAGCCGTGGGCACCATGAATTTCGACGGCGTCGAAACCCAAGTCCTTTGCCGCCTTTGCCGAACGACCGAAGGCGTGGATGGTGTCGGCGACGTCCTCCTCGGTCATCGGCTCATACTTCTGCTTTTCGGGAGAGACGAGGCCGGAGGGGCTGTCGACCTTGCCCAGCGGCTCCCAGTCCTTGCCCTGGCCTCGTGCGGAACCGACGTGCCAGATCTGCGGCGCGATCAGGCCGCCGGCGGCGTGGACCTGTTCCACCACGGTCTTCCACTCCGGCAGGGCCTCGCCGTGGAAGACCGGGATATTGGCGTCGTTCCGCGCAGCGGGCCGTTCGACGACCGTACCCTCGGTGACGATCAGGCCGACGCCGCCCTCGGCCCGACGCCGGTAATAGGCCGCGACGTCAGAGGTCGGGATGCCACCCGGCGAGAAGGACCGCGTCATCGGGGCCATGACGATGCGGTTCGGCATCTTCAGCGACTTGACCTGGAAGGGCTGGAACAGGGCGTCGAGGCTCATGGGCGTATCCTTGCAAGGGTTCGTTCTGAAACCGTCAAGGTGGCTATCGGGGTTGCGTTTGAAAACCCTCAGAGGCGGAGTTTTTCAGCTATGGATGACGCAATGGCCGAGAATCGATCGGCGACATCGCCTTCGGGCCTGGCCAGAACGGTCGGAACCCCCGCATCGCCGCCTTCCCGAAGGCTGGCGTCCAGCGGCAGATCGCCGAGATAATCGACACCCAGCCGCCCGGCCTCGGCCTGTGCTCCGCCGCGCCCGAAGACGTCGCCGCTCATGTTCTCGATCAGGCCCAACGTCGGGACATTGACCTTCTGGAACAGGGTGTGCGCCCGCCGCGCATCCGCCAATGCGACTTCCTGCGGCGTCGAAACGATGACAACGCCGTCCAGCGGCGTCTTCTGGATCAGGGTGAGTTGCACATCTCCCGTCCCCGGCGGCAGATCGACGACCAGCACGTCCAGCGGAGCCTCCGCCGTGCCCCAGCGCGTCTGGGTCAGCATCTGGACGATGGCCTGGGACGCCATGGGGCCACGCCAGACCATGGCGTCGCTGGCCTTGGTCAGCAGCCCGACCGACATGGCCTTCAACCCGTGGGCCTCATGCGGCACGATCGCCCCGTCCTCATAGACTGGCTGGCCGGAGATCCCCAGCATCGTCGGCAAGGACGGCCCATAGACGTCGGCGTCCAGAATGCCGACCCGCAGCCCCCGTCCGGCCAGGGCGCAGGCCAAATTTACCGCTATCGTAGATTTCCCAACCCCGCCCTTGCCGCTGGCGATGGCCAGGACGCGGCGGACGTGGGCGGGCCGGTCGGTCGGCACGGGTGCCTTGGGTCGCCCCTGTTCGACGGCGGCGGGCGACAGGCTGGCTCCACGCCGCGTCGGGGCGGCGACGGCCTCGGCACTGAGCACCACGGAGACCCGGGTCATGCCGGGCATGACCTTCAGAGCGGCCTCGGCGGCGTCGCGGACGGGGGCGTAAAGCGCCGTATCGCCCGGCGCGACCTCGATCACGAACCCGGCGCGGTCATCGGCGACCGTCAGCCCCTTGGCCAGGCCCGATTCCACAATCCCCCGCCCCGATTTCGGATCGGGAATGGCGTCCAGAACGGCGATGACGGCGGCTTTGTCGATCAAGGTGTGGCTCCCGGACCTCTTGCAGGCCTGTCGCGCGCCTTCTATCGCCCATGGGGTTCTGTCGCGAGCGTCGATTTGTCATCCCACCCCCCAGTCACCCTGATCGCCGGTCCGACCGCCTCTGGAAAGTCGAGGCTGGCGCTGGAGATGGCCGGGCGGACCGGAGCGGTGATCATCAACGCCGACAGCCAGCAACTTTATGCCGACCTGCGCATCCTCAGCGCTCGCCCGCCGCATCAAGATGAACTCACCGTCCCGCACCACCTGTATGGTGTCGCCGATGCCGTCGATGCCTGGTCGGTCGGACGCTGGAGCCGGGCGGTAGCGACCCTGCTGGACGACCTGCGTGCGCGGGGACGACCGGCCCTGATCGTCGGTGGTACGGGCCTCTATTTCACAGCCCTGATAAAGGGGTTGGCCGAGATTCCTGCGGTTCCGACCGAGGCGCGCGATGCGGCCCTGGCCCTGTACGACGCCGAGGGCGAAGCCGCGTTCCGGCTGCGGCTGACGACCTTCGATCCGCCTGCTGCCGCCACGATCGAAGCCGGAGACCGCCAACGCCTGACCCGCGCCTATGCGGTGGCCGTGGCGACCGACAAGTCCCTGTCCGACTGGCAGGCGACGACCACGCCGATGCTGATGCCGGGCACCTACGACCGCCTAGTGGTCGAGCCGGACCGGGCGATGCTTTACGAAAATTGCGACCGGCGCGTGGAGGCCATGGTCGAACTGGGGGCGGTGAATGAGGTCCGGGCCATGGTCGCGCGTCGGCTGAACCCCGCCCTGCCCGCCATGAAGGCGGTCGGGGTGCGGGAATTCTCTGCTTTCCTCAGCGGCGAACTGTCGATGACGGCAGCGGTTTCCGCGACCCAGCAGGCGACCCGAAACTATGCCAAGCGGCAGCTGACCTGGTTCCGCAACCAGACAGCGGACTGGCCCCGAGCCTAGGTGGTCGGCCAGATCGCGTCGGCCGGCTCGCTGATCTCGATCGTCGGCCCCAGGATCACCACCCCGGCCATCATAACCGCCGCCACGGCCGCCAGCAGGGCTGCGGCCAGGGTCGGTGCGGCCCGCGCGACGACCGGCACCGGCTCGTCCAGCAGCCGTCTGGCCCGATCTATGGTATCTGACGCGTCGATCATCCTGCGTCCGATTGAGGCGCACGCCGGTTAACGCCGGGTTTCCGCACCCATCCGCTTGGCGGCACGACGGTCACGCTCTAGAAGCGCCGGATGATCCTGGTCGTCGATAACTACGACAGCTTTACCTACAACCTCGTCCACTACCTCGCGGAGCTGGGCGCGGGGACGGTCGTGGTGCGTAACGACGACCTGACGGCGGACGAGGCCTGGGCCCTGAAACCCGAGGCGGTGCTGTTGTCGCCGGGGCCGTGCGCGCCGGATCAGGCGGGCATCTGCCTGCCGCTGATCGATAGCGCGCCGTTGGACATGCCGATTCTGGGCGTCTGCCTGGGGCACCAGGCGATCGGCCAGGCCTTCGGCGGCTACGTTGTGCGAGCCATGACCCTGATGCACGGCAAGACTTCGCCGATCGAACATGAGGGGTTGAGCCTGTTCAAGGGCTTGCCGTCCCCCTTTACGGCGACGCGTTATCACAGCCTGGCCGTTGATCGCGCCACCCTGCCGGAGGTGCTGGAGGTCACGGCCCAAACGGCCGATGGCCAGATCATGGGTCTGCAACACCGGACCCGGCCGATCCACGGGGTCCAGTTCCACCCCGAATCCATCGCCACGGAACACGGCCACGCCATGCTGGCGAATTTCCTCGATCTGGCGGGCGTGAAACGTCTGGCCGTGGTCTGAGGCCGTGTCCGCCCCGCTTGTTGAGAATGGCTTCAAACCTTTGCTGGCCAAGCTGGTCGATGGCCAGCGCCTGACCGCCGATGAGGCCGGCGATTTCTTCGCCGCCTGCCTGCGCGGCGAGCCGACCCCGGCCCAGGTCTCCGCCGCCGTCACCGCGTTGCGCATGCGCGGCGAGACGGTGGAAGAGATCACCGCCTTCGCCCGGGCCATGCGCGCCGCCGCCCTGCCCTTTCCGCACGACCACGACGTCATCGACACCTGCGGCACCGGCGGCGACGGGCAGCACACCTGGAACATCTCCACCGCCGCAGCCCTCGTCCTTGCGGGGGCGGGTCTGAAGGTGGCCAAGCATGGCAACCGGGCACTCAGTTCCCGGTCCGGGTCGTCTGACGTGCTGTCAGTGCTGGGTGTGAACCTGATGGCCTCCGTCGAACAGCAACGGGCGGCCCTAAACGAAGCGGGCATCTGTTTCCTGTTCGCGCCGGCTTTTCACGGGGCCATGCGCCATGTCGGCCCGATCCGGTCCGAGATCGGTTTCCGCACCGTTTTCAACCTTCTGGGGCCTCTTTGTAATCCGGCGCTTGCGACGCGTCAGGTAATGGGCGTCTACGATCCCGCCCTGCTGGAACCCTTGGTCGAGGTGCTGGGGCGACTGGGAGCCACGCGCGCCTGGACTGTCCACGGCCAAGGCCTGGACGAACTGACCACCACGGGGCCGACCGAGGTCGCGGAATGGCGGGACGGCACCGTCCGCCGATTCCAGATCACGCCTCAGGACGCAAATCTGCCCCTCGCCGACATCGAATCGCTGCGGGGCGGCGATGCGGAGGCCAATGCCCAGGCGCTGCGTGCCCTGCTGGACGGCGCGCCCGGTCCCTATCGCGACATCGTGCTGCTGAACGCCGCCGCCGCTTTGGTCGTCGCCGACCGGGCCGAGGATTTGAAGTCCGGCGTCGCCCTCGCCACCCGGTCCATCGACGACGGTAAGGCCTCAGCTGCGCTGGAAGCTCTGGCGCGAATCACCTCGACACCCCTGCCGGAGGCCGAGGCATGAGCGACATCCTGGACCGCATCGCCGCCTACAAGCGGATCGACGTCGCCGCCCGCAAAGTCGCCACGCCGCAGGACGCCATCGAACGTCGCGCCGCCGAGGCCGACGCCCCGCGCGCGTTCCACGCCGCCCTTGACCGCCGCGCCACGCCGGGCAGGCCAGCCCTGATCGCCGAGATCAAGAAGGCCAGTCCCTCCAAGGGTTTGATTCGCGAAGATTTCGACCCGCCTGAACTCGCCCGCGCCTATGCTCAGGGCGGCGCGGCCTGTCTGTCTGTCCTGACCGACGGCCCCAGCTTCCAGGGTGACGACGCCTATCTGGTGGCCGCGCGGGCGGCGGTCGCCCTGCCCTGTCTGCGCAAGGACTTCATCGTAGACCCGTGGCAGGTGGCCGAAAGCCGGGCTTTGGGCGCGGACTGCATCCTGATCATCCTGGCCATGATCGACGACGCCTTGTCCGCCGAGGTCTTGGCCGAGGCTCAACGATTCGGCATGGACGCCCTGATCGAGACCCATGACGAGGCCGAGATGGCGCGGGCGGTGGCGCTGGGCGGGGATTTGATCGGCATCAACAATCGCTCGCTGCGGACGTTCGAGGTCGATCTTTCCGCCACCGACCGACTTTCCGCGATGAGCCCGCCCGGTGCCCTGCTGGTCGCGGAGAGCGGTATCTTCACGCCGGATGACGTCGCTAGGGTTTCTGCGAGTGGCGCACGCGCCCTCCTGGTCGGAGAAAGCCTGATGCGGCAGGCGAACGTGGCGGCGGCGACGCGGGTCTTGCTGGGCTGAAACGACCCGCGTTCCTGTTAAGTTGACATTCACCAAGAACACTTACAGAACATCGGCAACGGTTCACGCCTTGTTCTGGACGACGATCATGCTCACCCGCAAACAGCACGAACTCCTGATGTTCATCCATGAGCGGATCAAGGAGACCGGCGTCTCTCCTTCGTTCGACGAGATGAAGGAGGCATTGGATCTGGCGTCCAAGTCGGGCATCCACCGGCTGATCACGGCGCTGGAGGAGCGGGGCTTCATCCGCCGCCTGGCCCACCGGGCGCGGGCTCTGGAGGTGGTCAAGATGCCGGACCAGGCGACAACCTCGGCCCCGCGCGGCGGGCGTGCGCCATTCAAGCCCGGCGTCATCGAGGGTGGCGGACGATCGATGCCGGTCGAGGCCGCCAACGACATTCGCGAACTGCCCCTGCTGGGCAAGATCGCCGCCGGTACGCCCATCGCCGCCATCCAGCACGAACAGGCCCGCTATCCGGTCCCCGAATCGATGCTGGGATTGGGCGAGCACTACATGCTTGAGATCGAAGGCGATTCGATGATCGAGGCGGGAATTTTGAACGGCGACCTGGTGGTCATCAAACGGGTCGACAACGCTACCTCGGGCGAGATTGTCGTGGCCCTGGTCGAGGGCGAGGAGGCGACGCTGAAACGCCTGCGTCGCAAGGGTGCCTCGATCGCCCTGGAGCCCGCCAATCGCAACTACGAGACCCGCATCTTCGGCCCGGACCAGGTCGAGGTTCAGGGCAAGCTTGTGGGGCTGATCCGCCGGTATCACTGACCGGCTTCGGCGCTCGGGTCGCCGAAACGGCTCCACGGTCGATCCCCGCGTGCGTCTGCCGTCCAAGCCGCCCGCCACCCGGTCGGCGTCCGCCAGAGTTCGACCGCGCCGCCTCGCGCATAGTCCGTGCCGTCCAGCACCAGCCGGTCCCGGCAGGCGGAAGGGATGGCGGCGACCGTGGCTCGCACGCTGACGACATCTGCGGATGCGCAGAGGGTCGAAAGTTGTTCAGCCGTCGGCGCGCGTCGGCCCCACCACAGTGCGACGGGTCCTGCGGCGTCCGCCTCCGGCGCACAGGAGAACCGGCCGCAGGTCCAACCCGTCTCGGGCCGATCGACCGGTTCCAGGCCGCGCCGTCGCGACCAGAGGTCGGAGGCGAAGGTCCGCACCCCGGGCCGCACCACCCTCGCCTCGCCCGCCTGCACATAGGCTGCGTTTGTCCCCCCATCCCCGATCCACAGGTCCGGCGCGGGAGCCCTGGGCCACAGCATCACCGCCGCCGCGAACGGCAGGCCGAGCCAGCGGCCCCGCCCCTTCCACAGACACAGGAACAGCACGCCCAGAAATGCGATCGGCAGGGCGATATCGGGCGCGCTGGCCACGGTCTGGACGGCTCCCGGCAGACCCGCGACCCAGCTTCCGATCGCCAGCATGGCCTCCACCGCCTGACCCGCCAGCCAAAGGAACGGCCCGCCCAGCCCCAGCGGCTCCAGCACGGCCCCGAGCGCCAGCATCGGCATCATGACGAAATCCGCGACCGGCGAGGTCGCCATATTGGCCACCAGCCCATAGACCGCGACCCGGTTGAAATGCTGCATCGCGAACGGGCCGGTCGCCAGCCCGGCGACCAGACTGGCCGTCACCGCCGCCGCGACCCACGACCCGAACCGTTGGGTGGCCACGATCGGCCAGGGCGCGGAAATCTCGCGCGTCCGTTTCGGCCAGACCTCGACCAGGGCGACCAGGGCGGCTGTGGCGGCGAACGACATCTGGAAGCCGGGCGTGACGATGGCCTCCGGCTGCATCAGCAGGACGGCGAACGCCGCCACCCCCAGCGCGTGCATGGTCAGGGCCTGTCGATCCAGCAATATGGCGATGAAGGCGATGGAGGCCGTGATCGCAGCACGCTCGGCCGGTGGCGGCGATCCCGACACGATCAGGTATGTGCCCACAGCGATCAGCCCCGCGACCGCCGCCACCTTCTTGCCCGACACCCGCAGTGCCAGCCACGGCCAGGCGGCGACGCCCAGCCGCACGCCGAAGAAGACGAAGCCCCCGACGATCGCCATATGCAGGCCCGAGATCGACAGGATGTGGGCCAGACCCGAGTCCCGCATGTCATCGAGCGTGTCCTGGCCGATCCAGGTCTCGTGCCCCGTCACCATGGCCGCCGAGACCCCGCCCGTCCGCTCGCCCAGACGCGCCACGATCCGCTGAGCCAGGTCATAGCGGGCGGCGTTGATCCGCATCGCCAGCCGCAACCGCCATGGCGGCGGGTCCAGCGTCGCAGGCCGCGTCTCGGACAGGGCGAAGGCCACCCCGCCCATCCCCTGAAAATAAGCCCCTCGCCCGAAATCATAGGCCCCCGGCGACGCCGGCGCGGGCGGCGGGTTCAGGATGGCGAACAGCCTGACCGGCGCGCCGGGCGGCGGTGGCTCGCCCTTGACCGTGGCTCGCAGCCGCAGGGGCGTCGCCTCGGGTTCCAGACCCCGGATACGCACCGGGGCGATCAGCACCCGGTGTCCGTTCGCGCCCGGACTGTCGACATCGATGACCCAGGCCTGGATCGTCGTTGGCCCGGCGAGGGTCGGCGCGATCGGCCCCGCCACCCGCTCGGTCCGCACCTTGGCCACCGCCAACCCCAAGGCCAGACAGGCCAGCAGCATCAGCGGCAGGGTCACCACCCGCCGCGCCCCCACCCGGCGCGCACAGAGCCACAGCCCGCTGGCTACTACCGCCATCGCCAACAGCGGCCACAGCAGCGGCTCGGTCTTCAGCACGAAATAGATCCCGCACCCGCCGCCGAACGCCACCGGGGCCCACAGCCGCCAGCGCATCGCCTGCGCCGCCACCTCCGCCCGCACGACGTCCACGATCCGCGTCCACAGGCTGGGCTTTGGCGCGTCGGAGGGTATAAGGGCCGCCCGTTCGGACGCCCCCTGCATGACATCCTCTGATCCCCAGTCCCCCGTCGTCACCCGTTTTGCCCCCTCGCCCACCGGCTCCCTGCACATAGGCGGCGCAAGAACGGCGCTTTTCAACTATCTTTACGCGAAAAGGCGCGGCGGGAAATTCCTGATCCGTGTCGAGGACACCGATCGCGAGCGCTCCACGGACGCGGCCGTCGAGGCCATCTTCGACGGCCTGAGCTGGCTGGAGCTGTTCGCCGACGATGAGCCGGTGTTCCAGTTCGCCCGCGCCGACCGCCACCGCGAGGTCGTGGCAATGCTGATCGAGACCGGCCACGCCTACCGGGACTATACCTCCGCCGAGGAGACCGGGGCGCTGCGCGACGCCGCCAAGGCTGCCCGGACCACCTTTGAATCGCCCTGGCGCGACCGCGATCCGAGCGAGGGCGATCCGGCCCAGCCCCACGTCGTCCGCTTCCGCCGCCCCCTGCCCACCACCGTCACGGTCGAGGACCGGGTCCAAGGCGACGTCGGCTGGTCCACGGCGGACCTCGACGATCTGGTGCTACTGCGCTCCGATGGCGCGCCGACCTATAATCTCGCCGTCGTGGTCGACGATCACGACATGGGCGTGACCCACGTCATCCGGGGCGACGATCATCTGATCAATGCCGCGCGCCAGTCGCTGATCTATGACGCCCTGGGCTGGCCCCGGCCAGTCTTTGCCCACATCCCGCTGATCCACGGTCCGGACGGTGCCAAACTGTCCAAGCGCCACGGGGCCCAGGCGGTGCACGAGTATGCCGAGATGGGTTATCTGCCCGAGGCGATGCGCAACTATCTGGCACGTCTGGGCTGGTCACACGGCGATCACGAACTGTTCAACGACGCCCAGGCGACCGAATGGTTCGACCTCGACGGCGTCGGCAAGGCCCCCGCCCGACTGGATTTCGACAAGCTGGCCCACGTCAACGCCCACTGGATCCGCCTGGCCGACGACGCGCGTCTGGCGGCGCTGACCTTGGACACGCATCTGGCCCGCAATGGCAGCGTGGTCGAAGGCGACGAAGCGCGCCTGCAACAAGCTATGCCCTTCATCAAAGATCGCGCAAAGACCACGCTGGAACTCGCTGATCAAACAGCTTTTGTTATCAAGTCCCGTCCCCTTCAGCTCGATGACAAGGCCCGCGCCCTGCTGGCGGGAGAGACCGCCGATCGCGTCGCCCGACTGCGCGATCGCCTGGGCCTGTTTGCCAGCTGGGACGTCTTCGCTCTGGAGGCCGAACTCAAGGCCTTTGCCGAGGAAGAGGGCGTCGGCTTCGGCAAGATCGGCCCACCGATGCGCACGGCCCTCGCCGGAGGCAGCCCCGCGCCGGACATCGCGCGAATTCTGGCCGCTTTGGGGCGAGACGAAAGTCTCGGGCGCTTGGATGATGCGCTGCAACAGACTAAGTGAACGGGCATAACCAGATGGACCCGGCCCTCCTCGGCCGATCCAGCACGCAGGGACAAGGGCTGAGCATGACCGACACCACGAAATCCGCCGGATCGGCGACCCTGACCTATGGCGACAAATCGGTCGATCTGCCGGTTCTGTCGGGTTCGACCGGCCCGGACGTGATCGACATCCGCAAACTGTACGCCGCCACCGACGCCTTCACCTTCGATCCCGGTTTCACGTCGACCGCCTCCTGCGAAAGCGCCATCACCTATATCGACGGCGACGCGGGCACTTTGCTTCACCGCGGCTATCCGATCGGCCAACTGGCCTCGAAATCGAATTTCGTCGAGGTCTGCCACCTGCTGCTGCACGGCGAACTGCCGACCGCAGCAGAGTACGAGAAGTTCGAGAACAGCATCACCATGCACACCATGCTGCATGCGCAGTTCGACCGCTTTTTCGAGGGATTCCGCCGCGACGCCCATCCGATGTCGATCATGGTGGGCACGGTCGGGGCCCTGTCGGCCTTCTATCACGACAGCCTGGACATCCATGACGCCCGCCAGCGCGAGATCTCGGCCATCCGCCTGATCGCCAAGATGCCGACGATCGCGGCCCGCGCCTACAAATACCATATCGGCCAGCCGTTCGTGTCGCCGCGCAACGACCTGAACTACGCCGAGAATTTTCTGCGCATGTGTTTCGCTGTTCCGGCGGAGGACTATGTGGTCAATCCGGTGATGGCCAAGGCCATGGACCGAATCTTCACCCTGCATGCCGATCACGAGCAGAACGCCTCGACCTCGACCGTGCGTCTGGCGGGTTCGTCGGGTGCCAATCCGTTCGCCTGTATCGCCGCCGGCATCGCCTGCCTGTGGGGCCCGTCGCACGGCGGGGCCAACGAAGAGGCGCTGAACATGCTGAAAGAGATCGGTACGCCGGACAAGATCCCCGAGTTCATCGAAGGCGTGAAGGCCAAGAAATACAAGCTGATGGGCTTTGGCCACCGGGTCTACAAGAACTACGACCCCCGCGCGACGGTGATGAAGGAGAGCGCCGACGAGGTGCTGGCCGCCGTCGGCGACCCCAACGACCCGCTGTTCCAGGTGGCCAAGGAGCTGGAGCGCATCGCCCTGAACGACGAGTATTTCATCGAGCGCAAGCTGTTCCCGAACGTCGACTTCTATTCGGGCATCACCCTGTCGGCCATGGGCTTCCCGACCTCGATGTTCACCGTGCTGTTCTCGCTGGCCCGCACGGTCGGCTGGATCGCCCAGTGGCAGGAGATGATCGCGGACTCGTCGCAGAAGATCGGCCGCCCGCGCCAACTCTACACCGGCCCGACCGAGCGCGACTATGTGCCGATCCAGAACCGCGGCTGATCGTCCGCATCCGATCTGAAATGCAGGACGCCGGGGTGAAAGCTCCGGCGTTTTCCGTTTTGTAATCCGGACAGCGAACCAGAGGCTTATGCCGTCCGCTTTCGCATGTTAGGCCTTGAGGAACTGCTGTTTCTTGGGGAGCGACGTCGTTGCGCAAAGCTGGTCTGACTATCCGTAAGCTGCTGGGGTGCTCCGCCGCCGCCGGTGTTCTGATGCTGGCCACCGGCGCGATGGCGCAGCAGGCTCCGATCGTCCAGCCGGGTGCGCCCGGCCAGGCGTCGCGCACGCTGGAGGGCCGCGACGCCTCGCGCATCGCCGACAACCGCTACTCCGCCGACGACGTGAAATTCATGCAGGACATGATCCTGCACCACGCCCAGGCCGTCGAGATGGCCAATCTGGTCGATGGCCGGACCAATACCCAGTCGGTCAAGGACGTGTCCGGGCGGATCAAGGCCTCCCAGGCCGACGAGATCAAATTCATGCGCGACTGGCTGATCGAGCGGGGCGAGACCGCGCCCGACCCGACCGGCGATGCCCATGCCGGTCAAAGCCCGGCAGCGGCCTATAACGCCGCCAGCCACGTGAACCACGCCGCCATGGGCCACGGCACCATGGACCACTCCGCCCATACCGGTATGGTCGGCATGGCCACGCCAGAACAGATGGCTGCCATGGTTGCCGCGAACGGCCAAGCCTTCGACCAGCAGTTCCTGGAGCGGATGATCGCCCACCACGAGGGGGCGGTGAAGATGGTCGCCGACCTGCTGGCGCGACCCGGCTCGGCCTACGATCCCGTCCTGTCGCGGTTCGCCAACGACGTGACCAACGAACAGCAGGCCGAGATCAACCGCATGGCCGCCCTTCTGCGCGCGGCCTCGCCCGATCCCCGCACCACGCTGAAAGGCGGCTTCCGCGACGCCGGTCAGGCCGCCAGCAACATGGAGTTGATCGCCACCCTGCCCAAGCCGACCGGCTTCTTCGACCCGACGAATCCCGAAGGCAACCCGCCCCAGGCATCGCGTGCAGGCGCGGGCGGCAGCGCGGCTAACGAAGCTGGCCGCGGCCCATCCGGTCGCTCGCCCTTCCTCAGCTTCGCCAACACCGACATGGCGTTCCAGGGTGACCTGCTGGCTGCCGGCAACTATCACGGCATCAACCTTTACCGCCTGTCCGATGCCGCCGAGCCCGAACTGATCAGTTCGGTCGTCTGCCCCGGCGGCCAGGGCGACGTCTCGATCGTCGGCAATCTGATGCTGATGTCGGTCGAATCCAACAGCGGCCGCGTCGATTGCGGACGCGAAGGCGTCGGCTCCGAGCCAACGCCCGAGCGGTTCCGCGGCGTGCGCATCTTCGACATCTCCGACCGCACCCGGCCGGTCCAGGTCGGTCAGGTCCAGACCTGCCGCGGCTCCCACACCCATTCGGTCGTCGCTGCCGACGCGCGTCGCCTGATCGTCTACAACTCCGGCACCGCCAACGTGCGTGACGAGAAGGAACTGGCCGGATGCGTCGTCGGCCTGGCAGGCGACGATCGCAGCGCCCTGTTCAGTATCGACGTGATCGAGATTCCCCTGGCCGATCCGTCCCAGGCCCGGATCATCGACAGCCCACGCGTCTTCGCCGACACGTCGACGGGCGAGATCGCCGGTCTGTGGCGCGGCGGCGACCATGGCGACGGTACCCAGACCACCAGCCGCACCGACCAGTGCCACGACATCACCCTGTTCCCGTCGCGAAACATCGCGGGCGGGGCCTGTTCCGGCAACGGCATCCTGTTCGACATCTCCAACCCGCGCGAGCCCAAGCGGCTGGATGCGGTCGTCGACGAGGGCTTCGCCTACTGGCACTCCGCGACCTTCAACAACGACGGGACCAAGGTCGTCTTCACCGACGAATGGGGCGGAGGCGGGCGTCCGCGCTGCCGGGTTCAGGATCCCAAGACCTGGGGGGCCAACGCCGTCTATGACATCGTCGACGAAAAACTGGTCTTCAAGAGCTACTATAAACTGCCTGCCGCCCAGACGGATCAGGAAAACTGCGTCGCCCACAACGGCTCCCTGATCCCGGTCCCCGGTCGCGATCTGTTCGTCCAGGCCTGGTACCAGGGCGGCCTGTCGATCAGCGACTTCACCGACTCGTCCAACGTGCGCGAAATCGCCTATTTCGACCGCGGCCCGGTCAACGCCGAACGCCAGAGCATGGGCGGCTACTGGTCGGTCTATTGGTACAACGGCCGCATCTACGGGACCGAGATCGCCCGCGGCCTGGACGTCCTTACCCTGACGCCCAGCGAGCATCTGACCGCCAACGAGATCGCGGCGGCCCAGATGGCCGACGAGGGCGGCACGGTGAACCCGCAGCAGCAGTTCCCGGTCAAATGGCCCGCCCACCCGGTCGTGGCCAAGGCCTATCTGGACCAGCTGGCCCGCGACAACGCCATGCCCGCCGAGACGATGGCCCAAATGACCGCCGCCCTGGACCAGGCGACGCCCCTTGTCGACGGCGGCACCCGCGACACCGCCCTGGCCCGGTCGCTGTCGGCCATGGCGGGCGACATCCGCGTCACCGGCACCGACCAGACGGCCAAGCGGATGCGTGGTCTGAAGGAAACCCTGGAAGGCATCGCCGCCCGCGTGGGGTGACACCTCTGGGACGCCGGGGTGCGAGCCCCGGCGTCCTCGCCCAGACTCTCTAACGGCCCCGGTCTACCTGGGCTACATCCTGGTCAATCAGGACGCGAATACCGTCCTGGATCGTCTTTCGATCCTTGGGCTCGAACACGCGAAAGCGTGACCCCTCCAGCGTCTGGGCCGACAGGATGTCTGCCTCGGTGACGAAGATGAAATGGCCGTTGTAGATGCCGGTGACCGAACGCCCCCTGATCATCCGGATCGCTTCCAGCCTGGCCGCACAGGTCTCCAGATTGGGAACGTCATCCTCGACAGGCTCGTAGAGCTCAGCCTTGTCTGTCTCCTCGCGCACGAGGGCGCAGACATCTGACGCCGGCGCTGATCCGACAGCCGGTGAACAGGCCGCTGCCCCAAGGCCCAGGACGATGGCGATGGTCGCCGATTTCATGGCTGCACCACGGCCAGCACCGCCTTCGCCGCTACCTCTGACGGATCACGCCCTTCTCGACCCATCAGATCGAGTGCCGCCTTCTGCCGCGCCGCCTGATCCGCCCGCGCGCTGGGGTCGTCCAGCAGCCTTGCGACCTCGGCAACGAACCGCTCCGGCGTTGCATCGGTCTGGATCAGTTCCTTCGCGATCTCTTCGTCCGCCGCGTGGTTGAAAAGGGTCGCATACTTGCCGGTGAAGAACGGCTTCATGATCGCATAGCTGAGCGGCGCGAACCTGTAGCCAATCACCATCGGCACCCCCGTCAGCGCCAGTTCGGTCGAGACCGTCCCGCTGGTGGCCAAGGCCACGGTGGCCGCCTTCATGGCCGCGTATTTATCGGCTTCCTCGACCAGATGGGCGCGGAACGGCCAGGCACCGACGCGGGCCGCGACGTCCTCGGCGACCGTCCCGGCGGCGACCACGGCCACCTCCAGATCGGTACGCTCGGCCTTCAGACGGATCGCCGCCTGCTCATAAATCGGCGTCATCAGCCGGATCTCGCTGGGCCGGCTGCCGGGCAGGATCAGCAGCAGCGGCTGGTCCATGGTCAGGTTGCGATGCGCCCGGAACCGCTGTGGATCGGCATCCCCCATGTCGACGTGCAGGGCCTGCGATCCCACCACGGTCGTGGCCAGCCCTTCCCGCTCGAACCAGGGCGCATCGAAGGCGTACAGCGCCAGCAGATGGTCCACCGCCCCGGCTAGGGTCTTCGCCCGCCCCGGTCGCGAGGCCCAGACCTGGGGGCCGACATATTTGATCAGCTTGACGTCCGGCAGCACGGCCCGGATCGCCTTGGCCACGCGGATGGTGAAGCCCCAGCTGTCGATCAGCACCACCGCATCGGGCCGCTCGCGCACCGCCAGGGCCACTGTGTCCGCTACCCGCGCCTTGACCCGGCCATAGGCGCGAAGACCCTCCAGCCAGCCCAGGATCGACAGTTCGGCGATGTCGAACGGGCTGACGATCCCCTGTTCTGCCATGCGCGGCCCGCCGACGCCGACAAAGGTCACATCGGGTTGCCGAGCCTTCAGGGCCCTGGCCAGACCGGCCCCGAGCGCGTCCCCGGACGCCTCGGCCGCGACCAGCATGATCTTCACGGGCGGGCCTCGCCCCAGACGAACAGGCCCAGCCGGTCCGCCGTCTCGATGATCGCCGTACGGTCGATCAGGATCAGCCGCCCGGCGATGCCGCCGATCCCCGCCAGACCCGCTGCCGCCGCCATCTCGACCGTACGGGTGCCGATCACCGGCATGTCGACACGCAGATCCTGGATAGGCTTCGGGGCTTTCCCTAACGCACCCTTGCGCGTCGTCGTGGAGCCGCGCAGATCGCCGGGCAGACCCGCCACGCGGCCCAGCATGGCGTCGGTGCCCTCTTGGGCCTCGACCGCCAGCACCAGCCCATCACAGACGACCGCCCCCTGACCGATATCCAGCTCCCCGGCCTTTTCCGCGACATGCAGCGCCTTCCTGAGATCGATCAGTTGATCCGCATCCGGCGTGACCACCCCCAGCGCGCCGCCCGGCAAGGTCTCGCCCCCCAGGATGTCGTCGGCCCCTTCGACGGCATAACCCTCGGCCTCGAACACCGACAGTATCTTGCGCAACAAGGCATCGTCGCCTCGCGTCGCCGCCGCAATGATGCCGGGCAGCACGGACGCGCCTTTCAGATCCGGCTTCAACCGCTTGAAATCCGGCCGATTCACCGTCCCCGCCAGACAGATCGCCGTACAGCCCTCTCGCTTCAAAGCCTTCAGGATGCCGCCGATCTCGGCCATGCCGAAGGTGTCGCCCGGCCACCGCTCCAGATGCGTATCGGCGAATCCGTCCAGCCGGATGATGAACACCCCCCG
The DNA here is from genome assembly GCA_943369795.1 of Rhizobium sp. Q54. Lineage (GTDB taxonomy): Bacteria > Pseudomonadota > Alphaproteobacteria > Caulobacterales > Caulobacteraceae > Brevundimonas. The sequence goes on along the minus strand of CALROO020000006.1, from coordinate 51,443 downwards.
CCCCTCGGCCTCGCAGCGCCGCGCGATGGCATGGGGCAGTTCGCCGCCGCCCGCGATCAACCCCAGCCTGCCTGCGGGGGCCGCGCCGCTCATTCGCCCGGCAGACACAGAGGGCGTTTTCCGCCCTCGCGGATGAAGGCGACGATTTCCATGATCTCGGGCAAATCGGAATAGTCCCCTTCGACCCGGTCCAGCCGGTCGACGAACACCCCGTCCCCCTCGAACAGATGACGGAACGCCGCCAGCAACCGCCGCACGGCATCCTTGCCATAGCCCTTCCGCTTCAGCCCGATCAGGTTCAGCCCGTGCAGCCGCGCATGATTGCCCCAGGCCGAGCCATAGGGGATGACGTCGCGCGTCACCGCCGCCAGACCGCCGACGATCGCCGCATGCCCCACCCGGCCGTTCTGGTGCACGGCGCAAAGTCCGCCCAGGAACACCTTGTCCCCGATGCGCGCGTGGCCGCCCAAGGTCGCCTGATTGGCCATGACGACGTTGTCGCCGACGACCGAGTCATGGCCGACGTGGGCTCCCGTCATGAACAGGCCGTTCGATCCGATCCGCGTGACACCCGCTCCCTGCGGCGTGCCCCGGTTGAAGGTGCAGTGTTCGCGGATGCTGTTGTCCGCGCCGATCTCCAGCCGCACGGGCTCGCCGCGATAGCCGTTGTGCTGGGGGTCGCCGCCGATCACGGCAAAGGGATGGATCACCGTCCGCGCGCCAACCGTCGTGTCCTGCTGGATAACCACATGGCTGACCAGATGCACGCCCGCGTCCAGCGTCACTCCCGGCCCCACCGTGCACCACGGGCCGATCACCACGTCCTCGGCCAACACGGCACCCGGATCGACGATGGCGCTGGGATGGATCACGGCGTGACCGGCTCGGCGACGGTCACGACCATGGCAGCGAAATCGGCCTCGGCGGCCAGTTTCCCGTCGATGAAGGTCTCGCCCCGGAATTTGAAGATGTCGCCCCGCTGCTTGGTCACCTTGACCTCAAGCCGCAGCTGGTCGCCTGGCCGGGCGGGTTTGCGAAACCGGACGCCGTCGATCGACATGAACATGATGACCTTGCCCTCGACCGCGACGTCCAGGGTCTTTGACATCAGCAGGGCCCCGGTCTGGGCCATCGATTCGACGATCAGGACGCCGGGCATGACCGGGTCGATCGGGAAATGGCCTTGGAAGAACGGCTCGTTGTGGCTGACGTTCTTGATGCCGGTGATCGACACCCCCGCCACGAAATCCTCGGCCCGATCGACCAGCAGGAACGGGTAACGGTGCGGCAGACGACGCATCACCTCGGCATAGTCGATGCGGATATCGTTGCTTACGGTTGGTTCACTCACGCCCTTCACCCTTCTTGCGGGCTACCTGTCTGGCAAGCCAGACGGTCTCGCGCAAGAACTGGCGGATCGGTTTGGCCGGATAACCGGACCATGTCTCGCCCGCAGGGATGTCGGCCAGCACGCCCGCACCTGCCGCAACGCGCGCGCCGTCGCCGATGGTGATGTGATCGCCGATCCCGGCCTTGCCGCCGAACATGACATTGTCGCCGACAGTAACCGAGCCGGAAATCCCTGTGTGGGCGGCGATCAGGACATTGCGGCCGATGATGCAGTTGTGGCCGATCTGAACCAGATTATCGATCTTGGTGTTCTCGCCGATGACCGTGTCGTCATAGGCCCCTCGGTCGATGCAGCTGTTGGCCCCGACGGTCACCCCGTCCTGCAGGATGACCCGGCCCAGCTGTGGCACGTCCACGGGCCCTGCGCTGGATCCGGCGGCCCCGAACCCGGCCTCGCCGAGACGCGCGCCCGCCAGAAGCGTCACCCGATCGCCCATCAGGGCGAAGCCGATCGTGACATTGGCCCCAATCTGACAATCGCGACCGATCTGGACGCCCGGTCCGATGACGGTGTTGGCCCCGATCCGCGTGCCCCGCCCGATCCGTGCGCCGCGCCCCACCACGACGCCAGGGGCCAGGATCACGGTGTCATCCTCGCAGACGTCCGATGCCGACGCGGCGATGTCCAACAGGATTGGTCGATGCAGGGCCAGGGCGGCTCGCGCCCACGCGGCCTGGGGCTCGCGCGAGACGATCGCCGCCGCACCGGGGGGCACGGCGTCGACTGCCGCTTCGGGGACGATCACGCATCCGGCCCGCGTCGTCTTCAAGGTCTCGGCGAATTTCCAGTCGCCCATAAACGCGACTGCGCCCCCGTCGGCGGACGACAGGGGCGCGACCTGGGCGATAAGAGTCTCGCCACCCCGCATCACCGCCCCGCCGATCCGTTCGGCCAGGGCGGCGACGCTGAGTGGTTCCAGGGTCTGGAAGAAGCGGGCGTCCGGCATGGGTCCTCGCGCCGCGTGGGGCTTACTGCACGGCGGGCTGCTGGACCGGGACCGGCAGGCGGTTGAAGCTCAGCGACGGAAGTTGCGTGTTCAGACGCTCGATCACCGTGGGCGTGATATCCATGGCGGGGTTCAGGATGAAAACGCTTTCGCGGTCGACCAGGATACCGCATCCGCGCTCCTGATAAACGGCGACCAGCAGGGGCTCGACGGCGGCCGAGATCAGGCGGCGCTGTTCCGACAGGGTATAGCGCAGTTCGTTCTCGCGGGTCTGTTCCAGCTGCTGGGCTTCCTGGATGCGGGTCTGGACGGCCTGACGATCGGCATCCGTCACGGCCGCCCCACCGCTTTGAAGACGCGTGATCTCGGCCTGGATGGTTGTGCCGTACGGGGCCAGTTCGCCCTGAACCTCGGTCGCCAGCTGCTCCATGCGCGTCTGGACCGACTGACCTGCCGTCGATGTGGCAAGCAGTTGCTGATTGAAATAGACGCAGACGCCTGGAATGGCCGGACCGGGGTTCGCCGGACCGGCGGTCTGAGCGGAGGCTGCGGTCGACAGCACGGTCGTGGCAAGAAGCGAGGTGAGCGCGAAGGCGCTGATAGTGAGGATTTTCATGACGTACCTTGGTGTGGCCTTTGGCCTTGGGGGTTGCCCGTCGGACGAGCCTTAGAACTGGGTCGAGGTGGAGAAGCGGAAGGACTCCGTCTGGTCGTAGTCTTCCTTGGACAGGATTTGGGAGAAGTCAAAGCGGATCGGCCCCATCGGCGAGCGCCAGTGGACGCTGAGACCCGCAGAGGCGCGAAGCGACAGGTCGTCCACGATCTGGGTATCGACAATGCCACCCGTCGTCAGGGTATAGCGATCGTCCAGCAGACCGGTCGTGCCGACGTCCGCGAACAGCTCGGTGCGGATGCCGTACTGTTCCGGCAGCCCGTTCGGCAGGGTCAGTTGCACGGTACCGACGGCGTAGAAATTGCCGCCGAGCGAATCGTTGGTGCGCAGGTCGCGCGGCCCCAGACCGGCCGTCTCGAAGCCCCGGAAGGTGTTGCCGCCCCGGAAAAAGCGGTCGTTGATCCGCACCGAATCGCCGTTCCAGCCGGTCACATAGCCGGTGGAGCCTTGCAGGCTGACGATCCAGTTCGGCGTGATCCCGTAATACCAGGCCGCATCGACCTCGGTTTTCAGATAGTTCACATCGCCGCCGATTCCGGCCAGATCCTGGCGCAGGGCCCCGGTCCAGCCGCGCGTCGCCCGGATGGGATCGTTGCGGCGGTCGATCTGCAGCGTATAGCCGACCGAGGAGTTCAGAGATGCCCCGACCTGCTCACACAGCGCCCGCGACCCGGCACCGCCCGCATCGCAATAGCCGAACGGCACGATGATCTCGTCGTCCTTGATGAAGTACCGCGTGCTGAAGCGGGTATAGCCGTTCAGCGGATAGGACAGACGCAAGCCGGCACCGGTCGAACGATAATCGAACGACGACTCGTCCTGGAAGTCGTAGCGCGAGTGGAAGGCGTCGATCCCGGCCCCGACGTCGCGACCCAGGAATTTCGGCTCGGTGAAGCGGAAGTCGATCTGCTGGCGCAACGAGCCCCATTCGACGCGGGCGGTGACGTTCTGGCCGCGACCGCGGAAATTGCGCTCCGAGATCCCCAGGTTGACCACGAAACTGTCGACCGAGCTGAAGCCGGCACCGACCGACAGTTCCCCGGTCGGCTGTTCCTCGACCGTGACATTGACGACCGAGCGGTCCGGGGCCGAGCCCGGTGTCTCCTCGATCGTGACCTCCTTGAAGAAGCCCAGGCGACGCAGGTTGTTGCGCGACGCCTCCACCAGGGTGCGGTTGAAAGCGTCGCCCTCGGTCAGCAGCAGCTCACGCCGTATGACCGGATCGATCGTGCGGGTATTGCCGACGACGTTCAGCCGCTCGACATAAACCCGCTGGCCTTCGCTGACGTTGAACGTCACATCGACGGTGTTGGTCTCGCGGTTGGCCGTATAGGTCGGATTGATGTCGACGAAGGCGTAACCCGCCGACCCTGCCGCGAAGGTTAGAGCGTCGACCGACGTCTCGATCTTGTCGCTCTCGTACAGATCGCCGGACTGGATCGGCAGCAGCAGCGCCAGGAAATCGCCGTTCAGCCGCGCGTTTTCGGTGACGACCTTGATCTCGCCGAAATTGAACTTCGCCCCCTCGTCGACCGTCAGGGTCATGGCAAAGGCGCTGTCGTCCGGAGACAGCTCCGCGACCGCCGACACGATCCGGAAATCGTAATAGCCGCGGTTAGTGTAGAATTTCCGCAGCTGTTCCCGGTCGTAGTCCAGCCGGTTCGGGTCGTAGTTGTCGTTGGTGTTGAACAGCCGGAACCAGCGGGTCTGTTTCGTCACCATCACTTCGCGCAGATCGCTGTCGCTGTAGTCCTGGTTGCCGAGGAAGGTGATCGCCCGCAGGCCCGTTTCGGGGCCCTCGTCGATCTCGAAAATCACATCGACGCGGTTCTGTTCGAGTTGGACCAGTTTCGGCGTCACCGTTGCCGAGATCCGGCCCTGCAGGCGGTACAGCTCGATGATCGAGCCGACATCTTCCTGGACCCTGGCACGCGTGTAGATGCCGCGCGGCGCGATCGTGACCTCTTCGTTCAGCTTGTCCTCGCTGATCGCGCCATTGCCCTCGAACACTACCTGGTTGACGATCGGGTTTTCGACGATCGTCACGATCAGGTCGCCGTTGGGCTGCAGCCCGATCTGGATGTTGGCGAACAACTGGGTGCGGGTCAGGGTCCGGATCGCGACGTCCAGCAGAACAGGGTCAATCGTGTCGCCCGGCTGGATCGGCAGGTAGGACAGGACGGTCGTCGCATCGATCCGCTGGTTGCCCTGGACCAGGATACGGTTGACGATGCCGCCCTCCTGTTCCTGAGGGCCGGCCTGCGGGGCCTCCTGCAGGGGGGCGGTCGTGATCGCGGGTGCCGTCTGGGCCATGGCCGTCGATCCCAGACCGGCGGCGAACATCAGCGCCAGCACGCTCGTCGTGGCGGTCGATCGAACGCGCGACAGGGATTGGACAGCGGAAACAGACTTCATCATGCGGGAAACCATCGGGGGCTGGCGTCGGCTCACGAAACGAGCCCGCCGAGGAATTGGAACAGGTTCAACTTCTGCAGGTCGTTCCAGGTGGCGAACAACATCAAACCCGCCAGCAAAGCAAGACCAACCCTGTATCCCGCCTCCTGAACCTGGGCCGCCACGGGTTTCTTCGCCACAGCCTCATAGGCGTAGAAAACCAGGTGACCCCCGTCCAGAACCGGAATGGGCATCAGGTTGATGAAGCCGATTCCGATCGAAAGTATGGCGGCGAGCTGGACCAGGTTCAGCGCGACACTCAACGCGATGGCCTGAGGAGACCCTTCGATCGCGCTGGCCTGTTTGGTGATGCCGCCCGCAGCCTGGGCGATTCCGATGGGGCCGTTCAGCATGTCCCCGGACTCGCGACCGGTGAAAATGCGACCGACGTACTGAACGGTCGTCCCGACGACGACCCCGATCCTCTCCGCGCCCATGCCGAACGCCTCGACCGGATTGACCCGACGGACCGTGACGTCGCTGCGGAAGATCGGTCGCATGTCCAGTCCGATCCTGGCCACCCGGATGCGGCCCGCGATCTCGTCGTCCACCCTCTGACGCAATGGGGTCGCGGTGAGGTTCAGCGTCTGCTGCCCGCGCTCGACCGTGAATGTGATGGGGGTATTCGCACTCAGGACGACGGTTCGCGTCACCTGCTGACCGTCGTTGACCGGCCTCCCGTTGACGGCGGTGATCAGATCGCGCGGCTGGAACCCGGCGACCGCAGCCGGCGAATTCGGCACCACGCCGTAGACGCGCGGAGCCATGATCTGCTGGCCGATGATGCTGAACAGGACTGTGAACAGGACCATCGACAGGATGAAATTCGCCGCCGGCCCCGCCGCCACGATCAGCATCCGCTGCCACACCGGCTTGAAGTGGAAATAGTCCCGCTCGGCCCCGACGCCGTGGGTGGCGACGATCTCGTCCTTCAGCGCATCCAGCCCGCGCTTGTCCGGCACGCTGGACGCATCCAGATCGCCGGAGAATTTGACATAGCCGCCCAGCGGGATCCAGCCGACCCGCCATTCGATGCCGTGCTTGTCGACCCGGCTCGGGCCCTTGCCGAACCCGATGGCGAACCGGTCGATCTTCACCCCGAACGCCCGCGCGACCAGGAAATGCCCCAGCTCATGGATGGTCACGATGACCGTCAGCACCAGCAGGAACGGCACGATGTAGGTCAGGATCTGAATGACGGCGTTCATCGGTGGCGTGTGTCCAGCATCAGGAGGTCGACGGGTCCGGTCATATCACGCCGCCAGCGCACGTTCGGCGACCACGTCACGCGCGATGATGCGGGCCGCTGCATCGACCTCCAGCGCCGCTTCGCATCCGTTCGCCGATGTCGAGATCATGCCCGTCCGCTCCGCCCGTTCCAGCGTGTCGGCGACGACTGCGGCAATATTGAGAAAGCCCAGCTTTCGATCCAGAAAGGCATAGGCGGCGACCTCGTTGGCGGCATTGAACACCGTCGGGGCCGCGCCGCCGGTCATCAGCGCCTCGCGCGCCAGTTTCAGGGCCGGGAACCGCTCCTCATCCGGGGCCTCGAAGGTCAACCGCCCCATCGCCGCCAGGTCCAGTTTCGGCGCGGGCCAGGCCAGCCGGTCGGGCCAGGCCAGGGCACAGGCGATCGGCGTCTTCATGTCCGGCGGCCCCATCTGGGCCAGGGTCGAGCCGTCGACGAACTCGACCAGGCTGTGGATGATGGATTCGGGGTGCACCACCACATCGATCCGGTCGGCGGCCATGTCGAACAGATAGGCGGCCTCGATCGTCTCCAGACCCTTGTTGGCCATGGTGGCGCTGTCGACCGAAATCTTGGCCCCCATGGACCAGTTGGGATGGGCCACGGCCTGTTCCGGCGTCATCGCCGCCATCTCCTCCAGCGACGCCTGACGGAACGGCCCGCCGGATGCGGTCAGGATCAGTCTTGAGACGCGTTCGGGGTTCTCCGCCGGAAACACCTGAAAGATCGCGGAATGTTCCGAATCGACAGGGATCAACCGCCCGCCCGCCGCCTTGACCCGCGCGATCAGGCCGGGCCCACAACAGACCAGGCTTTCCTTGTTGGCCAGGGCCAGGGTCGCCCCCGTCCCCGCCGCCGCCCAGGTCGAACGCAGCCCAGCCGCCCCGACGATCGAGGCCATGACGATGTCCGCCGGTCGCGTCGCGGCCTCGACGATCGCATCGTCGCCGGCCGCGACCTCGACCCCGCTTCCCGCCAGCGCCGCGCGCAGCTCATCCAGCCGGGCCGGGTCCGCCGTCACCGCCAGCGCGGGCTTCCATCGCCGCGCCTGCTCGGCCAGCCGCGCGATATTGGCGCCGCCAGTCAGAACCTCGACCTCGAACAGCGCCGATCCTGCATCCTGGGCCCGCCCCATCAGATCCAGCGTCGAGACCCCGACCGATCCGGTCGAACCCAGCACGCTGATCCTGCGCCGGATCATGCCGCCCGCTCCACGATATTGACCAGCACACGCCCTGCCGCGACGACGACGATGGCGAACATCAGCCCGTCCACCCGGTCCAGCAGCCCGCCATGGCCGGGAATGATGGTCCCGCTGTCCTTGACCCCGAACCGTCGCTTCAGTGCTGACTCCCACAGATCGCCCGCCATCGTGGCCAGCGCCGCCGCCAGCCCTAGCATAGCCCCCCAGACCACGCCCAGCTGCCCCATCTCCAGCCAACCTGCCATCACCGCCCCCGCCACGATCCCGGCGACCAGCCCCCCGATGAAGCCCGACCAGGTCTTGTTGGGCGAAAACCGTGGCCACAGCTTGGGGCCACCAACCGTGCTGCCAACCAGATAGGCCAGGATGTCGGAGGACCAGGCCACGGCGAACACCAGCACGGTCCAGTAGAGCCCCAGCGCCGTATCGACGTCCCTGAGCCATATCAGCAGGGCGATCGGCCACCCCAGATAGAGTACGCCATAGGCCGCATCGACCCCGTCGTCGCGCCGGACCTTGGCCCACAGACCGGCGATCCCCGCCCCGATCACCAGCGTCATCAGGCTCAGCGCCGTCTGGCCGAAATGCATCAGGATGGCCGGGACGAACAGCGCCATGGTCACGGCGGTCGCGACGTTGCGCCAGTTGCGGGGCGCGCTCATCGTCGCCCATTCCATGGCCAGCAGTACGGTACCAATCAGCACCAACGCCAGAAACCAGAATCCTCCGGCCCAGGTCGCCAGCACCGCCGCCGGAGCCAGCACGATGGCCGACGCGGCCCGCAGGCCGATATCGCCGACCCGAACCGCCATCAGCCCGTCGCGAGCGCCGGCTGGACCTCGACTCCGCCGAAACGACGGTCGCGATTGCGATACTGGTTCACGGCCTCGCCCAAGGCCTTTGGTCCATAGTCGGGCCACAGGACGTTCTGGAACACCAGTTCGGCATAGGCGGCTTCCCACAACAGGAAGTTCGACAGCCGCTGCTCGCCCGAGGTGCGCACGATCAGGTCCAGCGGAGGCGATCCTGCCGTGGACAGGCCCGACGCGAACGCCTCCTCGTCCAGCGGCCCCGTCGCCTCGCCTGCCAGCACCCGATCGACATGGGCCTGGGCGGCATCGACCAGATCGGCCCGGCCGCCATAGTTGAAGGCCACTTGCAAAAGGAACCGGTCGTTGTGCGCCGTCGTCCGCTCGGCCCGTTCGACGATCTCCGCGATGTCCTTGGGCAGGCCGCACCGCCGCCCCAGCACCTTGACCCGCACGCCTTCTCGTGCCAGCCGGTTCAGGTCGCTGGCTACATAGGACCGCACCAGCCCCATCAGGTCCGACACCTCCTCGACCGGCCGGCGCCAGTTCTCGGTCGAGAACCCGAAAACCGTCAGACATTCGATGCCGAACTCCGGCGCCGCCTGGACCGTACGTTTCAGCGCCTGCACGCCTTCGCGATGACCCATGGCTCTGGGCAGGCCCCGGGCCTCCGCCCAGCGTCCGTTTCCGTCCATGATGAGCGCGACGTGCCGGGGCGCTCCCGACCGTTCGGCGATGTTGGCCGTCATCTCATTGGCGTCCGATACGTCCGGGCTTCAGACCTGCATGATCTCGACTTCCTTGGTCTTGAACGACTCGTCCATCCGCTTGATCGCGGCGTCGGTGTCCTTCTGGACCTCGGCTTCCATCTTCTTCTGTTCGTCCTGGCTGATTTCGCCCGCCTTCTCGGCCTTCTTGAGGTCGTCGTTGGCGTCGCGGCGCACGTTGCGCACGGCGATCTTCTGCTGCTCGGTGTATTTTCCGGCCAGCTTGACCAGGTCCTTGCGGCGTTCCTCGGTCAGGGGCGGCACCGGGATGCGCAGGGTCTGACCATCCACGATCGGGTTCAGGCCCAGCCCCGCCGCGCGGATGGCCTTCTCGACAGGTCCGACCATCGACTTGTCCCAGACGCTGACCGAGATCATGCGCGGTTCGGGCACGCTGATGGCGGCCACCGCGTTCAGCGGCGAGTTGGAGCCATAGGCCTCGACCTGGACCGGATCCAGCAACCCGGCATTGGCCCGACCGGTCCGCAGGCCGCTGAACTCCTCCTTCAGTGCGCCGACCGCCTTGTCCATGCGCTCGCGATAGGTTTTCAGGTCTGGCTTGGCCATGGTCGTCTCCGTACGTTTCTTGTCGCGTCACGCGGCGGGCGTGTTGGTGATCACCGTATAGACGCCTTCGCCCTTGAGAACCCTCAACAACGATCCTTCCTCGCGGATCGAGAAGACCACGATCGGAATGCCGGTGTCGCGCATCATGCTGATGGCCGAGGCGTCCATGACCCGCAGGTCCTTCGACAGCACCTCCTGATAGGTCAGGGTGTCATAACGGGTGGCATCCGCGTCCTTCTTGGGATCGGCTGTATAGACGCCATCGACGCTGGTCCCCTTCAGCAGGGCATCGCACCCCATCTCGGCGGCCCGCAGCGCGGCCCCCGAATCGGTCGTGAAGAAGGGCGCACCGACGCCAGCGGCGAAGATCACCACGCGGCCCTTCTCCAGATGCCGCATGGCGCGCCTGCGGATATAGGGTTCGGCGATCGCGGCCATCGGAATGGCGCTCTGAACCCGGGTGGCGACGCCGATCTTCTCCAGCGCGCTCTGCATGGCCAGGGCGTTCATGATGGTCGCCAGCATGCCCATATAGTCTGCGCTGGCCCGGTCCATGTCGCCCGCCGCCTTGGACAGGCCGCGGAAGATGTTGCCGCCGCCGATCACCAGGCAAATCTCGACGCCCTCGCGCGCCACCTTGGCCACGGCCTGGGCGACGGTGGCGACGGTCTTCATGTCGATGCCATAGGCCTGATCGCCCATCAGCACCTCGCCCGACACCTTCAGCAGGACGCGGTTGTAGCGGAACCCGTGCGTGGGCTTGGGACCGTCTTCGGCGCTGGCGTCGGGCATGGGAAATCGGTCCGTGTCGGGATTCGGCGGTGTCTTATAGACGAAGGGCGCGCCCGGCTTCAAAGCCGAACGCGCCCCAGGGCGATTTATACGCCGGGAGCCGCCCCTGTCGCCCGATCAGTTCGAAACGGCGAAGGGATCGCTGGGCGTCGGCCGGGTCGGAAGCGGCATCCGCGGCAGGGGCTCGTCGCTGTTGGCCGCGCTCAGCAGCACACTGGCCAAGACGACCGCCGCCTGACGCAGGTCTTCCGGCTTCAGGTGGTCATAGCTGTCCAGCGAGGTGTGGTGCAGGCGGCTGCTGTAATCCAGCGGATCCTGGATGAACTGGAACCCCGGCACGCCGACAGTCTGCAGATAGACATGGTCGGTACCGCCCGAGGGACGCAGCGACACCGTCGTGACGCCCATGCTCTCGAACGGCTTCAGCCAGTCGCCCAGGATCGGCGCGGCGGCGATATTGCCCTCGGCATTGATGCCGCGGATCTTCCCCGAACCGTTGTCCAGGTTGAAATAGGCCACCAGGTCGGAATAGCCCTCGCGCGGCTGGATCGGCCAGCGCGCCCGCCAGGTCCGGTTGTTGGGCAGGTTGGCCAGCGCCGGGTCGCTCAATGGGGCGCGGGTCGCCAGATGCTGATCGACATAGGCCAGCGACCCCCACAGCCCCTGCTCCTCGCCGTTCCACAGGGCGAAACGGATGGTGCGCTTGGGCCGGACGCCCAGGGTCTTCAGGATGCGCGCGGCCTCCATGACCACGGCGGTCCCGGCGGCATTGTCCACCGCCCCGTCGGAGGCGACCCAGCTGTCGAAATGCGCTCCGGCCATAACGTACTCGCCCGACCGGTCTGTGCCGGGGATGTCGGCCAGGACGTTGTAGGCCTTCACGTCGTCGTCGTGGAACCGGACCTCGCTCATCAGCTCCAGCGTCGGCGGCGTGCCCGCGACCGCCAGTCGGACCAGGCGGCGATAGTCCTCTGCCGCCAGTTCCATGCCCGGCACGCGCGGCGTTCGATCGACCATGTGCGTATAGCCCGCCCCGTGCACCAGTCCGCCGTCGCGATACGACATCCGCACCCAGCCGATAGCTCCCTCCTCGGCCAGAAAGGCATCCATCCGCAGCGGGAACTCGTCGCGTGCGCTGGTCTGGACCGCCCGGTCGGCGGCGGCGGGGTTGTTGTTGGGCTGGACATATCCTGTGCGCTCGGCCAGTTCCTCGTCGGTCCAGCGCCGGAAGGCGGGCTCCGTCGGATCGGTCGCGGCGGTCGGGGCCGAGATCATGACGATCTTGCCCGCCAGCTTGCCCTTCCACTTCTCCAGATCCCCGGCATTGGCCATGGGGGCCAGGATGATCTCGCCGGACACCACGCCATTGGTGCCGGGCGTCCAGGCGACCGGAATGGCGCGCAGGTCGATCGGGCGGGGCGTCGTCATCCGTGCGCTGGACCGCACCATCGACCAGCCACGCCCGAAGTCGAAGCCCTCGGCCCGGACGTTGGACAGACCCCAGTCGCGGAACCGCGTCTGCGTCCACTGCTCGGCCTCGCGCATCTGGGGCGAGTTGGTCAGCCGTCCGCCGATCCGGTCGGTCAGATGGGCGGCCGTCTGCATCACCTCGGAATGGTTCAGCCCCTGGTCGATGATGCCGTTGATGGCGACACGGTCCACCTCCTGGGCGGCCACGGACCCGGCGGCGAGAACGGCGATGGCGGAAACGGCGACGAGCAGGCGCTTCATGAAAAGACCCCGTGAATCAGAAGGTCGGCATCTGAGGCCAGATCATCCTCGACGCCAAGTCCGGACATGAAAAAGGGCCGACGATCGCGGATCGCCGGCCCTTCCCATGATTATGTCTGTCGCCAGACAATCCTACTGCGGGGCCACCATCGAGGCGACTTCGGCCGCGAAATCCGGTCCTTCGACCTTCTCCACTCCCTCACCCAGCGCCAGACGGACGAAGCCCGCCAGATGCAGGCCCGGCGCGCCCAGTTCCTTGCCGGTGTTGGCGACGAGCTCTTCGATCGTCACGTCCGGGTTCATCACGAACGGCTGCTTGGTCAGCACCACGTCCTTCTGGAATTTGTTGATCTGGCCCTGCACGATCTTGTCGATCATGTTTTCCGGCTTGCCCTCTTCCTTGGCCTTTTCGGTCAGGACCTGGCGTTCCTTCTCGACGGCGGCGGGGTCCAGGTCGTCGGTGTTCAGCGACAGCGGAGCGGTCGCCGCGACGTGCATGGCGATCTTGCGGCCCAGCTCGCGCAGGGCGGTCTTGTCGCCGCCGCCGTGCAGGGCGACCAGCACGCCGATCCGGCCCAGGCCCGGGGCCACGGCATTGTGGACGTAGGAGGCCACGACGCCTTCATCGACTGACAGGCGAGCGGCGCGACGCAGCTGCATGTTCTCGCCGACCGTGGCGATCAGGTTGGTGACCTCGTCCTGGACCGTCTTTCCGGTTTCCAGCTCCGCGCCGTGCAGACCCTCGACCGAGGCATGCTCCAGACCCAGCTGGGCGAACGACTTGGCGGCGTTCTGGAACAGGTCGTTGCGCGCCACGAAGTCGGTCTCGGAGTTGAACTCGATGGCGGCGCCGACTTCACCGGCCCCGACTTCCTTGGACGCCACGGCCACCAGGCCTTCGGCGGCGACGCGGTCGGCCTTCTTGGCGGCCTTGGACAGGCCCTTGGCGCGCAGCCAGTCGATCGCGGCGGCGATGTCGCCGTCGGTTTCCTGCAAGGCCTTCTTGCAGTCCATCATGCCGACGCCGGACTTGGCGCGCAGTTCCATCACGAGGGCGGCGGTGATCTCGGCCATTTTTCGTCTCCTAGGGTATTCGAATGCGGATAGGCCGGGTGTTACCCCGGCCTCATGTCAGTTTCACGGTGGGCCACGCCCACCCGGTTCGGGCCCGTCGTTCCAGACCGCGAAGCCCCGGAACGACGGTCGAGGCATCAGGCCGGAACGTCTTCGGCCTTGGCTTCTTCTTCGGCGGCAGGCGCTTCAGCAGCAGCCGGGGCCTCACCGGCCTCGGCCAGCATTTCCTCGGCGACGGCTTCGGTACCGGCCGGAGCCGTATCAGCCGCGACCGGGGCCGAGGCCTCGGCCAGCATCGGCTCGACGGGGTTCTCCGACGCGCCCAGGTCGATGCCCGAGTTCGCGGCACCGGCGGCCAGACCGTCCAGCACGGCATCGGCGATCAGGTCGCAATAGGTCTGGATCGCGCGCGCGGCGTCATCGTTGCCCGGGATCGGATAGGTGATGCCGTCCGGATCGGAGTTGGTGTCCAGGATCGCGATGATCGGGATGTTCAGCTTGCGCGCTTCCAGGATCGCGATCGCTTCCTTGTTCGTGTCGATCACGAACATGATGTCGGGGATCGAGCCCATGTCGCGGATCCCGCCCAGCGACAGTTCCAGCTTTTCCTTTTCGCGGGCCATGTTGACCAGCTCTTTCTTGACCCGGCCCTCGCCGCCGCGCTCCAGAATGCCTTCCAGCTCGCGCAGGCGGGCGATCGAGCCCGACACGGTGCGCCAGTTGGTCAGGGTGCCGCCCAGCCAGCGGTTGTTCATATAGTATTGGGCGCAGCGCTTGGCGGCCTCGGCGACCGGCTCGGCGGCCTGGCGCTTGGTGCCGACGAACAGCACGCGACCACCCTTGGCGGCGACGTCGCGCACGGCGACCAGGGCCTGGTGGAACAGCGGCATCGACTGCGACAGGTCGATGATGTGGATGTTGGAGCGCGAGCCGAAGATGTAGCGTTCCATCTTCGGGTTCCACCGATGCGTCTGGTGGCCGAAGTGGGCGCCTGCTTCGAGCAGGGTGCGCATGGAGAATTCTGGCAGTGCCATGATGGGTCGTCCTTTTTCCGATTGATCCGCCGCAGACGGTGAAAGGACCAACTGGCCCCTCGGAACGGAGCGTCCGGGATGTCTCCCCGAAACGCGCCACGCCTGCGTGTGAAGTGGGCGGGCTGATAGACCCCTCCTCGCAGAAATGCAAGGCTGTCTGCGACAGGGACTTGCGATGAAGACGACGCGATATTTTGAAGAACAGGTCTTGGGGAAAAGACCCTATATCCAGCGCGATTGGTGCGCGCTTGCACTGACGTCACCGTTGGAACGTGTCACCCAGATGGACAAGCGCATCCGCTGCTGGATCGCCGTGCGTTTGCCGGGCGAAGATCAGGATCGCTATCTGCGCGTCGTCATTCTGCCAGACGGCGAAACCGTGCATAATGCATTCCTCGATCGAGATTTCGCCAAGGGGCGACCGTGAAACTGCATTATTATCCAGAAACCGACAGCCTCTACATCGAGCTCAAAGCCGGTCCGGGCGTCGAGGCGCGCGAGATCGTCGATGGACTGGTCGCAGACCTGGATGCGGACGGTGCTGTCGTCGGGCTGGATATCGAAGGCGCGTCTCGCATGGACCTTTCGACGCTTGAGACGATCGCTCTGCCGCTTGGGTCGTCTAAGGCTGCCTGACCGCTAGAAACTCCGGCCGTCCACCCGCTCGGCCGTCCAGGCCCAGGGCTCGATGTCGGTCAGGGTCCGGACATTGACCGCCACCGTCTCGGTCCCGTTCGGCATGGTGCCATAGCCGAACGGCTGGACGCCGCAGGTCTTGCAGAACTGATGCGCGATGGCGTGTTTGTTGAACCGGTATTCGCCGAGATCACCCTCCCCGCTCTTCAGCCGGAACGCCGCGCGCGGCGCGAAGGCGAGCACGAACCCCTTGCGATACCAGTGCGAGCAGTTGCACTCCATCAGCCCGTCCAGGGCCGTGTCCACCTCGAACGTCACCGCGCCGCAATGGCACGAGCCTTCATGCGTCTTCACTTCGCTCATCACGCGTCCTCCAGCATCAGAACCCCCGGTGCCGATTTCAACGCGCCGCGCAGCGCCCCGTCCAGCCGGTAACGGCCCGGCAGTTTCATCTCCACTTCGCGCCGTCCGTCCAGCGAGGCGATCAGCGAAACCTCGCCGCCCTTGCCGTTGGAAATCGCCCGCTCCAGCCGCGCCTTCAGCGCCGCCGTGTCGGTGCCGCGCGCCGAGACGTGCACTCGCAGCCCCACACTCGACTCGTCGATCAGGGTGTCCAGCCGCGAACAGTCGTCGCCAAAGAACCGCACCTCGCCGTCCGACGACTTGGCCCGGACCCGCACCATCAGCGCCGATCCGACCTCCAGCAACTCTCGGCATTTCCGCAGCTGTTCCGGCGGGAACAGGCATTCGAATTCCCCGGTTGGATCGGAGAAGGTGACGAAGGCGAATTTCTCGCCGTTCTTGGCACTGGCCCGGTCCTGACGCCGACGGACGACGCCCGCCATCAGGAAGGCGTCGTGGCCCTGTTCCGCCCGCTGTACCGCCTCGGCGACGAAGGTCACGCGCTTCCTGCGCAGCGCCGCCTCCATGTCCTCCAGCGGATGCCCCGACAGATAGAAGCCGACCGCCGACAGTTCCTGATCCAGCCGTTCCGGTCCGACCCACGGCTCCACCGGCTTCAGACGCGGCCGCGCCGCCCCGGCCTGGTCGCCGCCGAACAGCGACACCTGAGCCGAGGCCCGCTCCGCCGCCACGCTCTGGCAATAGGCCATCAGGGTGTCGGCCTGTTCGAACAACTGTCGCCGGTTCGGATGCAGGCTGTCGAACGCTCCGGACTTGGCCAGGCCCTCCAGCGCCCGCTTGTTGACGCTGCGCGGATCGATTCGCTCCAGGAAGTCGAAGATATCGGCGAACTGCCCGCCGGTCTCGCGCACCTCGACCACATGGCGCATGGCCTCCAGCCCCACGTTGCGGATGGCCCCCAGCGCATACAGCACCGCCCCCTTCTCTTCCGACCATGCCACGTCGAAATCGGCGGATGACAGGTTCACGTCGGGGCTACGCACCGGCACGTCGAATTTGCGCGCATCCTGGTAGAAGACCGCCAGCTTGTCGGTGTTCGACAGGTCCAGCGACATCGAGGCGGCGAAGAACTCGACCGGATGGTTCGCCTTCAACCACCCGGTCTGATAGCTGATCATCGCATAGGCGGCCGCGTGCGACTTGTTGAAGCCGTAGCCCGCGAACTTGGCCACCAGTTCGAAGATCGAGTCGGACTGCGTCTCCGGCACGGACTTCTCGGACGCGCCCTTGACGAAGCGCGCCTTCTGGAAATCCATCTCCTCCTTCTTCTTCTTGCCCATCGCCCGGCGCAGCAGATCGGCCTCGCCCAGACTGTATCCGGCGAGGATCTGGGCGATCTTCATCACCTGTTCCTGATAGATGATGACGCCATAGGTCTCGGACAGCGTCTCCTTCAGGGAGGGATGCAGGTAATCCACCTCGGCCCGGCCGAATTTCCGGTCGATATAGGTGTCGATCATCTCCATCGGCCCGGGCCGGTACAGCGAGATCAGGGCGGTGATCTCCTCGATCGAACCGCAGCGCATCTTCCTCAGCGTGTCGCGCATCCCTTGCGATTCCAGCTGGAACACCCCGACGGTCTGGCCCGAGGCCATCAGCTCATAGGTCCGCCCGTCGTCCAGCGGCAGCAGGTTGAAATCGGTCGCCGCCCCGCGTCGCTTCAGATACCCCGACGCCCGGTCCAGCACCGTCAGCGTCTTCAGCCCGAGGAAGTCGAACTTCACCAGGCCCGCCGGCTCGACCCATTTCATGTTGAATTGGGTCGCCGGAATGTCCGAACGCGGGTCCTGGTACAGGGGCGTCAGCTCGACCAGCGGCCGGTCGCCGATGACGATGCCGGCCGCATGGGTCGAGGCGTTGCGGTACAGCCCCTCCAGCTCCAGCGCCGTGGCCAGCAGCGTCTTGACCGCCACATCGGCGTCGCGCGCCTCGCGCAGGCGGGGCTCGATCTCGATGGCCTGTGCCAGGGTCACGGGGTTGGCCGGATTGGCGGGCACCATCTTGGCCAGCCGGTCCACCTGCCCCAGCGGCATCTGCAGCACCCGCCCGACATCCCGCAGCACGGCCCGCGCCTGTAGCGTGCCGAATGTGATGATCTGGGCCACCCGGTCGCGGCCATAACGTTGCTGGACGTATTCGATCACCTCCTCGCGCCGCTCCTGGCAGAAGTCGATGTCGAAGTCGGGCATGGAGACCCGTTCGGGGTTCAGGAACCGCTCGAACAGCAGTCCGAAGCGCAGGGGATCCAGATCGGTGATCGTCAGGGCCCACGCCACCAGCGACCCGGCCCCGGAGCCCCGCCCCGGCCCCACGGGGATGCCGTTGTTCTTGGCCCATTTGATGAAGTCGGCCACGATCAGGAAATAGCCGGGGAAGCCCATCTGCTGGATGATCCCGACCTCCCACTCCAGGCGGGTCCAGTAGTCGGCCTCGGACGCGGACGGGGTGACGGTGCGCAGCCGTTCCTTCAGTCCCTCTCGGGCCTGGTGCATCAGCTCGTCGGGCTCGGACCGTCCGTCACCCGCATCGAACCGGGGCAGGATCGGCGGATGGGTCTTGACCAGAAACGCACAGCGCCGCGCGATGTCGATGGTGTTGTCGCAGGCCTCGGGCAGGTCGGCGAACAGGGTCCGCATTTCCTGCGCCGACTTGAAGCCGTGCTGATCGGTGATCCGGCGGCGATCCTCCTGGCCGATGAAGGCCCCGTCGGCGATGCACAGCAGGGCGTCGTGGGCCTTGGCCTGTTTCTGCTCGGCATAATGGACGTCATTGGTCGCCACGATCCCGACGTCCTGGTCATAGGCCCAGTCGACCAGACCCCGCTCGGCATGGCCTTCACTCGCCAGCCCGTGGCGTTGAAGTTCGACATAGAACCGGTCGCCGAACGCCTCGGCCATCCGGGCCAGGGTCGCCCTGGCATCCTCGTCCTTGTTCTGCACGAACAGCGGATCGACCGGCCCGTCCGGCCCGCCGGACAGCAGGATCAGCCCTTGGGACCGCGCCACGACCTGATCCCAGGCCACGTTGGGCTCCTCGTCGCCCGCATCCAGATAGGCCGAGGAGGACAACGCACACAGGTTTCGCCACCCCGCCTCATCCTGGGCGATCAGCACGACGGTCGGCACCTTGGCCCACCGCTGCGCCACCTTGCCCCCAATCCCGGTGACCGGCAGGGCGCAGGCGATGATCGGCTGCACCCCCGCCCCCTTGGCGGCTTCCGAGAACTCCAGCGCCCCGAACAGATTGGCCCGGTCCGCCACCGCCACCGCCGGCATGCCCGCGTCCGCCGCCAACTTGCCCACCTTGCCCGCCTTGATCGCGCCTTCCAGCAACGAATAGGCCGAGCGGACGCGGAGATGGACGAAGCCCTGCTGGCCTGTGGATGTCGGTGTGTCGGTGATGGCCATATCCTCGGGGTCAGGCCGGTGACGACTCACGTCGCCAGCATCGCCGCCTGCCATACCATCCAGACAAACCCGCCGCACGATGCAAGCGACAGCGTCTCCCGAACCAACCGTGTCATGGCCTTATCCCCAGATTGCGCGTTCTGGTAATGTTCTATGTTGCGGATTTGTTCTCGTCAATAGGGGGCCTGATCATGCTTACGTTCTCACACGCGCCGGTAGGTGCTAGATGGGTTTTCCCCCAAAGTTCCGCCCCCCCCCGAGTCGGCCTAGTTTAGGAACGTCATGCGCTTCCACCTGATTTACAGCGGCCCACTCTCCGCCAGCGGGAATAAGTCGAAGCCCGAGGAGGGTGCGGCTATTCGGGCCAAGATTAGCCCTCAACTGCGGCAGCTATGGGAAACGCACCACTCGCTGCAAGTTTTGTCGCAAGAAGGTGCGCTTCCCCCAACCAATGTTGGAAATATGGTCATGATGTCATCGAACGGGAAAGCCTCTCCCAGACAGATGGCTCAAAGCGGTTATGGCACTGACTTGCTCACGACGATCCCAATCAACGGGCGTGCGTTCATGCCACTTGTGAGAAAGTCGTTGAGCCTCAACTGTGAAATAGACATTCTGTTTCTTCGGCAACAAGACCCCGGCGCTCTCGTCTCCCAAGGTGGGGATATCGACAACCGAGTGAAGACGCTTCTTGATGCGCTGAGAAACCCAGACAACGACGAAGACGCCCGCCACCCGACTACTGGCGAGGGTATAATTTTCACGCTGATGGAAAGTGACACTCTCGTGTCCAGGCTCAACATCGACACCGACAGGCTTCTCTTTTCAGAAACTGAAAAGCCCAACGAGGTACATCTCGTTATAGAGGTGACGCTGAATGTCCTTCGGGTCGGGCCTCATAACATGTGTCTGGTCTAAAGGGCGTCCGGCTCCTTAGGGTCGCATCTTTGGCCCCCAAGATGCTATCGAGCAATAGGAGGCGCGCGCTCATGACGAAATCGCGATAGGCTCGGTCCCAACGCAGTGCCCGCCCTCCCGGCGGTCGGCGTCCGGAGAGCGGCCATGGCCAAGGGTCAAGTCAAGAGCAACAAGGAAATCCGCAAGCCCAAGGCCGAAAAGCCCAAGCCTGCGGTCTCGGTTGGGTCCTCGCCCTTCACCCAGGTGCCGGGCAAGAAATAGCCAGATGGCCTCCCTGCGAGGCCAGCACGACGGGCAAGAAAAAAGGCGCTTCCGGGAAACCGGAAGCGCCTTCTTCGTATCGATATCCGTGACCGGATTTAGCGCTTCGAGAACTGGAAGGACTTGCGGGCCTTGGCGCGGCCGTACTTCTTGCGCTCGACGACGCGGCTGTCGCGGGTCAGGAAGCCGTGCGGCTTCAGAACCGGGCGCAGCGCCGGCTCATAGTGGGTCAGGGCGTGCGACAGGCCATGGCGGATCGCGCCGGCCTGGCCCGACAGGCCCGAGCCCTCGACGGTGCAGACGACGTCGAACTGCGTCAGGCGGTCGGTGACCTCCAGAGGCTGGGCGATCATCATGCGCAGGACGGCACGAGCGAAATACTGCTCCTGGTCCTTGCCGTTGATCGTGAACTTGCCGGAGCCCGGCTTGATCCACACGCGGGCGATGGCGTTCTTGCGCTTGCCGGTCGAATAGGCGCGGCCCTGGGCGTCCAGCTTCTGGACGTATTCTGGAGCGGCCTCGGCGGTCGTCCCCATGCCCTTCAGGGCGTCGAAGCCCGTGGCAGCGGTGTCTTGCGTAACGTCGGTCATGCTCACAGGCTCCGGGTGTTCTTGGCCGACATCGACTTGAAGTCGATGATCTCGGGCTTCTGAGCTTCGTGGGTGTGGCTCGGTCCGGCGAACAGACGCAGGTGCGTCATCTGGGCGCGCGCCAAGGGGCTTTCCTTGGGCAGCATGCGCTCGACGGCCTTCTCGAGCACGCGCTCGGGGAAGCGGCCGGCCAGCACCTTCTGCGGGGTGGTCGACTTGACGCCGCCCGGGTGACCGGTGTGGCGATAGTAGATCTTGTCGGTGTGCTTCTTGCCGGTGAACACCACCTTGTCGGCGTTGACCACGACGACGTGATCGCCGGAGTCGACGTGGGGGGTGTAGGTTGGCAGGTGCTTGCCACGCAGGCGCATGGCGATGAACGTCGCAAGACGACCGACCACGACGCCTTCGGCGTCGATGACGATCCATTTCTTGTCGACGTCGGCCGGCTTGAGCGCGACCGTCGTGTTCTTCAACATTGAGGGTATCCCGATAGACGAACGGTGGGCCCGTCCCGACGCATGGCCGGAACGAACGGAAGGCGCGCTGATAGAGGAACCATCCACAGACGTCAATGCAGACGAGATGCGCCAACAGGCTCCATCGTACTGTTCTAAAACGATTTTTTAAATACGGTATCAAAATACCGCATCGTCCTTACCGCGTTGACGGCACCGACGTCGCATTCTGTCCCATATCCCGCCCGCCCGCGAACTTCACCAGGGCCGCGATCCGATCCTCGATCGACGGGTGGCTCGAGAAGATCGCGTCGATCCCGCCGCCGTCCGGCTGGTTGTCCAGAAACATCCCCTGAACCTCGTCGGGGGCCTTCAGCCGCGACTGACCCGACACCTTGCGCAGGGCCGAGATCATGGCGTCGGGGTTCTTGGTCAACTCCACCGACCCGGCATCGGCCACATACTCTCGCGTCCGAGACAGCATCATCCGGATCACCAGCGCCAGGGCGAAACCGATACCCGCGATCACGAACCCGATCAGGATCAGCGGCCCGCCGTTCTTGTTCCGCGACCCGCCCCGCACATGGAACATCCCCCGGAACACCAGTTCAGCCACCACGGTGATGATCCCGGCGAAGATCGCCGCGATAACCATGGTCCGCACGTCCTTGTTGATGATGTGGGTCAGCTCGTGCGCCAGCACGGCCTCCAGCTCGTCCCGGTCCAGGGCCTGGATCAGCCCGCGCGTCACCGTCACGCTGTATCGCCCCGCATGCAGACCCGACGCATAGGCGTTCAGCGCCGGGCTCTCGATCACCCGCAGCGTCGGCACAGCCATCCCGCGCGAGATGGCCAGGTTCTCCAGCAGATTATAGAGGTCCGGCTCGTCGGCCCGATCGACCTTCCGCGCCCCGGTCATGGCGTCGATCATGGCCTGGTTGCCCAGATAGGCGATGACGAACCAGATGCCCGCCGCGATCGTCGCCAGCGGCACCGTCCGCCACAGCATAGATGCCGACAGCACCAGATCCCCGCCCAGGTCGCCGCCTGCGCCGGGAATGATCCCCATCCCCATCAGGATCAGCTGCGCGCCATAGAGAAGCAGCACCAGCAGCACCGGAAAGCCCGCCAGCAGCAGGATGGTCCGCGTATTGTTCGCCCAGATATGGGTCTGCAAGCCCACCGCGCCCATGGGTCAGGCCTGGAAGCTCACTGTCGGCGGGGCTGCGTTCAGGGCCGCGCGCTCGGTGGCATCGACCTCGAAGAACGGCTTTTCGGCCCCGAACCCGATCAGGCCGGCGAACAGCACGGTCGGGAACTGGGCCCGCACGGCGTTGAACTCCGACACCGCGTTGTTGAAGAACCGGCGCGCCGCGGCCAGCTTGTTTTCGATGTCCGACAGCTCGCGTTGCAGCTCCAGAAAATTGGTATTGGCCTTCAGGTCGGGGTAGGCCTCGGCGACTGCGAACAGCTTGCCCAAGGCCCCGGTCAGCATGTTCTCGGCCGCGACCTTGTCGTTGATCGAGGTCGCCCCGGCTGCTGCGGCCCGCGCCTGCGTCACCGCCTCCAGCGTGCCCTTCTCGTGTCCGGCATAGCCCTTCACCGTCTCGACCAGGTTTGGAATCAGGTCCTGCCGCTGCTTCAGCTGCACGTCGATGTCGGCGAACGCCTGATCCGCCCGCTGATCCAGCGCGACCAGCTTGTTGTAGGCCCCGACGGCAATAAAGCCGACCAAGGCGATCACGGCGACGATGACGATGATGGCGGTCATGGGTTGCTCCTGACAGAACGGCGATTATCGCGCGGATGTCGAAGGGCGAATAGTGAAATCGTGGACAGCTTATCCTCCCTGTTTGCGAAGCGAATGGGGAGGTGGCACGGCGCTCCTTCAGCGCCGTGACGGAGGGGCTGCCGGAAACGAATTCGCTATCGCTTCGTCGCCCAGTCGCGTGGCGGCACCAGCCCCTCCACCGCTTCGCGGTCCCCCTCCCCACTCGCCAAGCGGCGAATGGGGAGGACGAAACTCACCGGAACTTCCGTAACCCCCTCGGGCCCATCCGACCGGCCCCGGCACGCTTGCCCAGCCAGTCCTTCCAGTCCGGCCAGTTCCTCCGCCGTCCGCCGCCATCGACCCACTCCGGCCCATGCGCCCCGTCGAACACGGCGATGTCGGTCAGCCCCCCCTGCTTGAACGATTGCAGCTTGACCCCCTTGCCGCGCCCCATCTCCGGCAGCTCATCGGCCTTGAAGATCAGCGTCTTCAGGTTCTCGCCGATCGTCACGACGTGGTCGCCCGTGACGCGCATCAGGGCCAGCAGGTCGCCGTTCAGCACCTGTTTGCCGCCGCGCTTGCTGGCCAGCATCTCGTCCTCCGGCGCGATGAAGCCATAGCCCGCCTTCGACGCCACCAGCAGTTTCGCCCCCGGCTGATGCGCCAGCAGGGCGATGATCTCGGCCTTTTCGTCCAGCTCGATCATCAGCCTCAGCGGCTCGCCATGCCCCCGCCCGGACGCCAGCTTGTCGGCCCCGATCGTGAACACCCGCCCGTCCGATGCCGCGACCAGCAGCTTGTCAGTCGTGAACGCGGGCACCAGCCATGCCGGGCCGTCGCCCTCCTTGAACTTCAGCTCGGACGGATCCTCGACCTTGCCCCGCGCCGCACGGATCCAGCCGCGTTCGGACAGGATGACCGTGATCGCCTCTCGGGGGATGAAGGCCTCGACCGGAGCGAACGACGAGGCATCCACCGCCTCGGCGATCGTGGTCCGGCGCGGCGAGACCATGGCCTTGCGCACCGCCGCCAGCTCGTGCCCGATCTTCTTCCACTGTTTGGCGGGCGAGGACGTCAGGGCCTGCAACCCCGCCAGCTCCTCCATCAGGGCCTTGAACTCGGTCTCGATCGTCATCTCCTCGATCCGCGCCAGCTGGCGCAGCCGGGTGTCGAGGATGAAGTCGGCCTGCAGCTCCGACAGGCCGAACCGCGCGATCAGGACGGCCTTGGGCTGTTCCTCCTCGCGCACGATCCGGATCACCTCGTCCAGGTTCAGGAAGACGATCCGCAGCCCTTCCAGCAGATGGAGCCGCTTCTCGACCCGGTCGATCCGCCATTGCGAGCGCCGGTTCAGCACCTCGCGCCGGTGATCCAGAAACGCTTGCAGACAGGCTTTGAGCCCCATCACGCGCGGCGTGCCGGATGCGTCCAGCACGTTCATGTTGATCGGGAACCGCACCTCAAGGTCCGAAAGCCGGAACAGGCTCTCCATCAGAACCTCGGCCTCGACCGTGCGCGACTTGGGCTCGATCACCAGCCGGATGTCCTCGGCGGATTCGTCGCGCACATCGGCCAGCAGCGGGGCCTTCTTCAGCTCGATCAGTTCGGCCAAGGCCTTGACCAGATTG
Organism: Rhizobium sp. Q54; assembly: GCA_943369795.1. Lineage (GTDB taxonomy): Bacteria > Pseudomonadota > Alphaproteobacteria > Caulobacterales > Caulobacteraceae > Brevundimonas. Next base: position 26,640 of record CALROO020000006.1, on the reverse strand, counting down.
TTCTTCTGGATCTGGTACGGCATCTCGGTGACCACGATCACATAGGTGCCGCGCCCGGTGTCCTCGACCTCCCAGCGCGCCCGCAACCGGACCCCGCCCCGCCCGGTCTCATAGGCGTCCAGGATGGCCGCATGGCCCTCGACCGCCACCCCGCCGGTCGGAAAGTCCGGCCCCGGCACGATCTCGGCCAGCTCCGCCGTCGTGGCGTCGGGCCGCTCCAGCAACAGCTGACAGGCGTCGATCAGCTCTCCGACATTGTGCGGCGGAATGGAGGTCGCCATGCCCACGGCGATGCCCGACGATCCGTTGGCCAGCAGGTTCGGAAACCCGGCCGGCAGGACCACCGGCTCCTCGTCCTGATCGTCGTATGTGGGCCGGAAGTCGACCGTATTCTGGTCGATACCCTCGACCAGAAGCACCGCCGCCGCCGTCAGCTTGCACTCGGTGTAACGCATGGCCGCGGCGTTATCGCCGTCGATATTGCCGAAATTTCCCTGCCCATCGACCAGCGGATACCGCTGGGCGAAATCCTGGGCCAGCCGCACCAGGGCGTCATAGATGGAGGCATCGCCGTGCGGGTGATACCCCCCCATGACCTCCCCCACCACCTTAGCGCATTTGCGCGCCGCAGCCTGGGGGTTCAGCCGCATCTGGTGCATGGCGTACAGGATCCGGCGGTGCACCGGCTTGAATCCGTCGCGCACGTCCGGCAGTGCGCGATTGGTGATCGTCGACAGCGCATAGGCCAGATACCGCCGCGACAGGGCAGTCTCCAGCGGCTCGTCGATGATACGCCCGCCTTCGGGCGGGGGAGTAAGGATGGTCATGGGTGTGCGAATCAGCCGGTTTGATCCGCAAGTCTAGCCGCATTCGGCGAGGTCACCCGAGCCTTCACCCAGCGTGATTGCTGCAGGAGTCATGGGATCCCAAAATGAGCTCCCAACCGTAGGTGAAGGTGTGCTGGCAATTCAATGTGCTGGTGTCGCCCACAACGAGGCGATCGTAGATGTGCGCGTCCCGGCGTGTGCCGTTCAACGCCTTCCCCTGCAACCATATCGTCAGTCGATCGCGTCCAGCGGAAAATGCGGTCTTGCCGTACACGCCGTACCGAAGGTCGGGATCTCGAAGTCGATACACGCTCGTGCCGTTGCGTGTGGAAACGCGTAGACCCCTGCGAGGGGGCCCTGCGAAAATCTCACTCTCGCCAATCCTAAAAGCACCGTACAGGCCTTCCACATTCACGGCCATGGATTCCGCTCCGCCCTGAAAACCTACGATCCGCTCACCTTCAAGCAGGTTGAAGCTGCTGTACTTGAAACAGACCTGCCTTGGCCCCACGACCGGCGTCATCGCGTCTTCTTCGGACTCTTGAGCCATCGCCGTCGATCCTAAGATAACGAGAGACATTAGGCCCAAGGCGCAGGCAGCTATTCGCGTTGCTGAAAGCCTTGTCGTGCTGACGAGCGTACACTCCATGAAGCAATGTGCAGACGGTCCGAACCTCGGGTCAAGCCCGAGGGTGACGATGATTTCTCGACTAAAGCCGCCCCGTCTCCCGTAGCCGATCCACCATCCACACCCGCGCCTCCGGCAGCGGCCTGTTCTGCGGATGGAACACGAACTGCTCCAAGAAATGGCCGGTCAGGTCGAGGCCCGCCCCGACGTCCCCCTCGCCCAGCCCCGCCTGCGCGCCCAGCATGAAGGGCGGCAGTTTCAGCATCTTGTCGGCATAGGGCGTACCGGCCTCGCGCGACACCGCCCGCCCGGTGCGCGGGCTGACATAGATCAGGTCGTCGATCGTCCCCGTCGCCGCGCATCGCGACAGGTCCAGCCCGAACCCGAGGTCTTCCAGCAGCCCCGCCTCGAACCGCACGAAGATCGCGGGCCAGACCTCCGGAATCGCGAACGCTCCCATCATCGCCTCGAAGGCCAGGAAGGCTCCCGGATGCGGCTCGCGCTCGGGCAAGGCCCCCTGCGCCACCGCCGCCGCCGCCGCCAGCCCGGTCAGGGCCATCGGATCGTCGAACAGGGCGGATGGACCCTCCCCGACGGCCTCGAGCCGCGCCGAGCCCAGGTGGTCGCTGGTCCGCGCTCGGTAATCCACGATCACCCGCGCCCCGACCTGCAGAAACGGCTTCATCTTGCGCGACGCGCCACCAGCCACATAGGCCCCGCGCCGCCCGTGGGTCTCGGTCAGCAGGTCGACCACCACCCCCGTGTCTCCATGCGCCCGCGCCGACAGGACGAAGCCCTCCTCATGAAAATCCATCAGCGGTTTGGATTTGCCGCCGCCGGAGCCGCCTCATGCTCCCGGATCAAGGCTGTCACGCTCCGCGCCAAATCGTTCGGGATCGCATAGCTGAGGACATACTGTTCGATCTTCCAGCCCGCCTCGGTCTTCACCAGCACGCCCGATCCGCGCACCGATCCATAGGACGCATTGTCCAGCACCTCGTCGAACGCCGCCACGCAACGGCATTCGACCGGCGCGAAGGTCACGACGCGTGCGCGCGGCACGTAGCTCCAGCCCTGTCCCCTGGCAAAGAAGGGCTCCGCATAGGCGCGGAACTCGGCCAGGCTCCACCGCTCGGTCGCGTCGGTGCCGATGAAGCGTGCGTCCGGCGTGAACAGGTCGAAATAGACGGCACCGTCAGCCTTCGACGCCGCTTCATGCAGACGATCGATCACGGCATCGACCTCGCGCGCGGCGGCATCGGGCGTCTGTGACCCGGTGACGGTCGTCGCGTCCTGAAGAACCAGCGCGACCAGCAGGGCTGGGATCATCGACATTGAGGGGGCTCCTGTATCGGGAAGCCCCGTCCTAGCGGTTCCCGATCCGTTCCGGAACCGATTTCGTCTCAGCTCGGGCGCTTGACGGTCGGTTCCGCCTCGCGGACGACGGCATGCGCAGGTCCACGCCCCGTGGCCGCTCGGCCGGCCGCCGCATCCAGCATCACCGCGAGCGGCTCATCCCCGTCGAAGCGCGCCATCTGTGCCAGTTCCAGCGCCATGGCACCGATGTATTCCCGCACAGGAAAGTCGGGGGCCCGGGTTTCAGCCTCTGACGATCGCGGGCTCGCTTGATGGGTCGTGGCGTGATGGGGATTGGGCATGGACGTCTCCTCTGGGCTACCCGCATAGGATACAACCTTTGCAAGTTTAGCAACCTTACAGAGAATACAGGCGACCAAATCGCGCCCGATTGACTTGTGCGGCGCGGCCAACCACGTTCTGCGCCCCTCCCCACAGACTGCAAATCCATGAACCTCGTCATCGTCGAGAGCCCGGCCAAGGCCAAGACCATCAACAAATACCTGGGTTCGGACTTCGAGGTGCTGGCCTCCTACGGCCACATCCGCGATCTTCCTTCGAAGGACGGCTCGGTGAAACCCGACGAGGATTTTGCCATGGAGTGGGAGATCGACGCCCGGGCCTCCACCCGGATGTCGGAGATCGCCGCCGCCGCCAAACGCGCCGACCGCGTCATCCTGGCCACCGACCCCGACCGCGAGGGCGAGGCCATTTCCTGGCACGTGCTGGAAGTCCTGACCAGGAAGAAGGCGCTGAAGGACACCCACGTCGAACGCGTCACCTTCAACGCCATCACCAAGTCCGCCGTGCTGGAGGCCATGGCCGCCCCGCGCCAGCTCGATATGGAGTTGGTCGAGGCCTACCTCGCCCGTCGCGCGCTGGATTACCTCGTCGGGTTCACCCTGTCGCCGGTCTTGTGGAGGAAGCTCCCCGGAGCCCGTTCCGCCGGTCGGGTCCAGTCGGTGGCCCTGCGTATCGTCGTCGATCGCGAACTGGAGATCGAACGCTTCCGGCCCCAGGAATACTGGTCGGTCGAGGCCGATCTGGTCGCCGACAGCCCGCCCTTTACTACCCGTCTGGTCAAACATGCCGGCAAGCGGATCCAGCGCCTCGACATCCCGTCGGAGGCCGTCGCCTTCGCCGCCCGCGACGCTATCAACACCGGCGACTTTACCATCCGCTCGATCGAGAAGAAGCCGATCAAGCGCAGCCCCGCGCCTCCTTTCACCACCTCGACCCTGCAACAGGAGGCGTCGCGCAAGCTCGGCTTCGACGCACAGCGCACCATGCGTGCGGCCCAGAAACTGTATGAAGGCGTCGACGAGACCGGCGGGCTGATCACCTATATGCGGACCGATGGCGTCCAGACCACGCCAGAGGGCATCGCCCAGGCGCGGGAGGTGATCGCCGATCGTTTCGGCCCCGCCTTCGTTCCCACGGATGCCCGGTATTACAAGACCAAGGCAAAGAACGCTCAGGAAGCACACGAAGCGATCCGCCCTACCAACATCGCCCGACATCCCGAATCCCTGCGCCTCGAATCCGATCTTCAACGCCTGTATGAGCTGATCTGGAAACGGATGGTCGCCTCGCAGATGGAATCGGCCCGGATGGATCGCACGACCGTCGAGATCGAGACCCCGGACGGCCAGACAGGGCTGCGCGCCACCGGCCAGGTCGTGACCTTCGACGGCTTCCTCGCCGTCTACGAGGAGGGTCGCGACGAACGCCAGAAGGGCACCGAGACCGAGGAGGACGACGATTCCACCCGCCTGCCGACGCTGAAGGAAGGCGCAAAGGCCAGGGTCGAGGCCGTGCGCGCCGACCAGCATTTCACCGAACCACCCCCCCGCTTCTCGGAGGCCACCCTGGTCAAGAAGCTGGAGGAACTCGGCATCGGTCGACCCTCGACCTATGCCTCGATCCTGACGACCCTGCGCGACCGCGAATACGTCCGCATGGACAAGAACCGCTTCATCCCCGAGGACAACGGCCGTCTGGTCACCGCCTTCCTGGAACAGTTCTTCCGCCAGTGGGTCGAATACGACTTCACCGCCGGTCTGGAGAACCAGCTGGACGAGGTTTCCGCCGGTCAGATGGACTGGAAGGCCCTGCTGCGCGACTTCTGGGGCCAGCTGAAGCCCGCCACCGCCGCCATGCTGGAGCGGCAGGGCGTCATCGACGAGCTGGACGAGGCCATCGGCCCCTTCCTGTTCCCGCCCAAGGACGACGGCACCGATGCCCGCCTGTGCCCGGCCTGCGGCAACGGTCGCCTGCATCTGAAGGCCAGCTTCAAGATGCGGTCCTCCTTCATCGGCTGCTCCAACTATCCTGAGTGCCGCTACACCCGCGGCTTCGGCTCGGGTGCCAACGAATCCGAAACCGGCACCGATCGCGAACTGGGTCTCGACCCCGACACCGGCCAGCCCGTGCATCTGAAGATCGGTCGCTTTGGCCCCTATGTCGAAACCACCCCGCCCGAGGCTGAGAAGCCCAAACGCTCGTCCCTGCCCAAGGGCTGGTCGCCTGCGTCCCTGACTTTGGAAAGCGCCCTGCGCCTGCTGGACCTGCCGCGCGAGGTCGGAATGCACCCGGAGGACGGCAAGCCGATCACGGCGGGCCTGGGTCGCTATGGCCCGTTCGTCCTGCACGCGGGCACCTATGCCAATGTCGCCGACATCGACGAGGTGTTCGAGGTCGGCCTGAATCGCGCCGTGGTCCTGCTGGCCGAGAAACGCGCGGGCAAGTTCGCGGGTCGTGGCCAGGCCACCGCCCCGCTCAAGGACCTGGGAGCCCATCCCGAAACCGGCGATCCGGTCTACGTCATGGCCGGGCGTTTCGGCCCCTATGTGAAGTCGGGCAAGATCAACGCCACCCTGCCAAAAGGCACCGCCCCCGAAGACCTGACCATGGAACAGGCCCTGCCCCTGCTCGCGGCCAAGGCCGGGGCCGCGCCCAAGAAGAAAGTCGCCGCCAAGAAGGCTCCTGCGAAAAAGGCCAGCGCCGCCAAAACCGCCGCCAAGCCCGCAGCGGCCAAGAAGAAACCCGCCGCCAAGAAACCCGCCAACGCCAAGGCGGCGGGCTGACTATCAACGATTGATCGACGGAGGGACCGCTTGCCCCTCCGTCGATCTGTCGTCATAAGCCTCCGCCGGAGGCCGGCTTAGCTCAGTTGGTAGAGCGCCAGTTTTGTAAACTGGATGTCGCGGGTTCGATTCCTGCAGCCGGCACCATCTCCCCTTCGATCAATCGACCGTTCCCAAGCAGGGTCGCAGCCGCTAGCTTGACGGTGATAAACCACCGGTTCGGCCTCCCCCATGCCCTCCACCGCCTCGACCAACAAGCTCGGCCACCGAATCGGCGCGCGGGGTGGACGCACGCGCAAGACTATCCTGGCGGCCTCGCGTCGCTTGCTGGATCGCAAGCATCTGGGCGAAATCCGGGTCGCCGACGTGGCCATGGAGGCGGAGCTATCTCCGTCAAACTTCTACACATATTTCAAGACGGTAGAGGAAACTATTCTGGCGCTGTGCGAAGCGTCGGCGGTGGATTTCCAGCCCCTGGCCCGCCATCTGGACGGCGACTGGTCTTCGGAGCACGCCTTCACCGCCGCCCGCGCCTACGTCGTCGATGTCCTGATATTCTGGGGCGAGCACGGCCCCGTTCTGCGGGTCGAACACATGCTGGCCGACAAGGGCGAGCCCGGGTTCGCGGAGGCGCGAATCAAACGTCTGCGCCGGGTCCACCTGGCCTTCGAGCGCAAGATCGCCACCGCCCACGCCACCGGCTATCACGCCAAAGGGTTGGATCCCCGCCTGACCTCCTACGAGGTGGCCAATCTGGTCGAGTCGGTCGCCGCTGGTTTCGACCTGATGCGACGCGGCGATACGCCTGCCGATGCCATCATCGACACCACGGCCCATATCGTCGTGAAGCTGGTGACCGGCCGCTAGTCCAGGCCCAGGGGCCCGTAAAGCCACGTTAGCCAGATCCCGACCGCCAGGAACGTCCCGAACGGCAGCCGATCCGTCCCGCTGACGCTCCGGCGCGTGATCAGAAACGTCAGCACAATACTGAACCCCACCGCACAGGCCCACAGCAACACGCTGGGCAAGCCCATCCACCCGACCCAGGCTCCCGCCCCGGCGAACAGGAACGGATCGCCCCCGCCCAACCCGTCCCGCTTCCGGACCCGTTTGTAGAGCCAGGCCATGCCCCAGAGCAGGCCGAACCCGACAATTAGGCCGATGATCTGATCCACCGGCCACCCGCGCGCGATCACCGCGCCCGCGACCAGCCCGGTCCCCGCTAGCGGCCATGTCAGCACGTCCGGTAGCCAGAAATTCTCGGCATCGATGATGGCGATCAGCAGCAGTTGCCACCCCAGCACCGCACTGGCCCCGATCATCAGCCAGTCCGCCCCCGCCAGCGCCGCCCAGACGCCGATCGCTCCGGCGGCCAGCTCGATCAGGACATAGCGCGGCGAGACCCTGGCCCCGCACCACCCGCACCGCCCCCGCAGGACCAGCCAGCTGAACACCGGCACCAGATGCCAGGGAGCCAAGATCCGCTTGCAGCTCATGCAGCGTGACCGCCCGACGACGACATCCTCGTCACGCGGCAGACGCACCGTCACGGCGGCGATGAAGCTGCCGATGATCAGGCCCAGCAGGCCCATCAGAACGGCGATCACGGCGGTGTCCGGCATCGGACGGCCTTAGCCGCCGATATTGCCCCCGCCAAGGGCCACGGCGACGCGATAGGTGACGAACGCCGCCAGATAGGCCAGGCCGAACATGTAGACGATCATGATCGCCATCCATTTCCAGCTGTTGGTCTCGCGCTTAACCACGGCCAGGGTAGGCGCGCACTGGGGCGCGAAGACATACCAGGCCAGGAAGGCCAGACCCGTCGCCAGCGACCACTGGGCTGCCAGCAGGCCGGCCAGACCGCTGCCCACCGCCTCGGCGTCCGCCACCGCATAGACGGTGCCGAGCGCCGCCACCGCGACCTCGCGCGCGGCCATGCCGGGCACCAGGGCGATGACCATCTGCCAGTTGAAGCCGATCGGTGCAAAGATCGGCTCCAGCGCCTTTCCGATCATGCCGGCGAAACTGTATTCGATCGCCTGCCCAGTCGCGCCCTCGGGCGGATACGGAAAGGTCGAGGCAACCCAGACCAGGATCATCAGCGGCAGGATGATCTTGCCCGCCCGCGTCAGGAAGATCTTGGCCCGGAGCCACAGATTGATCAGCACGGACTTTGCGTCCGGCAGCTTGTAGGCGGGCAGTTCCATCATGAACGGTTCGACCTGACCGCGCCAGAACACCCGCCGGATCACGAAGGACACGGTCAGGGCGCTGACGATCCCCGCCGCATACAGGCCGAACATCACCAGCCCCTGCAGGTTGGCAAACCCCCAGACCGTCTGGTTAGGGATGAAGGCGGCGATGATCAGCGTATAGACCGGTATCCGCGCCGAACAGGTCATCAGCGGGGCCACCATGATGGTGGTCAGCCGGTCGCGGCGGCTGTCGATCGTCCGCGCAGCCATCACGCCCGGAATGGCACAGGCGAAGCTGGACAACAGGGGAATGAAGGCCCGCCCATGTAGGCCGGCCCCGCCCATGATCCGGTCCATCAGGAAGGCCGCACGGGCCATATAGCCGAAGTCTTCCAGCAGGATGATGAAGGCGAACAGGATCACGATCTGGGGCAGGAAGATGATCACACTGCCGACGCCGGCGATCATCCCGTCGACGATCAGGCTCTGCAACAGGCCGTCCGGCACCGCGGTCGCCACGAGTCCGCCCAGGGCCGCGAACCCGGCGTCGATACCGTCCATGGCGGGCGTGGCCCAGCTGAACACCGCCTGGAACATCACGAACAGCAGACCCAGCAGGATCACCAGCCCTCCGACCGGGTGCAGCAGCAAGCCGTCGATCTTGCCCGTCAGGGTATCGGGCCGCTCGGGCGGGCGCACGCAGGCTCGCATGATCCGCTCGGCGTCCCGGTGGGCGGTCCGGATTTCGGCGGCGTCCGGCGCATGCCAGGTGCCCTCGCCTTCCGGTGTCCAGGCACCGGCATTGGCCACCGTCTCGACCTCGGCGATCAGGTCGTCGATGCCGCGCTTGCGCGTCGCCACCGTCGTCACGATCGGCACGCCCAGCTCCGTGCGCAACCGCTCCAGATCGATCCGGAGGCCTTGGCGCTGGGCGATGTCGTACATGTTCAACGCCAGCACCATCGGCCGCCCGACGGCCTTCAGCTCCAGCACGAGCCGCAACACCAGCCGCAGGTTGGTGGCATCGGCGACGCAGACCACCACGTCCGGCGGCGTCTCGCCCGCCAGCCGGCCCAGGACCGCATCGCGCGTCACCTCTTCGTCCGGGCTCCGTGCGCGCAGCGAATAGGTCCCCGGCAGATCCAGAACCGACAGCGTCCGCCCGGACGGCGAGCGGATCAGGCCTTCCTTCCGCTCTACGGTGACGCCGGCATAGTTGGCGACCTTCTGGTGGGCTCCGGTCAGGGCATTGAACAGGGCGGTCTTGCCGCTGTTCGGATTGCCGACCAGAGCGACCCGCTGGGTCCGAACGGCGATGTCCATTATTCGGCGGCTTCCGCGTAGGCATTATCCAGCTGGATCGTCAGGCTGGCGGCTTCCCGCCGACGCAAGGCCACGGTCATGTCATCGACCCGCAGAGCAATCGGATCGCGCTTGACGATCCCCTGATGGATCAGATGCACCTGAGCGCCCTCGACGAAGCCCAGCTCCAGCAGGCGACGCTCCAGCTCCTCGTCATGCTCGCCGTGATGGCCGCCGACCTGGGTGATGACGCCGCGATCGCCCACCCGGGCCTCGCTCAGCTTGATGACATTGGACATGGATACTCGCCTGCTTCCTGACAGTGATTATCAGGCGCGACGGGTCCACGTCCAGTGCCTCACTCCGCCGCCGCCGGCATCGGGTCGTTGGCGGTAACCTCCTGGGCTTCCCAGGCCTCGATCTTGCGGGTGGTGTATTCGGGTGAGCGCGTGAACCGCGCCAGAGCCCCGTAGATCACAGGCACGACGAACAGCGTCAGGGTGGTCGCGAAGATCGCACCCATGAAGATCACGACGCCGATCGTCTGACGGCTGCCAGCGCCCGCGCCCTGCCACAGCGCGAGAGGCAGGGCCCCGAACGAGGTGGCGATCGAGGTCATGATGATCGGACGCAGACGCAGGGCCGAGCTCTCGATGATCGCCTCGCGGATCGACCGGCCCTGGTCGCGCAGCTGGTTGGCGAACTCGACGATCAAGATGCCGTTCTTGGCTGCGATCCCGATCAGGATGATCAGGCCGATCTGGCTGTAGATGTTGAGGCTGGACCCCGCCATCAGCAGGCCGAACAGCCCGCCCGCCGCCGCCAGAGGCACGGTCAGCATGATCACCGCCGGGGTGATCCAGCTCTCGAACTGGGCCGCTAAGGCCAGGAAGACCAACAGCAGTGCGAAGCCGAAGGCGATGCCCACCGCATTGCCCGCTTCCTGCTGATCCCGCGCCGCGCCGCCATACTGTGTGGCGACAACGCCCTGCGGCTGCTGCGCGACCAACTCGTCGAAGAAGGTCACGGCATCGGCAATGGTCGTTCCTGGGTTCAGATCCGCGCTGATGCTGATCGCCCGCTGACGATCAAGACGGCGCCGGTCCGGCGTGTCGCCCGCCACCGTCGTCTGAACGACAGACGACAGCGGCACCAAGGCCCCTGTCCCCGCGCCGACATAGAGGGTCTCCAGATCAGTCACATTGGTCCGGTTGGCGCGTTCGGTCTGCAGGATGACATCGTACTCCTGGCCACCCCGCAGATAGGTCGTGGCCCGACGCGATCCGAACATGGTCTCCAGCGTCCGTCCGATCTCTTGGGACGATACGCCAAGAGCGGCCGCCTTCTCGGGATCGACATCGACCAGCAGGCGCGGCGAATTCGGTTCATAGTTCAGGCGTGGACGGGAAAAGCCGGGATCCTGGAGGGCTGCCGCCAGCACCGGCTGAAGCCACTGGTAGATCTCCGTATATTCGGAGCCCGTCACGATCATCTCGATCGAGTTGGAATTGCCACCCCCCCGCTGGAAGGCACCGGGGGTAGACGCATTCACCTGGGCGTCGGTCTGACCGCGCAGCTTGCCGTTCAGTTCCTGGGCGATCTCATCGGCGGAACGGTCGCGTTCCGACCAGTCGGCCAGGTTCAGGACAGCGTTACCGGAGTTGAAGCTGCCGCCGCCGAAGCCGGGTGCCGAGATCAGGAAGTTGGCAGCCTCTCCGTTCTCACGATACTCGGCCAGGATCGGTTCAAGGCCCAGCATGATCTCGCGGGTGTAGTCGAAGCCCGCCCCCTCGGGACCCTGGACCCGGACCTGGACCCTGCCGCGATCTTCGGCGGGCACCAGTTCGTTGGGCAGGGCAAAGAACATCGCGGCCGCGCCACCGCCGACGCCGATTACGACGAGCGCTACGGCGATCACCGCCGCCCGTTTGCCGACCATCGCACCCAGCGAGTTCTCATACGAGTTCTTCAGCTTGTCCATCGCGCCGTCGACCTTGCGCGCCACCCAGGTGCCGCCCTCGGCGGGCCGCAGGATCTTGGACGCCATCATCGGTGTCAGGGTTAGGGCCAGGAAGGCGGAGAAGGCGATGGCCGCCGCGATCGCCGCTGCAAGCTCAACGAACAATCGCCCGACATAGCCCGGCAGGAACAGCAGCGGCGCGAACACTGCCAGCAGCACCAGGGTCGTGGCGATGACGGCGAAGAAGACCTGGCGCGTGCCGCGTTCGGCAGCCACCAGCGGCGGCTCGCCGTGGTCAAGGCGTCTCTGGATGTTCTCGACCACCACGATGGCATCGTCGACGACGAGACCGATCGCCAGCACGAGGGCCAGAAGGGTCAGCAGGTTCAGCGAAAAGCCGAGCGGGGCCAGGACGATGAAGGTGGCCAGAAGACAGATCGGGGCCACGATCGAAGGAATGATGGCGGCACGCAGACTGCCAAGGAAGACAAAGTTCACAAACGCCACCAGCGCCATCGAAATCCCGATGGTGATCCAGACCTCGTCGATGGCGTGGGAGGTGAAGACCGAGTTGTCTGACCCCACCTCCAACTCAGTGCCCTCGGGCAAGGTCGGTCGGACGCGCTCGATCAAATCCTCGACGCCGTGAGAAATTTCGAGGTCGTTGGCTTGGGATTGGCGGGTTACGGCCAGTCCGATCTGGTCCAGTCCGTTGCCGCGGAACAGGCGGCGATCCTCCTCCGGAGCCTCCTCGACCCGGGCCACGTCGCCCAGCCGGGTGACATAGTTCGCCACCGGCTGAAGCGCCCCGGTCGCCGTGGCCCCCGTGCTGCTGGGGGCCAGCGACGCGCCGCTGCCGGAGGCCACCGACGCCGACCCGCTCGTGCCGATCGGCAGGCTGGCGAAATCTTCTGCGCGCGCATAGTTGCGCGCGACGCGCACGGTGTAATCCTTGGCCGACGCCTCCAGCGAACCCGCCGGCAATTCGACGTTCTGGGTCGAGAGCGCCGTCTCGACATCGGACACGGTCAGACCTCGGGCACCCAAGGCGTCGGCGTCCAGCCAGATCCGCATCGAGTAACGCTGCTCGCCATAGATGTTCACGGTGGCGACGCCGGGTACCGTGGCGATCTGATCGACCAGATACCGGTCGGCGTAGTCCGTCAGTTCCAGCCGATCCATCGTCTCCGAACGCAGAAACAGGATCATGATCGGCTGCGAGTCCGCATCCGCCTTGGCAATCTGGGGCGGATCCGCCTGATCCGGCAAGGAGCCTTGAGCGCGCGAAACCCGGTCGCGCACGTCGTTGGCGGCGACGTCGATGTCGCGGTCCAGGGCGAACTCGACCGTCACATTGGAGCGACCGTCGCGGCTGGTGGAGTTGATCCGCTCGACGCCTTGGATGCCGGCCAGCTGCTGTTCGATCGGCTCGGTGATCCGGCTCTCGATGACCTCGGCGGACGCCCCCGCATAGCTGGTCGAGACTGACACCGTCGGTGGATCGACATCTGGCAGTTCTCGCACCGGCGTAAAAAAGAAGGCCGCCAAACCGACCACGGACAAAATGATCGCCGCCACGGCGGCGAAAACCGGGCGGCGGACCGCGAGGTCGGAAATCATCATCGTGCAGTACCCTGCGCGGTCGCCGCCGGAGCCGCCGCCGTCCTTGCGGTTGCCGCACCCGCCTTGGCCACGGTCACCGGCGAATTCGGCTGGATGCGGTTCAGGCCCGATCCCACGATCCGTTCCCCGGCCCGCAGGCCCGAGACGATCTCGACGAAGCCGTTCTCCACCGCCCCGGTCTCGACCTCGACGCGCTGGGCGGTCGAGCCGCCTTCGCCGCCCGCGATACGATAGACGAACGCGCCGTCGCCCTCGTACTGGATGGAGGCCTCAGGAACCGCTGCCGTCTGGCGCTGGCCTTGCTGGACAGCGACGCGGACCAGCATGCCGGGGCGGATACGATAGCCTGGGTTGGGGAATTCGGCCCGTGCGGTCACGGCCCGCGTGGTCTCGTTGATCCGCGTATCGACCAGGGCGATCCGCCCCTGAAAAGGCTCGTCGCCATAGGCGTCCGCCGTCGCGGTGATCGGCAGACCGGCGCGCAAGACGTTGATGTATCGCTCTGGCACCGGGAAATCGACGCGGATGGTGTCGATGTCGTCCAGCGTCGTGATGACGGCCCCCGGATTGATCAAGGTTCCTGCGGTCACGCTGCTGAGGCCCAGAACGCCGCTGAACGGAGCCCGAATTGACCGATCCCCCTGACGCGCCTGGGCGGCCTGCAAGGTGGCGCGCGCGACGGCCAGTTCGGCTTGGTACTGCTCGACCATCATCCGGGGCGCGAAACCGCGCTCGCCCAATTCGGCGTAACGGTCATACTGCTTCTGAGCTAGGCCAACCTGAGCGCGCGCCTCGATGATCCCGGCCTCTTCTTCGCGGGCCTGAAGCTGCACCAGGGGCGTGCCCGCCGCCACGCGCTGACCGTCGGTGAACAAGACGCGCGTGATCAGTTCGCTGGAGTTCGACGTGATGTTGACCGATCGCTCGCCTCGCGCGACGCCCAGAACCTCGATCTGATCGCTGAACTCACGTGCCGTCACCACGGCCTCGGACACCTGCTGTCCACGCCCACCGCCAGCACCACCACGACCGCCACCAGCTTCGTCCTGGGCAAAGGCGACCCGCAGGACGGCAGCCAGCACCATCAGGCCCAGCAGCACACCGGCGGCGATGAGGAAGAAATGTCTCTTGATCACGCGGCAGGCTCTCCAGGAACGACGCAGGCGCGGCGACTTGGCCTCAGGCCCGTCTCGACGCAACTAAAGCAATGTAACGCAGGCAGTTCCGGTTTCCGTCGCGGGAAAATCCAGCGCACTGTCGGCAACCGTTCAGAAGCGTCGCCATAACGCCAGAATCGGTCCGTTGACCACCGGTGTCCGCCGCCCCGCGACCGATTGCCGCCAGCCGCCCTGAAGGCTCCAGTCGCCGATGTTTCGCACGACCGAGGTCTCCACCGAGAGCCAGCGCGCGCCCTCGCCGTCCGTCACGCCGCCGAAGGCCTGACCCAACACCAACCAGTCGTCGCCATAGTGCGCGCCATAGGTGAAATCCGCGCGCGTCTCGTCCGGCAAACCATCCCGCATCCGTCGCGCCACCTGAACATCCGCGAACGACCGGCTGGGGCCCCAGCGCCCTCCCCCTGCAAGGGATCGCCCGACCGAGGTCCGCACCTCCCAGTCACTCTGCCCGACCCCGGGCGCTGCATAGCCCGCGTTCCGCCCGTCGCCCCCATCGGCATATCCGCCATAGACCGACACCGCCGTTCGCGCGTCGCGCCAGACCTGCCAAGTCGCCCCGATCTCCACCGGTCCGCGACCCTCGTAGTCGATGAAGGCGTCTTCACCATCCTGCCAATCGCCCTTGAACTGAAGCGTGAGCCGATCGGTCAGGCCGTATTCCGCGAACACGCCCAGCGACCGGTCGATCCGGTCCCCCGGCAGGGGCACGCGATTGCCCGCCTCGTCGAAGGACTCGTCCGCCCGCATGTCCTCATACTTGACGATTACCTGCGACCGCCCGTCCGGCAGCGTCCAGGGGCCCGCCTGCGCCGAGGTCGCCGTCATCCCGATCAGGGCCGCGACGACGATCCGCATCCTCAGGCGTCGTAGCCGGGCAGCTTCCGGTCCAGCATCCGCAATGCACCCGGCCAGGCCAGACCGGCGATGAAGCCGATGCCGCGCCCCTGTTCTTTCGTCTCGGCCTGGGCTTCGTCCGGCGCGATCAGGACGTGCTCGCGCCCGCCCGAAAGCGCCGCCACCTGCTGGGCGCACGCGCGCTCGAGGAAGAACATCCCGATCCAGGCCGCCGCTGCCGTCTGTCCAACCGCCAGCGTGCCGTGGTTCCGCAGCAGCATGAGCGGTTTGTCGCCGAGATCTGCCACCAGACGTTCGCGCTCGTCGTGGTTCAGCGCCAGCCCCTCATAGCCATGGTAGGCGACCTGATGCTGCAACAGACAGGCGTTCTGGCCAATCGGCAGCAGACCTTCCTTCTGCGCCGCTACTCCGACACCCGCTGTGGTGTGCAGATGGATGACGTAATGGGCGTCCTCGCGCGCCGCATGGACCGCCGAATGGATTGTGAACCCGGCCGGATTGATGAAGCTCTGGGTCTCCTGGACGATGTTGCCGTCCAGATCGACCTTGACCAGGCAGGACGCGGTCATCTCCTCGAAATACCAGCCATAGGGATTGATCAGAAAATGATGATCCGGCCCCGGCACCCGCGCCGAGATGTGGGTGAAGATCATGTCGTCCCAGCCGTGAAGGGCGACCAGCCGGTACAGCGCCGCCAGATCGACCCGCGCCTGCCATTCCTCGGCAGATACGCGCGATTTCAGCGACTGGGATGTGCCGTCGGCCATGACGTCCTCCTGAACTTCCCTCTTGTGGGGCTGGCCGCACCGTCGCCCCGGCGTGTGCGATCGTCAAGCTGAACAGCGTTCAGGAACACTTAACCGAGTTTTCATGTCCGGGTGCCAATCTGGCACAGTCCCCCCGTGCGGAGCCCGCCGTGACCGCTGTCGTCCATTTACAGAGTTTTCGACCTACGCCCCCCGCTTCGGCGGTTTCTGCCGCTGACCTTGTCACGCTCGCGCGCAGCAAGGCGACGGACGACCGTCAGAAACTACTGCTCGGCATCGCCTCGCTCTGCGACTCAGCACCTCCCGGCGAAGAAGTTTCACCGATCCTGACCGAAATCTTCCTCACCCTGGCGCGTCAGGCCGAGCGCGACATCCGCAAATCCCTGTCCGAAAGCCTGGCCACCGCGACCTGGGCTCCGGCGGCCTTGATCAACATGCTGGCGCTGGACGAAATCGAGATCGCCCGCCCCGTCATCGCCAACAGCCCGTTGCTGAAGGACGCCGACCTGCTGCGGATTCTGGTCGAAGCCACGATCGAGCATCAGATCGAAGTCGCCCGCCGCCCGACGCTCAGCAGCGCCGTCTCCGACGCCATTATCGAACGCGGCGAGCCCGCGACCCTGACGGCCCTGGCCTGCAATCGTTCGGCGGACATCAGCGACGACGGCCTGCACAGGATGGTCGAACACGCCCGACGCATCGCCGCCCTGCGCGCGCCCCTGACCCGCCATCCTCGGCTGAACGACACCCTGGCCCGCGAGCTCTACGCCTGGGTCGGTCAGGCGCTTCGTCAGGCCATCTGCGAACGCTTCCGCGTCGACGACGCAGCCATGAGCCAGGCGATCGATCAGGCCGTCACCGCCGCCGGCCCCGCCGGGCCGGTCGCGGCGCTTAGTCCTGACGCCAGTCTGGCCGACCGCGAGGAGATGGAACGCCGCCTGATCGCAAAGCTCCAGGGTGCCGGTCAGCTCCGCCCCGGCTTCCTGATCCGCGCCATTCGCGAACAGAAGCTAAGCCTGTTCGAACACGCCCTGGCCGGCCTGACCGGGTTCTCGGTGACCCAGATTCGCAGCGCCGTGATCCGCCCCAATCCGGACGCCCTGTTCCTGGCCTGCCTGTCGGTCGGCATCGATCGCGCGGTCTTCCCCGCCGTGCTGGACGAGGTGCGCAAGCTGTCGGGTGGCTGGCCCGGCAATGGCGCCGACGCCTACTGGTCGAGGATGGCGATCTCGACAGCGGCGGCGGCGCGCGAGTTCAAGGCCATGATAGGTCCGGCCAAGGGCTGAACCGTTTGACTTCCGGTCCGTCCTCGGCTTGCGTGATCCGGTGAGCTCGCTTGTCCCCACCCTCGCCTTCGCCGCCAGCGACCGTCCGGAGGCCCAGGCCGCCCGCGACCGGCTGGCCCGGCAATATGACTCCATCCCGCCCGCCAAGGCCGACGTCATCGTGGCCTTGGGCGGCGACGGCTTCATGCTGGAGACGCTTCACACCAACCTGGAGCGTCGCACGCCGGTTTACGGCATGAACCGGGGCTCGGTCGGTTTCCTGATGAACGACTATGAAGAGGATGGCCTGCTGCAGCGGATCGCCGAGGCCGGTCGCGCCATCATCCATCCGCTGCAGATGGACGCCTGGACCGAGGCCGGTCAGGTGGTCAGTGGCCTGGCCATCAACGAAGTCTCCCTGCTGCGGCAGACCCGCCAGAGCGCCAAGCTGCGCATCGTGATCGACGATCGGGTGAGGCTGGACGAATTGACCTGCGACGGCTGTATGGTGGCCACGCCCGCTGGATCGACCGCCTACAACCTGTCGGCCCATGGCCCGATCATTCCGCTGGATGCCCGGGCCCTGGCCCTGACCCCGATCAGCGCCTTTCGCCCCCGGCGCTGGCGCGGAGCCCTGTTGTCGCATGAGGCACGGGTCTGTTTCGAGGTGCTGGAATCGGACAAACGCCCCGTCTCCGCCGTTGCCGACAGCCTGGAGGTCCGCCGCGTTAGCCGGGTCGAGGTCCGCGAACGCCGCGACATCGCCCTGACCATGCTGTTCGATTCGGGTCGGTCGTTCGAGGAACGGGTGCTGTCCGAACAGTTCACCGGCTGACGTCCCGCTGGCGCTATCGCCCTTCGGGCTACTTGAGCGCGGCATGCGAACCGGTTCTTAACCGCCTTCGGAGATGATGTTGCGTCGCTTCAGGAGTCCGACGTGAACAATCCGGCCCAGGTCATCCGTCCCCCGAACACGCTGCGCATGAAGGTGGGCGGCGGATTCGGTGGCATCAACGCCGATGCCATCGCCAAGGCGGAAGAGGCCCTGAAGGCCATGTCGGCCCAGTTCGGCCAGTGGCTGCAGGACGAAATCACCAAGCTGGAAGCGGCTCAGGCCGCGATCCGCACCGAGGGCCTGAACGCCGCCACCGCCGAAGGCCTGTACTTCCGCGCCCATGACCTGAAGGGTCTGGGTTCGACCTACCAGTATCCGCTCGTGACGCGACTGGCCGGGTCGCTGTGCAAGCTGCTGGATGACCCCGCGCGCCGTGCAGACGCTCCCGTCCATCTGCTGGACGCTCATATCGACGCCATCCGAGCGGTCGTCCGCGACCAGATCCAGACCGACGAACACCCCACCGGCCGCATCCTGGCCGAAGCCCTCGAAGCCGAGGTCGCGACCTACCGCGCGGGTTAACTCTCGACTGGCGTGACGACCGCCAGCACAGCGTCGGCCGACACCTGATCCCCGACCGAGACGCCGATCTCCGCTACCGTGCCGTCGAACGGCGCGACCAGGGCATGCTCCATCTTCATCGCCTCCAGCACGACGATGGGCTGGCCTTTGGTCACGACGTCGCCGGGTGCGGCGGGCGTGGCGACAATCTTGCCGGGCATGGGAGCGCGGAGGGAGCCGTCGGAGGCGGTGCCGCCTGCCGCGATGACATGGATCGGAGGTTCTACCGACCATGCATTGCCGCGCTCAAACAACACGCCGTCTATTTCAGCAAGGTCATCGGCGTAGCTCAGCACGACGCTGCTCCCGACCATGATCTTATTGGCGTCGGCGCGGCTCGTCGTGGTGCGCCCATTCGATTCAACCTGCCATCTGAAGTCGCCAGAACGATTTGAGAGCACCGTTCCCGCCACTGCTTCGCCATTCAAGCGCGCGCGGAATAGAGCCCGCGACAATCCATTGAGCCGGAATCCAACCGCCGCGCTGTCGGCATCGCAAGACCAAGGCGATTGATACTCGCCCAGATGAGCCTCGAAATGCTGTCTGTCGGCCATGATGGTCAGCGCAGCGACCCTTGCCTCATGGGAGGGCGCGGCCTCCGTCAAAGCACCCTCCTCCGCCCCGATGAATCCGGTGTCCACATCCCCGGCAACAAACCTTGGATGCCGCAGACACCGCCCCAGGAACCCTGCATTGGTCTTCACCGGCCACACCTCGACCGCTTCAGCCGCGTCCGCCAACGCCGCCGCCGCCGCCTCGCGCGTGTCCGCATGCACGATCAGCTTGGCGATCATCGGGTCGTAGAACTGGCTGACCTCGCCGCCCTGTTCGACGCCGGTGTCGACCCGCACGCCCTCGGGCATCACGAAATGCTCCAGCCGCCCGATCGACGGCAGGAACCCGTTCGCCGGATCCTCCGCATACAGCCGTGCCTCCATGGCCCAGCCGTTCATCGGGATGTCGGCCTGTCGCAACGGAACAGGCTCGCCCGCCGCCGCCCGAAACTGCCATTCGACCAGATCAACGCCGGTGATGGCCTCCGTCACCGGGTGTTCGACCTGCAGCCGGGTGTTCATCTCCATGAACCAGATGCGGTCGGCGCGCAGGCCCTCGGTGCCGTCGGCGATGAACTCGATCGTGCCCGCCCCGACATAATTCACGGCCCGCGCCGCCTTCACCGCCGCCTCGGTCACCGCCGCCCGCGTCGCCGCATCCATGCCCGGTGCCGGGGCTTCCTCGATCACCTTCTGGTGGCGGCGTTGCAGAGAACAGTCGCGCTCGTACAGGTGGACGACCGTGCCATGGCTGTCGCCGAACACCTGAACCTCGATATGGCGGGGCGACAGGATGTATTTCTCGATCAGAACCCGGTCATCGCCGAAGCTGGACGCCGCCTCGCGCCGACACGAGCCCAGCGCATCCAAGAAGGCCTCGGACGCATCGACCCGACGCATCCCCTTGCCGCCACCGCCGGCCACGGCCTTGATCAGCACCGGATAGCCGATGGTATCGGCCTCGGACTTCAACCGCTCTGGGCTCTGGTCGTCGCCCATATAGCCGGGCGTCACGGGCACACCCGCCTCGACCATTAGCGTCTTCGCCGCATCCTTCAGCCCCATGGCCCGGATCGCGGCCGGCGGGGCGCCGATCCAGATCAGACCCGCCGCCATCACCGCCTCCGCGAACTCGGCGTTCTCGGACAAGAATCCGTATCCGGGGTGGATGGCCTCCGCCCCGGTGGCCCTGGCCGCTGCCAGCACCTTCGTCTGATCAAGATAGCTTTCGCGCGCCGGGGCCGGGCCGATCAGCACGGCCTCATCGGCCTGACGCACATGCAGGGCGTGTGCGTCGGCCTCGGAATAGACGGCGATGGTCCGGATCCCCATCCGCTGGGCGGTCCGGAACACACGGCAGGCGATCTCGCCACGATTGGCGACCAGGACGGATTTGAACATGGGTGCGTCGTTAGCCCAAGACGCGCCCGCCGCGAAGCCCGTCAGACCTTCTGAAGCTGCCTGACCATCTCGCCCGTGCTCAGGGTGCCGTCCCAATAACCGATCAGAACCGCTTCATTCAGGCTGATCCAGGCCGATACGGCCTTCAGGTCGGCTGTCGGCAGCGGCCCCTCGATCAGTCGCGGCTCGGGCCGGACGCCGACGACCGCCGTATCGCTGGCCAGCATTCGGTCGCCGTGCGGACGGCACACCTTGACCCGCACATCGTGTCGCGCATTGCCCTTGGGGCTGACCCACAGCGTCACGGGCAGGCCGGTGTCTCTGGGATACAGGTTCGTCATCTCGAAAAGTTCGTTCTCCTCTTCGAGCGTCCATTCCGGTTCGATGGGCTGATGCACGTTCATGATGCGATCCTAGCCGATTTTCTCGCCTCGGTCACTCCGCCCAGCGCGGCTTGCGCTTGTCCAGAAAGGCCCGCACGCCCTCCTGTCCCTCTTCGCTGACCCGGGCGCGGGCGATGCGCTTGGCCGTTTCTTCCAGCAATCCGCTGTCGATCTTGTGCCCGGCCACGTCGTGGACCAGCCGCTTGGCCTCGCCCATTGCACCCGGCGCGTTCAGGCTGAGACTGTCGGTCAGCATCGAGATGAACTCGTCCACCATCCCCTCGGGCAGGACCATGTCGATCAACCCCGCATGGGCCGCATAGTCGGCGTCGAACGTATTGGCGCTCAGGAAAAGCTGCCGCGCCTTCCGCGCCCCGACCGCCTCGATCACATAGGGGGCGATGGTCGCGGGTATCAGGCCCAGCTTGACCTCGGAAAAGGCGAACCGCGATCCCTCGACCGCCACCGCCATGTCGCAGGCCGCGACGATGCCGGCTCCCCCGCCCATGGCCGCGCCCTCGACCACCGCCACCGTCAGGGCCGGGATGTCGTGCAGCGACTTGAGCATCTTCGCCAAGCCCATGGCGTCGTCGCGGTTGTCGCTTTCGCTCCAGCCTGCCGCATCGGCCATCCACTGCAGGTCGGCCCCGGCGCTGAAGGTCTCGCCCGCGCCCCGGATGAAGACGGCGCGCACATTGTCAGCCCCGTGCAGGGTCTCGAACGCCTCATGCAGGGCGGCGATAGTCGCGGCGTCGAAGGCGTTTCGCTTGGCGGGGCGGTTGATGGTGATGAAGACCGTGCCGTCCACGGTCGATTCGATCTGCACCAGGTCATCATTGGCGTCGGGCGCGGGATCGGCCAGCAACGGATGGGCGATGGCATTAATCTGCGCCTCTTCGGCATCGGTGATGTCGAGGGCGTTCAGGGCGGCTTCGGTCGGATCGGTCATGAATGGTCTCCTCAGATGTCTATAACGCGCCCGAAGCCTTCGGGCTCAGTCGGCGTGCGATCCGCACGAAACGACCGGTCAGCAGGGTCGAGGACACCAGACTGGCCACGATCACCGCCCAGACCAGCCCGTCCACGCCGATCCGGTGCGCCAGGAACCAGCCCAGCGGCATCATGATCGCGCCATAGGCCACGAAATGCATGATCGTCGGCCACCAGACGTCGCCCGCCGCCCGGTTGGCCTGGGCCGCCACGACCTGAATGCCATCAGCCACGAAGAAAAGCGTCGCAAGGACCAGGGCCGGAGCCGCGATGGCCAGCAGCGCCGGATCGCGATTGTAGGCCGCGACCATCAGGCCTGCGCTGGGCCAGACCACGATGGCGATCGCCAGGGTCAGGCCGGTCACGACCGCGATACCGACCAGCCCGGCCCTCAGCACGCCACGTCCATCCCTCGCACCATAGGCTCCGCCGACGAGAACCGCCGTCGCCGACGACATCCCCATGGGCACCATGAAGATGATGGCCGAGATGTTCAGCACCACCGCCCAGGCCGCCGTCTCGGCCGCCCCCAGCTGGCCCGCGATCAGGGTCATCAGGGCGAAGGCCCCGACCTCGACGAAATAGGAGGCCCCTGCCCCCGCGCCGATCTTGACCTGTTCGCGCGCCGCGACCGGGTCGGGTCTGGGCTTGGCAAACACGCCCAGTGCCCGCGCCTCGGGCAGTCGCGCGATATAGACGATCAGGAACACCGCCAGCCCCAGCCGCGCGCCGAATGTCGCCCAGGCCGAGGCCTCCGCCCCCGCCACTCCGATGCCGAACAGGTCGGGCACCAGAACGAGGTTCAGCGCCAGATTGATGCCGTTGGCCACCCACATGGCGATCATGCCGGGCTTGGGCTTGCCCAGGGCCTCAAGAAAGAACTGTGCCGCCACGCTGACCAGATAGAAGGGCATCGACAGGGCGAACACGATCAGGGCCGGACCGGACCCTTCGCCCAGCCCCGCCTCCAGCCCCATGTTCGTCAGCGCCCACGGCCCCACCGCGATCAGCGCCACCATCGAGGCCACCCCGATCTGCAGCGAATAGACGATGCCCCGCCGCAGGACCGCCCCGGCCTCCTGCCGACGTCCCTCGCCGATCAGCCGCGCGGTCATGACTTGCACGCCCAGTAACAGCCCCACCGCCGTGGTGATGATCACCGACGTCGGGGCCCAGGCCAGCGAATGATAGGCCAGCTCTCGCCCGGAAAAATTGCCTACCACGATCGCGTCGGTCAGACCCATGGTCATGATGCCGATCCGCGCCAGGATCACCGGCCAGGCCAGCGTCAGCAGATCGCGCGTCGTCGTCCGGGTCTGGGAGGAAAGCAGGGCCATGGGAGGCGGCACAGGCCACGGCGATGCGGCCGGGTCAATGGCTGTCCGGCCTTTAGCCGACGTTAGGCAGCGGCAGCCAGCCCGTCCACAGCAGCAGCATGACGAAGGCCCACAGCAGGGCCGAGACCCAGGTCGTGGTGATGAATTTCTTCTTCAGCTGCGGGTTCTTGGGTGCGCCCCACTGAGCCCCGTCGGTGGGGCGTTCCTGCGATTCCTGCGACATGCCGATCGGCAGGACGGCGAACAGCACCGTCCACCAGCAGACGATATAGATGGCGAACATGGTGATCGGGCCGATCGGCATCAGTGCGCCTCGCCTTCGGGGGTTTCCATCAGCTCGATCAGCATGCCGCCCATTTCACGAGGATGCAGGAACAGGATCGGCGTCCCGTGCGCGCCAATGCGGGGCTCGCCCGTGCCGAGCACCGAAGCCCCCTTGGCCACCATCGTATCGCGCGCGACCCGGATGTCCGGCACCTCGAAACACAGGTGATGCTGGCCACCCTTCGGGTTCTTGGCCAGGAAGCCGTGCAGGGTTGAGCCGTCGCCGAGCGGCTCGATCAGTTCGATCTGGGTGTTGGGCACATCGACGAAACACACCCGCACCCCCTGTTCGGGCAGGTCGAACGGCTCGCCGATCGCGGTGACGCCCAGCATGTCGCGATAGATGCGGATGCTGTCCTCGATGGAGGGGGTGGCGACGCCGACGTGATTCAGTCTTCCGATCATGAGCTGGCTATGACCCCTGCGCCGGTCCGGGGCAAGCCGCACCCAGCCCCGGAGCCCGGAAGGCCAGCAGGGTGGATCGTCGCACCTCGGCCTTCATCAGCCCGGCATCTTCCAGAATACAGCCGACCACAGTGTTGGAGTTCGGGGCCAGAAGGCCGTAGGTCCGATCCAGCGCCTCCAGCCGCGCCCGCGCTGCATCCAGCCGGGCCGGAGCCGCCGCGACGACCTCCGGATCGCGGCTGACGATGGTCATCTCGTGCAGGGCTTCCCCGGAACTGGGAAAGTCGTAGGCGTCGTCGTCATAGGGCGTCAGTCGCGCCGACAGCCGGTTCGGATGCTCGGAATCGCCCGGGAACTTGCCCTCCTGACTGGCGGAGAACACGAGCGCCTGCCCCGCTTCCGGCACCACCAGGATGTACGCGTGGCGCGGAAACAGCAGATACTGCGCCATCCATTTCGTCACCCAGACCAGCGGCGGGCTGTCCGGGCCCAGCGCATGCGCCCCGACATAGACGCCGGGTGGAAGGACGCGCCCATCGATCCGCCCGTTCACCGCCTCCATCCGGTCGATCATGACCTGATCCAGCAGGAAGGTACCGCCCTCGCTGGCGGCCTCGAAATGCGCGCGAATGTCGGAGGCGGTCGGCTGGGGACCGAGCTCGCGCCCATGCACGGCCCGGAAGGCCTCGTCAGAGGTCGATTGCCCGTTCGGCGTGCTGAACCACAGCACACCCAGCTCATGCGCCGTCCGCGAGGCCGGATTCTCACCCCGAAAGGTGGACAGGCTGAGGATCAGATTGATGACGCAGAACAGCATGAACAGGCCACAAAGCGTTTGAAACGCGATCAGGGACCATTTCGCGACGCCATGCAGCGGGTGCCGCGCATGCCGGACACGGTCCAGGGCATGATCGAACATCACCCCAGGCCGATCGACTGGGGCCATCCAGCCTTAGCCCGCGTTCTTCTCGACCTGATTGTATTCCAGATCCACGGGCGTAGGACGGCCGAAGATCGACACGGCGACCCGCAGACGCGCCGCGCCTTCGTCGACGCTCTCGACCTGGCCTTCGAAGCTGGCGAAGGGTCCGTCGATGACCTTGACGGTCTCTCCGATGTCGAAGCGGATCGTGGGCTTTGGACGTTCGACGCCCTCTTGGACCGCACCGATGATGTTCTGGACCTCGCGCTCACTTACAGGCAGCGGCTTGGTACCGCCCGCCGCGCCCAGGAAGCCCGTGACCTTGGGCGTATTCTTGACCAGGTGATAGGCGTCGTCGGTCAGCTCCATCTTCACCAGCACATAGCCGGGGAAGAATTTACGCTCGGAGTTGACCTTGCGACCTCGACGGATCTCGACGACGTCCTCGGTCGGAACCAGGATTTCGGAGAAACAGTCGGACAGGCCCTGCTGCTTGGCCTGGTCGGTCAGATGCTGGGCGACCTTCTTCTCGAAGTTCGAATAGGCGTGGACGATATACCACTTATGGCGCGGATTGGCGGCGGGCTTGGTGTCGAGCGCGGCATCGGTCATGGGGCGCTCTCCTTACGAGCCGAAAGCGATGATCTGGCGGAAGGCGAAGCTGAGCCCCGTATCCACGATCCAGAAGAAGATGGCGGCCAGAACCACCATGATGAAGACCATCACCGAGGTGATCCAGGTCTCCTTGCGCGACGGCCAGACGATCTTGCGGCCCTCGGCCTGGACCTGGCTGATGAACTGACCGGGCGAGGTGCGTTTTTTCGGTGCGGGCGCGTCGACGGTCACGGTCTGACCGGCAGCGGCGCTCTGAACCTTGGCGCCCATATTCGGGCGGCGTCCACCGGGTGTCTTGGCCTTGGCCATCTCTAGGGTCTCTTCATCGTCTTGTACCTGTCGCCCCAGATGGGGACGTCCACGCGGCAGCGACAGGGGATGGCAGGAGTTGGGGGATTCGAACCCACGACCCCCGGTTTTGGAGACCGGTGCTCTACCAGCTGAGCTAAACTCCTAGGGTCCCGGACGGACACGGTGCGCCTCGGGTCACCCCGCGACGCGCGCCATTCGCCAGAGCGGGGCGTATGCCCGACTGGCTTGGGGTTTTCAAGCGGAAACCGGACAGAGAGGGTCTAGTTTGAGGGATTAGGGATCAGGGAAAAGGTCGAACGTTGGGGCCGAGCTCGGATGATGACACACAACACCCCGCTCCTTCGTCCGTAGTCCCTC
This sequence comes from Rhizobium sp. Q54, assembly GCA_943369795.1. Classification (GTDB taxonomy): domain Bacteria; phylum Pseudomonadota; class Alphaproteobacteria; order Caulobacterales; family Caulobacteraceae; genus Brevundimonas. The sequence continues at coordinate 539 of CALROO020000006.1, read as the reverse complement.
GTCCCTCTCGTCAGTCGTCCATATGCTCGGCGACAGCGCGGGCCTCATCCTCGCGGTTGACGATCTGGCGGAAGAACAGCTTGTCGATGCGGCGATCGTCCATGTCGATGATCTCGACCTCGAACCGGCCCAGCTGCAGCACCTCGCCCTCGTCCGGCACGCGCGACAGCTGGTGCAGCACCAGGCCGGCGATGGTGTGAAAACCTTCTGCCTCGCCGAAATCCTCGCCCAGGATGTCGGAGAGTTCGTCCAGATCGGTCTGGCCATCGACGGCCCAGGTGCCGTCCTCACGCTGACGGACCATCTGTTCGGCGTCGTCGTGGCCCTCGTCGAAGTCGCCTGCGATCATCTCCAGAAGGTCGGTGGCCGTCACGACGCCCTCGAATGCGCCGAACTCATCGACGAGGAAGGCCATGTGGACCTTGGAGGTCTTCAGGATTTCCAGCGCCTTCAGGACCGAGGTGGACTGCGGAATGAAGGCCGGGATCTGGATATGTTTCTCGATATTGAACTCGCCATTGTCCAGCAGGCTGTCCAGC
>CALROO020000005.1:0-143033 GCA_943369795.1 Rhizobium sp. Q54 | reverse complement strand
ATGTCCGCATAGGCCATCGCCTTGGCCCCACCGGCCTTGGCCAGCGTCATCGTGATCGCCGCCGTCAGCGTCGTCTTGCCGTGGTCAACGTGACCGATCGTGCCGATGTTGCAATGCGGCTTGGTGCGTTCGAACTTTTCCTTGGCCATGGCCAAACTCCTGATGGCCCGGGTTGAGGGGCGCTGGGTGCTATCAAAAACCTGGAGCGGGTAGACGGAATCGAACCGACATATTCAGCTTGGAAGGCTGCTGTATTACCATTATACTATACCCGCACGGAAACCACGGCAGTTGCTTGATTTCTCAAGACATCTTCCGCAGCTGATCCTCTTTTTCGTCCCGTCTGCCGTCTCGAACGCGCGTGGTGGGGGAAGAAGGACTCGAACCTTCGAAGCTTACGCAGGGGATTTACAGTCCCCCCCCTTTGCCACTCGGGACATTCCCCCAGCGCACGTTCAACACCGTCAGACCGCTCCGTGGTCGGCCTTTCGGCGTGACACGAAACAAAGGCCTTCGATCCCTGACACGCCTGAGATAGAGGGGGCGCCAGACCCGAAAGCCCTAGGGCTCCAAATCGGAGGGCGTCTTATAGTGTCGAGAAATCCAGAACGCAACGACCGCAAAAGCGGTAAAAAAGCGACCCTCCCCCAGCGCCCGGACGGCCCTGCGGACGGTGCCAGGAAGGGCGGCTGGAACCCCAATCCCCCGGCCAAGTCGTTCCGCGAAGGGGCCCCCAAACCCCCGCGTGGCGGCAAGATCGACGCCGACAACCTGATCTGGGGGCGTCACCCGGTGCTGGCCGCCCTGGCCAATCCGGCCCGTAAGGGCATGGGTCGGCTGCTGGCCACGCAGGACCGGGCCGCCGAGATCGAGCGCGACGGCCTGACGCCCCATGGCCATGTCGTCGAAGTCGCCGATTCCCAGACCCTGGAGCGGATGCTGCCTTCGGGCGCGGTGCATCAGGGGCTGGTGTTCAAGGTCGCGCCGCTGGAAGGCGTGCCGCTGGACGAGATCGCCGACCCTGCTGAGGGCGTCATCGTCATGCTGGACCAGCTGACCGATCCCCAGAACGTCGGTGCGATCTTCCGGTCGGCGCTCGCGTTCGGTGCGCGCGGCATCATCGTCCAGGATCGGCATTCGCCTGCGCTCGCCGGAGCCTTGGCCAAGGCGGCGGCGGGGGCGACCGAGCGGCTGCCGTGCGCGCGCGTCACCAATCTCAGCCGGGCGCTGGAGCGACTGGCCGATCTGGGCTGGCGGGCCGTGGGTCTGGACGGGGCTTCGGACGAGACGCTGGAGACCGCGCTGGATGCGCGGCCGACCGTGCTGGTCATGGGGTCCGAGGGCGACGGTATCCGCCGTCTGGTCGCCGAACACTGCGACGTCCTGGCTCGCATCCCGATGCCGGGCGGGTTCGAGAGCCTGAACGTGTCCAATGCCGCAGCGGTGGCGTTGTACGAGGCGACCCGAAAGCAACGGGGATAGCCTCTCCTCCCCGTTCGCCACTTGGCGAATGGGGAGGAGACTTGGCGCATCAACACTGACCCGCTAGAGACCGCGCCATGGAATTCCTCTCATCCCCCGAATTCGCCAGCCAGCTGACCGCCCTCGGTCAGGTGCTGGCCATCGATCTGGTCCTGGCCGGCGACAATGCCGTCGCCGTCGGCCTGGCTGCCGCCGCCCTGCCGACCGAACAGCGCAAGAAGGCCATTCTGATCGGTCTGGCCGCTGCCGTCGTCATGCGGATCGGTTTCGCCCTGATCACCGTCCAGTTGCTGGCCATCGTCGGCCTGCTGCTGGCGGGGGGCGTGCTGCTGCTCTGGGTGTGCTGGAAGATGTGGCGCGAGATCCAGGAGCAGAAGACCCACGACCAGGCCGAGGCCCAGCGCGAACTGGAACTGGCCCACGCCATCGAACGCGGCGAGGGCCCGTCACCCGAGGAGATGGGGCTGAAGCGCAAGACCTTCGGTGCGGCCCTGCTGCAGATCATGATCGCCGACATCACTATGTCGCTGGACAATGTGCTGGCCGTAGCGGGCGCAGCGCACGATCACCCGTGGATCATGGTGTTCGGCCTGGTGCTGTCGATCGCCCTGATGGGTCTGGCCGCGACCTTCATCGCCCGCCTGCTGAACAAATATCGCTGGATCAGCTACGTCGGCCTGGTCATCGTCCTGTACGTCGCCCTGCACATGATGTGGGACGGCTATCGCTCGGTCGTGGTGCGGACAGGCAATGTGGACAGCTACAACGCCGCCGTCCCGGCCTTCCTCGACATCGGCGAGAAGGAGGTCGCCAAACACCTGAAGGGCGTCCGCAGCGACGACAGCGCCCTGCCCGCTCCGCCGACGCCGACCCTGCCTTCGGATGCCCCTGCCCCGGTCGCGGTCGCGCCGGCCAGATGACCCTCAGCCCCGCCGTCGGTCTCGACGGCGGGGTTTTTGATTCAGGCGTTCGCGCCGCCGAAACGTTCCGACCATTCCGCGACCTGGGCGTCTTCGATCTTGGTGAACAGGACGGCGGCTGACGCCACGCCCTGGCCATGCGATAGAATGTCGAGCAGCGCCGCGTCAGGCGCGGGCCAGCTGAGGTCGCTCGCCCCGACGGTCTCGGCGATCTTCGCTGCCGTGGTCGGCATGACCGGCGCGGCGAGACGCGCGAACAGGGCGACCATGTTCAGGCCGGTGCGCACCCCGACGGCGGCACGATCGACGTCCGTCTTGAACGCGGTCCAGGGCGCGGCGACCTGAAGATACTCGTTGCCCAAGACCCAGACAGCCCGCAGGGCCTGGGCGGCCTTCCTGAACTCCATGGCCTCGAACTGGGCCGTGGCCTCGGCGATTCCGGCGGCAAGGTCGATTTCCAGCTGGGATTCGAGGGGGCCGGGCTCGCCTTGATCCGGAACGACGCCGCCGAACTTGCTTTCTGTGAACTTGACGATGCGGTTGACGAAATTGCCCAGGACGTCGGCCAGGTCCTTGTTGGTCGTCGACTGGAACTGTTCCCAGGTGAAGGCCGCGTCGGAATGCTCCGGTCCATAGGCCGTCAGATGCCAGCGCCAGTAGTCCGCCGGCAGCAACTCCAGCGCCTGGTCCATGAAGACGCCACGCTTCTGCGACGTCGAGAATTTGCCGCCGTACCAGTTCAGCCAGTTGAAGGCCTTCAGCGTGTCCACCGTCTTCCACGGCTCACCCGAACCCAGGATGGTCGCCGGGAAGCTGACGGTGTGGAAGGCGACGTTGTCCTTGCCCATAAACTGGACGTAGCGGACGTCGTCCGCCCCCTCGTCCAGCCGCCACCAGTCACGCCAGGTCGTACCGTTCGCCTCGGCCCATTCCTCGGTCGCGCCGATGTATTCGATGGGGGCGTCGAACCAGACGTAGAAGACCTTGCCCTCCATGCCGGGGCGCGGGCCACCGTCGGGACCAACCACAGGCACGCCCCATTTCAGATCGCGCGTGATGCCCCGGTCGATCAGGCCTTCGTCAAGATGTTTCAAGGCGATCGAGCGGGCCAGCGTCTGCCAGTCGGATCTGCTGTCGATCCAGTCGCGAATCCGGCCTTCCAGCTTCGTCTGCAGCAGATACAGATGCCGCGTGTCGCGGACCTCCAGATTCCTGGAGCCCGACACTGACGAATAGGGGTCGATCAGGTCGGTCGGGTCCAGCAATCGCCCACAGTTGTCACACTGATCCCCGCGCGCGCCGACATGACCACAGTGCGGACAGGTCCCCTCCACATAGCGGTCGGGCAGGAACCGGGCGTCGTCGACCGAGTAGATCATCCGGTCGACGCGTTCCTCGATCAGGCCGTTGTCCTCCAGCGCGGCGGCGAACGCCTGCGTCAGCCGCCGGTTCGGCCCATTCGACGACCGCCCGAACCAGTCGTAGCTCAGGCCGAACTGATCGCCGGCCGCCTTCTGGATCTCGTGCTGCTCGTCGCAATAGGTGCGCACGTCCTGCCCGGCGGCAGCGGCGGCCAGCTCGGCCGGCGTGCCGTGCTCGTCGGTGGCGCAGATGTAGAGGACCTCATGGCCCTGTGCCCGCTTGAACCGCGCATAGACATCCGCCGGCAGCATGGACCCGGCCAGATTCCCCAGATGCTTGATGCCGTTGATATAGGGCAGGGCCGAGGTGATGAGGATGCGGGACATGGGATACCGGAACGTCTGATGGGGGCCCTTCGCCGCCAGGGCGAAGATCGGCGGCATCGCCGCCCGGACGCGGCTTACGGCCATATGGGGCGACGGGGCAAGGCCTCAGGCGGACCGCGCGATAGGTGCCGCCCGGACCTAGGACCTGGGCTTTCGGGGCCGCTTGGCCCCGGCCTTGCGCAACGCCGCCTCGATCGACTGGCGGGCCCAGGCGACGGCCTCGTCCGGATCATCCATCGCGGCCTCGGGCAGGGACCAGTAGGCCATGGTCATCGTCTGCCCGTCCTTGGTTGGAAAGGTAAACTGCCGCGCACCGGCCTCGACCAGCAGAGGCGCATGGGTCTCGTCCGCCTTCAGCCAGACTACGCCGTCGTCCAGCAAGGCGAACATCAGGCCGTTGGCATAGACGCCGGCTCCGCCGAACATTCGCTTGATATCCAGCGGACCCAGAGCAGCGAAATGCTCTCGCACCCAGTCGCCGAAATCGGGGTCATAGGCCATCGGTCACGCCGCCGGGACAACCGCGCCGTCGTATTTCTGCGCGATGAAATCCTTGACCGCCTGGCTCCGCAGGGCCGTCGCCAGGGCCTGAACACGCGGATCGGTCTGGTTGTCGGTGCGGGAAACGAGGTAGTTCACATACGGACTGTCTCCCCCCTCCAGCGCCAGGGCATCAGTCCGGGGCTCCAGGCCCGCGTCCAGAGCATAGTTGGTGTTGATCACCGCCAGATCGACCTGGTCCAGCACCCGCGGCAGCGTCGCCGCCTCGATCTCGCGGAAGCGCACGGCCTTCGGATTGCCCGTCACGTCGCGGACGGTCTGCAACGGATTCTGCCCGTCCCTGAGCGTGATAAGACCCGCCGTCTGCAACAGCAGCAGCGAGCGCCCCGTGTTCGACGCATCGTTGGGAAGGGCCACATCCGCCCCGTTGGGAAGTTCTGCCAGCGCCTTGAACTTTCGCGAATAGGCGCCCAGAGGCTCGACATGCACGCCCGCCACCGTCACCAGCGTCGCGCCTCGCGCCGTGTTGAACTCGTCTAGATAGGGTTTGGTCTGGAAGTAGTTCACGTCCAGCCCGCCCTCGACCAGCTGGGTGTTGGGCTGCACATAGTCGTTGAACACGCGGATCTCGATCGGCGTTCCCGCCGCCTCGAGCGTCGGCTTCAGAAACTCCAGAATCTCGGCATGCGGCACCGCCGTCGCCCCCACGATCAGCGGCCCAGCCCCGCCTTCGGCCTTTTCCGCACCTTGGCCACAGGCGGCGAGCGCCATGGCAGCGGCGGCGAGTAACAGGGTGCGGCGGATCATGGCGGTCTCTCGAAAAGCCTAGCGGTGCGAGAACCTAGCGACCAATCGGTCGCCGATCATCTGAAGAATCTGCACCAGCAGCAGCAGCAAAACTACGGTTACCACCATGACATCGGTTTGGAACCGCTGATAGCCGAACCGGATCGCCAGGTCGCCCAGTCCGCCCGCGCCGACCACCCCCGCCATGGCTGTGTAGCTGACGAGGGCGATCGCCGTGACCGTGGCCCCGGCGATGATCCCCGGCATGGCCTCGGGCAACAGCGCCCGCGTCACGATCTGGAACGTCGATCCCCCCATCGCCTGGGTCGCCTCGACCACCCCCTTGTCGATCTCGCGCAGCGCCGTCTCGACCAGTCGCGCATAGAACGGCGCGGCCCCGACGACCAGCGGCGGAATGGCTCCCGCCACCCCCAGCGACGTCCCGACCAGAAGCACCGTCACCGGCAGCATCACGATCAGCAGGATGATGAACGGTACCGACCTCAGGATATTGACCACCAGCGACAGTACTCCGTTCAGCACCGGATTGGCCGCCAGCCGCCCCTTGCCGGAAAGGTACAGCAGCACCCCCAGCGGAATGCCGAACAGCACGGTCAGCACCATCGACCCGCCCAGCATGAGCAAGGTGTCGCGCGTCGCCCGCCCGATCTCGGGCCAGTCGATGTTGACGAAGAAGCCGTCCATCACGCGGCCTCCCCCACGGACTCGACGGCCACGCCCCGCGCGATGAGCTGCGCCATTGCCGCGTCGGCATCGCCGCCGGTGAAGGCCACGACCAACTGGCCATATGGCTCGCCCCGGATGCGCGAGATCCGCCCCGACAGGATCGAATAATCGACCCCCACCGAGCGCGCCACGCGGCTCAGCTCCGGGTCATAGGTCGAGCTCCCCCGGAACGTCAGCTTGGCCACTCGCCCCCCGACCGGCACGACCGAGGCGTCATAGGTTTCGCCCCCCTCGCCTTCCGCCAGCATGGCCTGGGTCACCGGCGACTTCGGATGCAGGAAGACGTCCGCCGTCGCGCCCTCCTCGACCAGCCGACCGTCCTTGAGCACCGCCACCCGGTCGCAGACCCGGCGCACCACCTCCATCTGGTGGGTGATCAGGACGATGGTCAGTCCCAGTTGGCGGTTCAGTCCGTCCAGCAGGCTGAGGATGTCGTCGGTCGTCTCGGGGTCCAGCGCGCTGGTCGCCTCGTCGCACAGCAGGACGTCGGGCCCGCAGGCTAGGGCGCGGGCGATGCCAACGCGCTGTTTCTGACCGCCCGACAGCTGGGCCGGATGCTTCCTGGCATGCTCGGCCAGCCCCAGCTGATCCAGCAGCTCCGCTGTCCGTCGCTCAACTTCGTCCGTCGGACGACCCTCCAGCCGCAGCGGAAACGCCACGTTCTCGGCGATCGTCTTGGCGTTCAGAAGGTTGAAATGCTGGAAGATCATCCCGATCCGCCGCCGCGCCGCCCGAAGCTCGGCGGGCTTCAGCGCCGTGATCTCCCGATCGCCAACGAACACCCGCCCGGCATCGGGCGTCTCCAGCCGGTTGATCGTCCGGATGAGGGTCGATTTGCCCGCACCGGAACGCCCGACGACCCCGAACACCTGACCCTTGGCCACGGTCAGGTCGACGGCGTCCAGCGCCACGCGCTCGCCCGCCGCGCTGCGATAGCGCTTGGTGACCCCTTCCAGCCGGATCATTCAGTCGGGCTCGAAGGCTTTCGCGGGGATGATGGTGACGCTCTCGCCGCAGCCGCAGGCGTCGGTCTGGTTCGGATTGCGGAACACGAATTTCGACGACAGCTTCGACGTCTCGTAGTCCACCTCGGACCCGATCAGAAACAGCACCGCCTTGGGATCGATCAGGACGGTGACCCCCTTGTCCTCGACCACCTCGTCCATCGGCCCGACCGTCTCGGCATAGGCGAACGTGTACTCCTGCCCCGCGCAGCCGCCGTTCTTGATGCCGACGCGCAGCGCGACGTAATCCTTCTCCGCATTCGCCATGATCTCGCGCACGCGCGCGGCGGCGGCCTCGGTCAGGGTCACGACCTTGGGCCGAGGGCGGCGGGGACGGGCGGTGGTCACAAGATCGGTCATCAGAACATGTTCAGGGCCAGCTTGGCCTCGTCGCTCATCTTGGAGGGATCCCACGGCGGTTCGAACACCAGATTGGCCCGCGCCGACTTGATGCCCGGCACCGTCATCACCGCATCCTCGATCCAGCCCGGCATCTCGCCCGCCACCGGACACCCCGGTGCTGTCAGGGTCATGTCGATCAGCACATCCTTGTCGTCCGACAGATCGACCTTGTAGATGAGGCCCAGCTCGTAGACATCGACCGGGATTTCCGGGTCGAACACGGTCTTCAGCGCCGCGATCAGATTCTCGGTCAGCTTGTCGATCTCGGCCTGATCCATGGCCGCCGCCTTCGGCGCGTCCCAGGTCTCGGCGAAGGTCTCGCTCTTGCTGATTGAACCGTCCATCTCGCTCACACAAAGAACTCCCGCGCCCTGATCAGCGCGTCCACGAAGGCATCCGTATCCTCCACGGTATTATATAGGGCGAAACTGGCCCGCGCGCTCGACGTGATGCCGAAACGTTTCGACAGCGGCTCGGCGCAATGCAGCCCGGCCCGAACCGCGACGCCATAGCGGTCCATGATCTGGGCTACGTCATGGGCATGGGCGTCGGCCACGGTGAAGGTCAGGATCGCCCCCTTGCCCGGCGCCTCGCCGATGATCCGCAGCCAGTTCGCGCCTGCCAGCCGCGCCACCGCATGGTCGTAAAGGGCGTTCTCATGCGCCGCGACCGCCGCGCGGTCGAAGCCCATGAACCACTCCAGCGCCGCGCCCAGCCCGATCGCCTCCAGGATCGGCGGCGTCCCCGCCTCGAACCGGTGCGGAATGCCGGCGTAGGTGACGGCGTCTTCGGTGACGGTCGCGATCATCTCGCCCCCGCCCTGATAGGGCGGCAGGGCCTCCAGCGCCGCCTGCTTGCCGTAAAGCCCGCCGATCCCGGTCGGCCCGTACAGCTTATGGCCGGTGAAGACGTAGAAGTCGCAATCCAGCGCCTGGACGTCGGGGCTGCAATGCACCGCCCCCTGGCACCCGTCGACCAGCACCAGGGCCCCCACCGCATGCGCCAGGTCGGCGATCGCCCGCACGTCGTTCACCGTGCCCAGCACGTTCGACATATGCGTCACGGCGACCAGCCGCGTCCGGGGCCCGATCAGCTCGCCCAGGGCCGCCATGTCGAGCGAGCCGTCATCCTGTACCGGAGCCCATTTCAGCACGATGCCGAGCCGATCGCGCAGCATCGCCCACGGCACGATGTTGGCGTGGTGTTCCATCTGGGTGGTGACGATCTCGTCACCGGGTTTCAGGCTCTGTCCCAGCCCCGCCGCCACCAGGTTGAAGGCCTCGGTTCCACCCTTGGTCCAGACGATCTGCTCCGGGCTCTCGGCGTTCAGGAACCGCGCCACGGTCTCGCGCGCCGCCTCGAAGGCCTCGGTCGTTTCGTTGGCCAGGGTGTGCAGGCCACGATGGACGTTGGCATACGACCCCTCCATCGCCGCCGTCAGGGCGTCGATCACCGCCCTCGGTTTCTGCGCCGACGCGGCCGAGTCCAGATAGACCAGCGGCTTGCCGTTGACTGCCCGCGACAGGATCGGAAACTGGGCCCGCGCAGCATAGGCGTCGAAACGGGCGATCAGAGGCGTGCCGTCAGCCATGCCCTCACCACCTCTCTCGCGCCCTCATGCGCGATCCGGTCCACGACCTCGAACAGGAACGCCTGCGTCAGCAACGCCCGCGCCTCGTCCGCCGGAAGGCCGCGCTGCTGCATGTAGAACAGGGCGCTCTCGTCCAGATTCCCGACCGTATTGCCGTGCGCGCACTGCACGTCGTCGGCATAGATTTCCAACTCCGGCTTGGCGTCCACCTCAGCCCGCTCGCCCAGGATCAGGGCGTGGTGGCCCATCCGCGCGTCGGTGCCGTCGGCCCCGCGCTCGACGACGATCTTGCCCTGGAACACCCCGCGCGCGGTGTCGCGGACGACGCCCTTGGTCAGCTGAGATGTGACCCCGTTAAGCCCGCCGTGCCGCACGACGCTGGTCAGGTCGGTGTGGCGCTCGCCGGACAGGGCGTAGACGCCGTCCAGTGTCACGGCCGTCGCCTCGCCGCCATGGAACAGATGCGTCTCCTGGCGCTGGAGCTTGGCACCGGCGGTGATGGTCGTCTGGCGATAGACCGCGCCCGGTGCCGTCTTCACATGCGCCACGGCGACCGAGATCGCGTCCGCAGGCTCATCGATTAGCACCAGCCGCGCGACCTCGGCCCCGGTCGGGATATCGAGATCGATCCGATAGTTGGCGACGTAAGCTGAGCCCGCGCCTTCATGGCTTTCCAGCAGGATCAGACGCGCACCCGGCTTGACCGCGATCCGCACCGAGGCGCTGTGCCCCGTGCCCGTCGCGTCCGAGATGAACCGCAGCCGCAGCGTCTGCTCGCCCGAGGCGACGAAGGCGTCGGCCCCGATGGCCCGCCCGTTGGAAAAGGCGATCTCTTCGCCACCCAGGTCCGCGAACGGCCCGCCCGACGCGATCTCGATCGCGGGCGACGGCGGCGGCGTCTCACGCAGCACCCGGTGCAGGTCGGTGTATTTCCACGCCTCGACCCGCCGCGACGGGAAGGTCGAGGGGTCGCGCAGATCGATGGCCGTGCTCACGCCGCCTGCGGCAGGTATTTGTCGTACCCTTCCGCCTCCAGCTGATGCGCCAGTTCCGGCCCGCCCGAGGCCACGATCCGACCGGCGGCCAGCACATGGACCCGGTCGGGTTTGATGTAGTCCAGCAGCCGCTGATAGTGGGTGATGACCAGCATGGCGCGGTCCGGCGCGCGCAAGGCATTGACCCCGTCGGCCACGATCCGCAGCGCGTCGATGTCCAGCCCCGAATCCGTCTCGTCCAGGATCAGCAGCGACGGCTCCAGCAGGGCCATCTGCAGGATCTCCATCCGCTTCTTCTCGCCGCCGGAGAAGCCGACGTTCAGCGGCCGCTTCAGCATGTCGAAGTCCATCTTCAGCGCCGCCGACGCCGCCTTGACCTGTTTCAGAAAGGCCGGTGCCGACACCTCCTCTTCGCCGCGCGCCCGCTTCTGGGCGTTCAGCGCCGTGCGCACGAAGGTCAGGGCCGGCACGCCGGGGATCTCGATTGGATACTGGAACGACAGGAACACGCCCTTGGCCGCCCGCGCCGCCGGGTCGAGATCGAGCAGGCTCTCGCCGCGCCAGTCGACCAAACCCTCGACCGCCTCATAGCCGGGCCGTCCCGACAGGGCATAGCCCAGCGTCGACTTGCCCGCCCCGTTCGGCCCCATGATGGCGTGCACCTCGCCCGCCGGAACATCGAGCGTCAGCCCCTTGAGGATTGGCTTGTCGCCGATGGAGACGTGGAGGTTGGAGATGGAGAGCATCAGATGATCACGCTTGTATCGACGTCTGAGAGAGCGGCTTTCGCCTCCGTCAGCGCCTGGAGAAAGTCGTCGTACGGAAGCTGCCAAACCGCCCCGTCATGTTTTGCCCGAAGCTCGACAATCAGGCCGGACTTCTCGATGCAGACCTCAGCGAAAACTTCATCGTCCAGCAGCAGTTCGCAGCTCAGAAAATCGCGCTCGGAAGGAGACGCGACCAGTAGTTCAATAGCGCCGCTCACCCCACGCTTCCTTCCAGCGAAATCGCCACCAACTTCTGCGCCTCGACGGCGAACTCCATCGGCAGCTTCTGCATCACGTCGCGGACGAAGCCGTTGACCAGAAGGGCTACCGCTTCTTCCTGCGAAAGGCCGCGCTGCTGGGCGTAGAACAGCTGGTCGTCGGACAGGCGCGTCGTCGTCGCCTCGTGCTCCAACTGGGCCGAGCCGTTGCGGGCCTCGATATAGGGCACGGTGTGCGAGCCGCAGTCGCCGCCGATCAACAGGCTGTCGCACTGAGTGAAGTTGCGTACGCCCGTCGCCTTGGGATGCACCGAGACGAGCCCGCGATAGGTCGAATCCGATCCCCCCGCCGAGACCGCCTTGGCGATGATCCGCGACTTCGAATTCTTGCCCAGGTGGATCATCTTGGTGCCGGTGTCGGCCTGCTGATGTCCGTTGGTGATGGCGATGGAATAGAACTCGCCCGAGCTCTCCTCGCCCTTCAGGACGCAGGACGGATATTTCCAGGTGACGGCGCTGCCGGTCTCTACCTGCGTCCACGACACCTTGGACCGATCGCCCCGGCAGTCGGCCCGCTTGGTGACGAAGTTGTAGATGCCGCCCTTGCCCTCGGCGTCGCCGGGGTACCAGTTCTGGACCGTCGAATATTTGATCTCGGCGTCGTCCAGGGCGACCAGTTCGACCACCGCCGCATGCAGCTGGTTCTCGTCGCGCATCGGGGCCGTGCAACCCTCCAGATAGGAGCAGTAGCTACCCTTGTCGGCGATGATCAGGGTGCGCTCGAACTGGCCCGTCTGGCTGGCATTGATGCGGAAATAGGTCGACAGTTCCATCGGACACCGCACGCCCGGCGGGATGTAGACGAACGATCCATCCGAAAAGACCGCGCTGTTCAGGGCCGCGAAATAGTTGTCCGAGACCGGCACCACCGATCCCAGATATTTCCGCACCAGCTCAGGATGTTCGCGCAAGGCTTCGGAAATCGGCATGAAAATCACGCCCACCTTGGCCAGCTCGGCCTTGAAGGTGGTGACCACGCTGACGCTGTCGAACACCGCGTCCACGGCATAGCGCGGCGCGCCCTCGACGCCCGCCAGCACCGCCTGTTCGCTCAAGGGGATACCCAGCTTCTTGTAGATCTCGAGGATTTCCGGATCGACCTCGTCCAGCGACTTGGGCCCGTCCTTCTTCTTGGGCGCGGCGTAGTAGAACAGCTCCTGATAGTCGACAGGCGTGTATTTCACCGACGACCACGTCGGCTCCTCCATCGCCAGCCAGCGTTCGTAGGCAGCGAGGCGCCATTCCAGCATCCACTCCGGCTCGCCCTTCTTCTCGGAGATGAACCGCACGATGTCGGCGTTCAGCCCGCGCGGCGCGTATTCCGTCTCGATGTCGGACGTGAAGCCGTGCTCGTACTTCTCCAGCGCGGCGACGGCGTCGATGGTTTCCTGAACGGCAGCCATTAGGCGACTTCTTTCTGACGCGCGCCGATCCGCGCGCGATGCTTGTCATATGCGGCGACCCAGGCGTCGGCGAACCGTGACCAATCGTCCGCCGTCGTGCCCCACCCGCCGGAAATTCGCACCCCGCCGGTGGCCAGGTCCAGCCGACCCATGCCGACGATGGCCCGCGACGGCTTGGTCTTGCCCGACGAACAGGCGCTGCCCGCCGAGACCATGATGCCCGTCAGGTCCATCGTGATCAGCTGCTGCGGGCTGTCCCAGTCGCGCACCGCCATGAACAGCGTGTTGGGCAGGCGCGGCGCCGACTTGCCCATGATCGTCGCCCCGGCCGCTTCGACCCGGGCTTCCGCCGCCTCGCGCCACGCCTGATGCGGCCCTACGCCCGGCAGGTCGCGCATCGCGCACTGGGCTGCGACACCAAAACCCGTGATGCCCGGCACGTTCTCGGTCCCCGCACGCAGTCCGCGTTCCTGTCCGGCCCCAAGGACGATCGCCTTGGCCGACAAGCCCTCGCGCATGACCAGAGCCCCGACCCCTTGCGGCCCACCCAGCTTGTGGGCCGACAGGGTCAGGCTGTCGGCGTCGAGCGTGCGCATATCGACCGCGATCTTGCCCGCCGACTGGATCGCATCGACGTGGAGCCAGCCCTTGGCCGCACGCACCAGCCGCGCCGCCTCGCGGATCGGCTGGATCACGCCGCTTTCGTTGTTGGCGTGATGGATCGCGACCACCGCCCGGCCTGGCAGCCGCAGCAGCGCCTCCAGTTTCGCCAGCACGACCACGCCGTTCGCATCGACCGGCAGAACCTTGACCGGCCGGCCCGAGGCCATCGCCGCTTCAGCCACGCATGGGTGTTCGGTCGCGCAGACGATCAGCCGCTCGCACCCGTCGGCCAGGGCGCTGGCGATCGCCTGGGCATTGGCCTCCGTCCCGCCGGACGAAAACACGATCGAGGTCGGATCGGCCCCGACCAGATCGGCGACATGGCCGCGCGCCGTCTCGACACGTGCCCGCGCGCGCCTCCCCGCCGCATGCACCGCCGACGGATTGCCGTTGTCGGCCAGGGCCTCGGCCATCGCCGCCTGAACCTCGGGCCGCACCAGGGCCGAGGCGTTGTAATCGAGATAGACGGCAGTCATTCCGCCGCCTCCAGCAGGCTGTCCTGTGAAGCCCGACGCCGCGCCGACGTCCGGTTCATCACTACATCTTCCAGCGATACGCCCGCCAGATAGCGATGGATCTCGTCGCCCAGATCTTCCCAGAGATTGTGAGTGATACACCGCTCCCCTGCCAGCATGCAGCCTTTCGGCGACCCATGGGCCACGCAGCGTGTCGCCCGGATCGGCTCGTCGACCGCCAGCACGATCTCGGCCACCACCGTCTGGTCCGCCCCCTTGGCCAGCCGATAGCCGCCGCCCGGACCACGCACGCTCTGAACCAGTCCGCTTTTGCGCAACCGCGCGAACAACTGCTCCAGATAGCTGAGCGAAATCTCCTGCCGCTGGGCGATTTCGGCCAGGGACACGGCCCGGCTCGCGCTGCCGTCACGCCCGTTCTTGGCCAGATCGGCCATCGCCATCACGGCGTATCGTCCCTTGGTCGACAGTCGCACGGACGTCCCTCAAAATTCTCGCGCTTTTCGGGGCTGTTGTGCTAAGACCCGCGCCTTCTCACAGGCGGTTCGCGTGGCCGGGACTTAGAAAGTCCTACCCCAGCGGTCAAGTATTATGCCGTCCTGAAACGACGATTGAACGGATTATTCGAGCCCTATGCCTGAAGTCATCCTGCCCGGCGCCTCCGGTCGTATCGAGGGCCGCTATTCCCCCGGCAAGCGCCCCAATGCCCCGATCGCCCTGATCCTGCATCCCCACCCCAAGGCGGGCGGGCATATGAACAACCCGATCGCGGTGACCCTGTACCAGCTGTTCGTGAAGCGCGGCTTCGCGACCCTGCGTTACAACTCGCGCGGTGTGGGGAAGTCGCAGGGCGAGTTCGATTCGGGCATTGGCGAACTGGCCGACGCGGCCACGGCGCTGGACTGGCTCCAGTCCAACAACCCCGCCGCCAGCCAGACATGGGTCGCCGGCTATCAGTTCGGGGCCTACATCGGCATGCAGCTGCTGATGCGCCGCCCAGAAACGGACGGCTTCATTTCCGTTTCACCGCCGTCGAACATGTATGACTTCAGCTTCCTGGCCCCCTGCCCGGCGTCGGGCCTGTTCCTGCACGGTACCGCCGACACCATCGTCCCGCCGGTCGAGGTCGAACGGGTCGTCAACAAGCTCCGCACCCAGAAGGGCATTGTCATCGACTATGAGCTGGAAGAGGGCGCGAGCCATTTCTGGCAGGATCACGTCGATGCGGTCGATCGTCGGGTCGGCCTGTATCTGGACAAGCGGCTGGAAGAGAAGCCGGCCTGACAATACGGATATGTGCCGGACATCTTATCGAAGATGTCCGGTCGGATTATCCAAACTTGTCCAGTCGGCTCAGTAGATCAGATGCCGACTGCGCTCGGCCATCCAGGCCGCCTCGTCAGGTCCCGCCAGCGCGTCCAGATCGCCCGCCTCCGCCGCCGGATCGTCGACCCACTCCCGCAACCCCGGCCCCCCGTTGATCACGTCGATCGGCAGTTTGCCGAACGCATACTCATACGGAAAATCGCGCCACAGGTCGTAGTCGCCATACAGCGACCGGATCGCCCTGAAGCCCAAAGCCTGGACCCGCCAGGGCCGGAACGCCGCATGATCGTAATGCGGGTCTTCGACGTGGATCTGCACCCCAGAACACAGTTGGCCCACATGCTTGTGGAATGTCGGCTGGAACCAGATTTCGCGCAGAACGCAGCCGTCGAGCCATTGCGGGGCCAGCCGCCGCATCTCGGCAATCACGTCGCGGGCCACGATGTCGGGGGCGCCGAACAGCTCCAGCGGTCGCGTGGTCCCGCGCCCCTCCGACAGGGTCGTCCCCTCCAGCATCACCGTGCCCGGATAGGCCCGCGCCATCGACAGGTTCGGCGCATTGGGGCTGGGGTTGATCCAGGCCCGCTGCCCCAGCGGCCAGCCGAATCCTGGGCCCGCCTCGGGGTCATAGCCCTCCATGGCGATGACCCGATACGCCACGTCCAGCTTGAAATGGTCGATGAACCAGTGGCCCATCTCACCCAGCGTCATGCCGTGCCGCATCGGCATCGGGCCCGCCCCGACGAAACTCTCCCAGCCGGACAACAGCGCCGTCCCCTCGACCGGTCGTCCGGCGGGATTGGGCCGATCCAGCACCCAGACCTCCTTGCCGTGCTCGGCCGCCGCTTCCAGCACATAGAGCAGCGTCGTCACGAAGGTGTAGATGCGGCACCCCAAGTCCTGCAGGTCCACCAGCAGCACGTCGAACGTGCCCATCGCCTGCCCCGTCGGCCGCCGCACCTCGCCGTACAGGCTGAAGACGGGGATGCCGTGCACGGGATCGGTCTCGTCCGGGCTCTCCATCATATTGTCCTGCACATCGCCCTTCATCCCGTGCTGCGGCCCGAAGGCGGCGGACAGCCGGATGCCTGGACACGCCGCCAGCGCGTCGATCGTATGGGTCAGGTCCGCCGTCACCGACGCCGGATGCGCCAGCACGGCCACCCGCCGCCCCTCCAGAGGCGCCCGCAGCTCGGGTTCGGACAACAGGCGGTCGATGCCGAATTTCATGCGGGCTCCACGAGCGGCAGGGTCAGGAAGAAGGAATCGGGATGGTGGAAGTCGGGCCTATCCGACGGATGGGCTAGCGCCCAGTATGTCGTGCTCCCGTCCTCGGCCTGAATCACAGCCGACAGGCCCAATCGACCCGCGACTGGCGGGAGAGCGATCGTGCCCTCCAGAGCGACCATGTCGGAGGCCCCATCCAGTCCCGCGACAACGACGGTCTCGGAAGCCTCCATCTTGCCCGACCGGTAGCCCTCGAACCGGTAGCTGGCCCATTGGCCCGAAGGCGACAGATTGTACTCGACGTACCCGTCCGTCGTTTCGACGAACGCCTCGAAACAGGTCGTCACCCACAGATTGTCGGCACGACCGGGTGTGGCCTGCATCGGCCAGCGGATGGCGTCCACGTCGCCCTCGACGACATAGCGCAGCCACAGGTCCGCCCCGCGTCGCTCGAAAAGTACCGTGACATCGGTGGCAGGCCCGGACTCGCCAGCAGGATAGGCGACAAGCCTCGCGGTATGGGTTTCGTCGCCGGTTCGCGCTTCCATGACGCCGTGCTACACGCCCCCTCCTCCCCAAGCCAAGACCCGATGATCCGATGACCGAGCCCGCCTTCCAGTCCGACTTCCTCAAGACCATGCAGGCGCGCGGCTATATTCATCAGATCACCCACCCGGCCGAACTGGACGCGGCAGCCAGGACCGGCGTCGTCACGGGCTATATCGGCTTCGACGCCACCGCCCCGTCGCTGCACGTCGGCCACCTGATCCAGATCATGCTGCTGCGACGGCTCCAGCAGGCGGGGCACAAGCCGATCGTGCTGATGGGCGGCGGCACGACCAAGGTCGGTGATCCGTCCTTCAAGGACACCCAGCGTCCCCTGCTGACCGACGAGACGATCCAGTCCAACATCGCCACGATCCGCGGCGTGTTCGAGAAATTCCTGACCTTCGGTGACGGTCCGACCGACGCCATCATGCTCGACAACGACGAATGGCTGTCGAAGCTGGGGTATCTGGAGTTCCTGCGCGACTACGGCGTCCATTTCACGATCAACCGGATGCTCAGCTTCGATTCGGTCAAGCTGCGGCTGGATCGCGAACAGCCGCTGACCTTCCTCGAATTCAACTACATGCTGATGCAGGCCACAGACTTCCTGGAGCTGAACCGGCGTTACGGCTGCACGCTCCAGATGGGCGGATCGGATCAGTGGGGCAATATCCTGAACGGGGTGGAGCTGACCCGCCGGGTCGATCAGAAGGCTGCATTCGGCCTGACCACGCCGCTGCTGGCCACGGCCTCGGGCCAGAAGATGGGCAAGACCGTGGGCGGCGCCGTGTGGCTGAACGCCGATGCGCTGAGCCCCTATAACTACTGGCAGTACTGGCGCAACACCGAGGACGGCGACGTCGGTCGGTTCATGCGGCTGTTCACAGACCTGTCCGATGCCGAGATTGCCGGGTTCGAAGCCATGCAGGGTGCGGCCATCAACGACGCCAAGAAGGCCCTGGCCGACGCCACGACCACGATGCTGCACGGTGCCGACGAGGCCGCGAAGGCCCGTGCTGCGGCCGAAGGAGCGTTCGAGAGAGGCACCCTGTCCGCCGACCTGCCGACTGTCGAAATACCCTCCGCTGAGGTCATCGGGGCCATGATCGCCGCCGTCACGACCCGTGCGGGCCTGACCGCCTCCAATGGCGAGGCCCGGCGGCTTGCTCAGGGCGGTGGCCTGCGACTGAATGACGAGGCGATCCCGGACGGGGCACGGCTCATCGAGGCGTCGGACGTCAATGCCGACGGCGTGCTGAAACTGGCTGCCGGAAAGAAGAAGATCGTCCTCGTCCGTCCCGTCTGACCCGAAAGTGCCCGCATGACCGACCTGATCGAAGGCCAACCCGCCCCCGCGTTCGACCTGCCCACCGACGGCGGGGCGAACGTTTCGCTCGACGCCCTGAAGGGACGCACCGTCGTCCTGTATTTCTATCCCAAGGCCGATACGCCGGGCTGTACCAACGAGGCCAAGGACTTCACCGACCTCGCCGCGGATTTCGCAGGCCTGGGCGCGGTCGTGATCGGGGTGTCGAAAGACCCGGTGAAAAAGCTCGACCGGTTCAAGGCCAAATACGACCTGAACATCCAGCTGGCCTCCGACGAGACCGCAGGCGTGACAGAGGCCTTCGGCCTCTGGGTCGAGAAGTCGATGTATGGAAAGACCTATTGGGGCATCGAGCGCGCCACCGTCCTGATCGACGGCGAGGGCATCGTCCAACGCATCTGGCGAAAGGTCTCCGTTAAGGGACACGCGGCGGATGTGCTGGAGGCCGTTCGGTCGCTTTGATCGCCGATCACGGGTCGCAAGCAAGCCTTGCCATGCGTCATGGCCTGCCGATAACTGTCATCTGGGTGGCTTAGAAAGCGCCGGGTCAGGCCCGCGCGGCCAAGAAACAGGTGGAGACCATCATGTTCAACAAGACCAAGCCAGGCGAGCCTTCCAGCGGTCTGGGCATCCCGACCCCGCCGGAGCCGACCCCCTATCGCCCGTCCGAGACCGCGCGTCCGGCAGAGGCCCCGCGCGCCGCGGCCCCGGCTCCCGCCGCGACCGGTGCTGCGGGCCCGGCACGGTCCAGCAACCTGTCGACCCTGTCGGCGGGCGTGAACTACGAGGGCAACATCTCCGGCAGCGGCGAGCTTCAGGTCGATGGCAAGCTGAAAGGCGACATCCGCGTCGCGCGTGTGGTGATCGGCGAACACGGCTCGGTCGAGGGCAATGTCGCGGCCGACATCGTCGAAATCCGCGGCCGCGTCTCGGGCACCGTCGCTGGCAAGTCGGTCAAGTTGTTCGCCTCCTCGCGCGTCGAGGGCGACATCACTCAGGAACAGCTGTCGGTCGAACAGGGGGCCTGGTTCCAGGGCCGCTGCATCCAGGCCAAGCGCGAAGCCCCCGCCACCGCCACCTCGCCCGCACAGTCCGCGCCCGACCGCTACCAGCCCGAAAAGCCCGTCGCCCCCGCGCTTCCGGGTGCCAAGGTCGAAGCGAAGTCAGTTTGACTGTCTCCCTCCCCTTCATGGGGAGGGACAACGGCGCAGCCGTCCGGGTGGGGTCGTGAGACCATCGACGATCGAACGTCCCCACCCCGGTTCGCCAAGGCTCACCGACCCTCCCCAAAAGGGAAGGGAGAACGCTATTCCACAGTCGATCCTCGGGTCTCGCCTACCCGCTGGGCCAGGGCGGCTCCCATGAACGGGTCCAGATCGCCGTCCAGCACGCCTTGCGTATCCGACGTTTCCACCTCGGTCCGCAGGTCCTTGACCATCTGATAGGGCTGCAGGACGTAGGACCGGATCTGGTGACCCCAGCCGATATCGGTCTTGGCATCGGCCAGGGCCTGCGCCGCCGCCTCGCGCTTCTGCAGTTCCAGCTCGTACAATCGTCCGCGCAGCATCTTCCAGGCCATCTCGCGGTTCTGGTGCTGAGACCGGCCCGCCTGACAGGCCACCACCGTGTTGGTCGGGATATGCGTCAGACGCACCGCCGAATCCGTCTTGTTGATGTGCTGACCGCCCGATCCCGAGGCCCGATAGGTGTCGGTCCGGACGTCGGACGGATTGATATCGATCTCGATCGTGTCGTCCACGACCGGCGAAACCCCGACCGAGGCGAAGGAGGTGTGCCGTTTCGCAGCAGCATCATAGGGGCTGATCCGCACCAGCCGGTGTACGCCTGATTCCGACTTCAGCCAGCCATAGGCGTTCGGCCCGGTTACCAGGATGGTCGCCGACTTGATGCCGGCCTGATCACCGTCTTCGGACGCCTCCAGCTCGACCTCATAGCCATGCGCCTTGGCCCAACGCGAATACATCCGCAGCAGCATGCCCGCCCAGTCGCAGCTCTCGGTGCCGCCCGCCCCGGAGTTGACTTCCAGATAGGCGTCGTTGCCGTCCGCTTCGCCGGACAGCAGGGCCTCCAGCTCGGCCCGCGCGGCACGATCCTTGATGGCTTTCAGCGACGTGCGTGCCTCTTCCAGCGTAGCCTCGTCTCCCTCCTCGTCGGCCATCTCGGCCAGCATGACGCCGTCTTCGAGCTCGGCCTCCATGGCCTTGACGGTATCGATCTGAGCCGCGAGGCGCGAGCGATCGCGGCTGACGATCTGGGCGGCCTCGGGATCGTTCCACAGCGTCGGGTCCTCGACCCGCGCGTTCAGCTCATCGAGCTTTCTGACGGCGACATCCCAGTCAAAGACGCCTCCTGAGCAGAGCGACGCTCTGCTCGATGTCGGCCTTCATGGCCTCGACATCCGGTCTCATCGCAAACTCCCTGCGAAACGGTTGGGGGCCGGACATAGAGGGTGCGAGACTCGAAGGGAATAGCGGCCGACGATCGACGGCGATCGGCTGCCATCCGGGGGACGGCAGCCGACGCGTTCGGCAACAGTCTTTCGACCTTCCGCGATCAGGGCTTGTCGCGGATTGTCCGTCCGATCGGAGCCAGGGCCAGCTTGGCCAGTTCCAGATCCTTGATCGCGAATGGGATGCCGATGATGGTGATGGCCTCGGCGACCGCGATGATCACGTGGGTCAAGGCGATGTACCAGCCCGCGAACACGAACCAGATGACGTTCAGGCCGATGCCGAAACAGCCCGCGCCCAGCGCCGTGGCATCCGGCTCACGCCACACCACTTCGCGCCCGAACGGCCAGAACGAATAGCTGGCGATCCGCCACGCCGCGAACGTCCACGGCAGGCCGACAATGGTGAGGGCCAGCACCGCACCGCCGAACAGCCACAGCAGGCCGG
This sequence comes from Rhizobium sp. Q54, assembly GCA_943369795.1. Taxonomy (GTDB): domain Bacteria; phylum Pseudomonadota; class Alphaproteobacteria; order Caulobacterales; family Caulobacteraceae; genus Brevundimonas. The sequence continues at coordinate 121,926 of CALROO020000005.1, read as the reverse complement.
ACAGCCAGCCGCCAAAGATGAACCACAGCACATTCAGGATCAGGCGGATCACGTCGGTCGTCTCCATCGCCGGATATCGGCGCCCTTCGGATATGCGCATGGTTCGCGCGCGGAACAGGGATAGACCGGGTTAAATTTCGCCAACCTGACGCCGGTCAGCGGCGGAACACGCCGACCAGCTCGACATGGGCCGACCACAGGAACTGGTCGATCGGGGTCACGGTCTCCAGCCGGAAACCGGCGTCGATCAGGACGCGGGCATCGCGGGCGAAGGTCTGGGGGTTGCAGGACACGCCGACGACGACCGCCGCCTTGGTGTCCTTGATCTGGGCCGTCTGTTCGATGGCTCCGGCGCGCGGCGGGTCGAATACGATGGCGTCGCAGCCCTTCAGGTCATGGGGCGACAGCGGACGTCGGAACAGGTCGCGCGCCTCCGCCGTGATCTGGCGCAGGCCCTGGGTCGAGCCGATCCCCGACTTCAGCGCCGCGATCCCCGCCGCCGAGGCATCCGCCGCCAGCACCGGCGCGACGATGGCCAGCGGAAAGGTGAAGGTGCCGGAGCCGCAGAACAGGTCGGCGATCTTCTTCGCTCCCCTCACCGCCGCCACTGCCCGCGTGGTCATCGCGTCCTCGGCCTCGGGCACCGCCTGCAGGAAGCCACCCGGCGGGACGGGCACGGTCGCCGTGCCAAACATCACGCGTGGCTGGCGCTGCATCATCAGGGTTTCGCCCGCCAGGCTGAGGCGCGCCAGATCGAGCTCACGCGCCGCGCGGATCCCCTGCATCTGGCGATCGGCCGACAGGCCACCTGACTTGCGCTCCACCCCCGTAACATCGACGTCCAGCCCGTCCAGCGTCAGGGTGACATGCAGGGTCGGAGCCGATTTCGGATGGTCCAGAAACGCGGTCGCCACCCTGGCCAGCGCCGGAAAGGCGGCGACCAGACGGGGATCGGCGACCGGGCATTCGGTCACCTCGACCAGCCGCCAGGATTTCCGCGCCTTGAACCCCAGGATGACACGGCCGTCCGGCGTCCGGCGCGCATGCAGCGCCACCCGCCGGCGCGATCCCATCGGCACGGCCACCGTGGTCTCGATCTCGGTCTCGATCCCCTCGCGCGCCAGGGCCAGCCGAACCTGTTCGCGCTTCCAGTCCAGATAGGGGCCCATCGCCCAGTGCTGCAACGAACAGCCGCCACAGTCGCCGTATTGCGGCGACACCGGCGCGATCCGGTCCGGACTGGCCTCGACGATCTCGATGGCCTCGGCGCGACCGTCCTTCACCTCGGCCCGGATGGTCTCGCCCGGCAGGGTCAGGGGGGCGAACACCGGCCCAGCCGGGGTGTCGGCGACGCCGTCTCCCTGCCCGGCCATGCGAACGATCGTCAGAAGCTGGCTCATCGCCCGTCTCTAGCGTCCTCGCGCGCGCAAAGCGAAACCTGAACGAAGATGAACGACGCGCTCAAATGCCGTTCAGTTTCGCGGGCCCATAAGTCACGGCAACAGACGGCCTTCCGAAGCGTTCGGTGACCATCTGCAACAGGGAACAGGATTGCGACCATGACCGCACGTTTCGCCAACAAGGCCCCGCTGGCCATCGTCGCCGCGCTCGCTTCGGCCGGTGCGATGATGATCCCGGCCTCGGCCAGCGCCCAGAGCTACAACTACGTCCCCGGCTATGGCTCGCCTGCCTACAGCCAGTCGTACGACAGCCGTTACGATGACCGCTGCGGTCGTCTGGGCCAGGGACGCACCGGGGCCGGCGTCACGATCGGTGCGGGCCTGGGTGCCGTCGCCGGGTCTCAGCTGGCCGCGCGCGGTCGCCGGACCGAAGGCAGTATCTTGGGCGGTGTCCTGGGGGCCGTTATCGGTGGAGCCGTCGGTCGTGCCAGCAACGACAACTGCCAGCGCTCGGGCTACGACTACCGCTACGACCAGTCGGGTTACGCGCCTGCCCCGGCCTATGCCGACAGCTATGGCTATGACCGTGGCTATGGTCAGCCCGTCTATGACGACCGTTACGCCGACGATCGCTATCGCGACGACCGCTACTACGACGATCGTCAGGGTGGCTATGCGTCGTCGGGCTACGGCTACAGCCAGGGCTATGAGCAGACCTGCCGCTCGGTCCAGACGACCCGCCGCGACAACTATGGCCGCCTGATCACCCAGACCCGCCAGGTCTGCTGATCCGGTCCACGAGATCGCGTCGTTGATTAAGTTTCAGCCCCCCTGTCGATCAACGGCGTGACGGGAGCCGCCGGTGGAGCAATCCATCGGCGGCTTTCACTTTGTTCGGGTGCGGCTATCGGCCTTCGGCCTACTTGAGCCGCGGGTTCGGATGGTGGCTTTCCCTCCCCGTCGCGCAGCGATGGGGAGGGGGACCGCGCGAAGCGGGGTGGAGGGGTTGGTGGCCTCAGTCGCGCTTCTTGGCCCACAGCAGGAACTCGACATTGCCGTCGCCGCCGACGATCGGGCTGGTCGTCGTCGCCCTGACGGACCAGCCGACGCTTTGCAGCCAGTCGCTGACCGACGTCACCGCGGCGGCATGCGCCTGCGGATCCTTGACGACCCCCTTCTTGGCGGCGCGGTTGGGCCCGTCGGCCTCGAACTGCGGCTTGACCAGGGTGACCAGATCGGCCCCGGGCCCGGCCAATCCCAGAGCCACCGGCAGCACCTTCGCCAGTCCGATGAAGCTGGCATCGCAGACGATCAGGCCGGGCGCATCGGGGATCAGGGTCGGGTCCAGATGCCGCGCATCCGTCCGTTCCAGATTGACGACGCGCGGATCGCCGGCGACGCGCGGATGGAGCTGGCCCGAGCCCACATCGACGGCGAAAACCTTCAACGCACCGCGATCCAGACAGACCTCGGTGAACCCGCCGGTGGACGCTCCGACGTCCAGCACGATCCTGCCCGCGACCGGCACCTCCCACAGCGTCAGGGCGTGATCCAGCTTCAATGCGCCACGCCCAACCCAGCGATGAGCATCGACGGCCGTCAGTTCGGCGGTGTCCTCCACCTGTTGCGAGGCCGACCGTGCGGGCTGACCGTCCACGGTGACGCCACCGGCCTCAATCGCGGCGCGGGCCTTGGCGCGGCTTTCGCTGAGGCCGCTCGAGACGAGCAGTTGGTCCAGGCGGGATTTCACTCCATCGCGTCCAGACGCGCCAGCGCCGCCAGCAGCCGCGCCTTGCCCTCCTCGGCGGCGGCCAGTTTAGCGCGGTTTTCCTCGATCACGGACTCGGCGGCCTTGGCGACGAAATTGGGATTGCCCAGCTTCTTCATGACGTGGGCGGCGTCGGATTCGAAGACGGCGATTTCCTTGTTCAGCCGCGCCCGTTCTGCCGTCAGATCTATGATCTCGGCCAGCGACAGCGCCGCCGTCGCCCCACCGGTGACAAAGGTTACGGCTCCCGCCGGAGCCGCATCGGTCGCATCGACGCTGGCCACGCGAGCCAGGGTCAGGATCAAGTCGCGGTGCCGCGCGAGCCGGTCTGAAGTGTTTGCATCCGGCGTCACGAAAGCCAGCGGTGGCTTGGCGGCGGGCGGGACGTTCATCTCGCCGCGCAGTTGCCTCACCTCGGTGACCAGATCGACCAGCCAGCCGATCTCGGCCTGCGCCCCCGCATCGATGAAGGTGTCGGGCAGGTCCGGCCAGCTTGCCCCGATCAACATTGATTCCGCACGCGGCGCGCCCTCCCCGGCCAGTTGGTCCCAGAGCTCCTCGGTGATGAAGGGCATGACCGGGTGCAGCAGCTTCAGCGTTTGGTCCAGGGTCCAGGCGGTCATGGCGCGGGTCTCGACCTTGGCGGCTTCATCGGCCCCGTTGAACACCGGCTTGGCCAGTTCCAGGTACCAGTCGCAGAAGATGTTCCAGACGAAGCGGTAGAGCGCGGATGCGGCGTCATCGAACCGGCCCCCCTCGATGGCCTCGGACACCTGGCGTTCGGCCTTGACCAGTTCGCCGCGGATCCAGCGGTTGATGGTCTGGTTGACCGTGGCCGGGTCGAATCCCTCCGCGCGGCGCGCCTCGTTCATCTGGCTGAAGCGGGCAGCGTTCCACAGTTTGGTGCCAAAGTTGCGATAGCCTTCAATGCGTTGCTTCGACAATTTGATGTCGCGCGTACCCGACAGGATGGCCATCGTGAAGCGCAGAGGGTCGGCCCCCAGCTCGTCGATGATGACCAGGGGGTCGATGACGTTGCCCTTGGACTTCGACATCTTCTGGCCCTTCTCGTCGCGGACCAGGCCGTTGATGATGACCCGTTTGAACGGCACCTCGTCCATGAAGTGGAGACCCATCATCATCATCCGGGCCACCCAGAAGAAGATGATGTCAGCCGCCGTGACCAGGTCGCTGGTCGGATAGAACCGCTTGAGGTCGTCGGTGTCCTCCGGCCAGCCCATGGTCGAGAACGGCCACAGGGCCGACGAAAACCATGTGTCGAGGACGTCCTCGTCCTGAGTCAGCGCGACCTCGGAATCATAGTCGGCCATCGCCTGTTCGCGGGCGTCTTCCTCGGTCTCCGCGACATAGATTTCGCCGTTCGGGCCATACCAGGCCGGAATGCGGTGGCCCCACCAGAGCTGGCGGCTGATACACCAGGGCTCAATGTTGCGCAGCCACTCGAAATAGATTTTCTCGTAGGACTTTGGCTCAAAGACCGTGTCCCCCTGCTCCACCGCCTTCAGCGCAGGCTGGGCGAGCGTGGCGGCATCGACGTACCACTGGTCTGTCAGCCACGGCTCGATGACAACACCAGAGCGGTCGCCGTGGGGGACGACATGGCGGGTCTTCTCGATCTCGCGCAGCCAGCCGTCTTCCTCAGCTCGGGCGACGATGGCTTTGCGGGCTGAGAACCGGTCCAAGCCCTGCAGTTCGACAGGAATGGTTTGGAGCAGGCTCAGGACTTCTAAATCTTCATCGACCTGACCGTCCTTTGAACCCCTGAATGCGGCGTTGTGGTCAATGATGCAGGCGTCGGCATCGAGGATGTTTATCGTTTCAAGTCCCGCACGCTTTCCGACCTGGAAGTCATTGAAGTCGTGCGCTGGCGTGATTTTGACTGCGCCAGAACCTTTAGTCGGATCGGCATACTCATCAGTGACGATAGGAATCAGCCGGTTCGTAAGCGGCAGACGCACCTTTGCGCCCACGATCGCAGAATACCGTGCGTCGTCCGGGTGCACCGCCACGCCCGTGTCGCCCAGCATCGTCTCCGGCCGGGTCGTGGCCACGACTATGAAGTCGCGGGTTTCCCATTCGGTCGGCTCGCCCGCCTCGTCAAATGCGATCGGGTGTTCGTAGGTGACACCATCCGCCAGCGGATAGGCAAAATGCCAGTAGTGGCCCTCGACCTCGCGCTGTTCGACCTCTAGGTCGCTGATCGCCGTCTGGAACTGCGGGTCCCAGTTGACCAGCCGCTTGTCGCGGTAGATCAGGCCCTCATGGTGCAGCTGGACGAAGACCTTGCGGACGGCGGCGTTAAGCCCCTCATCGAGGGTGAACCGTTCGCGGCTCCAGTCGCACGACGCGCCCAGGCGGCGCAGTTGCTGGACGATGGTCCCGCCGCTCTCGGCCTTCCAGTCCCAGACCTTCTGCACGAAGGCGTCGCGGCCCATGTCGCGGCGGCCGATGTTGCCTGCCGCGGCCAGTTGCCTCTCGACCACCATCTGGGTTGCGATACCGGCGTGGTCGGTGCCGGGCAGCCACAGCACCGCCTTGCCCTTCATCCGGTGATAGCGGGCCAGGATGTCCTGCAGCGTGTTGTTCAGCGCATGGCCGATGTGCAGCGACCCCGTCACGTTCGGCGGCGGGATGACGATCGAATAGGCATCCGCCGCGCCGTCTGTGGCGGTCGCCGCGCGGGGCGCGAACTGGCCGGACGCCTCCCACATTGCATAGAGGCGGGGTTCGGCGGCGGTGGGGTCGAACGACTTGTCGAGCATGATTTCAGTGACCGGTCAGAAGCAAAAACGACTCTTCTTCTTTCGTCATTCCGGGCAAGCCGCGCTTGCGGCGCAGACCCGGAACCCAGCGGCCTGCGCGAGCAGGAACCTGTCGCGGACACAGGCGGCGGAGAAAGCCAGCGTGAACAGATCGCCTTCGGCGCCGCTGGGTTCCGGGTCCTCGCTGCGCGGCGCCCGGAATGACGAAAGAAAGAAGAAAGAAACAAAAACGAAAGGGCGGCTCCACCGGAGCCGCCCTGGAATGATCTAGCCTTGATCGGGTCGCAGGTGAAGCTAGCCGGCGTTGCGGGCGATGCGTTCGACTTCCTTGCGGACCTGATCCTGGACAATGCCGGGCAGGTTGGCGTCGAGCCAGTCCTTCAGCATCGGACGCAGCATCTCGGCGACCATGCCCTCGACCGTCGAGCCGCTGGCGAAATTCAGATCGGGACCGCGCGGGGCGGCGACGGGCTCGGGTGCCTTGAAGCTGGCGGCCAGACCGGCGAAGGCCGAGGCCGCGCTGGCGGCGGCGCTGTCGCCGACGAGCGAATCATAGCTTGGCGCGGGGGTCGAAACGTCCAGATCGCCGATGCTTTCCGCAGCCGGAGCCTCGTAGCGGTCTGTCAGTTCCAGAACATCGTCATCGGCGGGCTCGGGCTCCGCGACCGAAGGGGCCGGGTCCATGAAGGCGGCGGGGGCCTCGGCGACGGGCTCGGGCTCAGGCGGGGCCACCGGCTCGGGCGCAGCGGCGACCACGGGCTCCGGCTCGGCGGCGGGCGCCGGCGTTTCCGCCGGGGCGTCGTCTTCGGAGATGATCCGGCGAATCGACGCCAGGATCTCTTCCATCGTCGGTTCCGGAGCGGTCGGATCAGTCATGGTAACCTCGGTCGAACCTGGGCGGGACGCGTATGCCGCGTTTTGTCGAGGTCGAAGCAGCCGTGGTCCGCCCCTCCCCTTGTGCCTGTCGTCGCATCAACGCCACGCGGAATCAACGGGCGTTTTCAGGGGTCGCCTAATCCGCCGACGGAGCGGTCTGGACGATTTCCGACTTCAGCTGCTGATCGATCGGGGCATCGGGCGCATCGGCGGCAGGAACGATCGGCGGGGCGGCCAGACGGTCGATCGATTCGACGATGCCGTCCCACGGCAGGGCTCCACGGAAGCGAACGCGGTTGTAGTTGGCCTCGGGATCGTACTGTTCGATATCGGGCACCAGGTCGGCCCCCTCCAGACGACCCATGGCGGCCAGAAGCTGGGCCTGGGCGACGTATTCGTTGCGGCGGGCACTGATCAGCGTGACCTGCGACGCGCGCAGCTCCAGTTCCTGGTTCAGCACGTCGAGGGTGGTGCGAAGGCCGACCTGAGCCTCCTGACGCACCCCCTCTGCGGCGACGGTGGCGGCACGGACGGCCTCGTTCCCGGCGGTCACGGTGGCACGGGCCGAAACGACCTGGGCGAAGGCGCTGCTGACGTCCTGGAGCACGTTGCGGCGCTCGCCCTCGACGCCGATCTGGGCGGCATTGGCCTGTTCCAGGGCCTGGGCCACACGGGACTGGTTCAGCCCGCCCGTGAACAGCGGCACGGAAACGGACACGCCTGCCTGGAAGCTGGTGCGGTTGCCGGGGTTGAAGCCGGACAGTTCGTCCGACCCGCCATAGGAGCCCGTGGCCCGGATGGACGGCAGATACTCGGAGCGGGCGGCGGCGACCTGGGCCTCGGCACCCTGCAGCTGGTATTCGGCGGCCCGGACGCCGGGGTTGTCGATCAGGCCGATATCCAGGGCGGCATCGAAATCGGTCGGCACGCCGGGCAGCGGCGGCGGCGTCTCCATGTCGGCGGGGGCCTGACCGACCACGGCGGCATAGGCGGCGCGCGACACCGACAGCTGGGCCTGGGACGAAGCCAGATCGGCCTCGGACTGGGCCAGGCGAGATTCGGACTGGGCGACGTCGGTGCGGGTGATCTCGCCGACCTCGAACCGGGCGCTGGATTCCTCCAGCTGGCGGCGAAGGACGGTGATGTTCTCCTGACGGATGCGCAGGATTTCCATGTCGCGCTGCACATCGACATAGGCCTGGATGACCGAGGCCAGCACCTGTTGCTCGATGGCGCGCAGGTTTTCGCGTCCGGCCAGGACGTTGGCCTCGGCGACGTTGATCTGGCGACCAACGCGACCGGCGGTCCAGATATTCTGGGACAGGCCGACCGAGACGCTGCCATTGTCCGATTCGGTGACACCGCCGGTGATCACCTCGGGCACACCATCACCGTCCAGGTCGCGATTGCCACCTTGGGAATCGGTGCGCGTGTAAGAGGCGCTGGCCGACAGATCGATCGTGGGACGCAGACCCGCACGCGCCTGGGGAACGCTCTCATCCAGCGCCCGCTGCTGCGCCCGCTGGGCCAGCAGGGTCGGGTTGGTGCGATAGGCCAGGGCGATGGCCTCTTGCAGGGTGTCGGCCCATGCCGGAGCCGTCATGCCCGAGGTCAGGGCGACCAGGGCGACCGTGGCGAGCGCGCGCGAGCGTTTCAGCATGAGAGGTTCCCGAGACACGCATCGAAGACGCGCGAGAGTATCACTGAGGACGTAGTGGGCGATGACCGTGCCCCAACGCCAGTTAAGTTTTTTTCACGCGATGCGATGCCGCATCCGTCGCGACCGTGTCGTCTAAAGCGCGAACACCGGTGCCGGGGCCAGATCGGCCAGCATCGGCGGGGCGGCGTCGAACAGCTCGCGGCGGGAAACCCCTTCGCGACCACGCACATACAGAACCGCCTTGCCGCCCGGTCCGGTCCGTTCGACCAACACCATCCGACCGCCGACGCGCAGGGCCTCGATCCAGGCATCGGGTCGGCGCGTGACGGCGGCCTCGCAGATCAGGATGTCGAAACCCGAGCCAACCGGCGCATCGAATGGCGCGATCGTCGTCGCAACGCCTGCCTCGGTCAGCGCAGGCTCGACCACGGCCAGGACGGCTGCGTCGGCCTCCTGAACCGTGACAGTCAGGCCCATCTGCGCCAGCACGGCACCGGCATAGGGGGCGGCGATGGCCAGCACCGTTTCGCCCGCGCGCGCATCCAGCGCCTGCATCAGCTTGCCAACGTCGCGGGCCTGCATCAGGCGGCGATCGCCCGCGATCTCGACCTCCAGCTCGGCATAGGCGGCGTGGGCGCGGTCGGGGGCGCAGAACCGCTCGCGCGGGACCGTCAGCATGGCGGCCTGAAGCGCCCGGTCGGTGACGTCGTTCACTCGGACCTGGGAGTCCACCATGATCTTGCGCGCGGCGGTGACGTCCATGGGAGAATCCTCGGGGAGCGGATAGGTCGAAATCGGACGCGCTTATAGGTCCGCGCGTTGCAGGCGACAATCCAATCTGATAGCAACCGCCCCTCGCGATCCAGGGGCCTTCTCGAAAGCCCCCATGGCCTGATGGCGGAGTGGTTACGCAGAGGACTGCAAATCCTTGCACCCGGGTTCGATTCCCGGTCAGGCCTCCATCGCGACAATAAGGGCGAGTGAAAACCACCACTTAGCTCCCTGTTTGTCTAACCGCATCAAGCGAGGTTAGACACGGTTGTTCGGGGTCTGTACCCGGCGCGACCTTTGCCATCGCCGATCCCGCCAAGGCTTTCTGGCCAGCGGCGCGGGTATATCGCTCGACTTCCTTGAGCGTCTTGTGACCAGTGACGGCGGCGATTTGGTGCGGTGTGCAGCCAGCCTCGGCCAGGCGGCGTGCGGCGGCCTTGCGAAGGCCGTGTGCCGTCCTGCCCTTCTCAAGCCCGGCGTCGATCGCCGAATCATTGAACCAGTTTCCGAAGCCGCGCGCGCTGTAGGGCTGGCCATCCTTCGTCACGATGAAGACAAGCTGTCCGCTGTGGAACGCCTCGATCGAGGCTGCCAGGCGCGGATGGATCGGCACCTCAAGGAGGGTTCCCGTCTTCTCCTGCTTCACCGTCACGAAGCTATCGCGGACGTGCTGGCGACCCATCACGCGGACGTCGCCCGATCTTTGGGCGGTGTAGAGCAACAGGTCGAAGGCCAGCCGCTCGCGGGTGCCCAAGGGCCATTTGGCCTCATAGGTCTCGATTTCTGCCTCGGTCCATGTGTGGTGACCGTCCGTCTGATTCTTCACCGGGCGAACGCCGAAGGTCGGATCAGTCTTCATCATCCCCCGGTCCAGGGCGAACCGCATCACTGCCCTCAGAACCTTCAGCAGGGTGTTCGCAGCAGCTGGCCGATCCGCCCGGTTATCCAGCCAGGCCCGAACGTGTTTCGCCTCCATCTTCGCCACCGGGAGGTTGCCGGCCGTCGCCCTGAACCGATCCAGGATGTTGCGATAAGTCGCCTGGGTGACAGTCCCAAGCCGCTTGAAATCCGACGATGCATAGTAGGCGACGACCACCGCGCTGAAGGATCCCGGCAAGGTCCGCTTCGCCCCGACTTCGAGTTTCGTCGCGGCGTCGGCGGCGGCGTACCACGACCACCACGCCTCGCTCCCGAACTGTTCCCGTGTCTGGCTTTGGGGATAGCCAGGACGACGAAACCGCCACCGAAGGACACGATGGCGGTCGCGGTAGCTCGATACGAAAGCTGGCTTTTTCACGCGACTTGATCCCATGGGTTGGGTTCGTCGCCATCGTCATTGCTCGGCAACGCGCTGAACGCCTCGTCCAGTTGGAAACGATCCCACACCCTGCGGGTGTCAATCGTGCGAGGCTTCGGCATGCGTCCGTCGACGACCATCTCGCTGAACTTGGACAGGCCGACGCCGACATAGGCGGCAGCACATGGGAGGCTCAGTCCCCTCGGAGGCAGGCTGATCGGCAAGGGGTTGTCACGCGGCATTCTGGTGGCCCTCCTGCACAATCACGACCAGGGGCTTGCGCGCCCGCTCGACCAGCTGATCCGAAGCCTTGGCCAGGTTGATGACCACCGAAACGAGATCAAGGTGCGGGGTGATGTCTTCGCCCGGCAAAATCCAGCCCCAGGACCGCGCATCGCCTGTAACGGCATACACTGGCAGCGGACCTCCGACCTTGATCAGATCCTCATCCAGCAAACCGTCCGGGTCCAGCACTCCGCGACGGGCATTGAGGGCGCGGGCAACGATCACGGTGCCGCACGACCTGGCCAGCTGCCAACCGTTGGCTGGCGGGATGCCTGCCTTGGCCAGCGCAGCGGCGGCGATCATCCCTGCCAGCATGGGGGCCTCGAAAGCTGCCTTGCCGCCCTCCAGAGGGGGCAGGTACCCGTGACGCCGCATATCGCGCTGACGGACCTTATCGATCCCGGTGATGCGTTCAGCCTCCGAAGCGGTGAACGTGGTGTAGGTGCGTTTCCAAGCCATGCGTGGAATGTCACACGTTCGGCTATGCGTGTCAATTCACACCCACCAGCGATAGGGCATGATCAATTTCGCACGGGAGCGGCCGGGCGCTGATCAGGTCGCATTGGTGGAAGAGGTCATCCAGGGCCTCGGCCTGGGCCGGGGTGAGGTTGTCGGGGATCATTGGCCCACCTCCAGCTCAGTGTCGCTGTCGTGGCCTTCGTCCTCGTCTGCCTCCTCCAGGTCGGTCATCTCGACCGGGCCGATCGGCAGCCAGTTGAAGCTGTAGAACTGGCACTCCCATGACGGCACCTCTGGGTGCGCAAGGCTGGGTTCGTTATCCCCGGTGTCCTCAAAGTCGGGATCCCCGTCTATGGCGTCCATAGCGGCTATCAGGCGCTCGACCAGGCTGGCCAGCTGACAGCGGAGGCGGTGACGGGATGCGGAGGGATGCTCAATGGGCGCGGGTGCGCTATAGGCGTCGAAGGCCATGACCTGATCTCCAATCGATCGGTTGCGGTTAGGGCCGGGCTTGGGGTGCAACCCTTGCTCGGTCCGCTTTTTCTGCTATCAATTAACTATGACGTCAAGTGCTGATAGCAAAAAACCCCGTGGCCGTCCGTCAACCGGGATTGGCACCCCCGTCATGGTCCGGCTCGATCCTGCCCAGCTCGCCAAGCTCGACGCCTTTAGGGGTGATCAGACCAGGCCAGCGGCTATCCGGGCGATCTTGCAGGAGAAGCTAGGTGTCTGAGATTCCTTTTCAACGTGCGGCAATGGGGCCGGATCGCGCTGCAGCGCTCAAAAACTTGGCCACCATCAACGTTCTAGCAAGCAGCCTCAAGTTCAGTATGGAGCCGCTAACACCTGAGGACATAGATGCCGGGGCGGAGCCTCTTACCGCTGAACAAATCATCGAGATGATGGACGAGATATGCGATCTCGTGACTGCGATTGCTCTTCAGCAGATGAAGGCTGAGCCGGAGGAATGGCACGCAGTGAATGACCAGATCGAGTGAACATGGACATTCCTAGGTGGCCACTTGGATGCCAGAGAGGCCAATCTCGAAATAAGGCTCGGGAATGCCGTCGATGTCCACCGTTCCGTTTCTTATCACGCGACGGCAAACTTCTGTGTGCTTAAGTTCTTCATCGAAGACGCTATTATAAATCACCCGCGCCAAAATCCAAATGGCAAGTCGATTTTCTAGAAAATCGGACCTTTGTTGCCCGCCCAAGACCAGTTGATAGCTTTGCAGGGTTTGTCCGGGCGCGACAATGCTGCCACTGCCGTCATCCGGAAAAATATAGTCTGCAAATGCCGGCCGGGGATCATTGATACCCGTAAGAACCATTTGAATGTGGACCACAAATCGCAAAGCCGGTGTGCGTCCCGCATTCGTAAAGGTCGCGGCAAAGAGAATCGCCTCGTCGTAGCGCGTATCGTCCATCGTGACGTTAGTGGCCTGTTTGTGTACGACTCGTTCAGGCAGAACCCACGCACGGAGGTCATTCGTCATGTGCTCCCGAGCCATAGCTAAGCCAGCTTCAGCATCTTCAGCAGCATCCGTAGCCGCTCTTACAGCAGTGCGCGTGAGGTAGAGGCTGTAAAGCAACCCGGCGACGCCCAAGGCGGACAAGAGGGTCTGCCAGACAGCAAGGTCTACCATGGCCTCGCTCGCAGCGGCGGCTCTAACTTGCGCGGGAAGGTCTTTCTGGGCGCAGTCGGTGTCGCCGTTTTTGCAGCGTGCTATCTCGTTATCATAGACAATCCCGCGGGCGGCCCACATCTCCGACAGGTATCCCGTCGCGGCCGACAGCGCGCCTGCAACGAGCATAAGAGCCAGGGCCCCCGAAATCGCTAGACCGTGTCGCAAGGTGACCCCCAGGCAGCGCTAATGCGCATTCTGTGATAGGATAAACCGATGGCAGACAACACAAACGACCGCTTCGACACCCTGCTAGAAGCGATGCTTACCAAGCCCGGCCCAGACTCACTAGAGGGGATACATGCCCCGTTCGGCCTATAGACATCAGCGTCGAGCCCTAGGCTTCCCATCAAGGCCCATCGTCCCTCACCGGGGCGGCGGACTCTTTGCTTGTCGGGAATATCGGCGTCCGAAATGCGCTATTGGTTCGCATAGCCGGATGTAGAGGCGATACCCCGGTAAAATCGGCCGCTTCTTGATGAACCTGGGAGCCCTGTCGCCAAGCCCGGCGGCGGGGCTTTCATCGCTCTAGAACATCTCGACCTCGGCCCCCGTCTTAGGCGGGATGCAGAAGAACCACATCCTGCCCTGGCAGTGCCGTCGCCGGCAGCGGGCGGATCGGCCCCATAGAACCAGGTCCGGACCCCTCGCCCGCGTGACCTGTGCCAGATCGACATCCATCGCCAACTGACAGGTCATGCACCGCACGATCACCGGAAAACCGTGGCGCTGAAGATCGGCGACGGTCGGGGCGACGCTGCGCCACTGCTCCGGACCCCAGCTTTGATGGCGCGCATTGAAACCCATCGGCTAGGCCTTGGGCCACTGCCAGACAGGTTCCATCCCGCCGCCGCCATAGGTCAGGATGCGGATCGTCGGACGGCGCTTTCCGCACTTCTGACAGACGAAACGGGGTTGGAGCTTGCGCAGCGGCGTCAGCTTCATCTCCCGAGGCCAGAGCCCCCAGGCCGTGCTGGCCTGATATCCGCAGACGCATGAGACCTGCAGCTGGTCACAACTGAGCTTGTCGTCGATCGTGGTGTCGTCGTCATAGACGCGTGACATGCGCTTTTCTCCATCGGTGCCGCCGAGGGATTGAGCGCGATATCAGCAGGAGAACAAATTAGGAACTCGATGCGCCGATTTGACTGGGGACACCTTCAGATCAAACGACGATCCGCTCCCCCACCATGTCCGGCCAAGTGTGCAGGACACGGTGATGGCAACCCTCGGCCGAGATTGTCACAGCTTCGACCTTCCCGCCCACGATCGAGTGCGGCTCTCCCCCGGCGTAGTCCGGTGCCAGCACCCCTCTCTGGCGGTTCAGAACTGCCAGCCCGTGTTCGTCTGGGGTGAGCAAACCGGAATCCAGCGGGTGCGGCAGCGCGCAGTCTGCCTCCGGCGTCGAGAGCCTAGCGACCTGCTGAAGGACGAACGGGGCAGCCAAGGCCTGAGGGGTGCCAGTGTCAACCACCGCGCCCACGGGCAAGCCCTTGCTCTCAAGCCAGCAGATAGCCGCCAATATGAATTCGTTCGTGCCGTCCTGCTCGGCGGCTGCGTTCTCTCGCCTCAGCATCTCTCTGAGGTCTCGCGCCATCGGCTCCATGCTCCCTAGAAGCTCCCCCTGGGTCCCTGGCCTGTGATGCGCCAACCACTGTCCGATGTTCCGATGGTTGATCGGACCGATGGCCATGATCGCGAACTTGGCCGCCTCGCTGAAAACGATCTTGGACCCGATCCAGACCACCCTGCCATTCCGGTCCAGCATCGCCCCATCCGCCACCATGTGAGCCGCGTTCGGCTGAAGCCAGATGTTGCAGGCCGTCATGTTCAATCCTCAGAATGGTGGCGGAGGCCGCGGAACGGCCGAAGGCAAATGGGAGAGGTTGCTCTGCGCCTGCCCTCCAGTCGGTCGTGCGGCCAGCCTTGTTGATCTTCGGGGCGAGCAATGCCGTCGCCCCCGCTATAGCTGCGCTGGTGGCCGCCTGGACGGCGAAAACGGTCGCGGTCTGGGCAAGGGTGGCCGTTCCCGCCGCGACAGCCGTGCCAGCTGCCCCCACATAGGTCACGAATGCCGCGATCGATGCGCTGATCGGGTCTGCCATCAGATTGTCCTCCAGGCTGCATCAAACATCTTCGGCACACCAACCTGAAAGCGTCCGTCGAAATAGCCGAACACCCGGCCGTTATCGAGCGCGAGCATCAAGGCTCCTCCGAACGCCTCGGCAGGCAGCGAAGCGACGTCACCGGCCAACATTGAAGCCGGGCCGATGCGGGGCATGCCGAGCGCATCCATTGCGTCTGGCAAGCCATTCAAGCCCATTTTCTTGAGGGTGCGCGCTGCACCCACGGGCGAGGTATACGACCCCGCTGAGAGTAGCGAGACCTTGACCCCCATGCGCTTCAGACAGAAGGCGACCATGCGGGCGCAGTCCTCTTTCCCATAGGCGAGGGGGCGATCTTTGAAACGATCAACGGTCTCTTGGACTGCGCGCTGCCGTAGGATCAGGGGATGAGTCGATTCACCCATATTTGACGCTCCCGCTTGGCGGCTGCTGTCGCCAATATATCCGCTTCTCAGTGTCCGTGGCGTGGATCAGCCCTGTTTCACCAGGCCAAATGGTCTGATGGAATGCATCGTTGAGCCGCCAGTCCGCGTTCGGCTCAAGCTGTCGCTCGGCCTGCGTCCCGCATTCCAGTGTGATCGCCCAGCCATCCCCGACGCTAAGCCGGGGCTTGTCGATCTCCCCGTCGAACTTCAGCAGCGGAACACCGACCAGTGCCCCGGTCGCAGGGTTGATGACGGCTTCCCACCATTGGACACGCGCGCCCTGTTGCGAAGGGTCACCCAACTCGGCTGCAGTCGATGCGTCATCTGGCAGGATTGTTATCTCGATCCGGGTCGTCTCAGCCTCGGCACCGTCCTTAATCGATCCGACCGAGGATAGGACGCCATGAACTGGGTGCCGGCCGTGGTAGGTCTCGCCCCCAAAACCAACAAAGCCGCCGTCTGTCAGACAGATGGGGCCGGTCGATAGGTCGAGGCGGACGAGGGTGGCCTTGGTGGGGCTAGGTTGCTGGTACCCGGCGATCAGTGCTGGATCCATTGGACCTCCTTTGATTTCTTTGATTTCGGTGCGCACCGGGACGCATATTCAAAGCCTGCGAACCGGCGCTGCGAACCGGCTCAAATCCAGTCAGGACGGGCTTTCGGGATGGTGCGCGGTACGCGGTACGCACCTTTGATTTCGCCAGCGGGGAAAAGTTCTCTTTGTAGCGCCCCCGCCGGTCCACGAGGCGACCCGACTGCGAACTTTCGAGGCCCGGATGGGTCATGTTCTGAATTGCAGATGTGCGGATTGTCCGCACCCGCCGGTCCAGAGCGAAGGCCCGCCAGACTTTCGAAAGGCGGGCCATCACCACTAGGAAGCCGCGACGCGGATGCACCGGACGGCCTTGGGATCGTCCAGACCGCCGCCGACCCGCTTGCGGGTGTAGAACCCGACGTAGGGCTTGGCGGTGTACGGGTCGCGAAGGACGTTGACGCCCAGGCGGTCGTTGATGACGTAGGCCCGTTGGAAGTCACCGAAGGCGATCGGGAGGGCACCGGCACCGATGGCAGGCATCCCCTCGTCGATCTCGACGGGATAGCCCAGCAGGGTTGCGGGCTGGCCTGCAACGTAGGTCTCGCGCCAGATGTAGTTGCCGTCCCCGTCCTTCATCTTGGCGATGACGGCAGCGGTCAGGCTGTTCATCAACCACCGAGCGTTCTGCCGGTAGGGAGCCGAGAGGCTGTACACGAAATCGACCAGGCTATCCGCGTTGCCCAGTGCGGCGGCTTGGCCGGTCGGAACCGTGGTGATGTTGCCCAGCGGGTGAACGTCAACGCCCGTTCCGCCGGTCACATAGGTCAGCAGACCACGCGGCTTGTTGACCCCGTTGCCGGACAGGAAGGCGATGCTCTCCTGCCGGGAGAACTCGTCACCGACCTCCGTCGCTAGCCAGGCTTCAACGTCGAAATCGGCATCCTCCAGCAGTTGCTGGGTGATGTGCGGGTTGGCGTAGATCTCGCCCGCAGGGAAGGCCAGGGACGACAGGGTGGGCGTGGTCGTTTCAGGCCGTGCGGCCGTCTCCCCAACCCAGCCTGAACCCCAGACGCCATCCGAATAGACGGTCGAGTAGGCGCGGACGGTCGTGGTGACGACGCGGGCAAGGCGGCGCATGGGCGACAGAGGCAGCAGGGTCTTGCTGATCCGGCGATCCCATTCGACAGGCGCGAGATAGCCGCCTGCCGTATCGGTGCCGACAGACATGGCAGCTTGGATGGTCGCGCGATCGCCGCTGGCATTGGCGGTCTTCAGCTCGGTTTCAGCCGACTGATCACCGCGACGGAACCACGACGCGTAGGTGCGGGAATAGTCGGGGTCCGCTGGCATCAGCGACGATGCTGGTCCGGCATAGCCGCCAGTGGCGATACGGGCATTCAGCTCATCGAAACCTCGCTGGAACTTGTCCAGATCGGCTTCGTGCTTGGCTTTCAGGGCGGTGACGTTCTCGCCGATGGCGGCGAGCGTTTCAGCAGTGGTCGGGGCTTGGGCGAAAACGCGACCACCGGCGATAGCGCGGGGGGCAGCGGACGCCAGACACACATTGCGCGTGTTCATTGGGTGGTCCTGTGGATTCGATTGCGTGGGGGTTGTCTGCCCGCCTTTTGAGCGCGCTGGCCTCGGCAGAGCATCCGTCGATGCCGAGAAAGGGGCTACAGCGTCTGGCGTGACGCCCCTACCAACTGGGAATCTGTTCCTGTTCGGCATCTAGATCAAGTGCTTTCGTTCCGGCGCGGGATGGGCCTCCATGATGGCGTCGGCCATGCGCTGGAGCCCGGCTGCGACCTCGGCAGGCCCTTCTTCGCGCGATGCGGTCTCAAGGCCCCAGGTCGTGCATGCGGTGGCCAGGGCGGCATCCGGCAGGCCCCACGCTCGCCACGCTGCGATCGCCCGCTCTAGGAAGTCGGATGCGAACTCGTCGATGGGCTTAGGCATGGATCGCACCCCCTTCGCCTTCCCACCGATCGACGCCGGACTGGCCTTGTTCGTATCGGTCCAGCTCTTCAGCCGACACGCATGTCCGGCCCCAGGCCTCATAGGTTCGGATGGTCTGGGTTTCGACCAGGCGCTTGGCAGCCGACCGGGTGATGCCCAGAACCTTGGCGATCCGCGAAGTGCTGTGGATGGCCTCTACGATGGGCCGATGATGATCGTGGTGGGTCATGGATTGCCTCAGACGTTGTGAGCGCAGGCGCGGAGGTGATTGACGACCTGGGCGCGGATGACTGCCCGGCGATCTCGGATGGTGCGTTCGGTGAAGCCGCGACGGCGAAGCATCGCCTCGGCAGCGGCCATCATGCGATCGACAACGGCGGCGTCGGGTTCGGTGGCCATCAGCGATCCCCTCGTGCGCGCGAGGAAACTGGATTAGGGATATCTTTCGACAACACCGCCGGTCTGTTCGGATCGGCCTCTGAGCTTTCATCCCCCGCCCCCCAAACGAGGTGGTGCACCGGCTCCCCATCGATCAGCCATCCAGTCTCGATCAGGACCGGCGATCTTGCTCCACCACCACTGCACTCCCCTAAAGGGGGTGGTGCAGGTGGTGCAGTGGTGCAGACGGGTGCAACACCGGGAATGGAAGCGTGGTGGTGCAAGGTGGTGCAGTGGTGCGGTTTCATCAGATGTCCGCCCATTTTCCGACCTCAATCCAGACCCGCTCCTGTCGCGTCTCGTCGGGTGCCGACACCTTCCGAAGGGCTTCGGTCTTGAGCCACGTCGCCAGGACGCCCTTGGCCTTCTGTTTGTCGGCCTTCTCATCCAGATTGAGCCGCAGGACGTCTGCGACCGCCTTGCCAGCCCAATCTTTCGCCTGGGGGTTCTCACGCCACCGACCACCGTCGATGGCCTTCTGCACGGCATACAGGTCGTTTGCGCTCACCCCGTCGAAGGGGTCAGGCCACTTCCAAGCGTGAACAGCGCCTACCCGGTCGGACGGCTCAAAGTCGTCGCCGTTACCCAGATCCATGTTGGCGATGTGGAACCATTCGGCACCTTCTGAGGGCGGGGCCAAGTTGGACTTGCCATTCTCGACCCGGAAATAGGCTTCGGTCGGCTTCACCGCTGCCCTCTCGCGTTCATCCTTCGTCATGGCATTGAGGACGCGGGCCGATCGGGCGGCATTCAGTAGCGAAACGGCTCCCCGTCCGTCTTCGACGGTCGTCTCTGCCCCATTGGTTTTGCGGGTGTGGTGAACCAACTCGATCGCGGTGTTTGTGACGTCTGCGATCTTGCCCCAGCGCTTGGCCACCAGGTCGATCGCATTGTTGTCGTTCTCGGTGACGCGGTGCGACGACACGAATGGATCGATGATCACGACGTCCAACCGAAGATCACGGATGGTCTCGATTATGGCTTCTACGTTCGGCGCGAGGATCACGGTGCCAGACGATGTCTCTTCGGCGATGACCACTTCTTCTTCGCGCCCGCTCCCCAGGTGAAGCCACCCCTCCAAATCGTCGGCGTCCAACAGATGCAAGGTGGCGGCGGCTAAGGCCCGTCGCTCAGTTTCCTCAAAAGGATCTTCGCCATTCCAGTAACCGACCCTCAGACGCTCGCGGGGCTGGATGCCCAGCAGTGGCTTGCCGCTGGCCATTGCCATTGCCTCGGCCAGCACCAGGGCAGACTTGCCCACACCACCTGGCGCGAAGGTCGCGCTCACGAACTTGCGGATCAGGTGCCGCCCGTAGACCCACTGGCGACGCGGCATGGTCGACGGGTCGCGCCAGACGAATGGTCGGACAAAGTGGCCAAGGGGGCGGTCGAGGGGATCGGGCATGGCGTCATTGTCAGCCTGCGCTGAAATCGGCAACGAGGCCCCGTCGCTTACGCCCAGCCGTGCGCGATCCGCCCGACGGGCCAGGATGGCGAGGGCTTCGTCGTCCAACCAGTCATCATCTGAAATCTGCATGGCGCTCATGACAGCACCACCAGTTTCGGGTAAGAATGCACCCAGTCCCGCTGCCCAGCCGGATCGATCCAGACCCCGGTGTGGCCCGCCAGCCCGCCGGGGTTTTTCGTGTCCGGCGGGCCGTTCTGGTGGTTAGCCACGCCAGCAAAAAGCCCTGCGTTTTCAGAGGAAGTTTCAAGCCGGGTAGGTCGGCTAAGCCTTTGTTCTGCGGCCTTTGTTGGAGACCCGGTCAGGCCTCCAATCGCGACGACGGCGTCAGCTGATGCAGGGCGATCGCCGCCGTCACCGCGACATTCAGCGAATCGAACCCACCCGACATCGGAATGCCGACCGCCCGGCATCGCGCGATGACGTCGCCCGGTAGGCCCGGTCCTTCCGACCCGACCAGGATCGCGCGTCGCCCGCCTGGCTTCAGGTCCGACAGTCGCTCTGTGGCCGACGGCGTCAGGGCGATCACCTCGAATCCGGCGGCTTGCAGATGATCGACCATGGCCTGTCCCGTCTCGACCACGGCATGGGGAACGCGCAGCACGGCTCCGACCGACACGCGAATGGCCTTGCGGTAAAAGGGGTCGCAGCACAGGCCATCCAGTACGACGCCATGCGCCCCGAACGCCGCCGCATTGCGGAACAGGCCGCCCAAATTGTCGTGGTTGCCGATCCCGCTGGCTGCCAGCACGACCGCATCCGGCCCGGCCCCTGCGATCAGATCATCCAGCGATAGGGCATCCGGCCTTCGCCCGAGGCCCAGCAGACCGCGATGCAGGTGAAACCCGGCGATCCCGTCCAGAACGGCCTGTTCCGCCACAAAAACCGTTACATCGTCCGGGATGGTTGCCTGGAGCCCTGCCAGCCGCTTCTTGGCCAGCAGAAGCGACACGGGCCGGCACAATGACGCCGGTGACAGCAGCGTGCGCAACACCACCTCCCCTTCGGCGACGAACAGCCCTTCGCGCCCCGTCAGGTCGCGTTCGCGGATGTCGCGATAGGCAGCGATCCGTGGATCGGCGGGGTCGTGGATTTCGATCGGTGTCATGCGCATTTATCGTTGCACGACGCGATCGGCCGCTGCTATAGGCCCGCCTCCCGAGTAGATGTTCCGCGGTAGCTCAGTGGTAGAGCAGCCGACTGTTAATCGGCTGGTCGTAGGTTCGAATCCTACCCGCGGAGCCACTCTGGATCGCCTGTCATGATCATACGGCGCAACGCCTCGATGCGAAGGGCACGGCTCACGCCGCCCCCGCCCCTGCTTCAGTTTAGCGACCTCAGAAGTTCAGTCGCACCGATGCCGAGATATTGCGTCCGGTCATGGGGCGGGCGCTGACGATACCGCTGACCGGAATGGTCGCCTCATCAATGCCGACGAAGCCATCGACATCGAAGACGTTGTTCGCATTGACGGACAGCAGGACCGCGTCCGTCAGTTCGTACTGCACGAAGGCGTTGGTGGTCGCGAAGCCGGGCATCACCAGCAGATTGGAGTCGGCCGCGAAGCTCTCGGTCGTCCCGATCAGGACAGCTCCGACGTTCAACCGGTCGAGCTTGATCTGTGGCGTGACCTGATAGACCAGATCGGCCTGGTTGCGCGGCGTATTGCCCTCCAGCGCGGGGTTCAACGCATCCTTCTTCAATTCGGCCTTGGTGTAGGTCGCGCCGCCCATGATGCTGAAGATGCCGCGAGTGTATCCGCCTTCGAACTCCAGACCGACAGCGCCATACTCACGTTGGAAGGGGATGCCGGCGGGCGATGAATTGGTGTCGTCGCTCTTGGCCCAGAAGCCGGTGAGGTTGAGCGTCAGACCGTCGTGACGATATTTCACGCCGGCCTCGGCCTGTTCCACGAAATCGACCTCTGCCCCATCGAGCATCTGGCCTGTCGTGGCGCTGACGTAGGGCGTGAACAACGAGCGGTCGGCATAGACGCGCCCGCCCCGGCTGTAGCGGCCAAACACCGCCCAGGGATCGGAAATGCGCCAGTTGGCGCTGGCCGAATAGGACAGGTAGCTGAAGTCGTATTCGAAGGGCGCGGGACGGGTGGTCGGGTAGATCGAGACGAGCGTTTCAGCGCGCGTGCTCACGCCGTCGCCGTTCACGTCCCGCGACGTCGTGCCGACCCGTCCGCCGCCCAGCGAGGCCGCGACGCGCGAACCGCTCGCATCGCCGAAGTCGTAACGGACGCTGGCCCCCAGCGCCAACCCGCCCATGCGGTAGTTGAACGAGGCGAAGGGCGCGTTGATGTTGTACTGCGACCGATAGGAGCGGATCGGGAAATTGGTCGGCGGATTGCCGAAGGCGACGAAGCCGTCCTGGGTGATCGGCACGCCCGCGGCCGTCCGGACGTTGAGCAGCGAAGATCCGCCATCGCCGCGCACATCCAGCAGGATCTGCGTCACCATCCAGTCGGCATCGATCGTCTGACGGGAGTTGTACGACCCGAAGGTGGCGGTCAGTTCGTTGCCGTTGATGTTGAACACGCGGCTGATGCGCAGGTCGTTGGTGGCGTTGTTCAGAGATTCCAGATTGATGTCGTTCAGCGTCCCCGACAGGACCAGACCATTGCCGTTCAGCAGCGCCGGGTTGGTGATCACCTGGCCGGCATTGGGTCCGGTGGCATAGCTCAGCACAGCCCCTGCCCCACCCAGTCGCGTTTGTCGTCGACCAGGTCCGAAGATCCGAGGTCTGCGCGTACTCCCGCAGCTCGCCGTTCAGGCGGCGCGGCTTAGCGTGAAGCCCGCATCATGGTCATGAGCATCGCTGCGCGAGGCATGGCCTTCCGCGTTCAACCGGAACCGCGCGACCAGCGTCGCCAGCTCGTCGGCCTCAGTCGCGAGACTGCGAGCCGCCGCCGTAGCCTCCTTGACCATCGCCGCATTCTGCTGGGTCATCGTATCCATGCTGGCGACGGCGCTGTTGACCTGTTTCAGGTTGTCGGCCTGGGTTTCAGTGCTGTGCGCGATCTCGCTGATGAGCGCGTTGGTGTCGCCGATCTTGGACGCGATGCGCGACAGCATCTGGCCGGTGTCGCCGACGCGACCGACGCCGGACGCCACCTGTTCGGAAGATTTGGTGATCAGCGCCTTGATGTCGCGGGCGGCATCGGCGGACCGCTGGGCCAGGGCGCGCACCTCGGTCGCGACGACGGCGAAACCCCGCCCTGCATCGCCTGCCCGTGCCGCCTCGACCCCGGCATTGAGGGCCAGAAGATTGGTCTGGAAGGATATGCCGTCGATCAGGTTGATGATCTGGCTGATTTCTTCCGAGCTGCTCTGGATCGCATCCATGGCCGAGATCGCCTCATCGACGATCGCGCCGCCTTCGCTCGCGTTGCCGCTGGCGACGGCGATGGCGGTCCGCGCATCGGCCGCGCGCTGGGCGGTGTCCCCGACCATGGTCGTGACCTGGCGGGTGGCGGTCGTGGTTTCCTGGAGACGCGAAGCCTGCTGCTCGGTGCGCTGAGACAGGTTTTCGGAGGCGGAATAGATCTCCGCCGCGCCGAAATGCACACTCTGGGCCGTGCGAGCGACGCTGGCGATGCTCTGCTCCAGGCCCTCGACGGCGCTGTTGAAGGACTGGCGCAGGCGCTCGTACTCGGGTGCGAAGGGCGTCGCGATCACATGGGTCAGGTCGCCTGCCGCCAGGGCCGCCAGGGCCGTGTCCAGCGTTTCTACCACCCGGCGCTGGGCCGCGTCGGCATCGACCTTGGCCAGATCGGCTGCGGTCTTGGCGCGCTCGGCTTCGAGCTTAGCCAGATCGGCCTCGGCCTTGGCCAAGGCGGCGTCGCGGAACACGAGAACCGCGCGCGCCATGTCGCCCAGCTCGTCGTGCCGCGCGGCATCGACCGAGATGTCATTGTCACCCTTGGCCAGCTGAGCCATCGCGGCGGTCAGGGTTGTGATCGGACGCGCGATTGTGCGCGACAGCATGACCGACAGGGTCATGGCGATGGCGATCAGGGCGATGCCGCCGATGATCAGGGCCGCAATCGCGGTGATGATCGCCGCTTCCTGACGCGCGCCGTTGTCAGCGATCAGCTGGGCCTCGCCATCCCGGATATCGCGCAGCGGCAGGACGGCGGCGCTGACAAGCACCTTGCTGCCCGCGTCGCGAACGATCTGCTGGGCCTCGTCACGGCGTCCGGCGCGGACGATCTCGATCATCCTATCGCCCCAGTCCTTGCGCCAGGCGATCGTCGCGGTCCTGGACTTCTCGACCAGCACCCGCTTGGCAGGATCGGTCAGCATCGCCTCGAGCGTCCGCGACGTCTCGTCATATTCGTCGCGACCCTCGTAGTAGGACTTGAGGTAGGTTTCGTCGCCCGTGACCAGGAACCCCCGGAACTGGCTGTTCTGACGCAGGATCGCTGTTTCCAGCGCCAGGGCGTTCGCATGGATCGACTGGCTGAGATTGCTGCTCTGGGTCGACGACCGGATCATCGAGATCGTCAGAAAGAACACCATCATCATGATCGCCGCCGAGACGCAGATCAGGATGAAGGACGCGCTCAGTTTCCGCGGAATTTTCATGGATGAGATCATGCTGCGGGCCTTCGGATAAACTGTTCTCACGCGTTACGTATAAATACGTATGTGATTTCGACTGATGTGCGCGACGCTTACGTCTTGATGCCCGATCCCAGGATCATACCCTGAGCTGATGAGCCAAGTACGACATCCCTGTTGAATCGACTGTTAACGACGACGTGCTGCAATCATTTAAGCCAACCACTTCGCGTCGCTCTCCCCGCTCAAAAACGCAAAATTTGCTATGGAATACAAAAGCTTAAAGAACAATGGACTGGGCGATAAGTATTTCCCGCTAGGCTGAAATTCAGAGACTGTTAAGGCGGAAGATCTAGGGCTGGGCCTCGAAAGTCGGCGCTGGCTTTTGTGGAACGAACTGCGTTCCAGCAGTGTGAATACTGATTTGCGACTTCGATGTGATTCGTTCTGCTGGAAAACTCCTATGTATGCTTGCGTCCGGCCAACGATGTCATGAGCGCGCTGACCAAGATCGAAAGCCGCCATGCCTGTAGCCATCAGGCCGACAAATGCCGCGCGATGGGGTCTTCATTCATTGGCGCGGTCCTGGATGCCGTCGACCGCAACTTGCTCCA
The DNA here is from genome assembly GCA_943369795.1 of Rhizobium sp. Q54. Taxonomy (GTDB): domain Bacteria; phylum Pseudomonadota; class Alphaproteobacteria; order Caulobacterales; family Caulobacteraceae; genus Brevundimonas. The sequence continues at coordinate 96,809 of CALROO020000005.1, read as the reverse complement.
CGCACCGGTCACGTCCGAAATCGTCATCGGCTGGACCGGCAATCCGGCGGCTGCGGCGGTGGCGCTACGCGTGAACGGTGCCTTGCATGCCCTCGCGCGCCAAGGCACGCCTGACCGCCTGGCCTCGCTGTATCGTCGGGAGCATGACGACTTCGACGGCGCGGTCGTCGCCGCCCTGTCGCAGCACGATCAGTTCATTGCCGACTGGATACGTCATCCGACCCAGACGAACGAGGTAGCCCGTTCCGCCGCGATCATGGCGGCGCTGATGGCCATCCCGCTGGGCAGGGCCATGCCTGTCGCGCTGCTGGAGCTCGGTTCGAGCTGTGGCCTCAACCTGAACCTTGCCCGGTATGCTCACCGGCTGGGGGGCGTGCGGGCCGGTGAGCCCCAGTCCCCGGTCCGGATCGAGCCGCAATGGAGGGGGGCCTCGCCACCGGACGCAAGCGTGTCGATCGTAAGTGCGGAGGGCGTCGATCTGCATCCGCTTCAGGCTTCGAACGCCGGAGACCGCGAACGGCTGTTGTCCTTCACATGGGCCGATCAGCCCGCGCGAGCCCGACGGCTGGAAGATGCCCTGCAAATGGCCGTCGAACATGCCCCCAGCGTGCATGAAGGCGATGCCAGGGTCTGGCTTGCGGAGCGCCTGGCCGAGCCGCAGCCGGCAGGACAGTGCCGGGTGGTCGTCCACACCATGTTCCTGCAGTATCTCAACGAGGCCGATCGTCAGCACATCACGTCGATGATGGTTTCAGCGGGCCAGAAGGCCACGCCCGACAGGCCCCTCGCCTGGATCGGCTTTGAATGGACATCGGACCGCCGCGAGGTGGAATTGCGCCTTACATCATGGCCGCGAGGTGAAAGCCGGGTGCTGGCCAAATGCCACCCCTATGGCGACTGGATCGAGTGGCTGGGCTGAGGTTTCAGCCGCTACGCCCCGCCTGGCAAAATTTCGATTTCGTCAGAGGGTCGCCAGACGTCCGCCATCCACGGCCAGACAGGCCCCGGTGACGAAGGCCGCCTCGGGCGAAACCAGAAACGCGATGGCCTCGGCAATATCGACCGGGCGACCGACGTCCGCGGGCGAGATCGTTTCGGCACCGGATTTCAGGTTGGGATTGGACCACAGCATTTCGGTATCGACCGCGCCGGGCAGGACGGCATTGGCGCGGATACCCTTGGCCCGGCCCTCGATCGCCGTGGTGCGCGTCAGCGACAGTATGCCCGCCTTGGCGGCCGCATAGGCCGCGACCAAGGGCGTGGTCTGGACCGCATGGACGCTGGACACGTTGACGATGGCCCCACCCGGCTTCATCCGGCGAAAGGCATGTTTGGCCAGCCAGGCGGCCCCGGTCAGGTTGACGCCCAGCACCCGCGCCCAAGCGTCGGCGGTCAGATCCTCGATCGGTTCGAAGGCCATGGTGCCTGCCACATGGACGACGATATCGACCCGACCCCAACGGTCCATCGCCGTCTCGAACGCCGCCTCGACGGCGGCTTCGCTGGAGACGTCGCAGGCGACAGCATGGGCATCCGGTGCACCGGCGGCGATCAGTCCCGCCACCGTTTCGCTCGCCGAGCCGATATCGAGGTCCAGCAGCAGGACGCGGGCACCATCCCGGGCAAGCCGCAGGGCCGTGGCACCGCCGATGCCACCCAGCCCTCCGGTGATCAGGGCGACGCGATCGTCCAGACGTCCTACCATTCGCGGATACTCCCATCGGTGCCGCGCCAGGCGGGATTGCGCCAGGCGGGGTGTTTTCCGGCCTCGGCCCGAACGCGGGCCTCGTCGATCTCGACGCCCAGACCCGGCAGGGTCGTCGCCGGCACCGTGCCGTCCGTGACCGCGAACACCTCCGGATTGGCGACATAGGTCAATAGGTCGAAGCCAACGTTGTAATGGATGCCCAAAGACATTTCCTGAATCACGAAATTCGGACTGGTCAGGGCGATCTGCAGACTGGCGGCCAGGTTCAGCGGGCCTAGCGGACTGTGCGGAGCCAGGGCCACATCATAGGCCTCGGCCATCGCAGCGATTCGCTTAACCTCCGAGATACCGCCCGCATGACTGAGGTCCGGCTGGATGATGTCGACGCAGGCCGCCTCGAAGAAGGGTTTGAAATCCCAGCGACTGTAGAGCCGCTCGCCCAGAGCGATCGGGATGGTCGTGTGGCCAGCCAGCTGCCGGATCCCCTCGATATGCTCGCTGAGCAGCGGCTCCTCGATGAATAGCGGGCCCAAGGGTTCAAGCGCGCGGGCCAGTTGCCGGGCCATCGGCTTGTGGACCCGCCCATGGAAATCGAGCCCGACGTCCATGTCCAGATCGCGCACGGCCTGGACACGTTTAAGCACTGGCTCCAGCGACGACGGTCCCTCCAGCCAGGCCATGTCCTCGGTGGCGTTCATCTTAACGGTGTCGAACCCTTGGGCGCGGCGGGCCTCGGCGGCCTCGCCCACATCCTGTGGCCTGTCCCCGCCGATCCAAGCATAGACACGCACTGTGTCGCGCACCTTGCCGCCCAGCAGTTGCCACGTCGGCACGCCCAGTTGTTTCCCCTTCAGATCCCACAGCGCCTGGTCCAGCCCTGCGAGCGCCGACATCAACACAGGCCCGCCGCGATAGAACCCGAGCCGATAGGCGACCTGCCAGATATCTTCGATCCGGTCCGGATCATGACCCACGAACCGGTCGCGCAGGGAGGCGAATGCCCCATCGACGGCTTCGGCATGGCCTTCCAGACTGGCCTCGCCCCAACCCACCGCACCGTCTTCCGTTTCCACGCGCACGAACAGCCAGCGCGGCGGAATCGAGAATGTTTCGATACGGGCGATCTTCGTCGTCATGGTCGAACCTGGGAACTGTCGGACGGGTGCCCGTGCCGACTCTTTCAACCGATTACGGCCAGCCCTCGGAACGGTCAACGCTTTTATCATATTATTGAGCTGGCTGATTGGGAGGCGGTTTCCCGATGATCCCTCGATTGACAGCCGTATATTGATATTATAATTCGGACTTAATCGGTTCAGCCCGGCTATTCGGGCGACAAGTCGGCGACAAGTCCGACGTCAAAGGGGAGAATACCATCGTGAACACACAGTCGCACCGTGTCCGCCGTTTTCGGGCTGGTCAGTACGCATCCGGATGCGCGGTTCTTGCGCTGATGACCGGGCTTCCGGCCGTTGCCCTGGCCCAGACGGCATCTTCGCAGGAGCCGGTGACCACGGTGGACGAGATCGTCGTCACGGGCCTGCGCGCCAGTCTGGCGCGGGCCATCGACGTCAAGCGCAACGCCGATACCATCGTCGATTCGATCGCATCGGAAGACCTTGGCAAGTTTCCGGACTCCAACGTCGCCGAGTCGCTGCAACGCATCACCGGCGTGTCGATCGACCGCTCGGGCGGCGAAGGCCAGTTCGTTACCGTTCGCGGTTTCGGGCCCCAGTTCAACACCGTTCTGGTCAACGGGCGCACGATCGCGACCGAGAACCCCGGTCGCCAGTTCAGCTTCGACCTTCTCGCCGCCGAGCTGATCTCGGGTGCCGACGTGTACAAAAGCTCCAGCGCGGTCCTCCAAGACGGCGGCATCGGCTCGACCATCAACGTCAAGAGTGCTCGCCCCTTCGACATCGACGGCCAGCGCGTGATCCTCTCGGGCAAGGCCAACTATGAGGATTTGTCGGAGGAAACCGCCGGCGACGTGTTCGGCCTGTACTCCAACACCTTCGCCGACGGCCGGTTCGGGGCCCTGCTGGCGGTCTCGTACCAGCAACGCAAGGCGCGGATCGATCAGGTCGCGACCAATGGCTATTACCGCACCAACGTCCCCGGCTTCACGAACGTGCTGGTCCCGCAGAATTTCGACCAGATCGTCGATCAGCAGGAACGCACCCGCCTGGGCGTCAACGGGACCCTGCAATACCGGGCGTCCGACCGCCTGCTGCTGACACTGGACGGCCTCTACAACAAGTTCGAGGTCGAATCGGACGCCAGTTCGGTCGGCCACTTCTTCTCGCCCTCGGCCTTCAGCAATGTGACCATCGACGGCAACCGCACGGTCACGGCCTTCACCCAGGACATCAGCGGCCACACCGACTACATCACCCGCACCTTCAACCGTCCGACCGAGGTCAAGGCCCTGGGCCTGAATGCCGACTGGGATCTGACGGACATGATCAACGTCAAGTTCGACTCGAGCTGGTCGGAGGCGACGTCGGACAACGGCGGCAACGAAGTCTTCTCCGTCATCGGCTTCAACAACATCGTGCGCTGGGACAATACGGCGGGCGGCCTGCCCAGCATCATCCCGACCTCCAGCGTCGTGAACCCCAATGCCGGTCGCGCCCACTTCGCCACTCGTGAGGGCCTGGACGTCTCCGAGACCGTCTATGAGAACAAGGTCGACGTCACCTTCCTGACCGACAACGACACCTTCACCGCCCTGCGGGTCGGGGCCTTCTATCAGGACCGGACCAAGGAAAACGCGTTGATCCGGTCGGAGGCCAACGTCGGCTGCGCCTATTGCGGCTATGCCATCCCGGTTCCGGCCAGCCTGCTGACCACCTTCGATCCGGGCAATTTCCTGGGCGGCGAGGCGGGCAACTTCCCGCGTTCATGGCTGACCTTCGACGCCGAGGAGTATTTCGCGTTCCTGGAATCGCGCGCTGCCGCCGATGCTCAGGACCGCGCAGTGGGTCGTCCCGTCGGCACCCTGGCCGCCTTCCTGGCCCAGAACAACGGCTATGACGCCATCCGCTATCCCGACAGCTACGAGATCCAGGAAAAGATCGCGGCCGGTTACGCCCAGGCCGATTTCCGCTCGACCATCGGCGGGCTGGAGTGGTCCGGCAACGTCGGCGTCCGCTATGTTCACACCGACGTCGAATCCAACGGTGCCCAGCAGACCCTGCTGGACATTCTGACCATCCCCGGCGACTCGACCGCCTACACCACGGTGTTCGCGGCAGGGGCCACGCCGGTCACCCGCGAGAGCTCGTACAACGACTTCCTGCCCAGCCTGAACGTCAAGGTTCAGCTGACCGAGGACATGATCGCCCGCTTCGCCTCGTCGCGAACAGTCACCCGGCCCAACGTCACCCTTCTGGCCCCGCGCGTGAACTTCACCAGCGTGCGTCCCGGCAACCTGGAGGCCAGCGGCGGCAACCCGGACCTGGAGCCCTACAAGTCGACCAATTTCGACGGCTCGTTCGAATGGTACTACCAGCCCGCCGGCTATTTCACCGTCGCGGCCTTCTACAAGCGGGTCGAGAATTTCATCGTCAGCCAGGTGGCGACGGAGCAGTTCAACGTCGCCAACGCCTCGGGCATCTTCCCGGGCGGCGTGGCGAACTTCCAGGTTCGGCGTCCACGGAACCTGGAAGAAGCTGACGTCTATGGCCTGGAGATCGGGTTCCAGCATACGTTCGACTACCTGCCCGCCCCGTTCGACGGCTTTGGCGTCACGGCCAACGCCACCTTCGTGGAAAGCAGCACGGGCGCAGCGGTCAACAATGGCACCAGCTTTGCCCTCGAAGGTCTCGGCAACAGCCAGAACCTGGTCCTGTTCTACGAGAAGGGTCCGATCGAGGCGCGGATCGCCTACAATCACCGCGACGAGTTCATCCAGACCCTGGCCAACGGCACGGGCGGCGATCCGGTCTTCGTCAAGCCCGAAAGCCAGATCGACCTCCAGGCCCGCTATGCCATCAACGACAACATCTCGGTCTTCTTCGAGGGCGTGAACGTCACCGACGAGAAGACCGAAAAGGTCGGCCTTTACGAGAACCAGTTCCTGAACCTGACCGTGACCGGCGCACGCTATGCCGTCGGAGCGCGGTTCCAGTTCTGATCCCTCCCACCCTCGCTTCCTGAGCGTAACCTATGGGGCGCGGTTTCGACCGCGCCCCATTTTTTTGTCCTCAATCGACCCGCGACAGATGCCAGACCAGAGCCGTCTCCGGATGTTGGCGCGGCGGCTGCATCCCGGCCTTCATCAGGGCCTCGCCCGTGAACACAGCCCCCTCGCCCAGCGCGGCCGTCAAGGGCGAGCCGGCACGGGGAACTTCCGGCCAGATCGTCCGTACACGGTAGGTCACGCTCGCATCGAGCCCGGCCAGCCGCAGAACCTCCGGGAAGTAGCCGCGCTGCTCCGCCATGCGGGTGTAGGACAGCAAGCCCTCGCTCCGGTCCTCGGCGACGATCATGAAGGCGATCACCCCTTCTGCAGCATCCAGCCGGACGAGGTCGCCGGAATGGATCAGCGCCCGGTACGTCTTGTGCAGCGCCACCCCTGCCGACAGTTCGCGCAGTTCATCCGCAGACAAACCCCGCAGATCGACCTCCATACCCATATGACCGAACAGGGCCGTGGCCACCCGCGTGGCCATCGACAGGCGGCGTCCGGTGATGTGGCATTCGGTCGGGCCGACATGGGCCCCCATCAGCTCGGCCGGGAACCAGTGGGAGAACCCCCGCTGGATCGACAGCCGGTCCAGGGCGTCATTGGTGTCCGACGTCCAGATTCGATCGGTCAGGGCCAGTACGCCGTAATCTGCTCGGCCTCCTCCCGAGGAACAGCTCTCGATCTCGACGTGCGGATGCGCCTCCCTCAAGCGACGCAGCAGGCTGTAGAGACCATGCACATGGTCGTTGGCCGCCGGCCGCCCATCGATCCCGCCCGGCTGGCTAAGGTCGCGGTTCATGTCCCATTTCAGATAGGTGATCGGATGCTCGCGCAGCAGAGCGTCGATCCGCTCGAACATGTGATCGCGCACCTCGGCCCGCCCGAAGTCCAGCACCACCTGGTTGCGGAACATCATCTGCGGCGCGGGCGGCGTGGCCAGGGCCCAGTCGGGATGGGCCCGGAACAGGTCGCTGTCGGGATTGGCCATCTCCGGCTCGACCCAAAGCCCGAACTCCATCCCCAGATCGTTGACGCGCTTGACCAGCGGTCCCAGCCCGGCGGGATACCGGCTGCGATCCACGATCCAGTCGCCGAGACCCGCCCGGTCGTGGTGCCGGGCCGGAAACCAGCCGTCGTCCAGCACGAACCGCTCGACCCCCACCGCCGCCGCCCGCTCGGCCAGGTCCATCAAGACCGCGGGGTCGTGATCGAAATAAACCGCCTCCCAGGTATTATAGTGGACGGGACGCGGCTTGGCCCGCAGCCGCGCGTGTTCGGGTCGGGCACGGAGATGGCGATGGAAGGCCTGGGACAGGCCGGTCAGGCCATCATCCGACACGGCGGCGAAAATCTCCGGCGTCCAGTAGGTCTCGCCCGGAGCCAGCCGGACTTCGCCAGGCAGCAGCAAGGCCTCCATGGTGACGTGACCACGCCCGTCGGCCAGGGTCTCGACCGCCAGCCGGTGATTGCCGCTCCAGCCCAGATGGAATCCATAGGCCAGACCCCGCGCCTCGGTGGTGCCAGTCTCGTGGGCGATGATGCCGGGAAAGGCGTCGTGGCTGGTGCGGCCACGCCGGTTCTCGCGCACCCAGCTGCCCATGGCGCGACGCATGGCCTGAGTCTGGAACTCGCCCGACCAGCGGCCTTCAAAGCCGATCAGGTGGTCAGCGAACGAAGGCAACGGGATCACCGGCGCGGTCAGGGCCTCCAATGACAGGGGCTCGGTGCCGATGTTGCCTACCGCCGTCGAGGCGACCAGCACATCGCTGTCTGGGGCGAGCGCCAGAACGTGGGTCAGGGCGATGCCGTGCGTGAGGTCGCGGCTTCGGATCGTGATCCGGCCCTCGCCCATCTCGACGTCGTCGATCGTGGTCCAGGTCGCCCAGTCTCGCCCGTCGCGATGGGCGATCACGCCGGGGCGTCCGGGAAAACCCTGCCCGGTCAGCGGCGTCAGTGAAACGGGTGCCTCGATCGCCGGTGAACACGGAGCCTCCTGACGCGCGCCCAGCAAGGACAGGCTCTCGTTCGTCGTGGCGGCGGACAACGAAGGCCCCCAATAGACGATGGTCGCCGCCTGTTCGGACACGGACAGCACCAGGGTCGAGGCACGACCGTCGAGACGGAGGAAGGCAGGAACGACATCGGCCATGATGAGAATCCACACACAATCGGGACTGAAAGGCTCACGGCGACCATCCCCGCGATTGACCCTTCTATTTTATACGATAAATATGCTGCCTTGTTCGGATCGTCCAGCGCGGCAGTGATCGTCGCGCTTTTCGGTCCATCATCGCCCGATCGATACCGCAGCCTCAAGCAAGGCCGACGGTGGTCGAGGAGCGAGAGGGAGTCGAGAGAGTTTATGCTGGGCGTCTGCTATTACCCCGAACACTGGCCGGAAGCCTGGTGGGCCGACGATGCCCGTCGCATGGCCGATCTGGGCCTGACCTATGTCCGCATCGGCGAGTTCGCCTGGTCGCGGTTCGAGCCGGAGCCCGGCACATGGGATTTCGGCTGGTTCGACCGGGCGCTGGACACCCTGGGCGATGCGGGGCTGAAGGTCGTGGCCTGCACCCCCACCGCAACCCCTCCCAAATGGCTGATCGACCGCCATCCAGAAGTTTTGCCCGTCGATCCGGCGACCGGTCGCACGCGCGGCTTCGGCTCGCGTCGCCACTATGATTTCGCCTCCGACGTCTACCGCGCCGAGAGCCTGAGGATCACCACGGCCCTGGCCGAACGCTATGGGCAGCATCCCCACGTCGCAGGCTGGCAGACCGACAACGAACTGGCCTGTCACGAGACGACGCTCAGTGCCTCGCGCGTCGCGCGCGACGCGTTCCGGATCTGGTGCCGCGAACGTTACGGCGACATCACTGCGCTGAACACGGCCTGGGGCAATGTCTTCTGGTCGATGGAATACCGCAGCTTCGACGAGATCGAACTGCCGGTCGGCGCCGTGACCGAGACCAGCCCCTCGCACCGCATGGCCTGGCGACGGTTCTCATCCGACATGGTGATCCGGTTCCATGACGATCAGGTCCGCGTCCTGCGCGCCCATTCACCGGGCCGGTTCATCACCCACAATTTCATTCCGATGGACGAGACGGGCGTGGACAATCACGCCCTGGCCGCAGGTCTCGATTTCGCGGCCTACGACAACTATCCGCTGGGCCGCACGGACCTGAGCCTGGCCAAGGCATCGGCCGAGGATTTCCGGCCCTGGATGCGGACGGGCCATCCCGACATGGGCGGACTGTATTTCGACCAGACGCGCGGCCTGACCGGCCAGACCTTCTGGGTCATGGAACAGCAGCCCGGCCCGGTGAACTGGGGCGCGCACAACCCCCGCCCGGCCCCCGGCATGGTGCGGCTGTGGAGCTGGGAAGCCTTCGCCCACGGCGCGTCCGTCGTCAGCTATTTCCGCTGGCGTCAGGCCCCGTTTGCCCAGGAACAGATGCATGCCGGCCTGCTGCGACCGGACCGCACCGAGGCCGAGGCCTGGCCCGAGGTGACCCAGGTCGCCGCCGAACTGAAGACGCTGGATCTGGATTCCCATCCCGCGACGCGCGCGCCGGTCGCCATCCTGCGCGATCACGAATCCCAGTGGGTGAGCCAGATCGAGCGTCAGGGCAACGGCTACGACCACACCGACCTGGTGGCGCAATGGTACGGCGCGGTGCGCGGTCTGGGCGTCGACGTCGATTTCATCGGCCCGAACGGCGATCCCTCGGGATACAAGGTCGTCTTGATCCCCGCCTTGGCCATGCCCGATCCGGCCATGCTGGCGCGGCTGAAGGCATCCGGAGCGATCGTCGTCTTCGGGCCGCGCTCGGGGGCCAAGACCGACGAGTTCACCTTCACCGAAGGCCTGCCGCCCGGACATCTGCGCGACCTGATCCCGATGCGGGTGCTGGCCGTCGAGACCCTGCGTCCCGACTGTCCCGGAACCATCACGATGGACGGGGCGGCGTTCGAGAGCGGTCGCTGGCGCGAGACGATCGAGAGCGACGCCGATGTGCTGGGCACCTACGAGGACGGCACGCCCGCCCTGATCCGGTTCGGACAGACCCTGTATCTGGCCACCCTGACCGACGACGCCTTCCTGACCGCTCTTTTCGCCGGTCTGTGCGACCAGTGCGGCGTCGCGACCACCCGCCTGCCCGCCCACATCCGCCTGCGCCGCCGGGGTCGTCTGACCTTCGCCTTCAACTATGGCGAGGCCCCGTTCAGCGCGCCGGTGCCCGATGGCGCGCGCTTCATCATCGGCGCGGCCACGATCGGGCCGCTCGACCTGGTCGTCTGGGAGGATGCCGCATGATCCGCCATCTGGGACTGATCGCCGTCCTGTCGTTGTCGCCCTTGGCCGGGATCGCCCTCCCCGCTCAGGCCCAGACCACGATCGGAGCCGACGCTCCGGAACTGGCCCGACGCGGCCCCCATCCCGTCGGCACCCGTAGCCTCAGCCTGACCTTCGCCGACCGGCCCGACCTGCTGGTCGATCCGGTCGATGGCGTGGTCGCCCGCGCCGATCGCGTCGTGCCGATCGAGGTCTGGTATCCCGCCGTGGCCTCCGCCGCCGCCGACCAGAGCGTCGTCTATTTCATACCGACGCCCCAGGCCGGACAGATCGACCGCGCCACCCTGCCCGCGCGCGTGGACTATCCCGGCAAGGCATCGCGTGATGTCGCGCCCGCCGCCGAGACCTTCCCGCTGGTCGTCCTGTCGCACGGCTACAGCAACCGGGCGGTGATGTTCAGCGACCTCGCCGAGATCCTGGCCTCGCGCGGCTATGTCGTCGTCTCGATCGAGCACAATGACCCGGAGTTCTCGCCCACCGTCTCCTTCGGCCAGTCGTTCCGCGTCGTTCTGGGCAACCGGGCCATGGACCAGCGTCTGGTCATCGCCGAACTCACCCGCCGCGCCGCCGATGCCCGCGATCCGCTTTGGTCGCACGTCGATGCCTCCAGCATCGCCGTCGGCGGCTATTCGATGGGCGGCTACGGAGCCTTGGCGACGGCAGGCGCAGGCCACGACCTGACCAGCCCCCTGTACGGAAACTTTCCCGCGGGTCCACTGGATGAGGTAACCGAGGGCAAGGCCGCCCCGGTGCCGCAGGGCCTGAAGTCTGTCATCGCCTTCGCCCCCTGGGGTGGCCAGAAGCCGGCCGCGGCCTTCAGCGACACCGGACTGGCCGGGGTGACCCTGCCGTCCCTGTTCATCGTCGGGGATCAGGACGACGTCTCCGGCTATGACGGCGGCGTCAAACGGCTGTTCGAGGGGCTGACCCGGTCAGACCGCCGCATGCTGGTCTATCGCGACGCCCGGCACAACGTCGCCATGAACGGCACCCCGCCCGCCTTGCAGAGTCAGTTCGAGTACCTGGAGAAGTACGAGGAGCCCGTCTGGCGCAAGGACCGGCTGCTGGGCATCAACGCCCACATGGTCGGGGCCTTTCTCGACCTGACGCTGAAGGGCGATGCCAGCCGCACCGCCTTCCTCGACGTCCCGACGCCGATCGCCGCCGACGGCACCTGGCCCTTGGCACCGGGTGCCCAGGTCGGTGCCGCCTATGCCGCGCCAACCGGGGCCAGCGCGACCTATTGGTCCGGATTTCAACGCCGCTGGGCCCTGGGCCTGGAACTGCACCACCGGACACCGTCGCCCTGACGGCCTGACGCGGACCATGACGACAAGATCATAAGCCGAAAAGGCGAGGAAACAGATGGAACTTCAAAGCGGACAGATCACCATCTGTATCATTCTGACCTTGGCCATCGGCGTGGCCACCTGGTGGCAGGTACGCAAGGCGGGCGGGCGCGACACCAACTCCAACAAGTCGTTCTTCCTGGCTAACAAGGGTCTGTCTTGGCTGTTCGTCGCCGGGGCGATCACCATCACCAATCTGTCGACCGAACAACTGATCGGCATGAACGGCAACCAGATGGCACTTTTGGCCTGGTGGGAGCTGTCGGCGGTCGCGGGCCTGGCCATGCTGGCGCTCATTTTTCTGCCGATCTACTACCGCAACAACTGTACCACCGTGACCGAGCTGCTGGAAAAGCGGTACGGCAGCGTGAACTTGCGCGCCCTGATCGGCGGCATCTTCCTGGTCGGCAATGTCGTGATCTACCAGCCGATCATGCTCTACACCGGGGCCCTGTTCATGAAGTCCATGTTCGGGCTGGAGACGCCGATCATCGTGCTGGCCGGATTCTTCGCCATCGCGGGGGCGGCCTACGCCATCTTCGGGGGCTTACGGGCCGTGGCCATTTCCGACACCTATTCCGGCATCCTGTTGCTGGTAATGTGCAGTTTCCTGACCTTCCTGGCGGTGCAGGCGATCGGCTTAGACTTCAGCGGCATTCCGATGGAGCGGCTGACCCTGATCGGCGCATCAGACAGCCCGATTCCGTTCGCCACCCTGTTCACGGGCATGATCTTCATCCAGATGTTCTACTGGTCGACAAACCAGAACATCACCCAGAAGGCCATGGCCGCCCCGACGCTGAAGGAGGCCCAGAAGGGCATTCTGGCCGCCGGCATCGTGCGCCTGCTCGTCATTCCGCCGATGGTGGTGATCCCCGGCATCGTGGCGTTCAAACTGTTCGGCGACATCGGCGACCTGGCCTATGGCCGGATCGTCGGAGAGCTGATGCCCCCCTGGCTGTCGGGCATCTTCGCTGCGGCCATCGTCTCGGCGGTTCTGGGCCATTTCGCCAGCGTGCTGAACTCCTCGGCCGCCATCTATGTCTGCGACCTGCACGAGAACTACATCAAGAAGACCCCGAACGTGGCTCGCCTCAGCGCCATCGTCTCCAGCCTGTTCGTCGTCGTCGCCGTGCTGCTGGTGCCGGTCTACAGCGGGGCCGAGAGCATCATCAATCTGGTTCAGCAGCTGAATGGCCTGACCTCCATGCCGATCCTGTCGGTGTTCATCGTCGGGCTGCTGGTGCGCAACGTCGATGCCCGCGCCGCCGTCGCCGGTCTGCTGTTCGGAGTGGCGCTGTACGCCGTCTTCACCTTCGCCTGGACGCCGATCCATTACATCCATCTGATGCCTGTGACGCTGTTCGCCGCCATCGCCGTATCGCTGGGCGTGAACCGGCTAGTGTTCGGACGACGCATCAGCCTGGCCTTCGGTCGCAAAGCCGATCCGGTGCCCGAGGCGACAACGTGAGAACCCATTGTCCCCATTCGCGAATGGCCCGATATTGACGCAGCGCAAGGTGGCTCGCCGCCCGCAAACCAGGAACGGTCGATGACGAACTCTCTCGGGCGCAATCTGACGTCCGGCATCGTGCAGAAGCTGGGACAGGCGATCGTGACGGGCGTCTATGGCGCCAACAACCCTTTCCCGGTCGAGGCCGAACTCTGCCGCCAGTTGGGCGCAAGCCGCAGCGTCCTGCGCGAGGCCGTCAAGATGCTGACCGCTAAGGGGTTGCTGAAGGCCCGACCGCGTCAGGGCACCTGGATCGAGCCGGAAGAGAACTGGAACCTGCTGGATCCCGATGTCCTGTCCTGGCTGCTGGACCGGAAATTCTCGATCGAGGTGCTGTCGGAGTTCACCGAGGTGCGGCTGGCGATCGAGCCCCTGGCCTGCGCCCTCGCCGCCCGCCGCGCCGATCCTGTGGCGCTGGCCGAGGTGCAAAAGGCGCTGGACCGGATGAAGGCGGCTGAACTGGGCGAGGACGACCCGCTGACGTCCGACATCGCGTTTCACGTCGCCATCCTGAAGGCCAGCGGCAACCGCTTCTATGCCCGGCTGCGCGACATCGTCGATGCGGCCCTGCGCACCTCGATCCGGCTGACCAACCAGAGGAAGGGTGTGCGCCTCGCCTCCGTCGCCGATCACGAGGCCGTCGCGGTCGCCATCTTCGCCGGTGACGAACAGGGCGCGGCAGATGCCATGCGCAAATTGATCGTCGAGGTCATCGCCCTGATCGACCAGTTCGAGGCCGACCGGTGCCGCGAGGCCCAGGAACGTCTGGCCCTGTCCGACACCGCCGCCTGAGCCCGACCGATGACCGACATGCCTGGTCTGAGCCGCCGCCCGTTCGGTCACGCCCGCGACGGCACGCCGGTCGAGGCCGTCACCCTGTTTCACGCCAACGGCACTTCGGCGACCATCCTGACCCTGGGCGCGACCTTGCAGGCGCTGGTGATCCCGGATCGCGAGGGGCAGCGGGCCGATGTCGTCCTGGGGCATGACGAGGCCGAGCCCTATTGGCGGCATCCGGCCTATCTGGGCGCGACTACGGGCCCCTATGCCAACCGCATCGCCAGGGGCCGGTTCAGCCTGGATGGCGTCGAGCACACATTGGGCTGCAACGACGGCCCAAACCATCTGCATGGGGCCGAGGCCGGACTGGATCAGAAGATCTGGACGGTCGATGCGGCCGAGGGCGGACCGACACCGTCCCTGATCCTGTCAACCATCAGCCCCGACGGCGAGGGCGGCTATCCCGGCACCGTCGGCATCACCACCGTCTGGACCCTGGACGAGGACGGCCTGTCGATCGCCTATCGCGCGACGACGACCGCACCGACCGTCATCAACCTGACCAACCACGCCTATTTCAACCTGGCGGGCTTCGACAGCGGCCGCAGCGCCCACGAACAGGTACTGACGATCTTTGCCGACGCCTATACGCCCGTCGACGCGACCCTGATCCCAACGGGCGAGATCGCCCCGGTCGCGGGAACCCCCTTCGATTTTCGTCGACCGACCCGGATCGGTGACCGCGCCTCCGACAGCCACCCCCAACTGCGGCTGGGCCAGGGGTATGATCACAACATGGTCCTGAACGGAGAAGGCGGGTTGATCCACGCCGCCCGGCTGGACGATCCGGTGTCCGGACGTCGGCTCGATCTGCTGACCGACGCGCCGGGCCTGCAGGTCTATGGCGGCCACTACCTGCGCGATGATGCGCCGGGCAAGGCGGGCGTTCGGCACGCCCCCTTCGATGCCATCTGTCTGGAAGCGCAATCTTTCCCCGACGCACCGAACCAGCCTGATTTCCAGACCACGCGGCTCGATCCCGGCCAGACCTGGCGACGCAGGATCGTGTTTCGGCTGTCCGTCGATACCGCACCCGACTGATGTCTCTCAGATGTTCGATCGACACCTCCGCGCTTGTGACGCCTTTATTAATATGATTTATTGATCCCGAAGCAGAAGTGACGCGCGTTCGTCGTGAACGTCACCGCTCCCGGGAAGGATCAATGGCCGCGTGACGCCCAAGCCTGTTATCGTGAAGCGCATGTGGCTGGCGATGGCTTTGGTCGGCTTGACGGTGCTCGTCGCGGCCTGCTCACCGCCACCGTCGACATCCGACACGAGCACGACCGGCCAACCTTTGGTGACCATTTCGGACGGTCCATCCGCAGCGACGGCCCAGGTCGGCGATCTGGTCGGATACCGGTCCCTGCTACGCTATCTGGAGCCCGACTGGATCACCCGTGACTTCGTGGCCAAGGGACTGCTGCCGCCCGTGCGCGATCGCCTGCCGCGCGAGCCGCTGGTATTCGGAACGGCCGCCATGCCTGACGGCATGGGCGTCTATGGCGATGTCCTGCGTCATGTGACTGGCGGACGTCCTGAGGGCTGGAACTACAGCGCCGGCCAGTCTCAAGGCTGGGGCGGGGTCGACATGGGCACGATGGAATGCCTGACCCGCACCGGCCCCCTGTTCCTGGTCGATCCCAAGGCGCTCAGCCCCCTGCCCAATCTGGCGAAGTCCTGGACCTGGTCCGCCGACGGCCTGCAGCTGACGATGAAGCTGATCGAGGGGGCGCGGTGGTCGGACGGACATCCGTTCACCAGCGACGACGTGATGTTCTACTGGCAGGACAATGTGCTGGACCCGAGCGTCAGCCCGCTGAACGGCGCGACCGCCGACAGTTTCGGCCCCGGAACAACGCTGGAAGCGATCGACGCCTATACGATCCGCTGGACCTTCAAACGCCCGTATCCGCGCGACTACCTGTATCAGATGGGATACGGGAAATTCTGTCCCGGTCCGGCCCATGTGCTGCGGCCCCAGCACCCGAAATACAATCCGGCCAACAGCTACCAGGACTACAAACAGGCCTTTCCGGCCGACCGGATGAATTTCCCGACCATGGGCGCCTGGGTCGTGACCGAGTATCGGCCCGACGACATCCTGATCCTGCGGCGCAACCCCTACTACTGGAAGGTCGACGCGAACGGGCGGCAGTTGCCTTATCTGGACGAGGTCCAGTACAGGCTGCTGGGCTGGAACGATCGCGACGTCCAAGTCATCGCGGGTGGCAGCGACGTTGCCAACCTGGAAAGCCCGGCGTCCTTCGTGGAGGCCATGCGTGGGGCCGCCAAGCCGGGGGCCGCCTACCGGGTCGAGTTCGGACCCCGGACCACGGCCTATTTCGTGATGATGAACCTGTCGGCGGCGGGCTGGGGCGAGCCCGATGCGCGGGCCAGGGCCATCCGCGACCTGAACCGCAAACAGCCGTTCCGCCAGGCCGTCAGCATGGCCATGGACCGCCAGACCCTGGGCCAGACCCAGATCAAGGGGCCGTTCGTGCGCCCCTATGTCGGAGGACTGCTGAACAGTTCGACCTATTTCGATCCGGCGGTGACGCGCGGTTTCGACCATGACCCGGCGGCAGCACGACGGCTGCTGGCCAGCGTCGGACTGGTCGATCGCGATGGCGACGGCTTCGTCAACCATCCGCCGAACGTGATGAACGGGGCCAATGTCGTGGTCGTCCTGACCGCCAGCCCCGACACCATCACCGAGCGTACCCTGGCCGAGGGTGTGCTGATCTTCGCCCAAGAGGCGGGCCTGCGGATCGTCCTGCGGTTTGCCAGCGGTCCCCAGCGCGATGCCCTGACCGCCAGCGGACAGTTCGACTGGATCCTGGCGCGCAACGAGACCACCGAACTGATCACCGTGGTCCAGGGGGCCGACGCCCTGGCTCCCGTCGGGCCCTACACCCACCGCTTCCACCGGGCCGGGCCGGGTGGAAAGCTGGACCTGCTGCCGTATGAGCAGCAGATGGTCGAACTGGTTCAGGCCTTCATCGGCAGCGACGACGAGGCCGAGCGGCGACGCCTGATGTCTCGCTATCAGGCGATCGCGACCGCCAACGTGAATACGGTCGGCCTGATCCAGTTTCCGGGCGGCCTGCTGATCGACAAGCGGTTCGCCAATGTGCCCCGCAATACCCCGAACATCATGTTCAACTGGGCTGAGGACGCCCTGATGCGCGAGCGGCTGTTCGTGCCGACCGCGCGCCAGAGCCGGTTCGAGCTGCGTCCGCGCACCCTGCCCGGCTGTTTCGAATGCGCGACCAGGCACGCGGGCGCGCGTCGATGAACATCCTGATCTTCCTGCTGAAACGGCTGGCTGCAGCCGTGCCGATCGTGATCCTGCTCAGCCTGGTCACCTTCCTGATCATCCAGGCCCCGCCGGGTGACTATGCCGATCACCTGCGCACCATGCTGGTCAACCAGGGCGGGGCGTCCGCCGCCGAGGCAGAAGCCCAGGCCCAGTTGTTCCGGGAACAGAACGGGCTGAACGATCCGGTGCTGGTCCAGTATCTGAACTGGGTCACCGGCATCGTCACGCGCGGCGATTTCGGCTTCTCGCTCGCCGCCAATCGTCCGGTGGCGGACATCGTGGCCGAACGGTTGCCACCAACCCTGCTGCTGGCCCTGACCAGTCACCTTCTGGCCACGGCGCTGGGCATTGGCCTGGGTGTTCTGGCCGCGACGCGGGCCGGGACCTGGGTCGATACGGCGCTGAACCTGTTCGCCTTTCTGGGGATGACGACGCCGCGCTTCCTGCAGGCCCTGCTGGTGCTCTACGTCATGGTGTTCCAGCTCGACATGTCCCAGGTCGGCAGTTTCCAGTCGGCGGAATACTCTGGTGCGCCGTGGTCGTTCGCCAAGTTGTTGGACCTGCTGGCCCACGTCTGGCCCGTCATACTGATCGCGGCCTGGGGCGGACTGGCCTATTCGATGCGGGTGATGCGCGGAAACCTGCTGGACGTTCTCAACACGCAGTATGTCGAGACCGCGCGCGCCAAGGGCCTGTCGCCCGGCCGGGTCGTATTCGGCCATGCGGTGCCCAACGCGCTTCATCCGCTGGTCGCCTATCAGGGCGTCGCCCTGCCCTATATGGTCACCGGGGAGATCGAGGTGGCGATCGTGTTCGGCCTGGCCACGGTCGGTCCAGCGATCGTCGGGGCCATGGCGGTCGGCGACGTATTCGTCGCTGCCACCTTCATGCTGGTGCTGGCCATCACCCTGATCATCGGCAACATCCTGGCTGATCTGGGCCTGGTGCTGCTCGACCCCCGCATCCGTCTGGAAGGCGGCCGGTCATGAGCCGCGACCGGGGCACCGAGACCTATGCACGGCTGGTCTGGCGACGGTTCCGGCGCTCGCCGCTCGGGATGGCCGGGCTGGTCTTTCTGCTGGGTCTCGTCGTCATCCTTTTGCTGGGGCCCTTCCTCGCGCCGATGGAGCCGAACGCCCGCTTCGTTTCCTATCAGCCACCCAGCCGGATCGCCGTGGACGCGCGCGGCCTGTATGCCCTCAATGCCGAGCCGAGCGGTCGCGACGACCCCGTAACCCTGCAACCCCTGCTGGCCTACGACGGCGCGACCCGGGTTCGTCTGGGTCTGTTCGTCCGCACCGCCCCCTATCGGCTGCTGGGACCCATCACCCTCGATCGCCGCCTGATCGGGCCGGTCACGCCGGGCCAGCGGGTGCATCTGATGGGGGCCGACCGGTTCGGACGAGACATCTTCTCGCGCGGCATCGTGGCCACGCGGGTGTCGCTGCTGCTGGCCCTGACCGTGGTCAGCTTGACCACGACCGTCGGCCTGCTGGTCGGGGCGACGGCGGGATATCTGGGCGGTCCGGTGGATCGCTGGCTTCAGCGACTGGTCGACTTCCTCCTGGCGTTCCCGCAACTGCCGCTCTACCTGACTCTGGGGGCCCTGATCCCCGTGACGGTGTCGTCGGGCCTGTTCGTCGCCATCCTGATCGGCACCCTGTCGGTGCTCGGCTGGGCCGGGTTGAGCCGCGAAATCCGGGGCAAGACCCTGATGCTGGCGCGGATGGACTATGTCCGCGCTGCGGTCGCTCTGGGGGCCGACGATCGGCGCATCATCCTGCGCCACATCGCGCCAAACCTGGCCTCCCATGTGCTGGTCAGCTTCACCCTGACCCTGCCGACCGTGGTGCTTCTGGAAAGTTTTCTCGGCTTCCTCGGCCTAGCCGTGAAGCCGCCGATGATCTCCTGGGGTCTGATGCTTCAGGACGTCAGCGGATATGCCGCCATCGGCTCCTACCCGTTCATCCTGTCTCCGGTGATCTTCGTGTTCGTCACGGTCTTCGCCTTCAACGCCGTTGGAGACGCCCTGCGTGACGCCGTCGATCCCTACTGATCCGCTCCCGACCCTGCTGAGCGCGCGCGACATCTCCGTGGCCTTCAAGGTCGAGGGCGGTGTGGTCGAGGCCGTCAGCGGCGTCGATCTGGACATCCGGCCGGGCGAGATGGTGGCCTTGGTCGGCGAGTCCGGTTCTGGCAAGTCGGTCACCGCGCGGGCCGTGATGGGACTGCTGGGGCGCAATGCGCGACTGGCTCCGACCACCCGCGTCACCCTGAACGGTCAGGATCTGCCGATCCGCGACGACCGCCGAATGCGCGGCGTACGCGGTCGCGCCATCGCCATGGTGTTCCAGGAGCCGATGAGCTCGCTCAACCCGGTCCACACCGTCGGCGCCCAGATCGTGGAGGCCATCCAGGCGCACAACCGCGTGCCCAAAAGGGCCACCATGGCCCAGGCCCGCGACCTGCTGGCCGAGGTGCAGTTGCCGGACCCGGACGTCATGCTGAAACGCTATCCGCATGAGCTTTCCGGCGGCCAGCGACAGCGGGTGATGATCGCCATGGCCCTGTCGAACCGCCCGGCTCTGTTGATCGCCGACGAACCGACGACGGCCCTGGACGTGCGGGTCCAGGCCGAAATCCTGGAGCTGATCCGTGCGCTTCAGAAGCGGTTCGACATCGCCGTCCTGCTGATCACCCATGATCTGACCGTGGTGCGCAGCTATGCCGACCGGATCGCTGTCATGCAGCAGGGCAGGATCGTGGAGACGGGTCCGACGGCGGCGGTGCTCGACGATCCGAAACACGCCTATACCCGCCAGCTTCGCGACGCCGAACCGACCGGTTTCGCCGATGACGTCGTTCTGGACGGCTCGCCGCCCCTGCTGGAGGCGCGCGCGGTCCGGATCACCTATGGCGGACGCGGCAAGGCGGCACCGTTCGTGGCGGTCCAGGGAGCCGACCTGAGCGTCCACCGGGGCGAGGCCGTGGGCATCGTCGGGGAATCCGGCTCGGGCAAGACGTCCCTGGCGCTCGCCCTGACCCGTCTGATCCCGATCACCTCGGGCGAGATCGTCTTCGACGGACAGCGGATCGAGGCTTTGAGCCGTCGCGAGATGCAGCCCCTGCGCACCCGGCTGCAGATCGTGTTGCAGGATCCGTTCTCGTCGCTGAACCCGCGCCTGTCGGTTCGGGCCCTGATCGAGGAGGGGTTGATCGTCAACCGTATCGGACGATCGCGCGAGGATCGGCTGGCGAAGGTTCGACAGGCCCTGACCGACGCCGGCCTGCCGCAGGACATCCTGCATCGCTTTCCGCACGAGTTCTCCGGCGGCCAGCGCCAGCGGCTGTCGATCGCCCGGGCCATCGCGGTCGAGCCGGATTTCCTGGTGCTGGACGAACCGACCTCGGCGCTCGACCTGTCGGTCCAGGCCCAGATCCTGGAGACGCTGAAGGCTTTGCAGCGCCAGCGGGGCCTCGGCTATCTGTTCATCTCCCATGACCTGCGTGTGGTCCGCAGTCTGTGCCAGCGGATCGTGGTCATGCGCGACGGGGCGATCGTCGAGACCGGCCCGACCCGCGACGTGCTCGCCAGTCCACAGAGCGAATACACCGCCCGGCTGGTCAAGGCGGCGTTCGAAATCCGTCAGTAGTCCTGCGTCAATATCGAAGGTTTTTGCGCCAAGCCTGCATTCCTGTCGGCCGGCATTGCAGCTAGCGTCAGGACATTCCGAAAGGCCATGCCATGACGCCCACCCACCTCGACGACTTCATGTTCGACCTGAACGGCTATCTCGTCCTGAAACAGGCAGTCGAACCCGATCTGGTCGGTCAGCTGAACGCCGCCTTCGACGCCTTTCCCGACCTGGCGAGCGGCGACTGGTGGGGCAATGTCCAGCGGCTGGACAATGCCGGTCACGCGGGTGTCGAGCTTCAGAACATCGTCGAAGCCGGGCCGCCGTTCGAGGCCCTGATCGACCATCCCGCCTGGATCGATCGCGTCGCCCGTTATTGCGGCGAGGATGGCACCTATGTGCAGGGCCTGTTCATCGACGAATGTTTCGCCTCCATCCGGCGCAGCGGCGGCTTCTTTCCCCTGCATTCCGGGGGTCAGGACGGCGTGGTTCGGAACCAGTTTCGGTACGTGAACGCCCAGTTCCGCTGTGCCCAGGTCAACATCCTGCTGGCCGTGACCGACATCGGCGAGGGCGACGGCGGCACCCGCGTCCTGCCGGGCAGTCACAAGAGCAACATCGCCCATCCGATTTTCGCCCGCTCGTTCGAGGATCGCCGCGACGAGGACGACGAGGCGGTCGAGGGGGCCATCGAGGTGCATCTGAAGGCGGGCGACGCCCTGCTGTTCGTCGATGCCATCGCACATGGCGCGGCGCGGCGGATCAATCCCGGCGACCGGCGGGTCGTCATCTATCGCTATGGCCCGAGCTGGGGCGCGACGCGTCACGGCTTTCGCTATTCCGACGCCCTGCTGGACCGTCTGACGCCTGCTCGCCGCAAAATCCTCCAGCCGATCGCGCCTCGCATTCCAGGCGTCACGCCGGGCTACGGCGCGATCCCGGCCATCGCCGCCGAATGAACCAACCGCCCTGCCCAGTCCTCGGCACCCCTATCCTGGCCGGGGCGCAGCGCCAGAAAAAGGGCGCGATCTCGCGAGCCCTGCGGCCCGAGGGCACCGGCGACTGGCTGCTGGTCGCCACCCTGTCGGGTCAAGGCTTCGTGCGGTGCGGCGACGGCCTGCGGGTGCTGGAGCGCGGCGACCTGTTGATGTTCAGACCCGGCGCGCCCCAGGACTACGGCCACCGCGACGACCACAGCCGATGGCGCAATGTCTGGATCCATTTCCGCCCGCGAGAGGATTGGCTGGGCTGGCTGAACTGGCCCGAAGTCGCACCCGGCACGATGGTGCTGAGGGCCGCATCGGCGATGGAGACCCTGGCTCCCCTGCTGAAGCGAGTCGCCGCCGCCGACGGGACGACCCTGGGCCGTCAGAGGGCCATGAACGCGCTGGAACAGCTCATTCTCGAGGTTGCTGACGGCGCAGATGCCCAACACCCGACCCTCGACCCCCGCATCCAGGCTGCGATCGACCACATCTCGTCCAATCTGACGGGCCGGTGCGATGTCGAGACCCTAGCCGCCGTAGCAGGGCTGTCCCGTTCGCGACTGACCACCCTGTTTAGACAGCAGGTCGGCCGCACCCCCCAGGATCATGTCGAAAGCCTGCGCCTTCTCCGCGCGGCGGCACTCCTTCAGAACGGCGGGATACGCGTGGCTGCGGCGGCGGAAGCCTCCGGCTTCGCCAACGCCTACTATTTCGCCACCCGCTTCCGAAAGGCTTTTGGCGCGACCCCCAGCCAGTATCGAGCGGCCTGCCGACGGGCCGACCGACGCGGTGATGCCAGACCTTTTCCCCTGAAATAGGGGGGCGTAAAATCATTTGATGCTGACGGCCTCAGCCTCGTCTGCGGAAGGTCGGCTACACAAGCGCGGCATGGATTAGATTGTCGATGCCGGGGCCGAGGCTTTGCACCGTATAACCATTTTCAACGATGGGTCGATGAACCATGCGTTTCCCCGCCGTTTTCCGAGTCCGCGCCCTCAGCAATCGCTCGTACAGATCCGATCCCGATCGATCGGAAATTTCGACTTGTTTGCTTTGGCATCGGCGGAGCGATTAATAGGGCCATGACCAAGACTGCCACGTCCATCGCACCCACAAAGACCAAGCGCAGCAAGGGTCGCCCCGTCTCCGGTGACAACGATGTGGGCCGTGACCGGCTGCTGGCGGCAGCGGAGGCTCTGCTTCGCACCCTGCCGCCCGCACGGGTGACAATCTCGCGCATTGCCCAGGAGGCCGGGGCCGATCCGGCCCTGGTGAGGTACTATTTCGGGGACCGCACGCGTCTGCTGATGGCCGTCGCAGACCGAATCACGGCCACGGTGTCCCGCACCGGCGATCGCATCCTGGCCCCGCAGGCAGCCCTGATCGAACACATCGGCAAGACACTGTCGCGCGTACAGTCGGCACCCTTCCTGCACCGACTGATGATGGAGGAGCTGACCGACGCCGGGACCGAGGACACTCGGGTCCGTGCCCGCGATATGAACATCGACCTGGTCGCCTTCTATCGCGAACTCCTGACAGCGGATGAGGGCGAAACGCTGCGGTCGGTCGATCCGCTGTTCCTGCACCTGGTCATCTTGGGTGCCAGCGACTTCTTCGTCTCGGCCGAACCGGTCATCAGCCAGCTGATACACCCCGACACCGACCGGGACGAACTGACCGCCCGCTTCAATACCTTTTTGGTCGATCTGGTGTTGAACGGGTTGAAGCCACGCTAAGGCATGTCTCGGCTCCATTAGGCCGTGCCTGCAATGACAAACTGAACCTTTACGGGGAAGATGCTGATGACCCTGCTGTTTGAGCCGACCCCACCCGTCCTGGCCCCAACCACCACCGGCGACAGCTTTCCGGTCCGCCGTCTATTCTGTATCGGACGCAACTACGCCGCTCACGCTCGTGAAATGGGCGGAGAGCCGGACCGGGAGCCACCTTTTTTTTTCACCGGTTGGGCAGAAACGATCGTCCCGGACGGCAGCCTCATCGCCTATCCGCAGTCGACGTCGAACTATCATCATGAGGTCGAACTGGTCATCGCCATCGGCGCGACGGGCCGAAACGTCTCGCTCGAGGACGCGCGCGGCCTGATCTATGGTTACGCCATCGGCCTGGATATGACCCGCCGCGATCTCCAGTCCGAAGCCCGCGAGGCCGGTCGTCCTTGGGACACGGCCAAGAATGTCGAGGAATCCAAGCCGCTGGGCCCCATCCATCCCGTCGGCGGTTTCGATCCGGCCACCGGCTCGATTCGTCTGACCGTCAATGGCGACGTGAAGCAGGACGCCGACCTGAGAGAGTTGATCTGGCCGGTCGCCGACGTCGTCTCCCACGTCTCTCGCTACTACCGGCTCCAGCCCGGCGACCTGATCTATACGGGCACGCCCGCAGGTGTGGGTGCGGTGGTCGAGGGCGATGTGCTTGTCGCCACGATCGACGGTCTGGGCAGCTTGACCGTGAACGTCGGCCCGCCCCTGGATTGATGCCTAGCCAAGAGTGGACCGTGAGCGTGGCGCGGACTAGGACCGCCTCATGAAGGTCGTGATCATCGGTGCCGGACATGCCGGCGGTTCCGCCGCCGCCCTGTTGCGGACGTCGGGGTTCGAGGGCGAAATCCTGCTGGTCGGCGACGAGCCCGCCCCGCCTTATCAGCGCCCGCCCCTATCCAAGGCTTGGCTCAAGGGTGAGGCCGATCTGGACGCCCTGCTGCTGCGCCCCGCGACCTACTACGCCGAACAGAACATCACCCTGCGGACCGGTGTCGTCGCCACCGCCATTGCTCCTCACGCCCGCACCGTCACCTTCGACGATGGCACGGTCGAGGCCTATGACGCCCTGATCCTGGCCACGGGATCGACCGGACGGCGTCTGCCGATCGCCGGCGCGGACAACCCGGCCCTGATCGAGTTGCGCACCCTCGCCGATGCCGAACGACTGAAGGCGCAGCTTGGCCCGGGTCGGCGGCTGGTGATCGTCGGCGGTGGCTATGTCGGGCTGGAGGCCGCCGCCTCGGCCCGTGCGCTTGGGGCCGAGGTCGTGCTGCTGGAACGGCTGGACCGCGTGCTGAAGCGGGTCGCGTCCGAACCGCTCTCGGCCTTCTTCACCGAACGCCACCGGGCGGCGGGTGTCGATATCCGGCTGAATGCCGATGTTTCCGCCTTCGAAGCCGAAGGCGTGCGCCTGTCCGACGGCGAGTTGATCCCCGCCGATGCCGTCCTGGTCGGGGTCGGAGCCCTGGCCAATGACGCCTTGGCCCGATCGGCGGGACTTGCCTGCGATCCGGCGGGGTCCGGCGGCATCGTGGTGGACGAGACGGCGCGGACCTCGGACCCCGCCATCTACGCCATCGGCGACGTCACCCTGCGCCCCATTCCGGTCCATGGTGTCACGATGCGTCTCGAAAGCGTCCCGAATGCGCTGGAACAGGCCCGTCAGGCTGCCCACGCTATCGGCGGCCGCGACCAGGCCGCGCCCGAAGTGCCCTGGTTCTGGTCCGACCAGTATGAGATCAAGCTGCAGATCGCGGGCCTGCCGATGGAGGCCGACCGCACCTTGATCCGTGGCGACCCCGCCTCGGGCCGGTTCGCGGTCTTCCACCTGTGCGGCGACCGCATCGTCTGCGTCGAGGCCGTCAGCGCCCCGCCCGAATTCATGGCCGGCAAACAGCTGATCCAGCGGCGGACGCCCGTCGTCGATGGAAAGCTGATGGACCTGAGCGTCTCGATGAAGACTGTCGCGCGATAGAGCGCCCGTTCTCGGCTCTGAACCCCACTTCGAGGGTTTCAGCGTAAACGCGCGCGTTCTCAGGCCCGATCAGAAGGTCTATCCTCCCGGCATGAGTTCAGATGACTACGTCTTCGCCGAACCGGTCGATGTCCCGGAGCCCGCGCGCGACAACAACCCGCCCCAGAGCGTCTCGGAGCTGTCGTTCGCGCTGAAACGCACGCTGGAGGACAGGTTCGGCCACGTCCGGCTGAGGGGCGAGGTGTCCAAGGTCAATCGACACGCCTCGGGCCACGTCTATCTGACGCTCAAAGACGACAAGGCCGCGATCGACGGCGTGATCTGGAAGGGTCAGGTCCGGGGCCTGGGCGTCCAGCCGGAGACCGGCCTGGAAGTCATCGTCACCGGCAAGATCACCTCCTACCCCGCCCGATCGTCCTATCAGATCGTGGTCGAGTCGATGGAGGCCGCGGGTGCCGGGGCGCTGCTTGCGCAGCTGGAGCGGCTGAAGGCCAAGCTGTCGGGTGAAGGTCTGTTCGAACTGGCACGCAAACGGCCCATCCCCCTGTATCCCCGCACCATCGGCGTGATCACCAGCCCGACCGGGGCCGTGATCCGCGACATCGTGCACCGGATCGCCGAACGCTGGCCGTGCCGGGTCGTCGTTTGGCCTGTCGTGGTTCAGGGCGACGCGGCCTGTGGCCAGGTCTCGGCCGCCATCCGGGGCTTCGATGCCATGACGGCGGACGGCACAATCCCCCGCCCCGACCTGCTGATCGTCGCGCGCGGCGGCGGCTCGGTCGAGGATCTGTGGTGTTTCAACGACGAGGCCCTGGCCCGCACGGTCGCGGCCGCGACAATCCCGATCATCTCCGCAGTGGGGCATGAGACCGACACCACCCTGATCGACTTCGTCTCGGACCGTCGCGCGCCGACGCCGACGGGAGCCGCCGAGATCGCCACGCCGGTGCTGGCCGATCTGCGGTTCATGGTCGGCGACCTGGATCGTCGGCTGGACCGCGCGGGAGCCCGGCTGCTGGACGACCGTCGCACGCGGCTGCGCGCCGTAGCCCGGGGCCTGCCCGCCCGTCCGGAGGAACTGGTCGCCCAGGCCCAGCAACGCCTCGACCATGCCGCCAGCCGGCTGGCCTCGGGGCTAAGCCGCAACACCGCCCTGCATGAGCGGCGGCTGCTGGCCGGGTCCGGCCGATTGACCAGCGCCCTTCTGGACCGTGCGATCGAGCGTCGATCCGGGCGACTGGATGCCGCGTCCCACCGCCTCGCCGCCGGACTTCAGGCCAATGCTGCGGCGCATGAGCGGCGGTTGGTGCGGGTCGCCGCTCGGCTGACGCTGGACCCGATCCACCGTCGCCTTGACCAGCGCCAGGCCCGTCTGGACGCGATCACGGATCGACTCTCACGTCCAGTCCCGTTGGCGATGGATCGCGCTGGGGCCCGCCTGACGGCTCTTTCGCGTGCCCTGACCAGCCTCAATCCCCGCACGCCCAAGCCCGGCTTCGCCCGCATCGAGGCGGCGGACGGCGCGATGATCGCGAGCGCCGCCGCCCTGTCGCCGGGTCAGGCCATCCAGATCGTCTTCACGGACGGTCAGAAGGGCGCGCACGTCGACGGCGGACCGCAGCGTCCACTGCCGAAAAAAGCATCGACCATCGACCAGGGCAGCCTCTTCTAGAGCGGCTCAACGTCGCAGCAACCGGTCCCGCGCGGCGTTCAACCGGGCCGCCAGCCCCTCGGTGCCGCCCTGATCCGGATGTGCCCGCCCCATCAGCCGCCGCCACGCGGCATTGACCGCCTCCGGTGTCGCGTCCGGCCCGACGCCCAGGATTGACCGCGCCTCGACTTCGCCGAGCGTCTCACGCCGCGTGGGCACAGACCGTATCCGCGATGCCACGACCAGATACAGCCCCACCGCGACCATCCCACCACCGGCGATATAGGCTCCCCGCGACAGGGCCAGCGCCCCACCACCCAGCAGGGCCGTCGCCAGCAGGGTCGCCGCGATCCGCCACTGCCCCCGTCGCGGTCCTTCGGCTTGCCGCCCCAGCCGCACCAGGGCCCAGACCGCCAGCGCCGCCAGCGCCAGCCCGATCAGGAACACGGCGGGCTCATGCCGCTGCGTTCAGCGGTGCCACCGCGTCGTCCAGCCCCAGCGCCTGCATCAGATTGCGCAGTTCCTGCCGCGCCGCCACATGGGCCAGCGAAACCGCCACCGGCCGGATATCGTTCGACAGATCGGCCACCGTCAGACCGAACGGAAACAGCTCGCGATAGATGACCCGGTCCCGCAACCCCGGCCCGACCCGGAAGCCGACCCGCTTGGCCAGTTTCTGCAGCTTCTCGTCCAGACGGCGGCGGTTGCGGGCCTCGGCCACGGCCAGACGGTTGGTCATCACGATCCAGTCGATCGCCGCATGACGCCCCTCGTTGATCGCCCGGTGTTTCCGCGCCTCCCAGACGCTCTCGGAATAGATCGACGGTTTGAGCAGATCCAGCGTCACCGGATCGACCTGTCCCAGCAGGTCGAAATCGACGAAGCTGTCGTTCATCGGCGTCACGATCTGATCCGCCCGCGCATGGGCCGCGCGCGACAGGGTGGTGTCACCACCCGGGGTGTCGATGACGATGACGTCGGCCATTCCCCGAGCCTGCGCATAGGCGGCCTCGAACCGTTCCATCTGTTCGGCGGGCTCGGCCCTGGCCAGTTTGGTGCCGTCACCCATGTCGGGCTCGACGGGATGCGGCAGCGCGAACCCGTTGGCCGCCGTCCAGGCCACCCGGTTCGCAAAGAATTTGGCCATCGACCGCTGGCGCAGGTCCAGGTCGATGATGGCCACCCGCTTGCCCGCATGCAGCAGGCCGGTGACGATGTGGATGGCCAAGGTGGACTTGCCCGCCCCGCCCTTTTCATTGCCGATCACGATGACCTGCGGCTGCGTCATGCTGAGAACCTGATGCTGGACGCCGCGATTCGCCGGGCGTCGTCTTCGTCGGCCAGAATCGGGCTCGGCGGCGCGAACGTCAACGAAAGGTTAGCAAACATCTGTGCGAAACACGGGCCGGGGCCAGCGACGCTACGGTCAACCGTTCGTGAGGCACCACGGCGCGTCGATCCGGGTGGTCCGACAGACGGCATCGACCCGATCGGTCGGCGTCGAAATCTTCAACCGCACCACGGAGCGGCCGTTGACGTCGGCTTGCTCGAACCGGGGCTGGAGATCGGCCAACTCTCCTTTCGCATCACCGCGGGCGAAGTCGCGCCAGGCCGCGCGGGCCGCCGTCTCGCTGGAATAGGCCCCCAGTTGGATCGTGCGACGCTCGCCGACCACCGGCAAGGCCGGACGCAGGGCGTCGGCGCGAGACCCGACCTCGGCCATCCCAGCCTCGACCCGATTCATGGCCGCCTGAACGATGACGGGCGCAGCGGCTTCGACGATCGCCGGACTCGTGTCCTCGACCGCCTGCTGCACAATGCCGACGCGCGCGTCCCATAAGGCGTGGGGGTCCAGCACCTCGATCCGCATGGCCGGTCTCAGGCCCGCCTCGGCGGCGGTGCGGGATGCGCCCAGATGGCCATCGACGGGGATATCGGCGATGCCCTGAGCCAGCTTCTCGAACCGGTGCGGGTCGCCTTCGACCATGCTGCAACCCGCCGCAGACACGGCGAACAGGCAAACCAGGACTGGACGGAGCATTCTGCCGGACGTCATAACCCGGACCCTAGCGACCAGGCTTTGAAACCCGGTTCACGAACAGGCTTAAGGCTCAGAGTTAACGTGGAAACCATGACCGCGACGCCCTCCTCCCTCTCCATCGCGCGAACGGTCGAATCGTTGCGCGCGGCCGTGCGCGACTGGCGACGTCAGGGGCTGAGCGTGGCATTCGTGCCGACGATGGGGGCGCTGCATGAGGGCCACCTGACCCTGATCGCCGAGGCCCGGCAGCGTGCAGACCGCGTGGTGGCCAGCGTCTTCGTCAATCCGACCCAGTTTGCCGCCCACGAAGACCTGGGCACCTATCCTCGCGACGAGGCGCGCGATGCTGCGATGCTGGCCGGGGCCGGTTGCGACCTGCTGTTCGCCCCCACCGTCGCCGAGATGTATCCGGATGGGTTCACGACCAGCATCGCCGTCGGCGGGCCTTCCGTGGGTCTCGAGACCGATTTTCGCCCGCACTTCTTTGGTGGCGTCGCCATCGTCGTGGCCAAGCTGCTGAACCAGGTCCAGGCCGACGTCGCCGTCTTCGGCGAGAAGGACTACCAGCAGCTTCTGGTGGTCCGCCGCATGGCGCGCGATCTGGCTATCCCGACAGAGATCGTCGGCAGCCCGACCCTGCGGGACGGCTATGGCCTGGCCCTGTCGTCACGCAATGCCTACCTCTCGACTGAGGAACTGGGCATCGCCAGAAAGCTGAACGGCATCCTGGCCGAGGCTGGGGCGGCTGCTGCATCCGGCTCGGCCGTAGCAAAGGTCGAGGCCGATGCGGCCGATGCCTTGATCGCCGCCGGGTTCCGAGATGTCGACTATGTCGCCATCCGGCGGGCCGGGGACCTTGTCCCCTTCGCCGGCCACGTCGACGCTTCCGCCCGGATTCTGGCCGCCGCGTGGCTGGGCCAGACGCGACTGATTGACAATATGCCGATCTAGCCGATTGCCCCCACGCAGCCCTCGGCCTCACCGGGTGTCAACTGGGCATCGGTCAGGGCCAAGGTCCAGCCATGGTGGGTGTTGATGCCCCAGCGGCGCGCACCCCCTCCGTCACCGGCATCACCCCCCGCCGTCACGACCACGCGCCGTCCATCCGGCAGGGCCGCCGGGTCGATCTTGCCGACCGCCAGAGACGTCGGCACCTCGCCGCCGAAGCCCTCGAACACCGACAGGCTGGACCATTCCCGGCGAAGGCCCAGCCACCAGGCATCGTCCGTGTTGACAGCCAGGACCGAGACGCCATGGCCTTCGGCGGCGAATTTCAGGGCCGCCTGGGGGTCGCGGACCATGCGGATGGCGGCGGCCATGCCGAACCGCTGGCGGGCACCGTCGAAATGGCGGGTCGGGTCGGTGGGCGCCCAGACATGGACCTGGAGCTGGCCTTGGCGGGCCAGGCCCCAGCCGACGATCTCGCGCCACAGACCCCGCACGGGCTCGACGTTCTCGAGCTCGGCCCCCGCCAGCATCCGGGTCATGACCCTCTGCTCGCGGTCGGGGCGCAGCTTGGTGTGGGGGCCGTGGGGGGCGTCCTTGGCATGGCCGACGCGGGCGGCGATGGACAGCCGCTTCTGGAACAGACGCAGCAGTTCGTCGTCGACGGCGTCGATCTCGGCACGCAGGGCGGCCAGCGCCCTCTGTTCGGCGGCGGACTCGTCGTCGGTCATGTCGGGCCAGACTTGCTGGAGATTTGATTGGGGCATGGGTTCGGCTTTCGATGGGTCATGTTCGATAAGGGTGCAGGGGCGCGCCGCCGCTCTGGTCCAGAGCGGTCGCCGGCGAGGCTGTCAGGAGCGTGGGTCGCTCGAGGCCTCAGCCGGCGTATCGAAAGCCGTAGAAACGATAGCCAAAATAAAGGGCAGCCGCGCGCGAACGGAGCGAAGGGGTCGACGACGAGGCGCGCAAGCGGCACATGGATCCGGTCCAGTTTCCGGACCGTGTCGGTCCGTGGCTTCCTAAGACACGCAACGATCGTGCGCCGTCAACCCTTTGGCGCGCAGATCAGCACAAAGCGTGTCCGGTTTTCCACCGAATCCTGAAGGTCGTTGCGCAGAATCGACAGGCCATAGACCTCTGCGGCTCCCATCGGGGCCAAGGCGGCACGGGTGGGATCGTTGGCTTCGGACACGGCGCGGGCGGCACCGGCGGTGTCGAAGACCTCGACCGGCGTCAGCTTCAGAGCCTCGAGCGTCCGGGCGCATTGCCGCAGGGCAACGGGGTGGCTCTCGACGGTGCGGATATGGGCCAGGGTCGTGGTCTCGATGGCCATCAGGGCCAGGCGGATGGGGCGCCAGACCTCGCTGACAACGTCCAGACCCGATTCGCGGACGAGGGTGGAGGCCGGTTCGACCACGCCGATGGTCGAGTTCTCGATCGGGATCAGGGCGCAGTCGCAATCGCCCGACCGCACCGCCTCGATCGCATCGGCGAAGGTGGCGAACGGCACATGCAAGTCCCAGGGGCGCAACGCCACGCAGCCCTCATGGCTGAAGGAACCGGGCGCGCCCTGATAGGCCACCCGCCCGGCGGTGTCGTCGCCGTCCGGTCTGCCGATCGCGCCCACGGCTCAGGCCGCTTTCGACTGGCTGATCCGTCCCGACTTCAGACGTTCCGCCACAAGGAAGGCCAGTTCCAGCGCCTGATCGGCATTCAGGCGGGGATCGCAATGGGTGTGATAGCGGCTGGACAGGTCGTCCTCGGTCACGGCCTGGGCCCCGCCCAGGCATTCGGTGACGTTCTGGCCGGTCATCTCCAGGTGCACCCCACCGGGATGAACGCCTTCAGATTCAGCCACGTCAATGAAGGTCTTCACCTCGCCCAGGATGCGATCGAAGGGCCGGGTCTTGTAGCCGTTGCCGGCCTTCAGCGTATTGCCGTGCATCGGGTCGATCGACCAGATGACACGCTTGCCCGCCGCCTTCACCGCCTTCATAAGGCGCGGCAGGCGGTCGCCGACCTTGTCGTGGCCGAACCGGCCGATGATCGTCAGGCGGCCCGGCGTATTGTCGGGATTGAGCGCGTCGATCAGCGGCAACAGGTCGTCCGGCTCCATCGTCGGCCCGCATTTGACCCCGATCGGGTTCTTGATGCCGCGCATGAACTCGACGTGGGCGCCGTCCAGTTGCCGCGTGCGTTCGCCGATCCACAGCATATGGGCCGAGGTATCGAACCATTCGCCCGAACCGCCGTCCAGCCGCGTCAGCGCGCTCTCGACATTCAGCAGCAGGGCCTCGTGCGAGGTGAAGACCTCGACCCGGCTGAGGTCGGGATGGGTCTCGGGCGTGACGCCGACGGCCTCCATGAAGGCCAGGGCCTCGGTGATCTTCTCGGCCAGTTCGCGGTACTGGGCCCCGGCCCCGTTGTCGGCGAAACCCAGGGTCCAGCGATGGATGTTGTACAGATCGGCATAGCCCCCGCCCGCGAAGGCGCGCAGCAGGTTCAGGGTCGAGGCCGACTGGTTATAGGCCCGCAGCAGCCGTTGCGGGTCCGGAACCCGCTCCTCGACCGTGAAGGCCGAGCCGTTGATGTTGTCGCCACGATAGCTGGGCAGGGTGACGCCGTCGATCTCTTCCACGCCCGACGAGCGCGGCTTGGCGAACTGGCCGGCGATGCGGCCGACCTTCACCACGGGCTTTCGCCCCGCGAAGGTCAGGACGACCGCCATCTGCAGGATCAGACGGAAGGTGTCGCGGATGTTGTCGGTCGAGAACTCCTTGAAGCTCTCGGCGCAGTCCCCGCCTTGCAGCAGGAAGGCATCGCCCGCCTCGACCTGAGCCAGTTTCGACGTCAACCGCCGCGCCTCGCCCGCGAAGACCAGCGGCGGCAAAGCCCGCAATTCGTCTTCGACAGCCGTGAGGGCAGCGGCGTCCGGATAGTCCATCGGCATCTGCACGACGGGCTTGTTTCTCCAGCTTTCAGGGGTCCAACGCGTGTTCATTTCCGCAAGATAGGCCAGACGGCCATCCCGAACAACGAAACTGCGCGAATTGCGACGTTTGTCACCGCGATCACACAGCCCCGCTTTCGGTGGTCTGCTTCTGTTTCAGCGTGACCAGCTCTTCGGCCATGGTCGGGTGGACGGCGCAGGTGGCGTCCCACTGGGCCTTGGTCAGGCCGGCCTTCACGGCGATGGCGGCCAGCTGGATCATCTCCGGGGCTTCGGGTCCGACGATGTGGACGCCGACGACGCGCTGCGTCTCCTGATCGACCACCAGCTTCATCAGCACCCGCTCGTCCGAGCCGGTGAAGGCGTATTTCATCGGTCGGAAGCGGGTCACATAGACGTCGATGCCCTTGGAGCAGGTGCGGCGCGCCTCGCCCTCCGACAGGCCGACGACGCCGACAGGCGGCTGGCTGAAGACGGCAGTGGCGACGGCCTCGTAGTCGAAATGCTGGGGGTTGTCCTTATAGACCGTCTCGTGGAAAGCGACGGCCTCGCGGATGGCGACCGGCGTCAGGTTCATCCGGTCGGTCACATCGCCGATGGCCCAGATGTTGTCGGCCGTTGTCTTCGACAGTTCGTCCACCTTGATCGCGCCATTGTCGTTCAGCTCGACGCCCGCCGTCTCCAGACCCAGCGCCTTGACGTGGGGCACCCGCCCGGTGGCGAACATGACGACGTCGGTCTCGATGTCGTGGCCGCTCTCCAACTTGTTGAGCAGGCCGGTTTCGGTCTTTTCGATCGCGACATGCTGGCAGCCCAGGATGACCTTGATGCCGCGCTTCTCGATCTCTCCGGCCAGATGGGCGCGAACGTCGTCGTCGAAACCGCGCAGGATGTTCGGCCCGCGATAGATCAGGGTCGTCTCGACACCCAGACCGGCAAAGATGCCTGCGAATTCGACCGCGATATAGCCGCCGCCGGCGATGAGGATGCGATTGGGCAGTTCCGGCAGGTGGAAGGCTTCCTCGGAGGTGATGGCGTGCTCGATGCCCGGCAGATTGTCCGGCATCCAGGGGCGCCCCCCGGTGGCAATCAGGATCTTCGCGGCGGTGATCGTGCGGTTCTTGCCGACGATCTCGACCGTGTGGGCGTCCTTCAGGACGGCCCGGCCATGGATCAGATCGACGCCCGCCTTGCCCAGGTTGGCGGCATAGATGCCGGACAGACGCGCAATCTCGACGTCCTTGGCCTCGATGAATTTGCACCAGTCGAACGACGCCTCGACCGACCAGCCATAGCCCTTGGCGGTCTCGAACTGGTGGGCGAAGTCACTGGCCATCACCATGAATTTCTTGGGTACGCAGCCCCGGATGACGCAGGTGCCGCCGACGCGGTGTTCCTCGGCGATGGCCACCCGCTTGCCGCCCAGGGCTGTCAGGCGCGCCGCCCGGACCCCGCCGGACCCGGCACCGATGACAAAGAGGTCGTAGTCGTAGGCGGTCATCAAAGGCTCCGGTCGCAGTCCGTGGAAAACACAGTCTGGATAGTCTGGATCGTCTGGAATCAGACGGGGAACGGCGACCCGTCCAGACGGTGAAAACAGAGTCTGGATCGTCTGGATCGTCTGGAATCCGTGCGTGCCCGGTGTGCGTTCAGGGGTCTGGAGTTAGGCACCGCGGCATCGCCGGACAAGGTCAGGGCAGCAGGAGATCGATCCCGTCGTTGCGACCGATGATCGCCTCGTCCGCCAGGTCGAGGAACAGGCCGTGTTCGACGACCCCGGTGATCAGCTTCAGATCGTCGGCCAACCGCACGGGATCGTGGATCGCCTGGCACATCGCATCGTAGATGACGTTGCCGCCGTCCGTCCTGACGACCCCCCGGTCGGCCTGCCTCAACCGCGCAGGCATGGCGATGTCGTGATCCATCAGGACGTCGGCGATGCGGTTGGCCGTGGTCTTGTGCCCGAAAGCGACGACCTCGATCGGCAGGGCGAAGGTGCCCAGCACCGGCACCACCTTGGCCGCGTCGGCGATGACAATGCAGCGGGCCGAGGCCTCCCACACCAGTTTCTCGCGCAACAGGGCCGCACCCCCGCCCTTGATCAGGGCCAGGCCGGGCCCGACCTCGTCTGCACCGTCCACGGTCAGGTCGATACGGGGGGTGTCGTCCAGGGTCGACAGGGTCAGACCCAGTTCGCGCGCAAGATCGGCTGTCTTCTCCGACGTGGGGACGCAGCGCAGGCCCGTCAGGTTTCGCGCCGCCAGCGCCTTGACGAACCAGGCGGCGGTCGAGCCGGTGCCGAGGCCAACGACCATGCCTGCTTCGACACGCAGTGCGGCTGCTTCGCCGGCGAGGCGTTTCTGGAGGTCAGCACTCATTTCGATTTCGCTGCCTTCTTCGCCTTGGCCGTCGCGCGGAACGCCGATCCGGCCCCCGGCTTGTTTACCTGCCGCCCCCGACCCAGCGCCATCGCGTCGTCCGGCACATCCTCGACGATGACAGACCCCGATCCCACGATCGCACCCGCGCCGATGCGAACCGGGGCCACCAGGGCCGAGTTCGATCCGACGAAGGCCCCCTCGCCCACCTCGGTGCGAGCCTTGTTGAAGCCGTCGTAGTTGCAGAAGATCGTGCCCGCGCCGATGTTCGCACCCGCGCCGACCGTCCCGTCACCGAGATAGGACAGGTGATTGGCCTTGGCCCCCCGGGCCATCCGTACATTCTTGACCTCGACGAAATTGCCGACCTTGACGTCAGGCCCCAGGTCCGCGCCGGGGCGCAACCGGGCATAGGGACCGACCTCCGCCCCCGTGGCCACGCTCGCCCCCTCGACATGGCTGAAGCTGCGGATGCGCGCGCCCTCGGCCACTTTCGCGCCGGGACCGAAGACCACGAACGGTTCGATGACCGTGCCCGCACCGACCTGGGTATCCCAGGCGAAATGGACGGTGTCCGGTGCGCTCATGGTCACGCCCGCAGCCAGCATGGCGTCGCGCTGCACCGACTGGAACAGGGCCTCGGCCTGAGCGAGTTCGGACTGGGCATTGACGCCCATGACCGCGTCCTCGCCCGCCATCACCGCCCGCGTCGGCGCGCCGCGCTTGCGGGCCAGTTCGACCACGTCAGTCAGGTAGTATTCGCTCTTGGCATTGGCGTTGGTCACCTCGGCCAGCAGGGAGAACAGCAACGATGCCGGCGCGGCCATGACGCCCGAATTACAGGTGGTTATGGCCAGAACCTCAGCCGACGCCTCCTTGGCTTCCGTGATGGCCGACAGGGTGTCGCCGTCCATGACGAGCCTGCCGTACGCCCCCGGATCGCGGGCCTCGAAGCCGATGACGGTAACGCCCGACCCACCGAACACCGGCGCGATATCCGCCGCCTTCAGAAGGGGCACGTCGCCATAGGTGACCACGACCTCGCCCTCGAACCCCGCCAGGGCGGTCTCGGCGGCGCGGACGGCGTGGCCGGTGCCCAGGGGCGGATCCTGCACCGCGATGGCCCCCTCGCCCAGACGGGCCTCGACGTGGTCCCGAACCTGGGGCGAATGAGTGCCGACGACGACGACGATCCGCTCGCAGCCCAGGGCCTGGGCCGCATCGATCGCGTGATCCAGCATGGCGCGGTGGCCGACCGGGTGCAGCACCTTGGGCAGGGGCGACTTCATCCGCGTGCCCTGACCGGCGGCGAGGATGATGGCGGCGCGCGGCGTGGCGTTTGGCGTCATGTCGTGGAAGTCCCGGACGGCTTGTCGTCGTCAGCGATCTAGCCCAAAGGGCGGGCCTTCGCGAGCCTTTGGATGCCTTCATGAACGACCTGACCGGCGTGACCATCGCCTTCGACCTGGACGGCACCCTGGTCGATTCCGCGCCGGACCTGATCGGGACGCTGAACCGGATGCTGGCGATCGAGGGCTATGCGCCGGTGCCGCTGTCGTCCTCGCGCCATCTGGTCGGACATGGGGCCAAGGCCCTGTTGCGACATGGCTTCGCCGAAGCCGGAGCCGTCTGGGACGAGGCGGCGCGGCCCGAGCTGTTCGATGCCTTCATCGCCGACTACATCGACCATATCGCTGACCTCAGCCGGCCGTTCGAGGGCGTGGTCGAGACGCTGGAGGCACTCGCGGCTCGGGGGGCCATCCTGTGCGTGGCGACCAACAAGCGAACGGACCTGTCGGAAATCCTGATCGAAAAGCTCGCGCTGACCCGGCATTTCGCGGTCGTGGCGGGACCGGACAGGGTCTCGGCGCGGAAGCCGGACGGGGCCCATGTCACCGAGGCGGTGCGGCTGGCGGGCGGCGACCCGGCGCGGGCGGTGATGGTCGGCGACGCCTCGACCGACACCGGCACGGCGCGCAACGCGGGCATCCCCTGCGTGGTGTGCAGCTTCGGCTACAACGACCTGCCGCTGGACGAGATTGGTGGGGACATCGTCATCGACCGGTTCGCCGACCTGATCCCCGCCATCGACCGCCTGCTGGCCTAGGAACAGCCTTCGACCAGCTGGATCGAGGGGCCGCCCGCGTGGACGGCCTTGACCTTGCCGTCGCCGCCGATCTCGTAGCGGATGCCGCGAGCGTCGGGATCCTGGACATAGGCGGTCGAGCCGCCGTTGGCCCAGACGAACAGGTCTTCCGCTGGCGCAGCCTCGTATTTGTGGGCCTGAGAGACCACCGCCCCGCCATAGGCCGCCTTGATCTCGGCAGCGGTCGAGCCGACGCCGAAGCCGCGATCGGTCTTCAGGGTGGAGCCCTCGGTCAGGGTGATGCGGCTGAGACGGCCGTTCTCGATCATGACCAGGGTGCCGGCGGGCGCGCGCTCGGGGCGGAACTGGTCGCAGACACCGGGCTCGGCCCCGCCGACGGCCTCGGGATTGGCGTCCTCGCCCAGGGCCGTGACGACCTGGGTCCGCGTCATGCCGATGCCGAGCGGGCCCCAGCCCTGGGCCGTGACGATCAGGGGCGAGGCGGGCGTGGGCGCAGGCGTCGCTGCGGCGGGTGTCGCGGGCGCTGATTCGGCGGGAGCCTCGGCCTTTTTCGCGGGTTGGAGCTGATCACAACCGACCAGGGCCGTCGCGGCCATCAGGCCCAGCAGGGCGGACGAGCGGACGTTGCGTATCTTCATGGTCGATCTCCTGAAAGTCACAGGCTCCCATAACGCACGAAAACGCCGCGCGAGGCCATCGCGCGGCGTTTTAAGGTCATTCAGCCGGTTGGGGCCTAGTCTTCCTTGGGCGTCAGAACCTGACGGCCGCGATAGGTGCCGGTCTTCAGGTCGATGTGGTGCGAGCGGCGCAGCTCGCCCGTGTCCTTGTCCTCGGTGTAGGCATTGGTGCCGAGGGCGTCGTGGGCGCGGCGCATGTTGCGCCGCGAGGGGGATACTTTGCGCTTCGGAACAGCCATGTCCGTCTCAATCTCTAGGGTCGGCACCGATCGACGGCGCGAAAAACGAATGCGGCGGCCCAATGAAGAGCCTCCAGCGAGCGGCGGCTTATGCCCGAACAGCCCGACAAAGGCAAGCGCCCGCGAGTGGCCTGCACGCTGTAACCCAAGCCCCCTGTTTCACGAACCCCAGCCAACGATCCGGCCACCATGGGCGGGTCGATTGTCATCCTTCATAGCCTGACCCGGAGCCCGCCATGATCCGTCGCACCCTGTTCGCCGCCGCCCTCGGCCTGATGACGCTGAGCGCCCTGCCGACGGCCGCCCAGGCTCCGACGCATCGTCCCTTCACCCAGGCGGCCTTCGCCCAGGCCCAGGCCGCCGGCAGCGCCATTCTAATCGATGTCTGGGCCCCCTGGTGCCCGACCTGCCGCGCCCAGCAGCCGGTGATCAACGAATTGGCCGTCCAGCCCGCCAACAGAAACCTGGTCATTTTCCGGGTCGATTTCGACAATCAGAAGGACGTCGTTCGCGGCTTTCGGGCCCAGCGTCAGGCGACGCTGATCGCCTTCAAAGGTCAGCGCGAGACGGCCCGGCTGGTCGGCGTGACCGATCGGGCCCAGATCGGCACCCTGATCGCCTCCACGCGCACACCCGCGGCACGCTGATCCCTTGGCCAGCGACCTGAACCTGATCCTGGCCTTTCTGGCCGGGGTGCTGACGATCCTGAGCCCCTGCGTCCTGCCACTGGTGCCCATCGTGCTGGGTGGTGCCCAGTCCAGGGGACGGTGGGGACCACTGGCTTTGGGTGCTGGTCTCGCGGCCAGTTTCACGGTGATCGGCCTGTTCGTGGCCCTGGTGGGCTTTTCGATCGGTCTGGACGGCGAGGTGTTCCGCGTCGTCGGCGGGGTGATGATGCTGGTCCTGGGCCTGGTGCTGGTCACCCCTCCGGCCCAGGTCTGGCTGGCCAGTGCGGGCGGTCCGGTCATGACCTGGGCCCAGGGTGGCATGTCGCGGTTCGAGGGTGGCGGCGCGTGGTCACAGGCGGGACTCGGCGCGATGCTGGGCCTGGTCTGGGCACCGTGCGTCGGTCCGACCCTGGGTGCGGCCTCCATCCTGGCGGCACAGGGCCAGAACCTGGGGCTGGTGACGGCGACCATGCTGGTGTTCGCGGTGGGGGCGGCGACGCCGCTGGTGCTGATCGGCCTGGCCTCGCGTCAGGCCCTGACCCGGATGCGCGCGCGGATGGCCCAGGCGGGTTCGACCGGGAAGATGGTTCTGGGTGCCCTGCTGCTGGTGATCGGGCTGTCGATCGTGACCGGGGTGGATCGGCAACTGGAGGCTTGGCTGGTCGAGGCCTCGCCCGACTGGCTGACGGCGCTCACGACCCGCTATTGATCCGCGCGGTCCAAGCGTCGCGGGTCAGGCCATAGTAGACGCTGTCCTTCCAGTCTCCGCCGATATTCCAGGTGCGTTCGGCTGACCCCGTCCGGCTAAAGCCCAGCCGTTCCAGCAGCCGGATCGAGGCGGCGTTCCCCGGATCGACGTCGGCGGTCAGGGTCTCGACCGACCGGGTCGCGAAGACGTGGGCGATCACCGCCGTCAAGGCCTCGAACGCCAGTCCCTGACCCTGATGATGGGGATGCAGGATGTAGCCGATGTCCGGCATCCGGTAGAAGCCGGCTTTGCCGATCACCACGCCGTTGCGCGCGATGACGAAGTCGTCGCTGCCCGCCTGATTGCCCGCGATCATGCCGTCGAGCCAGGCGCGGGTCTCGTCGAGCGAAGTGTGCGGCAGGGTGGACCACCAGCGCATCGCGCCAGGATCGGACAGGACGGCATGCAGGTCGGCCAGATCGCCGGGCTCGGCGTGGCGCAGGGTCAGCCGTTCGGTGTGGAGCCTCATGGCTCGGGCATCAGGGACCGCACCACGCGGGCGGGATTTCCGACCACCAGGACGTCGTCGGGCACGTCGCGGGTGACGACCGATCCCGCCCCGATCACCACCCGGTCGCCAACGGTCACGCCGCCCAGAACGATCGCGCCGCCGCCGATCCAGACGTCGTTGCCGATACGGATCGACCTCGCCCATTCGACGCCGGACCGCCGCTCTGCCGCGTCCATCGGATGGATCGGTGTCAGAAGCTGCACGCCCGGCCCGCACTGGAAATCATCGCCGATCACGATTGGAGCGCAGTCCAGGAAAGCCCCGCCGGAGTTGACGAAAGCGCGCCGACCCAGCTGCACATTGTATCCGTACTCGCAGAAAAAGGTCGGCACGATGGAGGCCGCGCCATCCGCCGCCGCGACCAGTTCGTTGACCAGAACCCGCCGGGCGGCGAGGTCCGGCTCCGCGTTGATCCGCATCGTCAGGGACGTCACCCGCGCCCGGTCCGCGACCAGCTGCGGGTCGGTGGGATCATAGGGCAGGCCCGCGATCATCTTCTCGCGCTCGGTCATGCCAGGGCCTCCGCCACCGCCTCGCCGATGGCCAGCGAGCTGGTCAGGCCGGGGCTTTCGATGCCGAACAGGGCCATCAGGCCGTCGATGCCGTGATCGTCGGGGCCGTCCAGCCGGAAGTCGGGCTGGGGCTCGCCGGGTCCGTGCAGCTTGGGCCGGATACCGGCGTAGTCGGGGCTGAGCGCGCCGTCGGGCAGGCCGGGCCAGAAGCGGCGGATATAGGCCTCGAACTCGGCTGCCTTGGCCGGATCGACGGTGTAGTCCTCGGTCTCGACGAAGGTCAGGTCCGGACCGAACACCGCCTGGCCGCCCAGATCGCGGCGGTAGTGGGTGCCGAGCGCGCCGGGGATCGGTGGCGGATAGATCAGCCGCCCGAACGGCGCCTTGCCCGTCAGACGGAAGTAAACGCCCTTGCCATAGTGGCCGGTGGGGATGCGGTCAGTCGGGAAGCCGTCGATATGTCCGGCCACGGCCTGGGCCGACAGGCCGGGCGCGGTGACCAGCAGCCGAGTCGTCAGGGTCGTGGCCCCTTCCCCGCCCGCCGTGATCGTGAACCCGCCGCCGGGGATCGGTTCCGCCCGCTCGAACGGGGTGGAGACGACGACGGCCCCGCCGCCATCCTCGATCTCGCCTTGCAGGGACAGCATATAGCCATGGCTGTCGAAGACGCCGCTTTCGGCCGACAGCAGCGACCCTTCGGCCTTCAGTTCGGGTTCCAGGGCCAGGGTCTGAGCCTTCGTCAGCCGCTCCATACCCTCGACGTCGTTGGCCAGGGCCTGG
Source organism: Rhizobium sp. Q54 (assembly GCA_943369795.1). Taxonomy (GTDB): domain Bacteria; phylum Pseudomonadota; class Alphaproteobacteria; order Caulobacterales; family Caulobacteraceae; genus Brevundimonas. Next base: position 54,938 of record CALROO020000005.1, on the reverse strand, counting down.
TCCCAGATGGCGTCCAGCCGCCCGACCTCGTCCGGCTCGGTCGCGACCACCAGCTTGCCGCAGCGGTCGAAATCGATCTTGCGGCTGTCCAGATAGGCATAGAGCGCGCGCCGCCCCTGAACGCAGAACCGCGCCTTCAGCGAGCCGGTCGGATAGTAGAGCCCGCCGTGGATGACCTCGGAGTTGCGCGACGACACGCCCTGTCCGATCGCGGCTTCCTTCTCCAGCACCAGAACCGTCAGGCCGCGCCGGGTCAGCGCCCGCCCGCAGGCCAGACCCACGGCCCCTGCCCCCACCACGGTCGCATCGAAATCAAAGGCCACGGTCGCTCTTTCAGCCAGAAGGTCGGTAGGGACCGCAGATACCGCAGAGCCCGCGCGGCTCCAAGGTCAATAATATGACAAATAGCGCGATCTAGCGCGCGCCATAGCGTCGCTGGGCCTCGGTCTCGAAACAGCGGATCAGCGACCCGACGGCCCGGTCGAAATTGGCGTGCAGCATCCCGTCCAGCAGCCGGGACCGGAAGGCGAAGTCGATCATGAACTCCAGCCGCGTTCCCGCCGGATCGGCATGGAATTCCCAGCGGTTCTTCAGGTGTTTGAACGGCCCCCGGATCAGGCCGACCTCGACCACCGGCCGGTTGCGGTCATGCCGCACCCAGGTCGAAAACCGTTCCTTCAGGAAGGAAAACCCCACCTGCGCCTCCGCATCGATCAGATCGACGCCCTCGGCCTCGGCCCGCGCGTTCCAGACGCGCATGGACGTGACCCAGGGCACGAACCGGGGATAGGATTCGATATCGGCGACCAGCGTGGCGAGCTGTTCGGGGGTGTAGGGCAGGACGCGGGTGACACGGTGGACGGCCAAGTGAGGTTCGAGGTTCAGGTTCTAGGTTCTAGGGTGTTAGCGGTGCGCTTCTCTGGAACCTAGCCCCTAGAACCTAGCCCCTCTCTCGCCGCCTTCAACCGCGCGAAATCATCCCCTGCATGGTGCGACGACCGCGTCAGCGGCGACGACGACACCATCAGGAACCCCTTGGCCCGGGCGATGGCCTCATAGGCCTTGAACTCTTCGGGGGTCACGAACCGGTCGATGGCGGCGTGTTTGCGGGTGGGCTGCAGGTACTGACCGATGGTGATGAAGTCGACGCCGGCACTGCGCATGTCGTCCATCACCTGCATGACCTCCTCCTTGGTCTCGCCCAAACCGACCATGATGCCGGACTTGGTGAACTGGTTGGGATCGCGCTCCTTGACCTGTTGCAGGAGCCGCAAGGAGTGGAAGTAGCGGGCACCGGGCCGGATCTTCAGATACAGCCGCGGCACGGTTTCCAGGTTGTGGTTGAACACGTCGGGACGGGCGTCGATCATGACCTCGGCGGCACCTTCCTTCCTCAGGAAATCGGGCGTCAGGATCTCGATCGTCGTTCGGGGGGCCTGAAGCCGGATCTGGCGTACCACCTCGGCGAAATGGGCCGCACCGCCGTCAGCGACGTCATCGCGATCGACCGAGGTGATGACGACGTGGTTCAGGCCCAGCTGCGACACGGCCAAACCGACCTTGCCGGGCTCTTCGGGATCCAGCGGCTGCGGCAGGCCCGTCTTGACGTTGCAGAAGGCGCAGGCCCGCGTGCAGGTGTCGCCCATGATCATCAGGGTGGCGTGCTTCTGGCTCCAGCACTCGCCGATGTTCGGACAGGCCGCCTCCTCGCAGACGGTGACCAGCCCCTTGGAGCGGACGATCTCCCTGGTGGCGTTATACTGGCCCGATCCGGGAGCCTTGACCCGCAGCCAGTCGGGCTTCCTCAGAACGGCGCTCTCGGGCCGGTTCTGCTTTTCCGGATGACGCAGTTCGGACGGTTTGCGCGTCAGGGTGTCGATGAGGGTGACCATCGAGGCGAGCCGGGCTCCAACAGGGCTTGAAAAGGCTATGTCGTCGTTCCGCCCCCGGAAGGCAAGTCACGGGGTGTGACGGGGGTTGGCGGTACGGCTGGACTGCGCGAGGGTTTGTTCCAAAACAGACCTACTCAATGTCCTCCCTGACTGGTTAGGCAAGCATCTCGTTCCTGTTATTCATCTTCTCGCGTTTCGCTGGCCACTAGTTCGTCGTCATAGCGGGTTCCTTCCAAGACGCTCGCGACAACGTAGTCGGGAAACAGGTGTCCGCATCTCTGTTTATCTTTGCGCCAACCGGGATAAGGGTCGTCGGCGAGCGTCTCGACTAGATGCCGTGCAGTGTCGTTGAGACAAGAGAGAAGGTAGGCCTAAAAGGCATGCACGTTCTCATAGTCAGCGACCACGCCCTGAGGATCGTTCTGTCTCTCAAGTCCCTCAAAAAAGGCTGCGATATGGTCACCGCCAACCGGGTAAACAGGGATCGTTCCATCAAAATACACGATCTCAAAAGCATCAGTTTCAGGTCTGATATTGCCATGAATCCGGTCGTTCCGATGATCCATGATGGTTTTGAACTTCGCAAACTTGGCATCTTGAGCATCCGGTCGCCTATTGAAGCCTTCACATTTATAGAACATGTCGACGACTTTCACATCAATGTTTGAACGGATGAAAGAGTCATATTGCCTTTGGTCATTACGGACGTCCGATTTGCATAAGGCAAGGATCAACAAGTTGATGAAAGACTCGGCCATTACCGGCGTCATTAGCCTCAGTTGAAGGCAATCTCCGTATAGGCTAGCGGCTCGCTCGGAAGACGCCCTTAGGGCTGCGTATTTCTCATCGCCTTCTTCGCCTGAGGCTGCAGATTTCTTGTCTTCAAGCCAATCCGTGATTGTTCCATGCTTATCCGCACATAGGTTAGCGATGGAGACATAGGGGTTGGTGAAGACGTGCCATTTCTCAAGAGTTTTCAGCACCTCACTCTTTTGATGACCAACGTCGCCAAAGTGGGTTTTGATTGCAGCGATGAGCTTTAACCATTCATCATCCGTCAAATCGAAGCCGACCATCAGGTGGGTCTCTCGCGACGCCCCTACGATGTAGAGGTTTATATCTCCCGCTTTGATGAGGTAATCCCAATGGAACAAGTTATCGCTGTCATTCGATCTCAAGAATGACTGCATTCCATTAGGCCTTCCGAAGCGACCTTTCAGATATGTGTAGAAGTCGAGCGTCGAGATCGATTGTCGGACTGCGACCATCGACTTAAATTGCCCTTCATGCGCTCTGAAATTGGCAACGCATTCTTTCATAGAGAAGGCTCTCCATGTGTCGGGCGAGAAAAGTGCGGTTAAATCGGCGGGTCTTTCCATCCTCAAATTGTGCGCTGTGAAACTCTTAATCGCAATCCGATGTTTTGAGGATAGCGTGGGTAAGGAGCGGCAGTTGGTCCTACCTATGAATCGATGCCGGTCAGGCGTCAGCAGAGCGGGCGCACGCCACGCCCAAACCCTCACGCCCCGTAACGCATCTTTTCATCCCCGCAGGCCTTCACTAGGTTGCGCCCCCTGACAGCGAGGGGGCCGAGTGAGAGCCTTCCGGAGGAGACGCGTATTGCTTAGGCCGGGCCTCGACCCCACGGCAGGCGAAGAGTCCCTGTTCGACGCCCTCGTCAACGCCCGCCACCGTTCCGATGAACCCCTGCTTGCCCCCGCCCGCGTGCGGCACTAGGTTCCGCCGCCTCGCTCAAGCGGCCTCCCCGCCGCCCCAGACGGACGCCCCATGGCCACCCACTATCTCGATTTCGAAAAGCCGATCGCCGAGCTGGAGGAGAAGATCGAGGAGCTGTCGCTGCTGTCCTCGACCTCCGGCTCGTTCGAGACCGAGATCAACGGCCTGAAAAAGAAGGCCGATCAGCTTCGCAAGAAGACCTATGCCGACCTCGATCCGTGGCAGAAGACCCAGGTCGCGCGCCATCCGCAGCGCCCGCATTTCATCGACTATCTGGACGGCCTGTTCACCGACTATGTCGAGCTGCGCGGCGATCGCCAGTTCGGCGACGACCAGGCCATCCTGGGCGGCGTTGCCCGGTTTCGCGGCCAGTCGGTCGTCGTCATGGGCCATGAAAAGGGCCACGACACCGCCACCCGCCTGACCCACAATTTCGGCATGGCGCGGCCCGAAGGATACCGCAAGGCCGTACGCCTGATGGACATGGCCGAGCAGTTCGGGATCCCGGTCCTGTCGTTCGTCGATACCGCCGGGGCCTATCCGGGTCTGGGGGCCGAGGAGCGCGGTCAGGCCGAGGCCATCGCCCGCTCGACCGAGCGCGGCCTGACGCTGGGTGTGCCGTTCATCACCACGGTGACGGGCGAAGGCGGATCGGGCGGGGCCATCGCGATCGCCGCCGCCAACCGGGTGCTGATCCTGGAGCATTCGATCTATTCTGTGATCTCGCCGGAGGGGGCTGCCGGCATCCTGTGGCGCGACGGGGCCCGCGCCCGCGATGCCGCGATGGCCATGAAGATCACCGGCCCGGACCTGATGGCCCTGAAGATCGTCGATCGGGTGGTGCCCGAGCCGGTCGGCGGCGGCCATTCGGACCGCGAGGCCACCATCGCCGCCGTCGGGGACGCGGTCTGGGGCGAGTTGCAGATCCTTCTGCCGATGACGCCGGACGCCCTGCGGACCCAGCGGGCCGACCGGTTCTATGCGATCGGGCGCGCAGGCTGAGGCGCGACCGGTTCTATGCGATCGGGCGCGCAGGCTGAGGCGTTAACCTCGAAGCTACCGGTGGCTGTCATCGTGATCGGCGATCAGCACGGGCCGTCCATGACATTCTCCATCCTGCGCGCGGGCGTCGTCCGGTGACGACCGATCTCGGCGAAGCCCTTCGCGAAAGCGCAGTGTTCAACCTGAACGGCGCGGTGACGATGGTCGTGGACGATTCCGCCTTCGGGCTGGACCTGACGACCGAGGCCCTGCGCGGGTTCGGCATCCAGACCCGCTATCCCTGTCACAGCGCCCAGGATGCCATCGAAATCCTGAAAGATCACGCAATCGACCTGATGCTGGTCGATTGCGAAATGCCGGGAATGGATGGGCACGAACTGGTGCGCTGGCTGCGGAATTCCAAGCTGGACCCCAACGCCTATGTGCCCATCATCATGACGGCGGGCCATGTTCGGAAATCCAAGGTGGCCGCCGTGCGCGACTGCGGGGCCAATTTCCTGGTCACCAAGCCGTTCAGCGCGGCGGTTCTGCTGGAGCGGGTGATCTGGGTGGCGCGCGACAGCCGACCCTTCCTGGAGGCCGGCGAATACCGTGGCCCCGATCGCCGGTTCAAGCCCGCCGAGCCGCGCGAGGTGGACGAACGGCGCGACGACATGATCCGACTGGCCGCACAACAGGCCGAACAGGCCGCCAATCCGCCTGAACCCTCCGCCGAGGAGCCCGACCCCGCATGAGCGTCGTCACCTGGCATCCCCGTAAATCGCGGCTTTCCACCCTGATCGACCAGCCGGGCGGGCTCAGTGTCGGCGTGGCCCTGACCCAGGCGCGTGCGAACCTGGCCACGCTCCAGGCCGAGAGTCAGGCCATCGTCGCGGCCCGCATCGCCGAACTGGTCGCCCTGCCCGCCCCGACCGGCGACGCGGCCGATCAGGCCCTGGCCCACGCCTACCATCTGTCCAGCGCGGTGATCGATGCGGCGGGGCCGTTCGAGCGCGACGACCTGTGCACCGCCGCTGCCGGTCTGTGCGACCTGATCGACGCCGCTCCGGCGGATCGGCCGTTCGACTGGCGGATCGTCACGGTGCACGCACAGGCGCTGCAGCTGATCCTGACGCTGCCGCCCGAGGCTGACGACGCCCGCGCCGAGGTGCTGGATAATCTGCGGCTGGTGCTGGAGAAGAAGATCCCGGTCTATATCGACCAGCCGCTCTGAAGCCGCCAACCTTCTCGAAATCGACGCGACCGGCTGGAGATAGAGCGAATCGAGATTGTCCTGAAGTTCGCACTTCGGACCTGACGTGATTCCAAATCCGCCGCGGGTATTTTGCTACCGTGTCGTCAGACGGTGACCGCGCGCGCGCCCCGCGTCTGTTTACGCCACAGGGCCGCGTATTCACCCCCGACCCGGGCGACCAATTCGTGATGGCTGCCCCGCTCCACGATCCGCCCGGCCTTCAGCACCAGAATCTGGTCGGCATCGGCGATGGTCGACAGACGGTGGGCAACCACCAGGGTCGTGCGGCCCGCCTGAGCCCTGCGCAGGGTCTTCTGGATCGCCGCCTCGGTCCGGCTGTCCAGGGCGCTGGTCGCCTCGTCCAGGATCAGCAGGCAGGGATCGGCCAGAAGGGCGCGGGCGATGCCGACCCGCTGACGCTCGCCGCCCGACAGTTTCAGTCCCCGTTCGCCGACCTTGGTCTGCATGCCCTCGGGCAAGCCGCGGATGAAATCGCCCAGTTCCGCCGCCTCGACCGCCGCCCAGACGGCGGCCTCGTCCGCCTCGGGCCGGGCGAAGGCGATGTTGACCTGTAAGGTGTCGTTGAACAGGGCGACGTCCTGGGGAACCAACGCCACCGCACGCCGCAGCGAGGCCTGGGTCACGTCGCGCATGTCCACGCCGTCGATCAGCACCCGCCCGGCCTGGGGGTCCAGCAGCCGCAGCGCCAGCTTGACCATCGTCGACTTGCCCGCGCCGGATGGGCCGACCAGGGCCGTGGTCGTGCCGGGCACGGCGACGAAGGACACGTCTTCCAGCCCGTTCGTGCGGGCGTCATGGCGGAACGACACGCCCTCGAAGGCGATCGAGCCGCCGCGCGGGTCGGTGCAGGGTGCCAGATCGGCAGCACCGGGCGCGTCGGCGACTTGGGGCCGTTCCCGGGTGACCTTCAGCATCTCCTCCATGTCGATGAAGGCCTGACGGATTTCACGATAGGCGAAGCCCAGGATGTTCAGCGGGGCATAAAGCGCGATCAGGATCAGCACCGCCGCCGTGACGTCCCCCGGCCCCATCCGTCCCGCCGCCGCCTCGAACCCGGCCAGCACGGCCATGACGCCGAGGCCGACGTTCATGATCAGCACCTGGATGCCGTTGAGCAGGGCCAGCGATGTATTGGCCTTCAGCGCCGCCGCATTATAGACGCCCAGCGCCTGATCATAGCCCGCCGCCGCCCTCTGCTCGGCCCCGAAGGATTTGACCGTCTCGTAATTGAGGAGGGAGTCGACGACCAGCCCGGCCGCAGCCGTGTCGGCGGTGTTCATCGTGCGCCGATGCTCGATCCGCCAGTTCGAGATGGCAAAGGTCACCGCCGTGTAGATCAGCACCACCACGAGGGCGATGGCCCCGAACCGCCAGTCGTAGGCCCCGGCCAGCACCCCTGCGGCCAAGATCAGCTCCAGCCCCGTCGGGATCAGGTTGAAGGCCAGGATGCGCAGCAGGAAATCGACCGCGCGCGAACCCCGCTCGACCGTCCGCGACAGCGAGCCGGAACGCTTGGTCTGATGGAAATCCAGCGACAGATTCAGGGCGTGGGCGAAGGTCTCCGTCGCCGTGGTGCGCTGGGCCGCCTGTCGGATCGGGGCGAAGACGACGTCCGACACCTGGGGCGCGATGGATGACAGGAAACGGATCAGGGCCCAGCCGACGGCGAACCCCGCGAACCCCAGGGCGATGCCGACACCCGCAGACTGATCGACCGCCAGCCGGTTGACCGCCGCCCCCAACGCGAGAGGCGCCGCGACGCCCAGCGCCTTGCCCGCCAGCGTCAGCCCCATCGACAGGATCAGCCGGGGCCACAGCTGCGGGGCCCGCGACCGCGCCACCAGTCGCACGAGGTCGGCCAGGGCATCCCAGGTTTTTGGGCCATCAACCTTCAGGTCCGGCTCGGTCCCCAGAGCCCTCACCTCGGGCTCCGCGCGTCGTCTTGCAGATCGTTCACCGCGTACAGCCATGGGGCTTCATATGGCGTGCGCAGCGGATGGGTGGAAGGCGTCAGTTCAGCCCCGCGATCGCATCCACGATCTCGTCCACCGCCGCGTCCGTGGTGGCCCAGGAGCAGACGAAACGGACCGAGCCGTCGTCGAACCGGTAGCAGGCCCAGCCTGCCGCGTTCAGCCGAGTGTGAGCCTCGCCGGGCATGCGCACGAAGACGGCATTGGCCTCGACCGGATGGGCCAGGGTGAAGGGCGAGCGGGTAACGATACCATGGGCCAGGCGCTGCGCCATTCGGTTGGCGTGGGCAGCACCCGTTTCCCATTCGCCGCTCTCCAGCAGGCCCAGCATCGGCGCGGCCAGGAACCGGGCCTTGGACGCAGTCTGGCCCGCCTGTTTCAGCCGGTTGTCCAGCCTGCGGCCCAGCGCCTTGTCGAACAGGACGATCGCCTCGACGCAATTGGCCCCCGCCTTGGCCCCGCCGAACACCAAGGCATCGACGCCCAGCCGCGCGATCTGGGTCAGGTCGAACCCATGCGCGGCCGCATTGGCCAGCCGCGCCCCGTCCATATGCACGCCGTATCCGCGCGCCTTCACCGGCTCGATCAGGTGACGCAACTCCTCCTCGGTATAGACGGTGCCGTATTCGGTGGACTGGGTCAGGGACAGGGCGGCGGGGGGCTGGCGATGACCGACCTCGGGTTCCTCCAGCCAGGCATGCAGGGCGTTCAGCTCTATCTTGCCGGAAAAGCCCGGCAGGCCGATCAGGCCGACGCCCTGGCCGAAAAAGCCGGGCGCGCCGGTCTCGTCGGTGCAGATATGGGCAGCGTGATGGGCCAGGACCGCCTCGTGCGGTCGCGCCAGCATCGACAGGACGATGGAATTGGCCGCCGTACCGCTGAACACGAAGCGAATATCGACGTCGGCATCCAGCCTCTGACGTATCTGGTCCGCCGCGCGTGCTGTCACGTCGTCGGCCCCATAGGCCCGTGCGTAGTCAACATTGGCCTGAACCAGCGCGTCGAGAGCGGTTGGAGCCATGCCGGCGGTGTTGTCGGAGCCGAAATCGTATCGCATGGCTCAGCCCTCGCTGGATTCTGTGTGGGCGTCCCCCGGCGAAGGGTCGCTGTGGCGGCGGTCCTGCAGGGTGCGCACCGTGACCACCGGCATGACGTCTTCGTCGCCATAGGGAACGGCGACCTGATGCGGGAATGGAATCTCGATGTCGGCGGCGTCCAGCGCCTCCTTGGCTGCCTGGAAGACGTCGGCCTTGGTCTGCCAGTAGTCGCCTGATTTGGTCCAGGCCTGAAGCGTGACCTCGACCGCGCTGTCCAGCAGATTGGTCACCCCGCACCAGGGACCGGGATCGGCCAACACCTTGTCGTGCGCCGCCGCCGCGGCGACCAGGGCCGCGCGGGCGACGTTCAGGTCGTCGCCGTATCCGACCCCGATCTTCAGCTCCATCCGCCGCGTCTGCTGGCCCGACAGGTTCAGCATGGTGTCGGAAAACACCTTGGCGTTCGGGATGACGATCTTGACGTTGTTGGCGTCCGCCATCTGGGTGAAGAACAGGTCCAGCCGCGTCACCTTGCCGACGTTGTTGTTGATGTCGACCAGATCGCCGACGCGGTAGGGCCGCAGCACCAGCAGCATCACCCCCGCCGCCACGTTCGACAGCGTACCCTGCAAGGCCAGGCCGACCGCCAGCGACGCCGCCCCCAGCACGGCCAGAATGGAGGTGGTCTGCACCCCCAGACGCTGAAGGACTGCGATGAAGCCGACGATGAAGACGATGACCCTGACGACCTGAACGGCAAAGCTGAGAACCGTCGGATCGTGTCGGAAGCCCTTGACCCGAGACAGGCCACGCCGTGTCGCCCGCGCCGCCCACTTGGCCGCGAACACGGTGATGGCCAGGATCACCACGGCGATCGCGATGTTGATGGCGAAGTCGCCGGCCAGATCGGTCAGCCGGGCCAGCATGGCGACGTCGAAGGCCACGGCCTTCTCGCCGGCGGCGACCGCAGCGGTCGCGGGAGAGTTCAGGGAAGACATGCGGGGGGTTTAACGCACGGGACGCCGATTTGAACCCCGGCGGTGCCTATTCGATGATGGCGGCGACGCGGCCGCCCCCCGATTCCATCCGCTCCAGCAGGGCCTGGACCGAAGCCAGGGTGTCGGCCTCGCGCGCCGGTTTGTCCCAGCGGATGCGGCTGATCCGGGGAAACCGCATGGCCACGCCGGACTTGTGTCGCGGTGAGCGTTGCAGGCCTTCGAAGGCGATCTCCAGCACCAAACCGAAATCCCGCTCGGCCCGCACGGAGCGCACCGGCCCGAACCGGTCGACAGTGTGATCGCGCACGAATTTGTCCAGCAGTTTCAGTTCCTCATCGGTGAAGCCGAAATAGGCCTTGCCGACCGGGGTCAGCGCCCCCTCTTCCGTCCAGACTCCGAACGTATAGTCGGAATAGAAGCTGGACCGTTTGCCGTGCCCGCGCTGGGCGTACATCATCACCGCGTCAATGGTGTGGGGATCGCGCTTCCATTTGAACCACGGCCCCTTGGGTCGCCCGCCGACATAGGCCGAATCCCAGCGCTTCAACATCAGCCCCTCGGCCGCGCCCCCGACGGGCGGATCGGCTCTCAGCCGTCGCAAGACCTCCCAGCCCGTGTAATCGACGATCGGCGACAGATGCAGCCGATCGCCGCCATGGCCTGCGACGACGGCCTCCAGCCGCACCCGGCGCTCTTTCAGAGGCAGGGCACGCAGGTCGTCGCCTCGATCGGCCAGCAGGTCATAGGCCAGGATCGCCGCCGGATAGGCCGCCATGGTCCTGGCATCGACCGTCTTGCGGTTCAGCCGCTGTTGCAGGTCGCCGAACGGAGCGACGATCCCACCGCCGCCCGGCTCGGCGCGCCAGACCAGCAGTTCGCCATCGATGGCCCCCTCGAACGCCAGACCCGCCATCAGGTCGGGAAAGGCCCCGGAAATCTCGTCGCCGGTGCGGGAATAGAGTTTGGCCACCCCACCCTCGCGAACGGCCTGGACGCGGATGCCGTCCCATTTCCATTCGGCGGCATAGTCGGCGGGGTCCAGCTTGGCGAAATCCACCGCCTCGTCGATGGCGACCGACAGCATGACCGGTCGGAACCGCCCCGGCGCATCGCCGCTGGGACGATCGGCGCGACCCTCCAGCCAGGCGAACAGATCGGCATAGGGCGGTTCCAGCGCGTGCCAGACCTCCTCGATCTCCGACACGTCGACGGGGGCCAGCGGCGTCGTGGCCTCGCCGCCTTCAGGGTCCGGGGGGTCGCTGACCTGTTCCGGTCGCACCAGCGCGGTCGCGGTCTTGGCCAGACGCGCTGACAGGCCGACGCGCAGTCCGCCCGTCACCAGCTTCAGCAGCGCCCACCGGCCTTTGGGAGCCAGAGCGTCCAGCCACCCCTCGATCAGACCCTGGACCTCGCCCCGCTTGGCCGACATCAGGGCATCCACCACCTCGGCCAGTTCGGGCTCGCGGTTGGCGCGCCGGTTCGGATCGCCGGGCCAGATCAGCGCCACCGTCTCGGCCAGATCGCCCACATAGTCGTAGGACCAGCCGAACAGGACCGGATCGACCCTCGCCTCCACGGCCTTGCGGATCATCGCCGGCTTGGCGGCGGTGAAGACCAGCTCGCCGGTCAGGGCGGCCAAGGCCCAGCCGCGATCCGGGTCCGGCGTCGCGCGCAGATAGTCGCGCAGCAGCACCAGCTTGGCGTTACGCGATCCGGTCAGCGACAGCCGGTCCAGCAGTTCGGCGAAGGCTCGCAACTATTCGGCCCGCCGACCGTCTCCGATGAAGGCTCCGGCGATCCAGCTGACGATACCGGTCACGATCGCCGCGCCGATACCGGGCCACAGTCCATCGACCACGAACCCGTCCAGCAGCACGGCCACCAGACCGATCGTGGCGGCGTTCACGACCAGCAGGAACAGACCCAGCGTCAGCACCGTGATCGGGAAGGTCAGCAAAACCAGGATCGGCCGTACGATGGCATTGACGATCCCCAGCAGCACCGCCGCGATGATCAGGGTCGTGGTGTCGGAAAATCCGACGCCGTCGATGACCTGTGACGCCAGCCACAGTCCGAGCGCCGTCACCACGGCCTGAACGATGAAACGCAGCATGAAGACCCCTCGACGTCGGTACATGGCCACCCCACATCGGGATGTGGCGGCGTGCCCGCAACACAAAGCCATACAGGAACCGCCCGGTTCCTCACGCACTATGACGACACGCCTCCCCGGCTCACATTTTCTGAAAGGGATATCCCATGACCGATCAACGCATCCAGGGCAAAGCCGAAGAACTCGGCGGACGCCTCCAGAACGGCCTCGGCGGCCTGACCGGCGATGACCGTCTGCAAGCCGAAGGCAAGCTGAACGAGATCAAGGGCAAGGCGCGCGACGCCTATGGCCGCGTCATTGATGGCCTGGACGGCCTGGTTGAAAAGGCTCCGGCCCAGTACCAGGAAACCGCCCGCAAGGGTCTGGATTTCGCCCGCGCCAAGCCGCTGTTGACCACCGGCATCGTCGCCGGCCTGGCCCTGATCCTGTCGCGCGCCGGTCGCCGCTAGGTTCAGCCACATCAATCAAAAAGAAAGGCCCGGGCAGCGATGCCCGGGCCTTTTTCGTTTCAGCGTGGGGGGGCACCAGCCCCTCCATTATCCTTCGGGCGGTCCCCCTCCCCATCGCGATGCGATGGGGAGGACAGTCAGACCGCCGCGTCTTCGTCGGCGGTTTCCTTGACCGGCTGACCGCTCGCCGCCGAGATGTCGAAGGCGATCTTGCCGTCCTTCAACTCGACCTTGACGTGGCCGCCGCGCGTCAGACGTCCGAACAGGATGTCGTCGGCCAGCGGCTTCTTGATGTTTTCTTGGATGACCCGGCCCAGAGGGCGCGCGCCGTACAGTTCATCGAAGCCGTTCTTGGCCAGCCAGTCGGCCGCGTCGTCGGTCAGTTCGATGGTGATGTTGCGGTCCGCCAGCTGGGCCTCCAGCTGCAGCACGAACTTGGTCACCACCAGGCGGATGGTCTCGGCCGCCAGCGGCTTGAACGACACGATGGCGTCCAGGCGATTGCGGAACTCCGGCGCGAACAGGCGCTGGATGGCCTTTTCGTCCTCGCCCTCGACCTTGCCGCGACCGAAGCCGATCGAGGCGCGGGCATTGTCGGCGGCCCCGGCATTGGTCGTCATGATGAGGACGACGTTCCTGAAATCCACCTTCTTGCCGATGGCGTCGGTCAGGACGCCGTTGTCCATGGCCTGGAGCAGGATGTTGTAGACGTCCGGGTGCGCCTTCTCGATCTCGTCCAGCAGGACCACGGCATGCGGATGCTGATCGACGGCGTCGGTCAGCAGGCCGCCCTGGTCATGGCCGACGTAGCCGGGGGGTGCCCCGATCAGGCGGCTGACGGTATGGCGCTCCATATATTCCGACATGTCGAAGCGCAGCATCTCGATGCCGAGCGTCGAGGCCAGCTGTTTGGCCACCTCGGTCTTGCCGACGCCGGTCGGTCCGGCGAACAGGAACGACCCGATCGGCTTTTGCGGATCGCGCAGACCGGCGCGGGCCAGCTTCATGGCCGAGGCCACCTGTTCGATCGCCGCATCCTGACCGAACACCGCCCGGTTCAGATCGGTCTGCAGTTCGCGCAGGCCCTCGGTATCGGTCTTGGACACCGACTTCGGCGGGATGCGAGCCATCTTGGCGATGACGGCCTCGACCTCCTTCTGGCCGATGACCTTCTTGCGCTTGCCTTCGGGCAACAGCATCTGGCTGGCCCCCGCCTCGTCGATCACGTCGATCGCCTTGTCCGGCAGTTTGCGGTCGGTCATGTAGCGGGCCGACAGCTCGACCGCAGACCGGATGGCGCTCTCGGTGTAGCGCAGCTTGTGGTGTCCTTCGTAGGCCGACTTAAGCCCGCGCAGGATCTTGATCGAATCCTCGACCGTCGGCTCATTGACGTCGATCTTCTGGAACCGCCGGACCAGGGCGCGGTCCTTCTCGAAATGCTGGCGGTATTCCTTGTATGTGGTCGAGCCCATGCACCGCAGCGATCCTGACGCCAAGGCTGGCTTCAGCAGGTTGGACGCATCCATCGCCCCGCCCGAGGTGGCCCCCGCGCCGATCACGGTGTGGATCTCGTCGATGAACAGGATGGCGTTCTCGTGGTTCTCCAACTCCTTGACGACCTGTTTCAGCCGCTCCTCGAAGTCGCCGCGATACCGGGTCCCGGCCAGCAGCGCCCCCATGTCGAGGCTGTAGATCGTGGCGCCTTCCAGTACGGCCGGGACCTCGTGGTTGACGATCTTGCGCGCCAGGCCTTCGGCAATGGCGGTCTTGCCGACGCCGGGCTCGCCGACCAGCAGCGGGTTGTTCTTTGTCCGACGGCACAGGATCTGGATCGAGCGATCCACCTCGGCCTGGCGACCGATCAAGGGATCGATCTTGCCCTTGCGCGACTTCTCGTTGAGATCGACGCAGTAGGCCTCCAGCGCCTCGCCGCCCTGTTTGACGACGGCGGCGTCCTCGGCCTCTTCGGCTGAGGTACCCTTGGCCGGCTTGGCTTCGCTGGCCCCGGCCTTCTTGGCGATGCCGTGGGCGATGAAGTTCACCGCGTCATAGCGCGTCATGTCCTGCTCCTGCAGGAAGTAGGCGGCGTGGCTCTCGCGTTCGCTGAAGATGGCGACCAGGACATTGGCCCCGGTCACTTCCTCGCGGCCCGACGACTGGACATGGATCACCGCGCGCTGGATCACGCGCTGGAACCCGGCGGTCGGCTTGGCGTCCTCACCGTCACTGGTGGCCAGTGCCGCCAGATCGGTGTCGACATAGAGCGTCAGCGCCGTCTTCAGCGCGACCAGTTCGACATTACACGCCGTCATCACCCCGGTCGCATCCGGGTCGTCGATCAGGGCCAGCAACAGGTGTTCAAGGGTGGCGTACTCGTGCCGACGCTCGTTGGCATAGGCCACGGCGCGGTGGAGGGTCTCTTCCAGGGGGCGTGAAAAGGAGGGCATGGGGAGATCCTCTCAGTCTTTTTCCATAGTGCATTGCAGCGGATGCTGGTGACGGCGCGCCGTCTCGACCACTTGGGCGACCTTGGTTTCGGCCACTTCGTAGGTGAAGACGCCGCACACCCCGACGCCATGCTGGTGCACATGCAGCATGATGCGGGTCGCGTCCTCGCGGCTCTTCTGGAAGAACCGCTCCAGCACATAGATGACGAATTCCATCGGCGTGTAGTCGTCATTCAGGATCAGCACCCGATACAGCGAGGGCTTCTGAAGTTTGGGCTTTGTCTCGGTGATTGTGGCGGAGCCGGAGCCCTGTCCCTGTCGTTCACCTGGCCGGTTGGATGGCATTCTTGGTCCGTATCGGGGGAGTCGAAACCCTAGATAGGAAAGAATGGACTGATTTGAAGCCGCGTCCAGTCCCAGTCTCGTGAGCGGGGATCAAAGGTCGCAGGCGATGGGGCCGAAAAGGTCAGGCCGCGCGGGCGATGACGCGGTTCCGGCCCGTCGCCTTGGCCTCGTACACGCCCTCGTCGGCGCGTTTCAGCAGGGCCTCGGGTGTATCGCCGGCACCCAGCGAAGCTGCGACCCCGACCGAGATGGTGATGTTCAGCGTCTCCTTGCCGCCCATCACGCGAAACGGCACCGAGCCGACGTCGCGACGGATACGGTCGGCGATGCGGTGGGCGTCTTCCAGCTTGGTATCTGGCATGACGACGACGAACTCCTCGCCCCCGAACCGGCACGGCAGATCGACGGCGCGGACGTTGGTGGCCAGCCGGACGGCGAATTCCTGCAGCACCTCGTCGCCGGCATCGTGGCCAAAGCCGTCGTTGACCGCCTTGAAGTGATCGATGTCCAGCACCAGCACCGCGACGGGGTCTCCGCCGTGGTTCGCCCGCTGGACGAAGGCCTGCAGCTGACCGGCCATGTAGCGACGATTGTGGAGACCGGTCAGGGCGTCGGTGACGGCCATCTCAAGGCTGTAGTCCAGCTTCTCACGCAGGAAATCGGTGTAGCGTTTGCGCCGGATCTGGGTCCGGGCGCGGGCCGCCAGCTCCTCCGGATCGACCGGCCGCATCAGGATGTCGTTGACGCCCAGTTCCAGGGCCTTGATCAGCCGGGGCCGTTCGGATGGCTCGACCACGGCCAGGATCGGCAGGTGCCGCGTCGTCTCCGCCGACCGCGCCTGGGCCACCAGCCGCAAGCCGTCGAAGCTGTCCGCCGCGACATTGACGATCATCAGGTCGATCAGGCCGCGCGAGGCCAGCAGGGCCGCCTTGGGATCGCTCTCGATCACCGGGCGGTGTTCGCGCGACAACTCCTCGGCGATGCGTGCGGCCTGGCGTTCGTTGTCGTCGACGATCAGCACGCGTCCGCCCGAGCCGCGCAGCCGCCCGGCCCCGTCGGCGTTGACGCCCATCTTGCGACCGCTTTCTTCGCGCTCGCGCAGTTCGTCCATGACCAGTTTCAGCCGCGTCAGCGACCGGACCCGAGCGAACAGCACGACGTCGTCCAGCGGCTTGGTCAGGAAGTCGTCGGCACCGGCATCCAGCCCCTTGATCTTGTCCTCGCGCCCGTCCAGAGCCGTGACCAGCACGACCGGGATGTGGCGGGTGTTCGGATCAGCCTTGATCCGGCGACAGGTCTCGAAGCCGTCCATGCCGGGCATCATGACGTCCAGCAGGATGATGTCCGGCTGTTCCTCGGCCGCCAGACGCACGGCGGTCGCCCCGTCCATACAGGTCATCACGTCATAGTATTCGATCGTCAGCTTGGCCTCGAGCAAGCGGACGTTCGCCTCGACATCGTCGACGACCAGGATACGCGCTGTCATCCGACCCCCACAGGCTGGGCCAGGCCCAGATGCTTCTTCACCGTCTCGAGGAAATGCATCACCGAGATCGGTTTGGAGATATACGCTTCGCACCCCCCCTGCCGGATGCGTTCCTCGTCACCTTTCATCGCGAAGGCGGTGACGGCGATGATGGGGATGTGGGCCAGTTCCTCGTCGTCCTTCAGCCATTTGGTGACTTCCAGACCGCTGATCTCGGGCAGCTGGATATCCATCAGGATCAGGTCGGGCATGTGCTCGCGCGCCAGCCCCAGGGCCGACAGCCCCTCGCGGGTCTGCAGGACCTGATAGCCTTGGGAATCGAGCAGATCATGAAACAGCTTCATGTTCAGCTCGTTATCCTCGACGATGAGGACTTTCTTGGACATCATCACCCTTGTCGCCCCGTATCGCGCCTTCGCGCCGGGGCCGTTCGCATTGAATGACCATACTGCGCCCCCAGTCTTAAGTTGACGTGAAGCTGCGTTCGTTCGCCTGCAGATCGATGGTTCGCGCGACAGGCGACCTGTGGCACAAGACGGGAACATTCCGGGATCAGGAGAGCATTTCGCTTGGCCATCGTCGCCATCTGTCGCCAGTGCCTGTGGACCGGGGCCGATGCGGTGGCGCGCTGTCCGGCCTGCGGATCGCCGCGCGTCGTCTGCGATCCTGAGCTCGACACCCTGACCATTGCCCATCTGGACTGCGATGCCTTCTATGCGTCGGTCGAGAAACGCGATCGGCCGGAACTGCGCGACCGGCCGGTGATCGTCGGCGGAGGCGTGCGGGGGGTGGTCTCGACCGCCTGCTATATCGCGCGCCAGTCCGGCGTCGGCTCGGCCATGCCGATGTTCAAGGCGCTGAAGGCATGTCCCGACGCCGTAGTGGTCCGGCCGGACTTCACAAAATATGTTGCGGAGTCGCGACGCATCTTCGGCTTTGTCGGAGAGATGACGCCGCTGGTGCAGACCCTGTCGCTGGACGAAGCCTGGATCGATCTGGCGGGGACCGAACGGCTGAACGGTGGCCCGCCCGCCCTGCAACTGATCCGGCTGCAGAACCGGATCGAGGCCGAGACGGGCCTCAGCGTTTCGATCGGTCTGGCCCCCAACCGGTTCCTGGCCAAGGTGGCGTCGGAGATGGACAAGCCGCGCGGGTTCTCGGTGATCGGAGCGGCCAATGCCCAGAGCCTGCTGGCTCCGAAATCGGTGCGCATCCTGCCGGGCGTCGGCCCCGTCTTCGGCAAGACCCTGATCAGCGACGGTTTCGCCACCGTCGGCGACCTGGCCTCAGCCGATCCGCGCGATCTGGTCAGACGCTATGGTGAATGGGGCCTTCGGTTGCACGACCTGTCGCACGCCCGCGACGCCCGCGCGGTCAATCCCGATCACGACCGCAAGGGCATGAGCGCCGAAACCACCTTCAACACCGATCTGATGACGGCCGAGACGCTGGAGGCCGAACTCTGGCCGCTGTGCGAAAAACTGGCGTCCAAGGCCCGGCGCGACGGTGTGGCGTCCCGCGTCGTCGTGCTGAAGCTGCGGCGGAACGACTTCAAGATCGTCACTCGCCGCCACAGCGTGCCGGAACCGGTCCAGACGGCGCGGGCCCTGTTCGCCATCGGGCGGGATCTGCTCAAGCCCGAACTGGGGCGCCCCTACCGCCTGATCGGCATCGGCATGGCCGAGGTGGTCGATGCGGAGGACACGCCGGCGGGTCTGTTCGCCTCCAGTGAAAGTCGGGCGCTCAAGACCGAGACCACCATAGACGACCTGCGCGCCCGGTTCGGAGCCGGGGCGGTGGTCGCGGGACGAGCGTTGAAGCGACCGTCGTCCTGACCGCATTCAGCGACGCTTAAGTCCGATGTGGCAGGATGCCGGCATGAACGCTTTCGTCGACAAGATGCGCCGCCGGGCTGGACGGTATCTGGATGTCCAGCCCGTGGAGGTGCGGCCCGCGCGCGGCCTCTTCAGCCTCAGCTTCGACGACATCCCGACCACGGCCTGGACCGAGGCGGGGCCGATCCTGGCCGAGCACGGCGTGCTGGCAACCTACTACGTCTGTGGCGGGCTGTCGGGCGGCACCAACCTCGACCTGCCGCAGTTCGAGACCGAGCACCTCCAGGCCCTGCATGCGGCGGGTCATGAGGTCGGCTGTCATACCTATGAGCATGCGAGCGTCCTGAGCCTGTCGCCCGCCGAGCTGTCGGCCAGCTTCGACCGCAATGCGGCCTGGGTCGGCGAGCGGCTGCACGGTCACGTCATGACCAGTTTCGCCTATCCCTTTGGAGACTGCGGCCTGAGCGCCAAACGGATCGTCGCGGACCGGTTCGATTTCGGACGCGGTGTCCGGGACGGCATCAATGCCGGGCGGGCCGACCGGGGCCTGTTGCAGGCCATCGGCCTCGAGTCCCGTCGCCTGCCCGGCTATGATCTGGAGGCGATGATGCAGCGGACGGCGGCCTCAGACGGCTGGCTGATCGCCTATGGTCACGACGTGATGGACCGCCCGACCCCCTATGGCTGCACGCCCGACGATCTGGACCGGGTCATCCGGCTGGCCAAAGCGGCCGGCCTCGACATTCTGCCCGTCCAAGCCGCCTGGCGACGCCGGGCGGGCTGAACCGCCGGTCCGGCCACACGATCGGCCCAGGCGATCAGCGGCCCACGAGGCCAGGCCAGCAGCCAGCTATGGGGCACATAGTCACCAGCCGCGATCAAGGCACGCCGCGTCGGCGATGTGGCCCCTGCCCGCTCGGAATGGGTCTGGCCCGGCCCCTGATCGATCATGAAGGCCCCGCGCGCCATCGGATTGGCCCGAAGATAGGTCAGGCGCGGGCTGATTGTCTCCAGCGGCGGGTCGAAGAACCAGCTCGAGCCGATGACGCCCACGATTTCGGGCCTGGCCCGGCAGATTGCGGCCGCGCTGAGCCACAGCCGGTCCCAGCCCTGTTCGGTAAAGTCGTCGGTGTGGCGGCTTTCGGTATGGGTCTGTAGCCAGTTCCGGTACCATCCGCCAATCGCCAGATATCGGCCCAGAACGCGTGGGTCGCGGCGCTTCACGGCATCGCGCACGACCTGGCCCGGTCCGCACGACGCGTTCAGATCCAGAGTCTGGGTCCGGCTGCCCGGCACACTGAGGCACAGGGCGAACCGCACGTCCTTGGCCCAGTAATCGGTGTCGTAAGGCCCCGCCTGCGAACCCAGCCATTCCGCCAGATGATCAATCCAGAAGGGATAGAGATTTAGCACCTCGTCCGGCAAACGCTCCGCATCGATCCGCCGCGGCAGATCCAGCGCCCACGTCGCGATCAAACCACGCCGGACTTCGCCCGAGACCCGCTCGCCCATCGTCTGGGTCGCGTGATTGGCCGGTGCCTCGAAGTCCCAGTGGATGGCGGCATCGGTCGCGGCCGATGCGGCCGCCGAAGAGACAGCCTTCACGTGCTTCTTTTCGTCGACCGACAGGCGATCGAGGAGCGATTCGAATCGGCGGGTTTGTTGCCGCGAAAGCTGAAACATCTGCATGGCCCCTTGAAGCGAGGCCTCAACTACGTCCTGATTGTGGCCCGTGGATGCATTCTCTCTTTGATTGTTTGGCACTGCGTTGCCACGACCGCGTGAAAGCATACGTATGAGCACCGAATCGGGCATAGATTCGGACATGGTCCATGCTCGATCCGACACGCTGGAAGCCGCGCTCGCCCAAGTGTTCGAGGATCGCGACACCCGCGCCAGCTGGTTCGCCCTGACCGGGGGCGAGCCCCTGTTCCGTACAGGCGACGAGGCGGATACCCTGTATCTGGTCCGCTCCGGTCGTCTTGGGGTTTTTCGTCAGGAGGAGGGCCAGCCGCCGCAGTTCCTGGGCGTCGTCAAGCCGGGAGAACCCGTCGGCGAGATGGCCATGGTGGCGGGCAAGCCCCATTCGGCCAATGTCGTTGCCCTGCGCGACTCCGAGATCCTGGCGTTGCCGCGCGACGCCTTCTTCGAGGCGATCCGCACTCGTCCCGACGTGATGATCGAGCTGTCGCGGCTGATGCTGCGGCGGGCGCGTGAGACGACCTCGGGCGCCGCCGAGCCCAGCGTGTTCGGCTTCATCGCGGCCCGCGCCCGTCCCATCCGCCCCTTCGTCGATCGGATCGCGGCGGCGGTGCGCGCGATCGGATTTACCTGTCAGGTGATCGACCATTCCGCCTTGACCTCGGTGTCGGAGTGGTTCTCGCGCGTCGAGGATACCCACGACGTCGTCCTGTATGTCGCCGAGCGGGACGAGCCGTCCTGGGCATCCCTGTGCGCGCGACAGGTCGATCGGCTGTTCATCGTCGGCGACGCCCTGACCACGCCGCCGCAGACCGTGCCGGGTCGCAGCGGAGCCTTTGGCACGCACCAGTTCACCGACCTGATCCTGCTGCGCGATCCGCGCATGCCGCGTCCGGCCAACACCGCCATCTGGCTGGATGCCCTGGAGCCGGGACGATGGTTCCATGCCATGGAGGGCGATGCCGCCGATGCGGCGCGGATCGCGCGGGTGATTACCGGCACGGCGGTCGGGCTGGTCCTGTCGGGCGGCGGCGCGCGCGCCTATGCCCATATCGGCGCGATCCGGGCGCTGAGAGAAGCCGGGGTCGTCTTCGACTTCCTCGGTGGAGCCTCAATGGGGGCGGTGGTCGCGGCCGGTCCCGCGCTGGGCTGGAGCGATGCCGATCTGGAGGCGCGCATACGCACGGCCTTCGTGACCTCCGACCCGCTGTCCGACCTGGCGGTGCCGATCATCGCCATGACGCGCGCGGGCAAGGTCGCGCGGCTGCTGGAACAGGCCTATGGCGATGTCGATATCGCCGACCTGCCTCTGCCCTTCTTCGCCGTCTCGGCCAACCTGACGACCGGGCGGATCGAGGTGCATCGGCGCGGGCTGCTCAGGCGGGCGATCCGGGCCTCGATCTCGATCCCGGGCCTGATGCCGCCTGTCGTCATGGACGGACAGGTCCTGGTCGATGGGGCCGTGATCAAGAATTTCCCCACCGACGTCATGCGGATGCAGAACGCCGGCCCGACCATCGGCGTCGACATGTCCCAGATGCGCGGCGTCGATGCCAGGGCGCTGGAAAATCCGCCGTCCTGGTGGCGATGGATCCTGTCCGGGGCGTGGAAGGCCGGCCCGCCGATCGTGTCGATCCTCATGCGGTCGGCGACGGTGACCTCGGATGCCGAGCTGACGCGGTCACGGGCCGATACCGACCTGCTGATCCGGCCCGAACACAGCGGCACCGACATCCGGGACTGGAAAATCTATGACCCCGTGGTCGCCTCCGGCTATCGCGCGGCGAGGGCCGCGCTGGACACGCTGGACGGGCCGATCGGACGGCTGAGGAAGCGGAAGGCGGCGACCGTGACCGCGACCAGCGCGGAGCCGGTCGGCGAAGATGGTACCGCCTCTCAGGCTTGAACTGAGGACCTCCGGTTCCACAAACCGGCGCTCTAACCAACTGAGCTAAGGCGGCGCGCTCTTCGCGAGGGGCGGTCTTTAGCGGGACTGTCCCCCGCGATCAAGCGGACACTGCGCCGGCGCAAAAGGAAACGCCCCGGAGTTTCCTCCGGGGCGTCGGTCTTGTCGGTTTCGGAACGGACCGAAGTCTATTCCGGGACGGGGAAGCGGATCGTCACGTTGAACGAGGCGTCCCGTGCCGCGCCATCGACCGTTGCCGGCGACAGCTGCCCACGCGAGGCCACCCGGACTGCGGCACGGCCGAAGCCCTGACCCGCAGGCTCTTCCGAGACGACGTTGCAGTTCGCCGGCCGCCCGCTGGCCTGGGCGGTACAACGGACCGTGGCCGATCCACCGATGCCACGTTCCAGAGCGCGAGCCGGGAAGTCGTCAGCGGTGGGCTGAGGACGACGCGACCACTGCACGTTGGTGATCACCGACGGACGAGCCGGAGCCGGAGGGGCGGGCGGAGGCGGCGGGCCGGGGACGATCACGGGCGGGCCCGTGTATTCGACGCGGTCTTCCTTCTTCGTCGGCTCGATCGGCAGGGTGATCGGCGGCGGCGGTGCCAGGGTGTTGATCACCGGCGGGCGCACCTGCAGCTTGGGCGGCGGGGGCGTGTCCGGCGGAGGCGGCGGCGGGGGTGGAGGCGGCGGAGGCGGCGGTGCCGGCTCGATCAGCTCCACATCCACCGACTCATCCACGTAGTTGAACTCGTTCAGTTTGAACTTGGTCTGCTGCACGTAGAAGATCAGGATCCCGAACAGGATCGTGACGACCAGAAGCGCGCCAGCCCAGATCGCCGGCGAGACCCCCATGAAGCCCTTCTTGCGAGGGGCATCATAGCGACTGCGGTGATACTCAACAGGTGTGTCTGTCATGATGTCCCTGCTCTACTGCGTTGACGTGTCTTCGCCGACGAGCGCGACGCTGTAGAAGCCGTTGTCCTGCAGGGCGTTCATGACTTGCATGAAGGTGCCGTAGCGGGTGGTCTGGTCGGCCCGGATGAAGATACGCTCCTCATCCGGATTGCGACCGCCAATCAGGCGTCTCAGGTCGTCTCCCAGCATATCGACACTGGACCGACCGTCCCCGATGAAGACATCGCCATCGTTCTGGATGGAGATGAACACCGGCTTGGGCGGATTGGTCTGGGGCGGTGCGACGGCGCGGGGCAGTTTGATCACCACCGACACGGTTGCCAAAGGCGCGGCCACCATGAAGATGATGAGCAGGACAAGCATGATGTCCACGAACGGCGTGACGTTGATCTCGCTGTTCTGCTCGACGTGGTACTTGCCGCCCCCGCCACCACCGAGTTTGGCTGCCATCGCGCTTAGGCTCCCTTGTCCAGCTGGCGCGAGAGGGCGTTCATCAGTTCAGCGTTGAAGCCGTCCGAACGGACGCCGTAAGCGGCGATACGGGTGTTGAAGTAGTTGTAGAAGATAACTGCCGGGATAGCCGCGAACAGGCCGATACCAGTGGCGAGCAGGGCCTCGGCGATACCGGGGGCCACGACGGCCAGGTTGGTCGTGTTGGATTCGGCGATACCGATGAAGGAGTTCATGATCCCGTAAACGGTACCGAACAGACCCACGAACGGTCCGATCGAGCCAGTCGAGGCCAGGAACATCTGACCGGCCGACAGGCGACCCGCCAGACCCGACTGCACGGCGGACACGGCGGTCTGGGCACGGAACAGTGCCGAGTCGCGATGCTCACCGACCACATTCAGGCCAGCCTGGCGCGACAGTTCGACTTCTTCAGTGGCTGCGGCGGCCATGTCGGCCAGCGGGTTGCCATCGAACTCTTCCGAGGACGCGACCTTGCGCATGTCCGCGATGGTGCGGGCCTGACGGAAGGATTCCAGGAAGTTGTCCGTCTTCTTGTTCAGCGAACCGAACTCGATCAGCTTGATGATCAGCAGGGTCCAGGAGAAGATCGAGGCCAGGATCAGGCCGATCATGACGACCTTAACGATCAGGCCGGAGTCCATGAACATGGAGATTGGGGTGATGCCACCCGAGTGACCACCGGCGTCTTCGCCAGCGACGTCCTCGACAGGCGCGGCCTCGGCGGTGACCGGAGCGGTCGTTGTCGGCGCGGCCGTCGTGGCGGCGTCGGCGGCCGGCGCAGTCGCGGCAGCCGGAGCGGCTGCGTCCTGAGCCAGGGCGGGAGCGCCGGCCATCAGCACGGCAGCGCCGGCAAGGGCCAGGATGAAGTTCTTGTTACGGTCGAGCATTTTGCGCCAGTTCCTGCTGTTCTTGGGCTGACTATGGAACCCTAGAGACAGGCCGCGATATGCGACCGCCCCTCCATGAAATCGGTATGTCCCATCGTCTGAGCCGACGGGCTCAAACGGCGGAACGTCTCAGTATCGCATCCGGTTGCCCGAAGGTCACCCTGACGATCGGCGGATCGGTGAACAAGGTTCCTCGATACGCCGGACGCTAACCAAAGATGAAAGCGGTCAAGCTCCTTTGGCGAAGCGATCCGGGAGCGTCAAGTCAGAAGGCCGTCTTTTCGCAGCTTCTGCGGTCACAGATCGAAAAAGCCCGCCACCACACGCGAAAACGACATTTTGATGATATCCGGACGACGGAAATTGGCGTCGGTTCCTCCTGTTCCAACGTTTGGAAACGCGGCGTTGGTCAGGGATGTCGAGGTGATGGTGCCTGGGGGCGGATTCGAACCACCGACACGCGGATTTTCAATCCGCTGCTCTACCAACTGAGCTACCCAGGCGCAGGCGTCCCGGATCAGGTCCGGCGTCGCGAGAGCGGGGTCTATAAGCGAGCCGATCCGGGGTGTCCAGCCGGGATCACCGGACTTTCTTCAGTCCTCGACAGGCTCGTCGTCGGTCGGTTCGTCCGCCCGGACCGGGATGGCGTAGCCGCCCGTGAACCACCGGTTCAGGTCGACATCGGCACAGCGTTTTGAACAGAACGGGCGATAGGCCTGGACGGCCGGCTTCTTCTCGCAGATCGGACAGATCGCCATGGCTCAGGCCTCCTCGACCATGCCGTGACCCGGCGACAGCGCCGGATCGATCGTCAGAACGACGCGCGGTCCCAGCCGCTGCAGCCATGGCGTGGCCAGCGCGGCCTCGGCGGGGCCGCAGCGAACGCCATAGCGCGCGACCGCAGGGTTTGACAGCAGGGCCTCTCGCGCCCGGCGCACCAAGGTGATCGCCGCAGTCTCGGTTCGTCCCGCCGGATCGGTCGGCGACAGAAGCGTCTCGATCGGGCGATCGCGCCACGGCAACGACAGCATCAAGACGCCAAACCGGTTCAGCGGCCCGTGGACGATGTCCGGATCGTCGCCGAACGCCGCCCTGGCCGCCGCGCCGATGGCCTTGGGATCATGCGCCGTCCCGACCAGATCGATCGCCACCAGCCCGCCCCAGTTATTAAGCCGGATCAGCCGCGCCGCCTGACGCAGGCCCTCCAGATTGGCGCGGTCCCGACCCTTGCGGCCCGATGTCCCGACATGATCGATGTCCACCGCAATCAACGCTCGCGTTCGTTCGACCGCCACGTCCAGCCCCAGGTCGGACAGGGTCAGGCGTGTGGACAGGGCCTCTTCTTCAGCCTCCAGCCCCGAGCGGATCGCGGGCAGGCCGGTCTGGATCGGGTTACTGGGAGCCAGCGTCTTCAGTCGTGCCGCGACGTCCGGTCCCGCCTGCAGCAGACGCGGATCGCCCGCCCCGGCACCGAGCCAGCGCAAGGTCGCGCCCTTGGCCTCGCGCGGTTCGGCGACGACGACGACCTCGACCTTATGGCCGACCGCGATGGTCTGGCCTTTCGGCAAGGGCAGGAACCCGAGCGGCACGGGCCCCAGATCGACGAAGGCCGCACGCAGGCTGGGATTGACCTCCACCACCCGACTTACCGAGCGACTGCCTAGCCGCAGGGCCACGGGATCACTCTCACGCTGGATCAGCAGCCGCGCATACCGGCCATTCCGCGCGATCACGCCGCGGATTTCGCCCGGCGTGTCGTCCAGAAAGACCTCGACCTCGCTCACCCGCGCCGCCAGCCGACCCCGGCCAGCAGGTTGGCCGTCTCGAACAGCGGCAGCCCCATCACCGCCGGATGGCTGCCGACGATTTTCACGACGAAGGCCCCTGCCGGTCCCTGGATGCCATAGCCGCCCGCCTTGCCGCGCCAGTCGCCGGTCGCGACGTAGTCGCGGATTTCGGCGGGCGACAGAACCTTGAAGGTCACGCGGGTATCGACGACGCGGCTGATGACCTTGTCACCTGTCGCCACGGCCACGCCGGTGAAGACCCGGTGGTTGCGACCGGACAGCAGGGTCAGGAATTTGGTCGCCTCGACCTCGTCCGCCGCCTTTTCCAGCAAACGACGCCCGACGGCGACCACCGTGTCGGCCGCAAGCACCACAGCGCCCGGCGACCGGTCGGCCACGACGTGAGCTTTTGTCCGGGCCAGCCGGACGGCCAGACGCGACGGCGTCTCGTCCTTCAGCGGCGTCTCGTCGATGTCGGCGGGATCGATGCGATCGGGCGCGATGCCCAGTTGCGCCAGCAGTTCGATGCGGCGCGGGCTGGCGGAGGCCAGCACCAGGTCCGGACGGGCGGTCACGCCCCGCCCTTACTTGAAGCGATAGGTGATACGGCCCTTGGTCAGGTCATAGGGCGTCATCTCGACCAGCACCTTGTCCCCGGCCAGGACGCGGATGCGGTTCTTGCGCATCTTGCCGGCGGTATGGGCGATGATCTCGTGGTCGTTCCCCTCGAGCAGCACGCGGAACGTGGCATTGGGCAGCAATTCGCTTACCACGCCGGGAAACTCGAGCAGTTCTTCCTTAGCCATGCGGCCTCTCACGCCCCGTGAATACAAGTCCGGGCACACGCCGGGCACAGCGCGCGCTTTTCAAGAACGGGCGCTCATGCACCAAAATCGGCGGCTAGTCGAGTTCAGCCGCGCCGATACAGCGCACAGACGAGGGTGAACAGCCGACGCGCAGTCTCGTGATCGATCTCGACCTTGCCGTCCAGCCTCGCCTTAAGCAGTTCGGCCCCCTCGTTGTGCAGGCCGCGACGGCCCATGTCGACGGCCTCGATCTGGGTGGCCGACGATCCGCGCAGGGCCTCGTAATAGCTGTCGCAGATCAGCAGATAGTCCTTCAGCACCGTCTTCATCGGCGTCAGCGACAGGGCATAGGTCCGTGCGTAGTCGGTCGCCGTGACATCGAACACCAGCCGGTTGTCCTGCAACGACAGCATCAATCGATACGGGCCCGCTGCCGCTTCCGCAGGCTGGAAGACATTCTTCTCGATCAGGTCGAAGATGGCGACGCGGCGCTCGTGCTCGATCTCGGCCGTGGCCGACGGCAGGGTCGCGGCGTCCAGATCGACGGCTTCCAGCCTGTGGTCGGTCATGCGTCCTCGCCGTCCAGATGGGTGGGCGCGATCCGCGCGTCCCAGCGTTCCGACAGGTCCGCCATCACCACGTCCAGGCATTCGACATCGACCCTCAGGTCGCCGCCGCCTGCGAACATCAGGATCGCCTTGCCGCCGGGGGCCTCGCCGTCGATGAAATGGATGGCCAGCAGTTCAAGCGCGGCGTCGGGCAGGCGCGGCAGGCCCCGGCTCTTGACCGCCGAGACGTCGCCGAACTGCATCGCCGCCCGCACCCGCGTCCCGCCGCATTCCCAGCAGAACCGCGACAGCTGGATCGTCAGGGTCCGCGCCCGCCGCTCCCAGACGATGTCGGCGGGCCGCAGGATCGCGTCCTGCAAGGCCGCCGAGATGATCGCCAGATCCTCGCCGTCCTCGGCGAGCAGGCGCAAGGGTGCCATGTCCGCCTTCACGGCCTCTTCGACGGTCGCCGCCATCGCGGCGTCAGGCAGGACGTCAGTGCTCGTCATGATGCTCGTGCTGCCTTTCGATCCGCGCGCCGCAGGCCGAGAGTTTCTCCTCCAGCCGCTCGAACCCGCGATCCAGGTGATACACGCGTCCGACCGAGGTTTCACCCTGTGCCGCCAGCCCGGCGATCACCAGACTGACCGAGGCTCGCAGATCCGTTGCCATGACCGGCGCGCCGTGCAGGACCTCGACCCCCCTCACCCGCGCCTCGCCCACATGGACGGAGATGTCGGCTCCCAGACGGGCCAGTTCAGGCGCATGCATGAACCGGTTCTCGAAGATGGTTTCGTGGATCACGCTCTCGCCATCCGCCTTGGTCATCAGGGCCATGAACTGGGCCTGAAGGTCGGTGGCGAAGCCCGGATAGATTTCGGTCGTAACGTTCGTGGCCTGCAGCCGGACGTTCGGATCCCGCTTGACGATGACGCCGTCGTCGGTGGGCGTCACCTCGACCCCTGCCTCGACCATCCGGTCGGTCAGGGACGCGATCAGATCGGCGCGTCCCTTCGTCAGCCGGACCTCGCCCCCGGCCATGGCGGCGGCGACGGCATACGAGCCCATCTCGATCCGGTCCGGGATCACCGACCACTCCCCGCCGTTCAGCGACGTCACGCCCTCGATCACCAGGGTATCGGTGTCGATCCCCTCGATCTTTGCCCCCATCATGACCAGGCAGCGCGCCAGATCGCCGATCTCGGGTTCGCGCGCCGCCCGTTTCAGCACCGTGGTCCCCTGCGCCAGGGTCGCCGCCATCAAGGTGTGTTCGGTCGCGCCCACGGACACGAACGGAAATTCGATCTCCGCGCCGCGCAGACCCTTGGGAGCCGTGGCCGAGACATAGCCCTCATCCAGCTCGATCAGCGCCCCCAGACGCGTCAGCGCATCCAGATGAAGATCAACCGGTCGCGCGCCGATCGTGCAGCCGCCGGGCAGCGAGACCTTGGCATGGCCAGTCCGCGCCAGCAGCGGCCCCAGCACGTTGAAGCTGGCCCGCATCTGCCGGACCAGATCATAGGGAGCGAAGGTCGAGGTGATCTCGCGCGCATCGAACAGGGTCTCCTGCTCGCCCCCGTGACCATTCTCGGTCACCGCGATGCCGAACTGCTGCAGCAGTTGTCCGAGGAATTTCGTGTCCGCCAGACGCGGCATATTGGTCAGCCGCAACGGCTGATCGGTCAGGATCGACGCCGCCATCAGCTTGATGGCCGAATTCTTGGCCCCACTGACCGGGATTTCCCCGTGCAGCGTCTGACCACCGGTGACGACGATTCTGTCCATGACATCCTTCGAGCGCCGGGCGGAGGCCGGGCGGTCGGCTATCTAGCGCGGCAGGGCACGGGTGCGAAAGTCCCCGGACCTCTCATGGCCCATGACATTCAGTTGCGCGGCTTGGCCCGGGCGGGGGCGGCGACCTTGCGACGCCGCAGATTGTCTCTGAGCGCCGAGGCGAGGCGCAGCGCCCGATCGGCCTTTGCCACCTGTTCCGGCGTCTTGGCTGGAGCGGCGGCGACATCGGGCGGGATATCGGGGGTCTCGGTCATGGGAACACTCAGCCCCGAGAAAGTTTTCCGATCAAGCGACTGTTTTGTCTTTCCCCCAGCAATCGGTTTGGCTATAGGCCCGGTTCCTCAGATTTGGCCGCCGTAGCTCAGTGGTAGAGCGCATCCTTGGTAAGGCTGAGGTCGTGGGTTCGATTCCCCCCGGCGGCACCATCTAAGAGACTGATATCCCGGCGCTTTCGAGCGCCGGGAACGTCTTCCTGAAACTTCAATGATTTCGCTGGGCACACCCTGGGCGCACGGACTTATTCTCCCGTGCGATAGAGGAGTCTCCAAGCAGGCATTCCCAACGCGGCGGCAAGCCGTTCGATATTGTCGATCGAAAGATTGCGCTCTGCCCTCTCGATCGAACCAATATAGGTGCGATGAAGGCCCGCTTCATCGCCAAGAGCTTCCTGACTGAGTTTCCGCTCTCGGCGCGCAGCCCTGATATTCGTGGCAACCACCTTCCTCAATCCAAGATCGGCGGTTCCGTCCATAGAGAAGACGGTCCAGCGATGATGACTTTACATCTACAGACTTTACGTAGCACTTTGAAGGATGTCACTCTTTCGACGCACCTCAGCAGTGGCCCTTGTCGCCTCGATCACAGGGGCTGTTTGCGTCGGATGCGCTAATCCCGCGCCCGCAGACGATGTGAAGGGCGACGGTGCTACAGATGTGTCGGCTTGGAGAGCTACCAGCGACGGCTTCATAAGCACCAACAGCACCGGCACTTATCGACAGATCACGCGGTGCTGGACATTAATGCACGGTGCTGTCGATTGCGTGTGGATCGGCGGAACCGACGACCCGAGCGAGCATAGCGCTAGCTTCACAGTCGAACGGCGAGGCTTCGTATCGATGCCCTCAGACCCCGGTCCATTCATCGCGCCGACCGATGGCAAGGCATACTACAGCTGCGGGATGGCGTTTTCGAACTATGGGGGCCTTAATCTCGACGCCGTGAGTGAGGAATTGACCGTTTCTGGGTCGAGGGTCCTGAGCAATAGCCGGTCGATCAACGGTCTTGTCCCTGGAGAACCGTGGTCGGGTGATGACCTGCTACGCTATCTGGAACGAACCAATGTCGAAGTTGGATCACCAATGATCGACTGTGAGCAGCTGGGGACAATTATACAGAAGGGAAGCTTTGAAGCGCTTAGCACATCTCACTGGACCAGTCCCGACACGTCGGCGGCTAGCGGGCTTCCTAGCCTGTAATCGCCCGCTTGCTGCGACGGCGGTCTCGACACCCATCCGCGCCGCTAAGCCTTGTTTACATAGCGAAGTGCGCGCTCAATTGTGGCCCTTTCATAAACACCGAACTGCAAGTGTAATTCATCGACCGACTTGTTGCGGCCCCCATCGCCGCTAGTGATCAGGTCACACACATCCTCAAAGTCCTGTTCGGTGTCGCCCTCGGCTCCTGCAGACATGGCGGCTTCGGCTTCGAGCAGCAGGTCATCTAACTGGCTAGCAGTAGCTTGGTTCTCCAAGCCCATGCGCTCTTGCCAGGTCCTAAGGCGGACTGGCCGAACGTGGTGTGGGTTGAGACAGCCAGGAAGTGGGCAAACCCTGAAACGAAGCGCCATTTGATCATCCAACGGACCGCCCCGAGCCTCTTCTACCAACAGTTTCAGCGTGGACCTCGGTTTGCCGAGGTGCCACGTCTTAGCTGAACCGAACCAGCAATCTGGCGACGGTGGTCCCGGCCAACCTTGCAGAGCGGTGTCGAGATCATCAGGAGTCATGCCGACAGCCCTTGCCAACTTGACTCGCAGGGGAACGCTCGGCCTCATGGAAGCTTTCCATAACCCGACAGAGCTACCCAATCATATACTATTCTTATTATATATCTTCTAGAAGTTAGAATTAAGAAGATAAAGAAAGAGGACATCTCTGGGGTTATGAAATGCAAGGGGTGTACCCCTTTTCACTAGGCTGTGGCGGAGCATATTGAACACCATCTGATATATACGCCGGAGAAATTTTCGGCGCTTTAGTGCTATCGATAAGTCGTTGGTTAAGAACGGCCTGACATGCCGCGATGTCTGCAATCGAGTATTGCGGCGTGCGCTTGTGTAAGAACTCTGCACTTTCGCAGCGCCATTCGCTGTCTGCAGCGATTGCCAACTCGATCGGCGTTTCAGGATCTACTTTAATCCAAAAGCCGTGGTGACGCTTGTCTTTTGGGGGATAGGATTCGTCGGCCCAGCCGATGGGGGCCGCCACATCCCAATGATGTGGGTTTTGGCATCCGAAATAGCCGCACTTAAATGGCTGCAAGGACCACGACGGATCAAGTCGGACCCGCCACGCGGCCTCAATCAATAGCCCGACACGCAGTACGGTGCGGCCCTCGAATGGCACGAACTGTCGTCCGTTCATGCTGCAAGGTGTATCCGTGTGCCAGTTCGGCCAGAGTTTCCTTGGCACTTGGAGCGTGGACGGGTTGCACCCGGGTTCGGCTGCGGCCAGCCTCGACAGCCTTTCGGCCTTCGACAAGATGCCACCCTGGGCGGTAGGACCGACTAACTTGGCAGCTACCATCTCAACGAACCTCGTGATGGCAGGTGGCAGCAGAAAGGTAAGTCTCCAAGTCAGAGCGCCGATAGAGGACACGCTTCCCAGCTTTCACATAGGTCGGCGGAAGATGAGCCCAGCGTCTACGCGCAAGCCAGCGCTTCGTAAGCGTGGGATAAACCCCCTGCACGCTGTCAGGAGTAAGATATTGGTCATCGGCGTCTATCATGTCTGCATCTCCGGTTGCTGATTTGTAGGTGATATACAGACTGCAACGGAGACGAAAGAAGCCAAAATGCCTTAAGGTGATTGTCTACTGGAAGTTTTTACTGCTGGAAATACGCCCTACTACTATTTACTGGCGATCGTTTCGGCACGTGTATACGTAGCTAGCGGCAGTTCGGAATGCCTGCCTTTGGCAGCCTACCGGCCTTTGCGGAACTCAGGGAAGAACGTCCATTGGGCGTCCAGCGGCCCGAACCGCTTCTCATAGAGCCGCTTGAAGTCGTCGATGTCGTCGGAGAGTTTAAGCATCGTCAGGACCTCTTGTCGTTGCGCCCGGAGCTTTTCGAGGCCGTACCCCTTGCTTAGGAACTGGTGCAACTTCTCCTTACGGGATCCGGTGGCTGTGACCTTCGGATTGAGCCGCTGAAGCTCCTTAAGAACCTCACCGTCCTCTAGCGGCCCGTAAACGTACTTGTTGGTGAAGTTCCCGAAGTGCTGGGGCTTGTTGATCACCAGAGAGCCGCTGGATTTAGCGATGTACGGATCCGAACCGTAGACTTTGTTCAGGCTGAGATAGAAGTCGTCGGGGAACTCTTTCTCCCACTCCCGTTTCTCCTGTTCGATGTAGGCTTGAACCAGCAACCGCAAGGCGTCCGGACTGCGCTCCGTCTGGTAACCCGTCGCTTCATCGATCAGGGCGGCGATACCGACCTTCGCGAGCGCGTTGACGATGGCCCGCGCCTGAGCGGCCATTCCCTTCTGCGAACCCACCAACTTTCCAGCCTCGTCGGCGCGGATCACCGCCTTGCAGACTTCGACCAGAACGTGCGCCTCAAAGCCGTGTCCTGGATCCGCCCCCGTAATGTTGAAATCAATGTGGTTCTCTAGCGTTTCCCTCAGTTCTTCGCTGATTTCTGACCCGACCTTTTTGCCGCTCAGGGTCTTCAGGAAGGCGTTTCCGCCCTCAGACTTCAGGCCAAGCGCGCGAGCCATTCCTCGTTTGCCAAACACCCGCCTCCCATCATCCAAAACGTAGACCTCAAGCTGAAGGCCGCCGATGGGCAGTATGCCACGGTGGGTCGCCTCTGGTCGTTTGGCTGGCGGGCCATCGTTGCGAAGCATGGCTTTAGCCACGTCATCAAAGTCGGCGGCAATCGGCTCGATGTCCTTAGGCACGGATCAGCTCCTTGTAGGTCAGGCGCTTGCCGATCATCCGGCTAGCGGTTTGCCTTGGTGAAGGCCATCGTCCCGCCGCGAGCGGTGTTGTGGCGGAATGAAAACTCATGGACGTAGCGGTGAAGATCCGGCTACCCACGTTTCGCGGATCCGCTGGGCGAGAAACCACGCCGACTTCTGGGTGATGCCCAGTTCGCGGGCCATCTGCGTTGAGGGGATCCCTTTGCGCGCTGTGGTCATTATGCAAATGGCCATTAGCCACTTGTGCAGGGGCAGGCGGCTTTCGGCCAGAACGGTGCCGGTGCGGACGCTGAAGTGCTGGCGACAGTCGCGGCACCGAAACGGCATCGGCTTCATGCTTTTGATCTCGGCGACCGACAGACTGCCGCAAAGGGGGCAAGAGACCTCGCCGTTCCAGCGGTTATCCTCGACATACTTGCGGGCCGCTTCCTCGCCGGGGAAGCGCCGGAAGAACTTGTCGAGGCTGATCGTTTCGGGCGCATCGGTCATGAGACCTAACTAGCCGATCTATCGCAGATCTGTCAATCTGTTTTGGCTAGTTCGGTATGGATGCCTCATCAGAATGAGGGCGACAGTCCCCTAAACTAATCCGAGTGCCAAAGCCTCACCAAGTCGCTGATCAACCTGCTTCGCTGTTGCCATCGGTAATCCCCAAGTCCATCCCCAGAACAGAGCCATGAAAACACCATATCTGGTGTCTGCGACAAATGTGATCGGAATATAAGCGAGTTGGGGCTTTCGCTGAGCGTAAAGCATGCGTTTAGTGTCCCCACTGCGCATGAGAAAGCCCGGCAGGTGTCGAGACCTACCGGGCTTATCGTCTCAGCGCAGTTGGCTCCGCGGGGACGACGGACGGTGGTTTGCGCCCTGTCCGTCGTCTACCCTCGCTTAAGCCGGGGTAGTGGTCAACTCAAGTCTCATCAGACTTGTCGGCCACGCCGACGCTGGAGCTTCTCCAGATGGGACGCGAACCGCATGTTCTCGCTGTACACATCGGCATAGCGGGGTGACCCGAATGGAATGCCGGCTTCGCCAGCGATGTAATCCTCGCCCGTGAGCAGAACCACATCGCCTTTTATAGCCCGTAAGTCGTCAGCTGAATAATGGCTGTCGCTCAATGCCATCCGAGCGCGACCAAGGCTGAACCTCATTCGGTCCAACCGGTCAGCATCCATATCCTTGCCCTCTTCCCGATAGCTTTCGGCCTTGCGGCCCAGAGCCAACCAAAAGTCGTGGACTGCCGCCTTCTTCCGCTTCTGAGTGCGATCCCACCAAAACAGGACGGCGGCTAGAAATATGAGGACCGCGAAACTGGAATTCATGGCTCGACCATAGCGGACCGTTTCTGATCGCCAAGCGCCAGACCGTAGTCGCTCCACAAACTGGCAGGTGTCGATCCAACTCTAGGCCAAGACCGTTTAGTCAGATGCGTTTGCCTGGGTCTGGGGGTTGTTCTAACCACGCATCGCACTGTCGATGGCGGCCCCCACTTTGTTGGCTGCGGCTTTAATAGGGTCGGACGCCAAATGCGCATAGCGTTCAGTGGTCCGTCGTTCCTTGTGGCCAAGCAAGGCCGCCACGACTTCCAGTGACGCGCCCTCAGACAAACTGTGAGACGCATAAGTGTGGCGTAGGTCGTGCATGCGGACGGTATCGAGCTTCGCGGTGCTACGCACATCGCGCCAGATCTTCGCAGCATTTTGGTAGTGACCTGTACCCGAGCCTGCCGGGAAGACCCAGGGCGACCCAGACAAAGCTTGCAGGTTCCCAATCAATGAGGCCGCAGTCTGCGACAGAAACACGACTTTTGCGCCAGTCTTGCTGTCTTTCAGACGAAGATAGCCACGATCTAGATCAACTTCGTCCCATCTCAGACCCTCGATTTCACGGCGGCGACAGCCAGTGAGGGCCAGCAAACGAATGATCGCGAGACCACGCGGGTCTTTCTGCCCTTCGCTCTGTTCAAGCGCTTGGCCTAGACGCTCAAGCTCGGCCACGGACAGAAATCGTTCGCATTTCGCATCAGGCGTCTTTTTGACGCCTGCAACAGGGTTTGCGCCGACGTAGCCACGCTCGACCGCGTAGTTCATGACGATACTTAGCGCTCGCAAGGTGCGGGTCGCCGCGCCCTCACCCCCTGTAACGCGGGCAAACCCCCGCGCCTTGGTCCGTTCCACCGTTGCAGTTTTGCCAGACGCTATCGCATCACGAAGACTTTCGACGTGGTGCCGATGCAAGTCGGGAAGTCTGATCCGTCCGATGATTGGCTTCACATGCCGATTGAACCGCCCCACATCACAGTCGAAGCTCCCCCTACTTCGAACCTTACCGTGGCGATTACGTTTGCCGGGTCCATCCAGCCATTCGTCTACGAGCTCAGAAACCATCATCGCGCCTCGGGCAATCGCTTTCGTCGCCGCCGGATCGCCTCCAAGAGAGACAGCGGCGAGAGCCTTCTTTGCCGCATCGCGCGCTTGCTCGGTGGTCAGGTGATCGTGGCGGCCAATGGTCAACCGTCTCAGTTGGCCACGCCTACCCCCGCCTACTCGGTACCTAACGAAGTAGGTCCGCACTCCCGACGCCAGGACGCGGACGCCAAAGCCGGAGAGTTCGCTGTCCATCTGAACGATCTCTCCGGTAGTGGGAGGCGTGATCCCTTGAACGGTGGTTCGAGTGAGCCGTGTCATCGCATTTCCGATGCGCCGCGAAGCGGCTATGGGCACACAATGGGCACACGGCGATCGAAACGCAACCGTGCTGAACAGTGGAGAACCTAGCTAAATCCTTTGTTCTAGTAGACGTTTTAGCGGTCAACGGTGGCCAATGGAGTCAAACGAAATGCATTGCATCATCCTTGGTAAGGCTGAGGTCGTGGGTTCGATTCCCCCCGGCGGCACCATCTGACGACAGGGCCCGGTCGCGAGACCGGGCCTTTTTCGTTCGATCGACGGCCCGGGCGATCGCGGCAAGGGTAGTCCTGGCTTGCCCTTCCTTTTCCTTGCGGTGCCATCCTTGTTAGAACGGGATCGTACTGGAGGGACCTGCGATGCCAATCATCACCGGAACGGATCGGGACGATATCCTGTCGGGTGGCGAACCCAGGGGATCGGCGGACACCATATTCGGTCGAGGCGGCAACGACACGATCGACGGCCTGGGTGGGCCCGACCAGCTTTATGGGGAAGATGGCGACGACCGGTTCGTCGTCTCGGTGGCGGACCCCGTCCGGATCACACTGGATGGCGGGTCGGGCCACGACGTGCTGGACCTCTCCCGTCTCCCGTCCAGCTTCGTCAGGGTGAGGTTCGACCAGGAAATCTCGCGGCTCTATGTGGATAATTTCACGGGTGCACCGACGTTCGACGAGTTGTTCACCGCCTTCATGACGGGCGTCGAGGAATTGGTTCTCGGGCGCGGCAACGACGCCTTCGTCGGCGTCGGGCCGTTCGCCGTCATTCGCGGTGGCGACGGCAACGATTCGCTGAACGGTCAGGGTCTGCATCGTCAGGTCTGGAGCGCCGTTCTGCACGGCGACGCCGGGGACGACACCCTGACCGGCTATGGCGGAAACACCCTTTTCGGTGGTCTTGGCAACGATACGATGATCGTCGGGACGGCCAATCCATTTCGTCCGAACGACGTCCTGACTGCCCATGGCGGGGCCGGGACAGACCGGCTGGTGCTGGCCGTCGACATCGCCAATGTCTCGATCCGAAACGAGCACGGGGTCGTGTGGCTGGATGCCCGGTCCTCCCCGGACTACGGCACAGGCAATGCCATCTCCGTCGCCGTCAGCAGCATCGAGCGGTTCGACTTCAATGGGCGCCAGGTAGCGGTGGACGATGGTTCGCCCCTGATCGACGACCTCTTCTACCTTCTGACCCAACGCGATGTCGCGGCGTCGGGACAGGACGCGGACAACCACTTCAACAGTTTTGGCTGGCGGGAGGGCCGGGATCCCAATGCCTTCTTCGACACCTCGGCCTATCTGGCGGCCAACCGGGACGTGGCGACGGCGGGCATCAACCCCCTCGCCCATTTCATCGCCCACGGCACGCGCGAGGGGCGCGATCCGTCGCTGGTCTTCGACAGCCAGCAGTATCTCGCCGACAATCCGGATGTCGCCGCTGCGTGTCTGGATGCCCTGACCCATTACCTGACCTTTGGCGCCGCCGAGGGTCGCACCGTTCAGAGGGCCATAGGCTCGGCAATCCACGACGGTTTCGATGCCCAGTTCTATCTGATGGCCAACCCGGACGTGGCAGCGGCAGGGGTCGATCCCTACCAGCATTTCATGCAGCTGGGCTGGCGCGAAGGCCGGGATCCGAACGCCTATTTCGACACCAGCTACTATCTGGCCCGGAATGGCGACGTCGCCGCCGCCGGGGTCAATCCCCTCACCCACTACCGGACATTTGGCTGGCGCGAAGGGCGCGATCCGTCGCCCGATTTCGACATCGAGCGCTATCTTTCGGTCAACCGGGACGTGGCGGACGCCCGCATCGACCCGCTTTTGCATTTCCTCGTCGCGGGTCGGCTCGAGGGTCGGGAGGCCTATGCGGCGGTATCGCCCGCTTCGTCGTCGTCGATCCAGGACGACGCGTTGACATCGATCGAACACGGCAACGGCCGGAATTGGGACACGCCGGTTTTCTCCGATGCACCAGGTCCGTTTGCATCATTCACCACGGACGATCTGCTGGGCGGCTAGGCTTCCGGACCAACGGACAGCATTCAGCGATTTCCGACCGGGCCGGGCGCATGGTCTGCCTTGTCAGATCCGGGGCGGCGTTCATCGAACCGGCCTGGATCACCGAAGGATCGGCCCGGATAGACCACGCCCGGCGCGAAAACGTAGGGCGCACCGTAACCATAGCCATAACCCCGCCCCGTCGCGCCAAACCCGCCGGGGCCAAATCCTCCTGGGCCATAGCCGTAGCCGTACGGCCCGCCATACCCATAGCCGTATCCATTCTTCGACTGGCTGTAGCTCAGGTTCAGACGTCCAGTCTCGCCAAAGGGCAGAGACACCGACGCCGAATAGGCGCTGAAATCGCCGGTGCCGATGGCCGCCGAGACCTCGCCGTGCATCTTGCGGTCATCGCGCGCCAGCCATGGGCCTGCGTCGACATCGTCATAGGCGGAACTGGCTTCGGCCCGTTGGGATATCCAGCGGTCGATCTGTTCTTCAGTGGACAGGCCGTGGGGCGTGATTTCCTGGGTGGAGACCGAGGGAACTTCAGGCGCGACCGGAGCCTCGGCCCCGACCAAAACCGAACCGGCGGCACCGACGGGGGCCGTCGTGACAACGCCCTCGGGATCGCTGATCGCCAGCGCCGCCATAGCCACCAGAACACTGCTCAGCATACGCCCTACTCCCTGTGTCCGATCACCTTAGCCTGTATTGCGTCAAAGATCAGGCCGTTCCGTCGCCGCGGCCCAGCGGATCGGGTAACCGCTGCCCCTCCGGCACGAAAGTCAGGGCGACGGAGTTGATGCAGTAGCGCAGCCGCGTTGGGGCAGGGCCATCAGGAAAGACGTGGCCCTGATGGCTGTCGCAGCGGGCGCAGCGGGTTTCGGTGCGGACCATGCCATAGGCTCGGTCCTCGATCGCCAGGACATGGGCTTCGTCCACCGGTTGGGTAAAGCTGGGCCAACCGGTGCCGCTTTCGAACTTGGTCGCGGTCCTGAACAGCGGCAGTCCGCACTCGCGGCAGCAGAAGACCCCCGCGCGCTTCTCGTCCAACAGGGTGCCGCAGAACGGGGCCTCCGTGCCGTGAGCCAGAAGGACTCGCTTCTCTTCCGGCGACAGGTCGGCCTCCAGCGCGACGCGCTGCGATTCGCTGGGCGGCGTCAGGTCGAAGCCTGAGGCGGAACGGACGGTTTCAGGAAAGGTGGTGTCGGTCATGCAGTGGAAATGGGGAGGCTGGACGCGAGTTCCAAGCTCTCCCCTTCCCCGCAGCACCCTCTTGCGATCAAGCAGCGAGCGACCACGTCGCGAGCGGTGGCGTCCTTCCTATTGGAAAAGTGTCCCGACCCAGGCCCGCACGGCGGTTTCGTCCGTCGGGTTGCCGGTGTAGTTGAGGCCCTGCGCAGGGACATAGGGCTGATTGGCGCGCTCGCGCGTGGTCCAGGCCTTGTGACCATAGCTGAGGTCGGCATAGTTCGACGGCAGGCGCAGGACGGTCGGTTCGATGAAGATCGAATCCGTCGCCGTGGTCGAACCCGCGATCCGCACGTTGGGCAGCTTGCTCAGAAGGTCCAGCGTGTCCAGGCACCCGCCCGCGCAGCCCGAGTCGACCAGCACCACGATCTGTCCGGCCACCGGATTTGCGGCTCCGGTATCGGCGACGGCTGGGCGACCGGGCATGGTGAACGACGGCTGGCCCGCCGCGATCGCGGTGTCGAAGGCGGCGACGATGGCGGCGGTCTGTTCGATCACGGGTCCGCTTTCCTGAACGAAGCGCGGATCGGCCTGCATGCGGCCGAGCGTGTCGGCGAACCACTGGCGATTGGCGGGCGTGGCGCGATAGGTGATGGTGCCGGCGTCCGGCTGGCGGCTGACGGTGAACTCCGGCGTCCAGATGCGGTTGGCCAGGCCATAGCCGCGCGCGGTGGAGTTGACCGATGTGCCATTGGCCCCGCGCAGATCGATCACCGCGCCCTGCGGACCCCGGATCGCGGCCAACTGGCCTTCGACCTGGGCATAGAAGGCATCCCAGGCCGCGTCATCAGCCAGCGAGTGCATGTGAATCCAGGGCCGACCGTCGACCGTCTCGACTGCCAGGGCCGTCGTTGGCACATAGATCGTGGCCCTGTAGGC
Source organism: Rhizobium sp. Q54 (assembly GCA_943369795.1). GTDB lineage: Bacteria > Pseudomonadota > Alphaproteobacteria > Caulobacterales > Caulobacteraceae > Brevundimonas. The sequence continues at coordinate 14,527 of CALROO020000005.1, read as the reverse complement.
CGCTTCCATCCCGGCCAGGTCGCCGACCTGGTTGGTCAGGCGAAAGTCGCGGTCGCGACGCCCGACGGTGAATTTGCAGTTCGCGGGGGTGCCCCCACCGAACGGATTGTTGCGGTTCCAGGTGAGATAAGGGGCCGAACGCACACGCCCGGCCTCGGTCGTCAAATCGCCTTCCCAACCCGCCAGACGGCGGGTGACCATGTCGGCGACGGGAATGGTGTCGCACTCCTTCAGCACGGCCCCGATCGGCGGCAGGCCGCGTACGCCTGGCTCCACATAAGCGACGACATACTGACCGTCCTTCCATGCGGTGGTGAATCCGGCCCAGCCGGTGCCGAACCAGGCGGGCTGGGTTTCATAGGTCGGGCGGATGGCGATGTTCGGGTCGCGGAACCCGCGCGCATAATAGCGCATCAGATAGGCGTGGCTGTCGCCGCTGTTCACTCGCGCAGCCTTGTCGCGCGCATCGGCCAGACCGGTGTCGAGCCAGGCGCGGAAGGCCTCGCTAGCCGGGCCTGGCACCACGGCGGCCGGGTGATTGTCGCGCAGGGCGGCATGGGCGGCGGTCAGATCCTGTTCCGCCAGTTGCCGGAAATTCTGGGCCGAGGCGGTCCCGGCGAGGCCCATGATCAGGGCGGCAGCGGAAACGGCGGTCAGGATGCGGGTCATCAGGGGAGGCTCTCCGGTCGGCAAAAGTAAACAGGCGGCTGTTAAAGCCGATCCCCACCCCTATTGCCAAGCCACAACAACAGGATCGTGAACACGGTTTACTCGGGTGCCCCCGCCCCCTAATCCGGAGCGAAAAGAGGGACCAAGGCGCTTATGTTCTCCAAAATCCTGATCGCCAACCGGGGCGAGATCGCCGTCCGCATCATCAAAACGGCCCGCAAAATGGGCATCCAGACGGCCCTGGTGCATTCCGACGCCGATACCGGGTCTCTGGCCTATGAAATGGCCGACGAGACGATCCATATCGGCCCTTCGCCCGCCGCGCAGTCCTATCTGTTGCAGGATCGGATCGTCGACGCCGTGCGGCGATCGGGCGCGGAGGCCGTCCACCCCGGCTTCGGCTTCCTGTCGGAGAACCCTGTTTTCGCTCGACGACTGGAAGCGGAAGGGATCACCTTCATCGGTCCCAACCCCCATGCCATCGAGGCCATGGGCGACAAGATCACCTCCAAGAAATTCGCCGCCGACGCCGGCGTCTCCACCGTCCCCGGCCACATGGGCCTGATCGAAACTCCCGCCCACGCCGTCCAGATCGCCAATGAGATCGGCTATCCGGTCATGATCAAGGCGTCGGCGGGCGGCGGCGGCAAGGGCATCCGCGTCGCCCATTCCGACGCCGACATGGCCGAAGGCTTCGCGGCCGTGAAGGCCGAGGCCCTGACCGCCTTCGGCGACGACCGCGTCTTCCTGGAAAAATTCATCGTCGACCCGCGCCACATCGAGATCCAGGTTCTGGGCGACAAGCACGGCAATATCGTCAGCCTGTTCGACCGCGAATGTTCCATCCAGCGCCGCAATCAGAAGGTCATCGAGGAGGCACCGTCTCCCCTGCTGGATAACGCGACGCGCAAGGCCATGGGCGATCAGGCCATCGCCCTGGCCCGCGCCGTCAATTACGACTCAGCCGGCACCGTCGAGTTCGTCGCTGGTCAGGACCGCAGCTTCTTCTTCCTGGAGATGAACACCCGGCTTCAGGTCGAACACCCGGTCACCGAACTGATCACCGGCGTCGATCTGGTCGAACAGATGATCCGCAGCGCTGCGGGAGAACGCCTGCCGTTCAGCCAGGACGACCTCGGCATCGACGGCTGGGCCATCGAAAGCCGCATCTATGCCGAGGACCCCTACCGAGGCTTCCTCCCCTCGATCGGCCGCCTGGTCCGCTATGAGCAGGCGGAGGAAGGCGAACATCACACGCCGACCGGCCCCTACGTCGTCCGCAACGATTCCGGCGTCCGCGAGGGCGACGAGATCAGCATGTTCTACGACCCCATGATCTCCAAACTCTGCGCCTGGGCCCCGACCCGCGCCGGGGCGGTCGAGGGGATGGCGCGGGCGCTGGAGGACACGCATCTGAACGGGGTCGGACACAACGTCCCATTCCTGGCGGCGGTCATGGATCAGGACCGGTTCAGGTCGGGCCAGCTGTCGACCAGCTATATCAAGGACGAGTTCCCCGATGGCTTCCACGGCCTGGCCGCCACGCGGGATCAGACCGACATCCTGATCGCCGCCGCCATGGCGATGCACGAGATCATCTCCGAACAGGCGGGAGATCCCAGCGACCGCACCGACTGGATCGTCATCATCGCCCCCTCTTCAGGACCGGGCGAACCGCACGGCGTCAGCCTGTCCTATGACGACGACGAATGCCTGACGCTGGACCTGGTCGGCGAGGACCGCGCGCTGCAACTGTCGCAGATCGACTGGCGACCCGGCCTGGCCCAGTTCCGGGGCATTCTGGATGGCGCGCCCTTCACGGCGGAGGTCAGACGCGTCCCCGACGGCTTCGACATCCGCCACCGCGCCACCCGAGCTCGCGTGCGGGTCATGACCCCCAGCCTGGCCCAGCTCTATGCCCGACTGCCGGAAAAGGTCGCGGCGGATACGAGCAAGCTGATCCAGTCCCCCATGCCCGGCCTGGTCGTCGCCATCCCCGTTGTCGTGGGACAGGAGGTCAAGACCGGCGAAACCGTCGCCATCATCGAGGCCATGAAGATGCAGAACATCCTCAAGGCCGAACGCGACGGGGTGGTGAAGGCGGTAGGAGCCAAGGCGGGCGACCCGGTGGCGGCCGACGATGTGCTGGTGGAGTTCGCCTAGACCGTGACCCTGGCCCATCGCCTGTTCAGCTTCGATGGGCGGCTGCGTCGCCGGGACTGGTGGCTTCTCAGCCTCAGTCTGTTCGCCTTCGAGACGGCGATCGTGAAGGGGCTCGAACTGCTTATCGACGGCCCGTCGCTAGACCTGGTGCAGGGCAACGTCTTCTTGTGGCTGTTTGCCGAGGCAGCCAATCCCATGATGTTCGCCATCCACGCCGCCGTCATGATCGTACTGATCTGGCCAAACCTGGCGGTCACCACCAAGCGAGCGCATGATCGGAATACCAGCGGCTATTGGCTGAATGGTGCCTTGCTGGTCTCCTATGCGACATTCTTTCTGCCGAGCGATCTGTTCGAGCGGTCTGGCCGTGCTCTGGACACTGGCGATCTCATTGGGGGCCTGCCCCTGATCGCGGAAACGATCTTCGGGATCGTGATGCTAGGCACGATCATCGTGCTGGGCTTTCTGGACGGCACACCGGGGGCCAACCGCTACGGCCCCTCGCCCAAGACCAGCGACGAAATCGACGTCGCCGAGGTGTTTGAATAGGCGGAGCATCCTCAAGGCCGAACGCGACGGGGTGGTGAAGGCCGTGGGAGCGAAGGCGGGTGACCCAGTGGCGGCGGACGATGTGGAGTTTGGGAGAGGCTTCGGAGTTGCTTTGCACGGCCAGTAGCGATCGTTCCAACATCGGCGGAATCACGACATTCACCCCGTGTGTTCCGGGGTCGAAAGTCCGCTTTTAAGGCCTTTGGCCGAGACCGAAACCGACCCCATAGCGGACATTCCCGAACTCCGGCTCGGCCCCCGTGGGGAGCATGAAGCGTGTCAGCGCCTAGCTGCCGGACGTCGCTCGAAACACCACATAGGCTGCAACGATCAGGATCAGCCCGGCGAACAGTGTCCGGCCCAGCGCCGCGTTCGACCCCAGACGGCGTGCCAGCGGCAGCCCCGCCAATGTCCCAACCACGCCGCCCATGGTCATCGCGCCGACCAGCCCCGGATCGACCCAGCCGGACAGGGCATAGTTGCCAGCCGTCGTCGCCCCGAAGGCGGCCACGCTGACCAGCGAGGTGGCCTGGGCGGTGGCCAGGCTCATGCCCGTGGACGCCATCAATCCTGGCACGATCAGGAAGCCTCCCCCGATGCCGAAGAAGCCGGAGGCCGATCCCACGCCCGCGCCCGCCAAGCCTACGCGCGGCGACATCGCCCAGTTCAGCCTGGGCTCGGGTCGGACGACCGCCGTCCTAGGGCGCAACATCGATACGCCGACCGCTGCCATCGCAACCGCGAAGATCAATAGCAACTGGTGCCCGTCGATGGCCTTAGCCAGAGACGACCCGACCCAGGCCCCAGCGGCCCCCGTCACCGCGAACAAGGTCGCGCACGGCCAGCGAACGCGTCCGGCGCGCGCATGACCGGCCAGGGCCGTCAGGGCATTGAGAGACACGCCCGCAGCCGCCACGCCGACGGCGACATGGGGATCGGAAACGCCGACTACATAGAGCAACAGCGGCACTGCCAGCACCGATCCTCCGCCACCGAACAGCGTCAGCAGCAGGGCCACGAGGCCACCGCTGAGCACAGCCAGCAGCAAGGGCAACATCTCGGTCGTCATGATGTCACGCGGCCCCGAGCGCCCTGCGGTTCCAAGGCATCACGGCCAGCATCCGTGCCATGCCACAGAAACCCGTCGCCCCGGCCAGGAACAGTCCAGCCCCGACAAACGCCGCCAGTCCCCAGAACGCGGGATGCACCAGCAGACCCAGCGCCGCCCCTATCAGGATCAACCCGCCCGCCGTCATCTGGACTTGGCGCATCAACTCGATGGGCTGCGACTGATCTGAATGGATCGGCAGACCCTGCGCCTTCCAGGCGTCCAGCCCACCCTCCAGAACGAAGGCTTCGCCAGGAACGCAGCTTGCCAGCTTGAGGTCGTTCACACCGGTGCGATTGCCGGTCCGGCAGGTGTAAATCACGTCCCGCCCCACGTGGCGTTCTAGCGTCAGGGCGTCGATCCGCGACAGGGGTGCATGCACGGCCCCCGAAACGTGCTCACGCGCGAACTCGTCCGGTTCACGGATGTCGATCAGAATTGCCCGGCGCGTCTTAAGGCGCTCTGCGACATCGGCGGGCTTCAGGGGAGTGAGGGTCGTCATGGGATCAGTCCTTGTTGTGTGAAAGCGGAGGGCAGAAAATCTCGGCCAGCACGGCGATGACCTTCAGCACCGAGGGGTCGACGATGCGGTAAAAGATGGTCGTGCCGTCCCGGCGGGTGTCGACCAGCCCCTCCTCACGCAGTCGGGCCAGATGCTGGGACAGCGCCGACTGCGACAGGCCGACGACCGGCAGAAGCTGCCCCACCGAAAGTTCGCGGTCGCCCAGCTGGCACAGCACCATCAGGCGCTTCTCATTGGACAGCGTTCTCAGCAGGCCAGCGGCCTGCCCAGCGTTGGCCTGGAACAGTTCTAGCGGGAGGGCATGGGGATCGGTCATGGTCGGCAATATATGCGGACTTGCTAAATAAGCAATATCTAATATATATCGTTCTGAAAGGAGCCCATCCCATGGCTGCACATCCCGATGTCCGAGGTTTCTTCGACCCAGCGACCCATACCGTCACCTATTTGGTCAGCGACCCCAACACCCTACAGGCTGCGATCATCGACCCGGTGCTCGACTACGAGGCCGCCTCGGTGCGGACATCAACCACCTCTGTCGATGCCGTGATGAACGTGCTGCGTGAGGAAGGGTTGACCCTGACCATGGTTCTGGAAACCCACGCCCATGCCGATCACTTGACCGCTGCCGACCATCTGCGGCGGACCGAAGGCGTCCCTATCGGCATAGGCGAGCGTATCACGGCGGTTCAGTCGACCTTTGGGCCAATGTTCGATGCACATGATGTCACTCATGACGGCGTGATGTTCGACCGGCTGCACGCCGATGGCGACACCTTTCCTCTCGGAAGCCTGACGGTGGAGGTGATCCATACACCCGGTCACACCCCGGCCTGCGTCAGCTATCGCATCGGTGACGCACTGTTCACCGGCGACACCCTGTTCATGCCCGACTACGGCACCGCCCGCGCCGACTTTCCCGGCGGTGACGCCCGAACCCTGTATCGTTCTATCCAGAAGCTGCTCGCCTTGCCGGACGAAACACGGATTTTTGTAGGCCACGACTATCTACCAGCTGATCGTACCGACTTCCGGTTCGAGACCACGGTCGGCGATCAGCGCGCACACAACATCCACATCGGGAGTGGCGTGTCCGAGGACGCCTTCGTCGCCATGCGAGAAGCCCGCGACGCGACACTGAAGGCACCGCAACTGATACTTCCTGCACTCCAGATCAACATCCGTGCGGGGGCTATGCCGCCGCCTGAAGCGGATGGCCGCCAGTTCCTGAAGATGCCGCTGAATGTGATCTAGGCATAAAAAAATAAGCGACCGCGAAGCTGACCATGTCCGCTCACCACCCTGCGCGAACCCTCAAAAAGCGTCGTCGATCTGCCTCCGCCTCATCGGGATCCGTTCGACCGCGTCCTCATCGCCCAAGCTCAGGTCGAGGGTCTGACGCTGCTGACCACGGTCGCCAAGATCGGTTGCTATCCCGGCGATATCCGGCGGGTATGAGCCGACTGATAGCGGCCCCAGCCAATCACCAATTCAGCACCCTGAACCTCGGCCCCCGGTCCCCATCCTTCGCGTCGATCAGCAGGTGGGTGATGGCACAGACCAGGGCGTCGGCGCGGTCGAGGGAGCCGCTGCTTTCGGCCTCGGTGCCGAAGGCCATCAGTTCTTCTTCCAGACGGTCGAGCGGGCGTCCGTCGGCGGGGCGGTGGTGGACGCGACCCTGTTCGTAGAGGGCGGCGACGGGTTCGGCGCGGACGCGCTTGCCCCTGGTGGCGCGGACCTCGCGGACGGGCAAGGCGCAGCCTGCGGTGCGCAGAACCTGGGCGACCATTTCGCCGCCCTGGTTGACCTCCGCGACGATGGCGGTGGCGTCGAAGTCGCGGGCGGCCTGGACGGCGCGGCGGACCCAGCCGTCGGGGCTGAGTGACACCTGGTGCTTAAGGGCCAGAGATACCCGTCTTTCGCCTGCTGATTCCCGCGCGAAGAAGGCCTTCCACTCGTCGTCCGATAATTTTCTTTTGGACATCGCGCGAGTGTTTCATGCTCGCGACCCCAGGCTGGGAAGTCGGGTAGAGAATGCGACAATGCCGGAAAAAGACCGGGATTGGCACGCGCAACTGTAACAGTTACCCTCCTTTGCCCGATCAGATCGGAGCCGGTTCGCCGCCGTTCCGGGATGCCGATCGGAACCGGCCCGACCGGTTCGTGCGCCTGATCAATGCACCGTCACCGCCTCGATCCCTGCCAGCAGGGTCGCCGCCGTGATCGGTTTGGCGACATGCAGGTCGGCACCGGCGTCCCGGGCGTCGATCCGGTGCTCGGCCATGGCATTGGCGCTGAGCATCACGATTGGCGTGCGGGGCTGGTCCGGTCGCATCGCCTCGACGGCACGGATGGCGCGGGTCGCGGTCAGGCCGTCCATGACCGGCATCTGCATGTCCATCAGGACCACATCGAACACGCCGGTCTCGAAGGTGGCCAGGGCCTGGGCCCCGTCGTCGCAGGTGACCACCTGCGCGCCCTGGGTGCTGAGGATCAGCTGGACCACGCGCTGGTTGACCGGGTGATCCTCGGCCAGCAGCACGCGCAGTGGACGGGCGCGGATGGGCGTCGTCCCGACGGCGGGGGTCATGCGCCCACCCCGGGCATCATAGGCGGCCAGGCTCTCGGCGCGGGCCAGGGGCAGGACGATCTTGAACCGGCTGCCGACGCCCGGCTTAGACTCGGCCTCGATCTCGCCGCCCATCATTCCGACCAGGGAGCGACAGATCGACAGGCCCAGGCCAGTGCCGCCGAACCGCCGGGTGATGGTGGCGTCGGCCTGGCTGAAACGGTCGAACAGTTTGGCGGCATGGTCGGCGTCGAAGCCCACGCCGGTGTCCTCGACCTCCAGCGTCAGCATGGCCATGCGGGCCGCACGGCCCGATACGCCGATGCGAGCGGTGACGCCGCCGACCTGGGTGAATTTCACCGCGTTCGACAACAGATTGCCCAGCACCTGGCGGATGCGGGTGCTGTCGCCGACGAAGTTCCCGCGCGCGGTTTCGCCACGCACGACCTGGAAGGTCAGGCCCCGATCCTCGGCCCTGGCCCGCGCCACGTCGAGGCAGGACAGGATGGCCTCGTCCAGATCGAAGGGCCGGGTCTCGATATCGATCTGGCCCGCCTCAATTTTGGAGACGTCCAGGATGTCGGAGACCAGCCGCTCCAGCGTCACGCCGGAATCCCGGATCAGCCCGACCATCTCGGCCTGTTCGGGGCTGAGCGTCGTGCGCGACAGGGCGTCGACGATGCCGATGACCCCGTTCAGCGGCGTGCGAATCTCGTGGCTCATATTGGCCAGGAAGTCGGATTTGGCGCGGTTGGCGGCCTCGGCGGCGGCCTTGGCCTCGACCAGGGCCTTTTCGCCGGCGACCCGTTCGGTGACGTCGCGCGCCACGGCATAGATGCGGTCGCCGAACCGCTGGGCCCGCCATTCCACGGTCCGGTACACACCATCCTTGTGCCGATAGCGATTGACGTGCCCCAGGACCGGCGCGCCGGGCAGGCGGGTCTCGACCTCGACGATGCTGCCCAAGGTGCCCGGCATGTCCTCGGGATGGATCAGCCACATCAGGCTGCGCCCTTCGATTTCCCCCGGCTGATAGCCCAGTGTCGTCGCCCAGGACCGGCTCACCTTGACGACCGTGCCGTCCAGATCTCGGATGCACAGCAGGTCAAGCGATACATCGAAGAAGGTCGCCAGATCGACCGTCGGCCGCTCGTCCGACACGTCCATGAACCGCGACAGGATGCGGTCTTCATCAGGCGAGCGGGCAAGCGGAACAGACGTCATTTCAGGCTGGGTATTTCCGGGCGGTCTCTGACAGGGACGACACTAACCGGTCGTCCGTTAAGCCTATGTGTCCGGATTCGTACAGATTGTCGCGCCGAACACCCGTTCGAAACTGGATTTCAGCGCCGCATCGGCCTCGTCCATCGTAGCCAGGACGCCCAGATCGACCAGGCTGGTGACGCCGTGTTCGGCGATGCCGCAGGGCACGATGCCGCCGAAATGATCCAGGTCCGGTTCGACGTTCAGGCTTATGCCGTGAAAACTGACCCATTTGCGGACCTTGACGCCGATGGCGGCGATCTTGTCCTCGCGCGACCAGCCCGGCCCCTTGCGCTCGACCCAGACCCCGACCCGGCCCTCGCGCGTGCCCGCCTGCACGCCGAACACATCCAGCGCCCCGACGATCCAGTCTTCCAGCCCGCGCACCAGACCCCGCACGTCCCTGCCGCGCGCGTTCAGGTCCAGCATTACATAGGCCACCCGCTGGCCCGGCCCGTGATAGGTGAACTGCCCGCCTCGTCCCGACCGGTGGACGGGGAACCGACCCGCATCCAGCAGGTCCGCCTCTTTCGACGAGACCCCGGCGGTGTAAAGCGGCGGATGTTCCAGCAGCCAGATGCGCTCCGCCGCCTCGCCCGCCGCGATGGCCGCGACCCGCGCCTCCATTTCGGCGACGGCCGGTTCGTAATCGACCAGACCATCGGACACGACCCACTCGACCGCGCGCTCGTCGGTGCGTTTCAGCCGGGAAACGGCGGCGCTTAACGGGTCGGAAAGCATGACGGTCTCACTGTAGGGCGCGGGGCAAGCATGCAAGATCATCTTTCAGACGACCCAGTAGCCGAGTTCTCCATGAGCCAGATTCAAGCCGTCGATGTCGAAATCTCGGTGGTTCTGGGTCGATCGGTGCTGCCCATGTCGCAACTGCTGCGGATGGGGCGGGGCGCGGTCATTCCGCTGGATGCGTCGGAGCATGACGAGGTCTGGATCCTGGCCAACAATCATCCGGTCGCGCGCGGCGAGATCGAGATCCGCGACGACCGCATCGCCATCACCGTCACCCGCGCGGCGGACGTGTATGACTTCATGGCCGGGGCGGCCTGACCTATACTGTTTGTTCGACCCGCGTCACTTCCGGCACATAGTGGCGCATCATCTGTTCGACCCCGGCCTTCAGCGTCATGGCCGATGACGGACAGCCCGCGCAGGCCCCGCGCATCCGCAGGGACAGCACCCCCGTCTCCTCGTCGAAGGCATCGAACAGGATGTCGCCGCCATCCTGGGCTACCGCAGGCCGGACGCGGGTATCCAGCAGCTGTTTGATCTCGGCGACGATCTCGCTGTCCCCCTCGGCCGCCGAGGCGTGGCCACTGTCGCCGCCGCCGTCACGGATCAGGGCCGCGCCGGACGTGTAGTGATCCATGATGGTGGACAGGATGCCCGGTCGCATCTCGGACCAGTCCAGCCCGTGCGGGGCCTTGGTCACAGAGACATAGTCCGCGCCGAAGAACACCCCGGCCACGTCCTCCAGCTGGAACAGGGCCTCGGCCAGGGGCGAGCGGCTGGCCTCGTCGATGGTGCGGAACTCGTGCGCGCCCGCAGGCGAGACATCGCGTCCCGGAAGAAACTTCAGGACGTTCGGATTGGGCGTGGGTTCGGTCTGGATGAACATGAGCGACAGATGCGCTCCCGGCCAGAGGTTCGCAAGATCGCAGGGCTCGACCGCCCGGTGATCGACCTCAGAAATCCTAATGCCGGGGCCCAAGCCTTCTGGTTTGCGAGCGTCTCGATGCCGGTGGACAGTCACAGCATGTCGAACCTGTCGCTGCGATTGCTGGAAACCCCGCCCTTGGCGCGCGGACTCAGGCTGGATGTGGCGACGCCGCTGGCCGAGGTGCGCGATGCCGCCAAGGGCGAAGCCGCCCTGGTGCTGGTGTTTGGCACGTTTCGCGACGGGCGGGGGTTTTCGCTGGCCTCGGCCCTGCGCGCCGGCGGCTATGACGGCCAGCTGATCGCCGCGGGGGCCGTGCTGCCCGATCAGGCGCGGCATCTGGCGCGGTCCGGGTTCGACGCCGTCGAGCTTGCGGCCGAGGCCGATCGCGAGGCCTGGACCCGGATGCTGGAGGCGTTCGGCGTGCCGATGCAGGCGGCGGAGCGCGGGGGAACGCCCGCCTGGAACCGTCGCGGAACCACCCCCCGACCGACGCTGGAACAGATCGCGGCGATCCTGAACGCCCGCTATGCCGAGGCCGATCCGCCGACTTTGATCCGCTCTGTCATGACCCCGGCCTGGGGCCTGAAGGTCGCGGCCCTGTCGTCCTTCGGGGCTGAGGCGTCGGTGATGCTGGACATCGTTTCGCGCGTCGATCCGGCCCTGCCGGTGCTGTTTTTGGATACGGGGCAGCATTTCCTGCAGACCCTGTCCTATCGCAAGGCGCTGAGCGCGCATCTGGGTCTGACCGATGTGCGGCTCATCCTGCCGGATGCCGAGGCCCGCGCCGCGCGTGACCCCAAGGACAACCTGTGGCGCAGCGACCCCGACGCCTGCTGCGACCTGAGGAAGGTCGCGCCCCTGTCCCGCGCTTCCGCCGGATTCGATGTCCTGATCACCGGTCGCAAACGCCATCACCGGGGCGACCGCGAAAGCCTGCCTCTGGCCGAGGTCATCGACGGCACCCTGCGGCTGAACCCGCTGGCGGCGTGGAGCGCGGCGGATATCGCGGCCCATGTCGCGCGACGCGATCTGCCGGCTCATCCGCTGGTGGATCAGGGCTATGCCTCGATCGGCTGCTGGCCCTGCACCCGTCCGCCGGTGGACGACTCCGACGTCCGTTCCGGGCGCTGGGCCGACAGCGACAAGCGCGAATGCGGCATCCACCTGCCCCGATCCAGCCGCGTCACGACGGCCTGAGGTCAGCCGCGGTCGGCCTGCAAGGTTGCCCGTCTGAGGTCCGCAAGACTGGCCGAGCCGGTGCAGAAGCAGGCGGTGCGCAGTTGCCGGATCACGATCTGGAAATGATCGACGACGGCTTCGGTGGAATGGGTCGCGGCTTCGAGCACGCCCGCCGCCTGGCCCACGATGTCGGCCCCCAGTCGGATCGCCTTGGCCGCATCCACGCCGTTGCGGATACCGCCGGAGCCGATGATCACGGCCTTGGGGCAGGCCGCGCGGACCTTTTCAATGGCGCGCGGCGTCGCAATGCCCCAGTCGGCGAAGGCCAGGGCATGGGTCTTGTCGGCGGCATCGGTGGCGCGCTCGCCCTCGATCAGGCCCCAGTTCGCCCCGCCCGCCCCCGCGACGTCGATGGCGGCGGCCCCCATCTCGACCAAGCGACGGGCGGTTGCGGCGGAAATGCCCGCGCCGGTCTCCTTGACCACAACCGGCAAATTCAGCCTGCGGATCAGGGCTTCCAGCGCGGCCCCTGTGCCCCACCAGTCGCGGTCGCCCTCGGGCTGGCAGGCCTCCTGAAGCGGGTTCAGATGCACGATCAGGGCGTCGGCCCCGATCATGTCCACCGCGCGCCGGGCCTCGTCGATCCCAAAGCCGCGGGTCAGTTGGGCCGCACCGATATTGGCCAGGATCGGGGTGTCGGGGGCGCGGTCGCGAAGGGTCTGGGTCAGGCCGCCCGCGCCGCCCGTCTCGATCGCGCCGCGTTGAGACCCGACGGCCAGGGCGATGCCCAGATGCTGGGCCGCCTCGGCCAGATGGGTGTTGATGGCCTCGGCCCGCGCCGGACCGCCGGTCATGGACGAGATCAGCAGCGGGGCTTTCAGTCGGCGCCCCAGGAAATCGACGCCGAGATCGATCTTGCCATGGTCGATGTCCGGCAGGGCCTCGTGCACGAACCGGATCATGTCGAAGCCGGCATCGCGCGCATGCCGCCCTCCGCCCGACAGCACGACGTCGAGGTGCTGGTCCTTGCGGTCGCGGATCGGGTCGGGGGTTTTGCTCATCAACTCCGCTCATCCCCGCGAAAGCGGGGGACCCAGTACTTTCGTTCGCATCATGGCCGGGATCGACGCCTCAGCGCAATCGCAAGCATGTCCCGGCCAAAGCACTGGGTCCCCGCTTTGACTGCTGCGCGCCGCCCTTCGGGTCGCGGGGATGAGCGGATGGTAGGAACATCGTGTCACGGTTGGAACCGGGCGCGAGCGGGCGTAGTGTCCCTTCATGATCCCCGTCTGGTTCACGCTTCTGACGCTGGCCGTCTTCTTCGCCATGGAGGGCGTAGCCTGGTGGACGCATCGCTACATCATGCATGGGCCGCTCGGCTGGGGATGGCACCGCGATCACCATGAGCCGCACGACAAGACGTTCGAGGTCAATGACCTGTATGGCGTGGTCGGGGCCGTGGTCGGGACCGGGCTGTTCGTCATCGCCTGGCTGACGGGTCTGTGGTGGGTGCGGGCGATCGCCCTGGGGGTGACCCTATACGGCGTCGTATATGCCTTCGTGCACGACGGGCTGGTGCATCAGCGGTGGCCGTTCCACTGGATGCCCAGGAACGGCTATGCGCGGCGGCTGGTCCAGGCGCACAAGCTGCATCACGCGGTCCAGACGCGCGAGGGCGCGGTGTCGTTCGGCTTCGTCTTCGCGCCGAATCCGCACCGGCTGAATGCCATCCTGAAGGCCCGGCGCGGCGAGCGGATGTCTCAGGACCATCCGGCGGCGTGACCCTTCCTCCCCTGTCCCGTGCCCGCCAGACCACGATCGGGCTCACGCTCGCCGTCGCCATCGTTGGCGGATGGCTGTCGCTGCATGTCTGGGGCGTGTTCTTTCAGCAGCTAGGCTGGCCGGCCGTGGCGGTGGCACCCCTGCTGATCCTGACCCAGAGCTGGCTGGGGGCGGGCATGTTCATCGTGGCCCATGACGCCATGCACGGCTCGCTGGCACCCGGACGGCCACGCCTGAACGCAGTGATCGGCCAGGTCTGCGTGGGAGCCTATGCGGCTTTTTCATATCGGCGGCTGAACGTCTGTCATCACCAGCACCATCGCAACCCGGGCAGCGCCGAAGACCCCGACTTCCATGCCGAAGAACCGATGCGGTTCGGGCCGTGGTTCTATCGTTTCTTCACCCGCTATTTCGGCTGGCGCGAGTTCGCCATCGTTTCGGCGGTTCTGGCGATCTATCTGTTCATCATCGGGGCCAATCCGTTGAATGTGGCGCTGTTCTGGGGTCTGCCCGCGATCCTGAGTGCCTTGCAGCTGTTCGTGTTCGGGACCTGGCTGCCACACCGGCATGAGGCATCAGGGCCGGATTTCGCAGATCATCATCATGCCCGGACGATCCCGATGCCGTGGCTGGCATCTCTGCTGACCTGTTTTCATTTCGGCATGCATCACGAGCATCATCTGAGCCCGAATACCCCGTGGTGGCGGCTGCCGGAGGCGCGGCGCGAGGCGCTCAGATCTTTGTCCAGAGCCCCGGACGCGGGGGCGGAGACTTTCCGCGCGACAGCACCTGTGTCCACACGGCGATGAGCGCGCCGCGACCGAACAGCCACAGCTTCATCGCCTTGCCGACCGACACGCGTCGTTTCCAGACGCCCGGTCCGCCGCGCGCGACCTTTCGGCCGATCTCGCGATAGACGCCGCGCGCCGCCGCGATGGCCATGGACGACCGGAACGGCAGGCCGCGCAGGCCGTCTCGGGCGCTGTCGTAATAGGGTTCGGCCACGTCCAGCAGGCGGCGCGTCACGGCATGGACAGCGGCGCGGTT